>JACDAQ010000021.1 GCA_013695355.1 Candidatus Protochlamydia sp.
CCGATGCAAGAGTCGCTCAAAAGCGAACCGAAGCGATTGCCTGCTTCGTTCAAGCCGCCGTAAGTTTTGCCTCAATGAAAGCAACAATGGGTAATTCGGTCAAAGCGCGGCAGACTTGTACGAAAGAGCGTGACACACATGTAAAGGAACTCAAGGATACTAAAGCAAATCATGAAAAAGATATTCCAACTTTGAGTTCACAAAATCAATCGTTAACACAAATAAAAGAGGCAAAACAACTTAGAAATAAAAAATTGGAAGAAGAGCTCAATCCCCCTAAAAAATCGGATGTTGCTTTAACTCAAGATGGTCTGGAAAAAGCAAAACCCCTACCTTTGACTCCAAAAGAAGTAGAAGCAAAAAAAAGAGAAATTGACTCTAATAACCGAGATATTGATGACTGTAATAGCAAAATTGATGCTAACAATCAGAAAATAGAAGGTGATACTAAGCTTGCTAATAAAGTACAGGAGAGAATTGATGAAATGGAAAGTAGTGCCTATCTAGAAAAACAAACAGCTGCTAAAACAATTGAACTCAATCAAATAACCAGTATGCAACAACAAACACTCTCAAGCGTAGTGAGTGGATCATCAAAGTTTATTGAAAGTAGCTATGAGCAGGAAGCGGGATACATTGACGCATTTATACAAGAATTAGATGGATACGCACGAGCAATGCAAAGATTTACCGACAGTGCATCAAAAGCATCGGACAAATCTGCCAGCCTTGCTGATGCCATTAATAATTTGATGATGAAAATTACAGATAGTAGCTTCCATGCAACTAACATTAGTAACGCGCTAGGTTAAATAAAAGGATTTAAAATATGTTAGATACACTCATTCGTCAATTGGGACGGGAACTTAGAATGGAAGATGTGATCGAATCGCCTGAACCTGGTCATTTTTCCGTTCCTTTTGCGGATGATATTAAGGTTGATTGTTTTCAATCTACGCATAGTTTTTTATTCAAAGGAGTTATTGGGCTTTCCCCTCAAGAAAATTCTCATCTTTTTATGTCTAAAGCGATGCAATCCAATTTATTTGGACATGGTACAAGGGGGGCAGCAATAGGATTAGATAGTGAAGGAAAATACTAACTCTTGCTTTAGAGGTAGATTCTGATACAAATTATAAAGAATTTCATGAAAGACTTGAGGATTTCATTAGCATTTTAAATTATTGGAGAAAAGAGTCAGCGAAATATAAATAATTTACTCTAATTTGCCCAGTGAGAAAAGATGTATCCTTTTTCAATGGGCTTTTTGTTTTACAAAATCTTTAAGATATGTTAATCTTCCTATTACATTGCTTAACTAGGGGGATTTTTATGAATTCATTATGCTTGTCAAATTTACAAATAAAAGACGATTATTCATCTTTCTTTGATGCCACTCTTTGTGGTACCGATCAAAATGGAAGACAAATTCGAGCTTTACATCTTAGTGTAGATGATAAATTAGAGCCTATAATTACAGATAACTATCCGAAAGGAAAAATATATAAACTAAAAGAGTGTGATTCTTTTACACGTGAATTTATCAAATTATTGGATAAAAATTTAATAGTTTTTTATAATGAAAAGGATATGGAAATTATCGCATTTTCTGGCTTCGAAAAATATGGAAAAATATCTAAAAATTCAAAATTTTGCGGTCAAAAACTTATTGAACGTTCCTATAGTAGAGCTGGCTATTCTTATGATTTTATGGATAATAAACTTTTTGTTAGCTCCATTAAAATGTTGGATTATAAAACTAGCGAATCTGTAAAAAAATCTCTGCTGAATATTGCCTCGTTGTTTGATAAATCCAATGGCACCTCAACAAAGCAATACGAAGTAATTCACAGTAATCAGATATTCAACAAAATTTCGCAAAATACTCACTCCATACTTATCCCAAGTATAAACACTACATCTCAAACTACAAGCGTACCATCTCGAACGAAAGCCTTGCCAACCCCCCCTCCCAAATCAGCATCTAATAGTTCTTCTCTAATAAACAGTAATGGGTCATCAAATTCTTTTAAATCCCTGTCTGATTTTCATGGAAATAATTTTGATAAGGATTGTGAAACTCCCCCTGATCTACTTATAAAAACTGCTATCGAACTTGCAAAAAAAGAAGGCTTCACAAAATTTGAAATTTCTAACTCATTTAAAAAAAATATAGACGTTTATCCAGAGCCATACACTAGTAAAACAAATGCAACTTACCATAAAGTAAAAGTAGATTTCTTTATTGATGCAAGCAATGGATATGGAAAAAGTTGTCAGCTAGTTCTTCAAAGGCAATTTTTCACATGCTACTCAGATAAAAACGTAGTCATCAAAAAAATCACAGACACTGCCAATAACATATTAGATTTAATCTAAATGTTGACTCTAAACAATTGTAATTAAGTCAGGATTATAGCAGGAAAGGCTCGGATATTAAAGCCCGTAGCCTTAACCCCCCTATTTATTTTTAAATCAATGAGCTTCTTAGGTTTGACTGAGTCCTAAAATTGCAATTTTTCTAAAAACTCCGTATAAAAACGAAGGCCGGGTAATAACCCGAAAGGACGGCAATTTAAAAATAATCACTTACCACCCTAGAATTTTACACATTTTGATCATTACATAGCGTAAAAATGCTAAAATCATCCGTTGCTTAACCTTGCCCAAAATAAGAGCTGACCAAAAGCTCCAAAAGACTTTTGCCCGTTTCCTATTTCGATATGATACAAAGAGCGCAGTGTCTCTTTCTAAAATTTCCATTGAGCCTATGCACTGTCCACCGAGCATCTAAATCTCCGCCAAATTTAGCCCACTCGCATGCTTTATCGTATGATTCACCTCTAGCTTTTTGATAATCCTCCGTGCCTGTTTATATAACAAACTTTGCTTTAGAACAGTTTGTACGACGCCCAAGCAGCATAATTCAAGTTAAGAGATAAGTCGCAAATTTAACTGATTATCACCAACTATAATACTTACAAAATTCTTGCAAAAAAATTAGCCGCAGCATAAAACAGAGGCACTCCCTTCTTACTAAAATAAGATAAAAAAGTTAACTATGGCTTTTATTTTTAATGAAACACAATTTTATAAAATTTCCGGCGCAGGAACGCTTTACAGATAACCTCTCTTTTCACTCATCTTTTTCCTTGGTAGAAAATCACGTTCAGAATTGGCTCACTCGTTTCAATTATACCTTCGATCAATCCCTTGTTCAAGACTTATACCTTTTCTACATACTGGCTTCCAAGAAATTTCTTGACCATCGATGCCCCCTTCACCTTTCTAGTTTGATTTTATCAATCCATTTGCTGCAAAAAAAATTGTCGCAAAAAGTTGCTTTTTCTCCTCAAGACTTGCATGTAAAAATACGGTGGCTGCCGAGCATTTTGAAATTCCCCTTTTCCACGCATTCAGTCCTGGGATGCTTGGTCGGTTATAATGCTTTAGATAAATATGAACTATTTGATGAAGAAAATCTCTATTTAGCCTTTCAAAAGCTATGTCCTGATGTAAGATTGGTAAAAGAATGTTTTTACCAGCATACTTCTCAATGTAAAAATCTTAAAATGCATTATTTTGAAGTAGAAAAACAAGACGGTACAAATTTTTCTCTACATCAGCAAAATTTGCTTAAGAATAATATAGAAGAAAGGGTGCGTAATAGCATTCAAAAATTATCTCCTTCTACCTTTATGAGGCATAATGATGAAGACACTTATAAGACCATATTAGTTTTAAGCAATGAAATTAGCTCTCTTGAAGATTTGCCCCAGGTATCTATTAATCTGGATGAGCAAACGGGTCAGGAAATTGTTTTTCAAGTTGTACTGGTATGTCCCTCACCATTTCATAGTTTCTCTCTTAAAGAGCGCTTTTTAGAATGTACTTTTGTTTCAAAAAGATTGACCACTGTCAAACATTTGGAAAATCATCCAATCCAGGCGCATGTTTTCTCACTCCATCTTCTCCGTACCTCTTCGTTTTTAAGAAATGACGGATCATTGGATTTTAATTTAGCCCGTCAAAAGGTCGTTTCTCTTATTCAGGCTGCAATAGGAACATTTCGAGATTATAATGGAGGGCTTCTTCTTAAACAGCAAGAGCAGCTAGAAAAATTTAAAGAAGGTTTTACAGAGATCGATCAGGATATTTTGGAAAAGTTTTTCTATTCCATTACTCCTTTGGAAAAACAAGCTATTCTGGATCAAAATATCCTATGTGTATTTTTTAGATTCTTTTTAGAACATCGAACAAAAAAGCTGAATAAAAGTATAGACTTTGATTTTTCTCATTCTCAAATAAACGAGAATGTATTTCTTTGTGTAAAAGGAAATGATTGCTCAGTAAGTGAAATTTCTACTTTTTCCCATGAAAATTTTTTTCAATCACATGAAATTGTCTATAACTTTTTAAGCACCATAGAAGGGTTTTTTTTTACAGCAGTTTTATTAAATCCACAAGCAGAAACAGCTATATCTTTTATAAATTATTTACAACAAAAGCTAGAAGAGTGGAAAAAAAGTATCAATGGAAAAAAAGTTTTGAAAATAGGGGTCGAATACATGCCTGTTTCCCTAGATCCACGCATAGGAGGAGACAATGTATCCGCTGATACCCTACATTTACTTTTTGAAGGTTTAATGCGCTATAGCGAGAAGGAGCAGGTGATCAATGGGGTTGCCCAATCTATTGAAATTTCTTCGGATGCTAAGCAATATATTTTTAAATTGAGGCAGTCATTTTGGAATGATGGGACCTCTGTGACAGCCCACGATTTTGAATATGCCTGGAAAAAGATCCTTTCTCCAGATTTTAATACTACGGTTGCAGAAGTTTTCTACCCCATTAAAAATGCCATGAAAGCTAAACAGGGGAAATTATCTCTCGATAGCATTGGTGTTAAAAGCATTGATGATCGCACGCTCAAAGTGGATCTTGAGCATCCAGTTCCCTATTTTTTACAACTGACTGCACATACTGTTTATTCTCCTATCCATCGTATTATCGATCAAAAAAGGCCGCAATGGCCCTATGAATGTGAATCCAACTACCCTTGCAATGGCCTTTTTCAATTAAAGATTAACCAGCCAAATCAAGGTTTTCAACTAACTCGGAATCCTTTTTATTGGGATGCTAATAGTACAAGCTGGGATCAGATTCACCTAATTTATGTTAATCCTTCTCAAGCCTTACATGTTTTTCAACAAGATGAAGTCGATTGGATTGGAAATCCATTTGGAGCTTTTCATTCTGATTTTATTACAAAAAAAAGTGGGGAAGTTTTTGTTTTTCCTAATACTTGGGCCTGCTGGCAAGTTTTTAATACATCATGCTTTCCTTATAATTCTCCAAAGATTAGAGAAGCCTTTAGCTATGCCATTAACCGCGAAGAGATTACTTCAAAAGCATTTCTTCCTTTGAATCCAGCCTTTTCTCCTTTCGTGCATCGGCATACCAACCCTGCCGAAACTTTCTTTCCTGCATTCGACCCTATTAAGGCCTCTCAATTATTTCATGAGGCCCTTGACGAGCTAGGGGTTTCAATTAACGATTTTCATCCTTTAACGCTTATTTACAACGAAGGGGAAATTCGTGAATACACGGCTAATTGCTTAAAAGTTCAGTTTAAGGAAGTATTAGGAATAGAATGTGAGCTGAAGCCACTTTCTTGGAATAAACTATTTTATCAAATGAATTCAGGAAATTTTCAAATAGGTCTATTCAACTGGAGTCCCTCAGTGGATGACCCCTTATATATGTTGAATTATTTCAGGCATTGTACAGCTAATATTGCCCATTGGGAACATCCAGACTTTCAAAATTTATTGCAATTAAGTGAACATCAAATCAACCCTTTTAGACGTTCTTTTTATCTTATTAAAGCTGAGCAGCTCTTACAACAAGAAAAGCCCATCATTCCTATTTTTTATCAACCTGCACTAGGATTAGTTAAAAAAAATGTTCAGATTGTGCAAAATCTTTCAGGCAACTTTAATGTAGCAAAATCCTTTAGGAGAGAATAAAATTTTTTGCTTGCTTTAAAGATAACGCATGCTTGTCTAAGGCTTTCTGTGAGATAGAGTTAGCAATGCATTTAGCTGGAGTCTTTGATTAGAACTTTCATGAGTGAGGGAATATCATACATTATTAAAGACTTGGATATCGAGCACAATTATAAATGAATCCGAATTTCCACTAAAATAACGCATCGATCAATAGGAAAGCTATTTTCATACGATTCTCTAAATTACAAAACTGGTTCTTATATAATCTTTTAAAACAGGCACTATTTGTGAGTTAACCGCAATACATTTTAAGAAAAGAAGGTCGATTTTGATGGTATGTTGATTGAATTATCAAGTTGATTGAATCAATGTACCACCCTTTTTAAAACTTTAAATTGTGCTCAGGTCCGCATATTTGGATTGATAATTTAATTGAACTATCCTCCTCCTCCATTGATCGTATCGCAAAGCGGCACATTAAGTTCGCTAATATCCTTGGCTACAGTTCGACAATCAAGGTGATAAATATCTTCATTAGGAGAAATACTAGAAAAGTTTTTTTCTTTAACCAATTTGGGTGCTAGACGTTTATCTAGATAATTTCCTATTAATGAGATTTCTTTTAACGAATCATTCTTGGTTTTTTTGACATTGCTTTGCTCAACACTATAAAAAACACTTTGAGATAAACCTTTAATTTCCATGAAATACTCCTTGCCAAGATTTATGGGTTAGTAAAGCAAAAATTTTGACACCAAGCCTGCTATTTAGTCAATGTATTTTTTTGAATGAAATTACAGAGTTAAAGATGAAATTCTATCTCGTTAATTTTCAAATAAATAGGAAAGATCGAAGAGCATTTCATTTAGGCCGCAACATTTGCATTAGTCTAAAAAAGAATTTCAAAAAAATATCTGTACAAAAATCCTTAAGATTAAGTAATTTTTCACTTTTAAAATTTAAAGTTAAAATTATACTGAGGGATAAATTTATGGGAAAACCTGGAGCATTGACTTGGGAGGACGCTATTCTTGAAAGTTTTGATAAAGAGCCTGTTACCTTGAAATTGGAAGGTGGTCTGGATATTATTCGCAAGCATCTAAAAAGCGAACTTAAAATTATGGTAAAAGTCAAAGATATCAATAAACAGCTGAGGGGACAATATGATTTTATAAAGGGAGTTGGCGTACTCACCAACGACCTTCATGACTATAATGGTAAAATTCAAATTAAGTGTCGCATTGCCTGTGGCAAATTATATCTCTTAAAAGAGCGTGTGAGCGGAGATCTAATTAACATTCTTGATCATTTGGACTTGCTTCTACCAAAATTTGAATCGGTCGGTTTATTTACCTTTCAGAATGGAATACAGAATAGTAAAGTTGATTTTAAGAACATGGGTTACAAAATTAAGGAAAATCTTGAGGAATGTCCTCTCTGTATTGGTTTTTATAATCCCACAGAAGGAATATTTACAGGAATCTTAAAAGATCTGCAAAGGCTTAAACTGGAATGCTATCTCAATCCTATTCCTTTTTTGGCGATACGTCAAATGCTGCTTGCAATGGCTGAAAAGCTCTCTTCAATCAAGTCTCATACAGTTTATTGGACACATATAGCGCGAAGGCGGGCTTATTGCCAATGAAGTTTTAACTGGAAGAGACTATCACCCATCTCAACAAAACAATGAAATTGATGCGTTTATTAAAAAGCACTTGATTACCTTGACTTATGGAGCGGTCGCACCTATCCCTGATATTGTTCATCTTGCTATTAATAACTATTCTCGGCACGATATTGTGGTAGATCAGTATGCACACCGCTATCTTGATAAACTTCCCATACCTCTCGAACTAGAGGATGAGGCATTAAAATTTGTAGCTGCGGATTTAAAATTAAAAAACCATTTATATAAAAACACATCTTTAGACCATATTGTCGCTGATATAAAAAAATCACGGATCAAAGATGAAAGTATTTACATTCCGGAATACCCTCATGATTCTACTAAAAATGGCTATACCTTAAAAGTTATTAATAGTGAGGTTCCTTTGCATGAAATACCTTTTGGAAAGAAGGACCATAATTTTGCTGGAGCAACTTATCAAAAAGCTTTGAAAAAAAATATTGAATTTATTCGGACGGAATATAAAATACATGATTGCAGATAAACTAAATTTTTGTTTTATACCCCTATTTATTGCTTTAGTTAATTTGCCAATCTTTGCTTCGCAAGAACACAAAGATTATGTCTATGAAATTGAACGCTCTTTTGCCGAGCAAATGTTCAGTGAATTTGGACTCCGTTCGAGTGGAAATCTGAACAGTATGCATGAAAAGGTTGAAAAATTAGGTATGCAATTTATTATTTATCGACGCG
>JACDAQ010000023.1 GCA_013695355.1 Candidatus Protochlamydia sp.
TTTCGTATCCTCCAAGTTTGTCGGTGTCAAATATTATGAAGTCCATAAAAGGCCGGTCATCAAGGCGTATACAAGAGGAATTTCCGCAGTTGGGGAAAAAGTATTGGGGGCAGCATTTCTGGGCGATCGGTTATGCGGCTTTCAGTGCTGGCGATATTACCGATGATATGATTCGAGAGTATATTAAGAACCATGAAGGCAAGGATTATGGAGAGTTACTGTTGATGAAAAATTCGTCAAATAGCACGCAGTCAAAACAGCATTCTGCGTGGCTTTAGCCCGCAGTTTTTGAAGATCGTTCAAAGCTGACATTTTGTCAGCTCCTTTAGTCGATTTTAATCGATAGCGACTTTTAGTCGAAATGCAATCTATGGACTTCAGTCCATAGTGGTTGAATGCATTTTTTTGCTTACAATCCCTTTTCTTCATTCAAATTTCTAATGTAAACTCGCTCTGATAAGTCCGCTAAATAGTGTATAGTCAATTTTGCATCTACGTTATTCTCGTACATTTGATGTAAAAGAGTGCAACAATAACTGAGTGCCGTACAAACTAAAGTTTCCTTCGTAAGACCCTCCACGATAGATTCTTCAAAAATCTTTTCAAGTGAGGAAATTTAAGTCTATTAAATTTTCTTTTAAGGGATGTTCCATCTGAATTCCTATGTATGTATTTTACTTTTTGAGATGTTCTTTCTTCTTATCTATATAAGTTTTCAACTTCGTTAATCTTCAGCTTTATTGCTTCGTTTTCTTTTTGACATAATCTAGATAACCAATATTCATGCTATTCATGCCGACCGGAAAATCTCCTCCGCTTAAGCTTATTGTCATAAAAGTCCTTAGATTGTTCATTAAGGAATAGTAGGTACTTCATAATCTAAGTCAGTTTGATTTTCTCTTATTCCGTGTATCCCTTTTACACCTTCTAAAAAGGTGCGAACGCTTGCATTACAAAAAATCTTAATGAATTTGTATGGGATTTCTTCATTTCTTATATGTTTTTTGTAGTTTTTTTCTAATTTTTTAAGAATTCAGATTTCTTAATCAATCTATTTTAGTTTGTTAGGTTTTTGCAAAGATCCTTAATAGCGGACGATTTTTATTGGATGCATTTTTAATGTGATAAATCTTATTTTATTAAATAGATTCAACTTTCGCATTGTGTGCGTATGAGATTCCATGATCTATTGCGCCCCTTGCAAATCTTCGTATCTCATTTGCGCCTATGTCGCCCTGTGCGATAAGATTAGCTGCAAAAGAAATCATCATTAAGCTATAAACCTCGAAGGGTAAACTTTTCTCGTAGTTAGACACTAATACCAGGTAGTCATGCCACAGTTTTTCTAAAATTCCACTTTTTTCAATTTCAAGCATTTGTTTGTCGTTTTCATCTTGTTCATGCATGTTTGTTTCTATTTTCTGAATTTTCACGCTTTTTAATGCGTCCATGTCTTTTTTCTCTGGAATTGAGAGCTTCAAAATTAATTCGTTCACACTGCCTCTTTTACTATCTATCCACCGAAAAACCTCTTCGGGCTTAAGTTTATTGTCGCAAAAGTCCTTAACTAGCTCAAGGTAGAGATCAAGAAATAGGGCTTCAAAGTGTTGGGAACAATCTGAGATCATTATGTTTTTTTCATTTTCCGGGTATCCCTTTTCATCACCTAGGAAGGGTGCAAGCACTTGCTTTACAAAAGATCTTATTTTACTTGTGGGGTTCATATCACTTCTCACATTTTCTTTGGTTTTTCAATTTTTTAGCAATTAAGATTCCTCAATCAATCTCTTGGATTATTTTCCATCTTGTAGATTCAATACTAGTGTCTTTACCGCCATTTACAATCTCATTGCTAATTTCAAGTAGCCTGACAGCTGTTTTCTAATGCACCTACAATATCTTTTTAGGGTGACTCATCTGCAGCCTTATGCTTAAGTGTTTGCCTTATGTGAGTTGTGTTTACAGAAACATAGTAGCATTCAAGCACTATTTAAGCAATGTATTATTTCAATTGCGAAGATAAATAAAATAATTAGTGTTAAATTAATGTTAGGAATTATTTGAGGTAGGTAATGTTTAGAAAATATCTAGAGCAACTTGCAAACCCGGACGGAAAGGCCTTGGTTTGCAGAGGATAATTTGTAACGAGAGGCTTTTCCTGTAATTGATCCTTCTTGCCGTAGATTTCGCCGCTTCGCTAGAGGCAATAGCGACAGCTTGCATTCTTTTATATCCTTCCCCCATAAGCTTTTTAATATTTGAACGAAAGGTGTCTTCGTGCTTCCTTGATCATCTCCCTGAAATGGCTGTAAAATCGATTTCAGTATACTCGAAAATACGATGAGATAGAAAAGGTGCTAAATTTAAAAAATTATGATCGAGTTTTTTGTTTAGAGGCTTTGTCACAAGGCTAATCAGTTTTTTCAGCAACGTGTTTGAATTCCCAAACCTCAACGCAAAGATTGAGTTGATTCCTTGAGTGAAGTTGGATGATTTTGTTGTTCGGCCATTGTCATGGATCAATTCTACAGTTGAAGTCCTATTATCAAGAAAGCGGACTCCCAAACTACATTAATCCGGCGCAGTCATCCAGCTTGCATTTCGGCATGGTTTCCACGCATGCAGATTTTATTGCAATGAAGTTGAGAGCAAATGGAATGGAGATGGTCGATATCGCCGAGTCCAAATCCCAAGAAAGAAAACCCGGTCATCTATCGCAACAGATCGATTCCAATTATGTGATTGATATTCATTTCTTCGACGAGGCATAGGGACGCGCAGCATATCTGATGATATATGTGTGAGAAGTGTCGGCAATAAACCATTTTTTCATATTCCATATCATTCGAAATTTTTTTCTTGCGGAGAGCATAAATTCGTGTTTTGTGTTAGCCATGAATTAATAGAAGAAATCACTTCTTTGATTGATTCTGGAAGTGTAATAGACGTTTAACTTGAAGAAAGGTCTCTTCGATAGTCCCGCCATAAAGGTTGCAGTATGACGATAAAGTCGGAGTCAAATTTTAAAGGGAGATTTTCTGTTGGGTTTGCCTGTGGGTGAATACCATTGCAACCACCT
>JACDAQ010000001.1 GCA_013695355.1 Candidatus Protochlamydia sp.
CACATATTCGGTCGTCTGTCCATCCTTACCCCATGATTTTGCAGCACTTAAGCGAACCTCATAACTTTTTCCATTATTAGGATCTGATGAAGCCAGTGTTCACCAGCACCCCCTCTAGGTAAAGAAACTTGAAAACATGTTTTACAAAATTCCTTTTTTTGACTTTTAGCAGCATCTATAGATATCGTTCCGTCCCTGATATCAATCTGTTCTAATAAAGCTGCAGTGGCTTCATATTCGATTTCTCATCAGTCTTTTGTTGCTCAATATTGTAGGAGGAAAGAATTAAGTCTTAGTCAAAAAGCTCCTGCAAAATTCCATTTTTTGGTTAGCATAAACATTAATATCCCGACATCATCAGTACCTGAAATAACAGCCATTAGCAGTATGATCGGTAATTCTGATAATGAATAATCACAATTATCGGAAGTTCTTGGATCAGGAACATCTTTGAAAAATAATATTATCTTTTTGAAATGTTTACAGGTTGATGTAGATATTAAAAGACTCATATTGTATAGATGTTTTCTTTTATGGTATATGCATATCATTGGTTTTGAGTGACATGCATTATAGGCTTTAAAATCAAATGAATTAAAACACAAACTAATCAAAATGTCGTGTCTTTTATCAACCATTTGCAACAAACTCAATTGATCTTTAGTATGGGATCAGCATGGAAATAATGATTGTTTGTATTTACTTGTCGGTGTGTATTCAGCCTAAAAAGCCCTCTATTAATTTAGCCGATCGAGATCGCTTATTATTAATGGCTGCATAAAAACTCCAAACACAGGGGAGTAAGTTTTTGTTCCTTTTGATTTCTTTAACGCAGCACTGAACTAAAGTATGGAAACATAGTCCATAGCAAGCAGGCCTTATCGCTAACACATTCTGACATAGGAAATTGAGCCTGACCAAAAATCAAATCTTGAAAGTTCTCCCTGCATTCATCTTATCAATATAATCTAATTAAATATTAACATTTACATTGACAACCAATATTTTGAAGATTAAAGTACTCATTAAAAATGACTTTATACAGTCATTTCAGCGGTACTTAGGATAACCCAAAAGAGATAATGTGAATGAAACCTACTCTGAATTGGAAAGACGTTATTGAAAAAGTTAAAATCAATCATCCCCATATAAAAAAAAATACATTTAAATATAAGCACCTGATTGCTGAAGAAGCAGAATACCATAACCTTCCTAAATTGGCCGTCCAAAATTTAGCTCTTTATTTAGGTATAAAACTATTTCCTCAGCCTCAAGGAATTCCGACGTCATGGCCTACTTATCTTTGTAAAAAATTTTTAGGTCAAAAATATGTGAATCCTCTCAATTCAATGGAATGGGTAATCGTTAAACAATCCTGTCCAATGGGTAAAGAGCCCTACATCATTCATCGCACAATTGATGGGTTTGCGGATAATAGATGGTTTTATGAAATTGTTCCTCAACTTTTTGAAATTTCAAATGCTCCCAACCTCGGGATAGCATTTTCAAGTAATTTTAATGAAGCAATGAATAAAAAATTTGCCACTCAAAATAAAGAAAGACAAATGACTTTAGGTCAAGTGCAGGCTATAAATCTTTTTTTTGATAAATATGTACCTTCTTTAGAGGGAGTTTGTTCAAGATGTTTTCAAGTTACTCTCCCAAAGAGAGGTGCTGGTGAACGTTGGCTTCAAGAAAATAATGGAAAAACTTATGAAATAAGATTAAGCGCCGCAAAGCCATTAGGCAAAAATGGGCAAAGGACTGAATATGTCAGCCAAACTATCATTGATGAAGAAAAATGCGAACTTCATGCTTTATGGGATCCTAACAAGAGTATAGTTGAATATACTTATAATATGCGTCAAGAATTTACTCACATACCCTGGTCCATATATGATTATGATAAATTTAATGTGAAAATGCCAATTTGCATTTGTAAAGGAGACTTTAAATGCAATTGAACCATTTAAATAACATTATTAATAATTTATTATTAAATTCGCTAAGCATTTTGAAAGATAAAGATTACCAAAAAAATGTTTGGTTTAAAAACCTGGGGACGGATGAGAGCTTTCCTTCGGAGACTATAGATCATTTTTTGGACAATGCAGAAAAAATTTTAAATGACGAAAGTTGTACCCAACAATTAGGAGATCAAAATTTTTCTCTTCTTAAACAACTTCACGGAAAAATTAAAAGTCATATAGACAGCTTAGAAGCAACTATTGATATTGATTGCATTGAGGAAGATGTATTTTTAGACGACCCAAGGTGGATTAGTATTCAAGCTGTTTCAGGTGAACTCTATTTAAAACTAACAAAATTTGTTTTAAGGAATACCAATGAGAAGTAATTTTGATGTATATTTGAAAACATTTTTTGAAAATGAACTTAGGTGGGTAGCTGATGGGGGATGGCAACGAAAATCCTGGGAAAATGCCAACGATGAAATGTTTGGAGAATTTCTAATGATTATTTATCAAAGTTGGTCGGTAATTGAAGAAAATAAAATTAATTTCAATCTAACTAATTCACAATATATGCAAGTAAAAAAAATATTTGATATGATTGAGTCCTTCCAAACCAAAATTGAATACCCTACAAATCGATCGGAGCATTTGGCACTTTTAAGCAATCAAGAATGGAACAATATCCAAAATTATGCTCGAGAAACCATTGAAAACATTTATCCAAAGCTTTTTTAAAAACAATGCTGTTAAAAATACAATAACAAATGAGTTAAGGGGAAAAGATTGCAAATTTAAAGTTGCCTTGCCTTAATAGCCCAAAACGACTGTGATAGATAACAAACGGAATGTTTAAATGATAGGAAAGCTCTTTACCATATTCCTTGTAAGCACATGCTTTTCAGCTTCAATTAGGAAAATTTCATCTAATTCTTTTATGTGGATATACATTTTGCTGGCGGCACTTGTTCTTGATTTCATTCAATAAAAAATACAAATTTTTCATAAATTTTCTCAGCAAAAGCATAGTTTTAAAAAGTATTTATTTACTAAATTAATTTTATAAATATAATTTATGCTTAAGCAAGGGAGGGATCAACCAAACTTCGGAATTTAAATAGCCGAAGCTTAGGCTTCTTAAATAACTTCGCGGACTAGTCAAGACATGCCTTTGAGTATTTTTGGCAAGAATTGTCCTTGCCCCATTATTTATACCAAATTTAAATAGAAGTTCCATTTAGTTTCAGTTCTTTTTCAATCCCCATCATCTCACTTGGTGTTAAACCATTAAGACTGCTATGGGGTCTTTCTTCATTGTATTCAAAACGCCATTCTTCTACTTTTTTTTCTGCATCTTTTAAACTCATAAAAAGATTTTCATTTAAGCATTCATCTCTTAGCTTCCCATTAAAACTTTCTATTATCCCATTTTGATATGGCTTTCCTGGCTCTATGTAAGCCCAATTTATTTCTCTTTCCTTTGACCAATTCATTATTGCGTTACTTGTAACCGTTCCGTTATCGCTTAAAATATTTTCAGGTTTTCAATAAATATTTATCATTTTATCCACTCTCTTCCAACTCGATTTCCATTTAATGATGTATCTACAACTATTCCCACGCAAACTTTTGTGAAATCATCAAATAACCGTCAACATACGAATTCTTCTTCCACTGTCAACTGAATCACTTACAAAATCTAGCGACCATCTTTGGTTAATGCAATTACTTCGAGCTCTTATCTCTCTAAATCCCAAAGCCCTTTTTCTTGTTCCTCTTTTCCTTACTTTTAACCCAAGACTTTGATAAATTCTAAAGACTTTTTTATGGTTAATTATACTCCCTTCTCTTTTTAGCATCATATGGATACGGCGATATCCAAACCTTCTTTTCTCATAAGCAATTGTTCTAACCTTTTGGATAAGACTATCCTCATCCATCTTTTTCGTTTTATAACGAACCATCGCTCTATTAGCCCCTACAAGCTTACATGCTCTTCTTTCGCTTATTCCATATGCCGTTATTGCAAGTGAGCATGCTCTTTTTGCTTTCGGGGCTACCACTTTTTTGATAAAACATCCTTAAGTGCTACAATATCTAAAGCATACTCTGCAACTAATCTCTTTAGCTTGCTATTTTCTTCCTCAAGGGCCCTTAATTTCTGAGCTTCAGAAACTGTCATTCCTCCAAATTTAGCTTTCCAACTATAGTAGGTTGGCTTGGCTATACCATATTTTCTGCAAAGCTCGTCCACCTTAATGTCCGATTTTCCTTCTTCTAGGATTTTTATAATCTGGGCTTCATTAAATCTAGATTTTTTCATGTTCGTGTCCTTTTTTTGTTAAAATTTACACGGACCTCTATTTTTATTTGGATTATTTTATTGGGAGCAGGTCAAAATTTATGAAAATTTAGAAATATTAAAACAATTCTTGAAAAAAATATAATTTCAGATTAAATTTGTTTAGCAATCAAGTGAAAACCTTTTAAACATATGAATTAGAAAAAAATTGAAATAAAATTACGTATTTGAAATGACAAAAAATTTACTTGAATGCCCTATTCAAGCATGGCTAACAAGCACTATGTCCTTTCACTCTTCTTTTTATGAAGTAGAAAAAAAAGTCAGGCATTGGCTCAACCGTTTAATTACCCTATTGACCCACCTGTTTTTCGAGATCTGCATCTTTTCTACTTATTAGCCTCCAAAAAATTTCTTGATCATCGAAGCCCTTCTCATCTATTTAATGATTATTATTGCCAATACACTGACCACGCAACCGTGAATAATGTTTTTAATGACAAAAATATAGAAAAAGCAATTAATATTTCTCAAAAACAAATTAATGTACTTCTTTCAGCTAATTTTGAAAAAGTCCGTAATTTAAGTATTTAAAAACAAAAAACAACTATGCTATAGCATAGTGGTTTCCTTCAAAAATTAACTAACTAAGTTAAATTAAATATCAATAAATTAATTTAATTTTGGACCTAGCGGTTCCCACTGAGCATTTTTCTCGAGCATATTAAAATGTGATTTCGTACATTCTTAGCAAATTTAACCAAACTCAACGACTTACATATCGTGACCCTTCAGAAGGCGCCTCATTGCACTAGGCATATCTCCATTGTTTACCAACAATTTTTAAAAGTTCTCCGACCCTCGCCAATTTTCCAAAGACGTGATAACTGTCCTATTATGAGCTTTACCAAAAAATACCTAACCACGCCAAAGAAAACCTCAAAAGTAGGCTATATTTTAGCCTCAAGATTGGGAGACATCCATAAAAACCTGAATATTGAGTTTAGCTAATTGACAAGCAATCGATGACAAAAGACCTTTCATGATTTAAAACATTTGTTTACCAAGATGTTAATCAAGAGAGGTCAAAATGGATTTAATTCAATTATATTGCAGTGTAGATGATTTTTGGAAGTCCTTTAAGCAAGAATGAGATAAACATCTTATTGTTAATGGCAAAGCAAGGCGAGGGCCAGAAACTAGGGGCTTGTTGCACAATAGGCCCCACGTAGATTTGAAAAATTGTTGCGTTATCTAAAAAAAGCATGGAGTAGGCTGCTTCTGACAAAGGAAGGCAGAGACTACCCATGCAAACTGAACCGACTTATCGTATCCGAAATTGGTCTGAGTATAACAAAGCTCTAATTCAAAGAGGAAGCATATCTATCTGGATTGATGAAAAAACAGTCAAGAACTGGTTTTCTTCTTATCACACCTGCCAAGCTGGTAGACCAGCAACATATTCTGATGAAGCGATCCTAATGTTGCTTGTTCTAAGAGAAGTATATAAAGGATCCCTTAGAAATCTACAAGGATTTGTACAATCGCTTTTTTATGCAATGGGCCTGAACCTTCCAATACCAAGCTATTCACAGATTTCGAGGCGAGCCAAGCCACTTCATAAAAGGCTCAACCGGTTAACCCAAGAGAAAAAAGCTTGCCACATCATCTTTGATTCTACGGGATTCAAAGTATATGGGGAAGGCGAAGGGAAAGTAAAAGTGCACGAGAAGAGTAAGCGTAGAACATGGAGAAAACTCCATATTGGAGTAGATGCGGAAACGCAAGATATAATCTGTTGTGAGTTAACAGGAAATGATAAAGGAGATGCAGAGGTAGCAGAACAGATGCTAGGAAAATTATCCTACAAGGTCAAATCCGTTAGGGGCGACGGAGCTTATGATGCCAGCCGATTTAGGAAGAAGGTGCATGACAAAGGAGGTATTTGTATGTGCCGCCACCAAGGGATGCTACATACAAGGGAACGGAAGAATGGGGCTGGGAAAAGGAAAGAGATGATGCTATTTCAGCAATCAAAGGATTTGGTGGAGATGATGGAGGTAGAAGACTTTGGAAAATGTGTTCAGGTTATCACGAAAGATCATTAGCAGGGACAGAAATGTTTAGGATTAAAAGAATGTTTGGCGGTAGGTGAAAAGCTCGTTCGATAGGGGGTCAAAAAACAGAAGCTATCTGTAAGTCAATAATAATAAATAAGATGAATAAAATTGGGATGCCCAGATTTGAATGGATATTTAAAGCAGCCTAAAGGTTGATGGTTCTGGTTAGTTAGCATTTAGCAAATGAATAATCCCTTCTATGTTGTGAGGCCTATTGTGCAACAAGGCCTATAAGCAATAAAATAAAAAAAAAGTAGTATTTCTTAATACTATTATACATGAGGGCATCTGATGCAACTAATTGTTCTTATATAGGAAGCCTTACGCAGTGAAAGCTGATTATATAATGCTAAAAGGCTTTTATGATTATTTGGTAACAGCACGCTATGATGCGCATTGGTATACTGTATTCATTGTGAGAGCTTCAGATTTGTGAACTATTTAATTCGACGATTTTTTTTCAAGAAAATCATACCTGATTTTTTATATGGAAAGTAATTTCATTCTTAAAATGTTAAGATTTCTCATAATGTGTTAAAAATTAATCAGATGTAGGAACTCCCTTAATTCTATAAATTTTTTCAAAAAAATACATTGACTAAATTACAGGCTTAGTGCAAAAATTTTTGCTGGACTAACCCGTAAATCTAAATAAGGAGTCTTTCATGGAAATTAAAGGTCTATCTCAAAGCGTTTTTAGTGTTGAGCCAAATGATATGAAAAAAACAAAGTCGCTAAATGGCATATCATTTACCGTGAATTATCTAAATCAATTTCTAGCACCCAAATTCGATAAAGAAAAAAACTTTTCTCGTATCTCTCCAAATGAAGATATTTATCGCCTTGACTGTCGATCTATAGCCAAGGACATTAGCGACCTCAAAGTGCCACTTTGCGATACCAATGTAGGTGGGGGATAAAATAAGCTATAATAGAATTAAATAAAATAAAACTACATTTATCTGAAGCATTTTATATATAAATCGCATTGCATTTAAACTTCGCTAGATAATTATGAACAAAAAAAGCTTTTGAAAAAAGCTTTTTGTTCTCGCTTATTCTTCTTATATTTTTACCTAGGGCGATAAACTTTCGAAGTTTAAGCACTGCTAAAGATAAAATTCTTTTCTAAAAGACTGCGCTATATTAAAGTTCCCTGAAATGTTGTGCACGACTTGCAAATTTTTTTTAACCAAGCCTAAAGCCGGCTGATAAAAAATTGGAATAACGGGAATTTCTTTTAGTAGAATTTTTTCCGCTTTAATAAGATAAGAGGAGCGTTGAAAGGGATTAATTTGATGTTCACTTAAAAATAATAAATTTTGAAAGTCTAAATTCTCCCAATGTGCAAGATTAGCTGAACTAAATCTGAAATAATTCAATATATATAATGGGTCATCTACACATTGACTCCAATTGACAAGTCCTAATTGAAAATTTCCTGAATTCATTTGATTAAAAAGTTTATTCCAAGGAAGCGATTTTAACTCACATTCTAGACCTAAAGTTTGCTTGAGCTGCATTTTTAAACAATTAGCCGTTTGTTCACGAATTTCACCTTCTTGATAAATAAGCGTCAATGGGCGGAAATCATTAATCGTGAAGTTTAATTCATGGAGGGCATCATGAAAAAGTTGATTTGCTTTAACGGGATCAAATTCGGGAAATAAGTTATCACAATTATATCCACTATTTGACAACAAAGGTGTAAAGGCAGCTTTCAAAGGCAGGAATGCTTTTGAAATAATCTCTTCCCTGTTAATGGCATAACAAAAGGCTTCTCTGATCTTAGGAGAATTGAAGGGTGGGCATGCTGTATTAAAAACTTGCCAACAAATCCATGAATTGGGAAAAACAAAAATCTCTTCAGTCTTTTTAGGAATAAAATCGGAGTAAAAAGCTCCAAAAGGATTACCTATCCAATCCACTTCATCGTTATGAAATGCGTTCAAAGCTTGAGAAGGTGTCAGGTGAACCAGGTTAATTTGGTCCCAATTTGTATAATTAGCATCCCAATAAAAAGGATTTCTAGTTAACTGAAAACCTTGATTTGGCTGGTTGATTTTCAATTGAAATGCACCATTACAGGTATAGTTGGATTCACATTCATAAGGCCATTGGGGTCTTCTTTGATCTATGCCGCGATGAATCGGAGAGTAAATGGTTTGTGCGGTCAGCTGTAAAAAATAGGGGGTGGGATGCTCGAGCTCAACTTTTAGAGTATGATCATCAATACTTTGAATGCCAATACTATCGATGGGTATTTTTCCTTGCTTAGCTTTCATGGCATTTTTGATGGGATAGAAAAACTCTGCAAATGACGTTTTAAAATCCGGGGAAAGTATCTTTTTCCACGCATATTCAAAATCAGGGGCTGTTACAGAAGTCCCATCATTCCAAAATGATTGCCTCAACTTAAATGTGTATTGCTTTGCATCGGAAGAAATCTCGATAGATTGAGCAACTCCATTGACTACCTGATGTTTTTCATCACGACGCATTAAGCCTTCGAAAAGTAAGTGTAGAGTATCAGCGGAAACATTGTCTCCCCCAATGCGTGGGTCCAGTGAGACAGGCATGTATTCGACGCCTATTTTTAAAACTCTTTTTCCACTAATTTTTTGTTGCCACTCATTTAGCTTTTGTTTTAAATTTTGAATAAAAGGTACTTCATTTTCAGATGACTGGTTTAATAAAACTGCTGTAAAAAAAGTTCCTTCTAAGGTATTCAAAAGGCTGTATGCTATTTCAGGGGACTGGAAAAAATCTTCATGCACAAAAGATAAAATAGTATCATTCAAAGAGCAATTATTTCCTTTCACAAAAAGAAATGTGTTTTCACCTATTTTTGAATGTACAAAATAAAAATTGATGTTTTTGACCAGCTTTACCTTTTGATGTTCCAAAAAGAATTGAAAAAATTTAAATAGGATATCTAGATCTAAAATAGCCTGTTTTTCCAATGGATTAATGGAATAGAAAAACTTTTCTAAAATATCCTGATCTATCTCTTTGAAACCTTCTCTAAATTTTTCCAAGTGCTCTTGCTGTTTGAGAAGAAGTCCTCCATTATAATCACGAAATTGCCCAATTGCAGACTGAAGAATGGAAACAATTTTTTGGCGCGCAAGATTGAAATCTAGTGACCCATCTCCTCTTAAAAAGGTTGAGGCACGGGGTAGATGGAGGGAGAAAACATGTGCATGTATAGGATGATTATCCAAATGTCTGACAGTTGTCATTCTTTTTGGAACAAAAGCACACTCTACAAAACGTTCTTTTAGAGAAAATTTATGAAATGGGGCCGGGTGGACTAGCACTATTTGAAAAACAATTTCCTTGCCTGTTTGTTCATCAAGATTAATGGATACCTGCGAGAAGTCATCTAAAGAGTTGATTTCATTGCTTAACGATAAAATAGTTTTGTAAGTGTCTTCATCATTACGCCTCATAAAAGTGGAAGGAGATAATTTTTGAATACTGTTACGAACCCTTTCCTCTATATTATTTTTTAGCAAATTCTGTTGAAAAAGAGAAAAATTTGTTCCATCCTTTTTTTCAATTTCAAAGTAGTGGATCTTAAGATTTTGATTTTGAGAAGAGTGTCTATAAAAACATTCTTTCACTAGTCTGACGTCTGGGTACTGCTTTTGAAAGGCTAAATAGAGATTTTCTTCATCAAATAATTCATATTTATCCAAGGCATTAAAGGCGATCAAACATCCTAAAACAGAATGTGAGGAAAAAGGGAATTTTAAAATTCCTGGCAACCAACGAATTTTAATATGTATTTCTTCTGGGGAAAAGGCGATCTTTTGTGCCAACTTTTTCTGCATCCAGTGAATTGATAAAAATAAGCTTGATAGATGAGAAGGAGAGCGATGATCAAGGAATTTTTTTGAAGCTAGCAGGTAAAAAAGGTAAAGGTCTTGAACAACAGGTGGATTCAAGGGGTAATTAAAACGGTTGAACCAGAGCTGAATTTTTTTTTCAACCTCGTAAAATGAAGAATGAAAGGACACATTGTTTGTAAGCCATGCGTGAATGGGGCACTCAAGACTACCTATCATTTCAAATACTTAAAGTCCTTTTAGAGTTATTTCTTACAATTAGGAGGGAATTGGTACTGAAGTTATGCTGAGCTTAATTTTTTTGCAAGACTTTTTGAATTACTAAATTTCTATTTATATCCTCAATATTGAAATTTACCTGCTCTAGTAATGCATAAGCAGCTATTAAAGTTTAATGGCTCAGATTCAAATAGGGTGTCTTGCCTAATTCAGGTAAAAAATTTAGAGGAGCTTATTGAAGATTAGATTATTCAACCATATGAAAAATGACCGGATATCCATTTGTAAACTATATGCTTAACTTAAAATTTTTCTGAGGTCTTTTCTGAGATTAATTGCTTACCTAATTAAATAATTGAATCTGATTTTTGAATGTTGGTAGCAAATTCTGCCGCAGTTTCAATGAACGTAGTAATGGCATCCAAACGTGGAATTTTGTTTGAGGCTAATAAAAGCGCTACTTGTAGATAGGCATGAGGACAGGGTAAGTGGAAAATTTAAAAAATGGATGAATGAATAAATAATTTTTTTGACCCTGATTGATCGCAAAAATATTTCAGATTTTACAGAAAAAAACTGGCTTTGCCATAATATATAATAGACATGACTTAATCTGATAGTTTTTCTTATATTTAGCAAAGCTATCAAATTAAATCATGTATATAACACTCTTTTCTTTCTACTCGGGATTGTTTCTTACAAATTCGTACAATTTGAAACTGACTTTAGAACATTGTCGGCTGCTTCTGTAACGTTGTTGATTACAACTGTTTTGTCTGAGCTAGAAATAAAAAATTCCCTTTGTAGAATCAAGTGGCAACTTTTACCAAAGTTGTTGCTAGCCTCAATGAAAAAATCAACTTTTACTTGGTGATAAATTCTATTTGTTTTACTAGTGTAGGGTTGGGGATAAACCTCTATATTTTTTTTAAATAAGTCAGAAATTGCAAATTTTGTAAAGCCTTCTTTTTTTGCAAGTTCGATAGCTGTTTTTAATAGCTGCTCGGGAGGAGTGTCGCTATCCTTCTCAAAATTATTACCTTGAAAATCAGACAGTGATTTAAAAGAATTCGTTGTGCCACTACTGATTATTGAAGAAGAATTATTGCTTGAGGGTTTAGGGGGCGGGGTAGGAAGTGCTTTCGTTCTGGAGGGTACACTGGTAGTTTGAGATGTAGTGTTTATACTTGGGATGAGTATGGATTGAGTATTTTGCGGAATTTTGTTGAATATCTGATTACTATGATTTATTTCATATTGCCTTTTAGAAGTGTCATTGGGTTTATCAAACAAAGAGGCAATGTTCAAAAGGGATTTTTTTACAGATTCGCTAGTTTTATTATCCAACATTTTAAAGGATTTAACAAAAAGTTTATCATCCATATAATCATAAGAACAACCAGCTCTACTATAGGAACGCTCAATAAGTTTTTGACCCGAAAATTTTGAATGACTACTTATTTTTCCATATTTTTCGAAGCCAGAAAATGCGATAATTTCCATTTCCTTTTCGTAATATAAAACCACAAAATTTTTATTTAATAAATCTTTAAAATTATAGGTCGTAGAATTACATTCTTTTAAATTGTATATCTTCCCTTGCGGATAATTATCTATAATTTTAGGCTCTAGTTTTTCGTTTACGCTAACATGTAAAACCCGAATGTGTCTCCCATTTTGATCGCTTCCAGAAAGCGTAGCGTCGAAGAAAGATGAATACTCATCATATATTTTAAGATCTGTAAGACTTAATGAATTCATAATAATTCTCCATTTGCTAGTTTTTAATTAAACTGTAAATGGAATATTAACAAAAATTAAAGATTTTGTAAAATAAAAAAGCCCATTGAGAAAAATTTAACTCTCACAATGGGCTATAAAATGATTATTTCTGCTTAGAGGCCTCTTTTCGCCAATAATTTAAAATGCTAATGAAATCCTCAAGTCTTTCATGAAATTCTTTATAATTTGTGTCTGAATCCAATTCCAAAGCAAGAGTTAGCATTTTTCCTTCATTATCAAGTCCTATGGCTGCCCCTCTAGTACCATGTCCAAATA
>JACDAQ010000003.1 GCA_013695355.1 Candidatus Protochlamydia sp.
CACATTGGAAAAAATTAGTCTGAACAAAGATGTTTTGACTGATAATGATAGAATCCTGCTTATGCTAATGCGTTCTAAGATAGAGAGTTTGTTTATGTAACGGTTACAAAGTTAAATAAAATAAAATTTGTTTATTAGTTGTAATATTATTTATTAGTTTGAAGTTTAATTTTTAAATATATGAGTCTCTTACAAAACACCTTCTTCAAAGAAAGAGGGTGTGTTTCGTTAGGTGAATGCCCTTATGATTATGGCAATGTCACTTCTTATGTGGCCCTCTGGCGCGGATGTAATAATGGTGGCCATGTCGCAAGTTAAAACGAAAAATGTCGATGCATGGACAAGCGAATACATTAAAAATTATTCTCTAAAGGATAAAAAGTGGTACGATGATGGAGAAAAAAGCAAACTAAATATCTTGCAAGAAAAGGCAAAATCTATATTTGAGCTTTCTAGAGTTTAGACGGAGAAAGTGATGAGATTTTAGAAAAATAAATTCATTTTGTCACACCTTCGGCAGACATTTTGCAGCTAAAAATTTATTAGTCGAATCCTTTTTAAGATATGACACCTTACAAACTTATACCGCGGGGAAAATGAGATAATTCTACTATATCCTCCCCAAAATCTTTTTGTGCTGCTTGTTTGAATTTAGTAATCAACTGATCTAAAGCTACAATATCATTTTTATAATCAAAAACAATATCTTCATCATTGGTATCTTTTATGATTTGAGACCACCGCGATCTTTCATTGTCAAGTGATTCTATTATTTGCATAGCCTCTGCTTTACTAAAAAATATAAACATTTGATCATCCATTTTTTCTCCTCATTTATTTTTAAATCTCAATACTAATATTTTGCAAAACTTCAATGTTTTTTATTATAACCTCATTCCATTCTCTTTTCAAATTAAAATCACCCGCTCTCTGAAAATGCAATATAGTTTCATTCATTAAACAACGCACAAAATAAGGATCTTTATCAGCAAAAACATTTAAATTTGATTTTATCATATCATGCAGTTTATCAGTGATGGAACCCGAAGATTGAATATTCCATGGAATGCAAAAATTTTCTTTAAATAATTTCAAAGCTTTTTTAAATTTCTCCAAAGTCATTTCACGTTTTGGAGCAAGCGAAAAATGATTTTCATTATCTTCAATAAGAATTAAATCATTAGGAATGGGAGTATTAGGAAAAATTATCCAAATCCAACCCTCAAGTCTGTATGTTATAACGCCTTTCAAAGTTAATATTGACAATCCTTTCTTGTTTGCTCTAACGAAATCTGCTCCTTTTTCGTTAAATATATCCACATCTCGTGGTCTTATGTGGTCTAGTTTTGAATCATTTTTATTACCAATTCTAAAAATAGAATTTTCTGGACTTACATCAAATTTGTCAGAAGATGGGTCTGCAGTTATAAATAAAGCGCTTTTTCGTTTATAGATTGTATTCATTTAATATCTCCTAAGAAATTCATAGCAAAAAATTCCATACAACTTAAATCTTGTCAAGAAAAATTTCGAATTTTTTCATCACCACACATCAATTTACTCAAATACGAAATTATTTTTATTTTTTAGTTTCCACTCATACTCTCATAAAATTTTAACTAAATATGAGGTTTGTAGGAGATATTTGTGATAGGCTTTTCAAATATTTTTCAAGCTATTTTGCAATAGTGGCTCATAAAATAAGGAGCTATTAAAGCCAATCTCATTAACCCAAAAAAAGAAGCGATAACTCCACTAGCTGACGATAAGAAAGGCTTTATACAACTTTCAGCACCATTAATCAAATAATAGCGTCATCAGAATATTTTTGTGGGGCATCTTTGAAGGGGAATCTCTTAGAGATTGCCATTTTTCAATAGAATCTTCACTAATCCAAATCAAATGATTACCACATTTTTGGTTCGTTATACTCAGACTAGTTTTGAACTTTATATCGAAACATTGTAAGCTCCGCGTTATGTCGGGAGCACACGAGCTTACAACTTTTCTTTATCATCATTAAAAATTTTCTTAAAATTTTGGGTAATTCGACCGCAGGGACACTCATCCTACCAGGCCGTTTCAGTTTATTTTAGTATTCGGAATTGACGAAATTTCTCCATAAAATCACATCCCATATGACTATTTTAGAGAAAGTTAAATTCATGTTTAGACATAATTCTTTAAGTTTTCATAGGGAGTTAAAAATGAATAAGATGCAAAAAATTTCTGAGTTCTATAATTCACTTCAAAAAAATACATTGACTAAATAACAGGCTTGGTGTCAAAATTTTTGCTGGACTAACCTGAAAACTTAAATTAGGAGTATTTAATGGAAATTAAAGGTCTATCTCAAAATGTTTTTTATTGTGTTGAGCAAAGCGATGCCAAGAAGACAAAGAATGATTCGCTAAAAGACATCTCATTGTCATTGAATTATCTGAATAAATTTCTCTTACCAAAATTAAATAAAGAAAAAAACTTTTCTAAGATTGCACCGAATGAGGATATTTATCAACTTGACTGTATATCTGTTGCCCATGACATTATAGACCTCAATGTGCCGCTTTGCGATACTGGGGGAACTGGTGGATTAGGTGGGGGGTAATTAAGAAATTGAGTTCAATCAGATTGCTAGAGTTAAGAATCATTGCCTAAATGATTTAGCAATGTTAAAGCTGCCTGACATATTATTAACAACGCGTAAATTATTTTTGGCTAATCCTTGTGCAGGCTGATAATAAATAGGTATGACAGGCATTTCCTTACGTAAAATCTTTTCAGCATTAATGAGATAAGAGGAGCGTTTAAAAAGGTTGATTTCTTGCTCACCTAAATGCAAAAGATTTTGATATTCTGAATGTTCCCACCCAGCCAGATTAAATGTATTAAAAAAATTAAGCATATGTAAGGGGTCCTCTACAGGGGGACTCCAATTCATGAGTCCCAATTGAAAATTTCCGGAAGTCATTTGATTGTAAAGTTTATTCCATGGAAGTGACTTGAGCTCACAATCTAATTCTAAGGTTTCCTTAAACTGTATTTTTAAACAATTAGCTGTGTAGTCTCTAATTTCTCCCTCATTGTAAATAATTGATAAACTCTGAAAATCACTAAGAGACAAATTTAAATCGTTAAGTGCCTCATGAAATAAACTGCAAGCTTTTTCCGGATCAAATCTCGGAAATAGAGTTTCGTGATTAGTATTTGTAAGTTTATGTAAGAAGGGGCAAAAAGCTGACTTTAATGAAAAATAAGGATTTGAAATGATCTCTTCACGATTAATTGCATAACTAAAAGCTTCCCTTATCTTTTGAGAATGAAAAAGAGGACATGCCGTATTAAAAACTTGCCAGCAAACCCAAGTATTTGGGAAAACAAACACCTTGCCACTATTAATTTTGGGAATATATCCCGAATAAAAAGCTCCTAATGGATTGCCGATCCAATCTACTTCATCCTGATGAAAGGCTTGCACAGCTTGAGTAGGTGTCAAGTGAATCAGGTTGATTTGATCCCAGTTTGCATAGTTAGCATCCCAATAATAAGGATTGCGAGTTAATTGAAAACCTTGATTAGGTTGATTGATTTTTAGCTGAAAAGGACCATTGCATGGAAAATTTACTTCGGCCTCATAGGGCCATTGTGGTCTTTTTTCATCTGTAATCCGATGTATCGGTGAGTAAATCGGAAGTGCTGTTAGTTGTAAAAAATAGGGTGTAGGATATTCAAGTTCTACTTTAAGTATTCGATCATCAATGCTATAAATTCCTACTTTTTCAAGAGGCATACTACCTTGTTTAGCTTTCATAGCATTTTTGATCGGATAAAAAACTCCTGCTGCTGTAGTCCTAAAATCAGGGGAAAGGATCTTTTTCCAAGCATACTCAAAATCATAGGCTGTCACCAAACTCCCGTCATTCCAAAAAGTCTGCCTCAGTTTGAAAATATATTGCTTGCTATCAGTAGAAATTTCAATCGATTGGGCAACCCCATTGACTACTTGTTCCTTTTCATCGCCACGCATTAACCCTTCAAAAAGCAATCGTAACGTATCAGCAGATACGTTGTCCCCTCCAATACGTGGATCTAAAGAGACTGGTATATATTCGAAGCCAATTCTTAAAATTTTTCTTACTTTAATTCTTTTTTGCCAATCTTCTATTTTTTGTTCTAAGCTTTCTATGAAATATATCCCTTTTTCGATTGAAGGATTTATCAATATAGCAGCAAAAAAACTACCTTCTACAGTATTTATAAGACTATAAGCAAATTCGTGAGATTGAAAAAGATGATCATGTAAAAAGGAAGAAACCGTATCAATTAATGTGCAATCATTTCCTTTCACGCAAATATATATATTCGCATCGATTTGTGAATGAAAAAAATTAAAGTTAGTGTCATCGGCTATTTTTTTTATTTGTTGTTCAGTAAAAAAGTTAAAAAATGAAACTAGTATCTCTGGTTCCAAAATGGCTTGTTTTTCCAAAGGAGTAATGGAATAAAAGAATTTTTCCAAAAAATCTTGATCGATTTCTTCGAAGCTCTCTCTAAATTTTACTAAGTTTTCTTGCTGTTTTAGAATTAGTCCACCATTATAATCTCTAAAGGAACCAATGGCAGATTGTAGAAGCGAAAACACTTTTTTACGGGCTATAATAAAGTCTAATGACCCATCAGATCTCAAAAATGTTGATTCACGAGGGAAATGGAGTGAGAAAACATGTGCTTGAATGGGGTGGTCATCTAAATGTTTAACAGTCGTTACTCTTTTGGGAATAAATGTACATTCAACAAAACGCTCTTTGAGAGAAAAGCTATGAAACGGGGCAGGGTGGACAAGTATTACTTGAAATACAATTTCCTTGCCTGTTTGATTATCCAGATTGATAGTGGCTTGTGGGAAGTCTTCTAAAGAACCAATTTCATTACTTAATACCATAATGGTTTTGTAGATTTCTTCATCGTTACGATGCATATAAATTGCAGGAGATAATTTCTGAATGCTATTGCGCACTCGCTCTTCTATATTTTTTTTTAGCAAATTTTGCTGATAAAGAGAAAAATTAGACCCATCTATTTTTTCAATTTCGAAGTAATAAATTTTAAGATCTTTACTTTGTGAAAAGTGCTGATAAAAGCTTTCTTTTACTAAAATAATGTCTGGGAATTGTTTTTGAAAAGCTAGATAAAGATTTTCTTCATCGAATAATTCATATTGATCTAGAGAGTTATAGCCGATTAAACATCCCAGCGTTGCTCGTTTTGAAAAAGGGAATGTTAGTATCCCAGGAAACCATCGAATTTTCACATGAAGTTCTTCGTGTGAAAAAGCTACTTTTTGTTCTAAACTTTTTTGCATTAAATGGATGGATAAAAATAAACTAGAGAGAAGAGAAGGGCTACGATGATCAAGAAACTTTTTAGAAGCAAGCAGGTAGAATAGATTGAAATTTTGAGCAAAAGATTGATCGAAGGGGTAATTAAAACGAGTAAGCCAGCTCTGGACTTGTTTTTCTACATAAGTGAAAGATGAGTGAAATGAAATAATTTCTGTGAAACTTGCGTTGGATGGAAATTTGAAAAAATTTTGTTTCATTAAATATAAAGGCTATAGTTAACTTTTTCTTATTTTATTAAGATGGAGTGTCTCTGTTTTATGCTGCGGCTAATTTTTTTGCAAGAATTTTGTAATTATTAACGTTCTTTATAATCATCGAGTTGCAGACTCCTCTCTTATTCCTTAACTCGAGTTAAGCTGCTTTGGCATCGCACAAACTGTTCTAAAGCAAAGTTTGTTATATAAACATGCACGTAGGATGACAAAAGCAAGAAGTGAATATACGCTAAGGCATGCGAGTTGGCTAAATTTGGCGGAGATTAGATGCTCGGAGGATAGTGCCTTAAAAGGCGAATAGGCTTAATGGAATTTTTAGAAAGAGACACTGAGCCCCTTGAAGCAAATCGAAATAGGTAACAGGCAAAAGTCTTTTTGGGCTTTTTGTCAGCTCTTGATTTTGTGCAAGGTAAATAACGGATGATTCTAGCTTTTTTTACGCTATGTAATGATCAAATGGGTAATTTTTAGGGGTGGCAAGTGATTATTTTTAAATTTTGCCTTTCCTCAGGGGTTATTGGATATTACCCGGCTTTCATTTTTTATTCCGAGTTTTAGAAAAATTGCAATTTTAGTACTCAGTCAAGGCTAACAAGCTCATTGAGTTAAAAATGAATAGGCAGTTAAGGCTACGAACTTTAATGTCAGAGCCTTTCCCTTTCCTGATATAATCCTGACTTTTTAGTTACATTATTTATAGCGATATTTAAAATGAATCTAATATTTTATTTGCAGTATCGGTGATTTTTTGGATGACAATAGTTTTATCTGAGTAGCATGTAAAAAATTGCCTTTGAAGAATTAACTGACAAGTTTTTCCATAGTCGTTGCTTGCATCAATAAAGAAATCTACTTTTACTTTATGGTAAATTGCATTTGTTTTACTAGAGTATGGCTCTGGGTAAACTTCTATATTTTTTTTGAATGAGTTAGAAAGTGCAAATTTTGTGAAGCCTTCTTTTTTCGCAAGCTCGATAGCTGTTTTTATTAGTTGATCAGGAGGAGTTTCACAATCTTTGTCAAAATTATTTCCTTTAAAATCACCTAGGGATTTAAAAGAGTTTGTATAGCCAGAAATGGTTATTGAAGAAGAAATACTGCTTGAAAGCTTGGGTGGAGGGGTTGGAAGTGTTTTACTTCGTGATGGTACACTTGTAGTTTGAGATGGAGTGTTTGTGGTTTGGGAGAGTAGGGGTTGAGTAGTCTGTTGTTTTGGTAATGGAATGCTCTTTGCGATTGATTTATATTGATTTTCAGAAATATTGTTGGTTACGTTATTACACATCCAGGCTATATTCAAAAGAGTTTTTTTTATATATTCGCTTGTTTTCTTATCCATCATTGTAAAACTGTTATTATAAACCCTCGTACCATTGGGGTCATTAAAGTCGGAAACACTATAATTATTTCTTAGCACTATTTTACCAAAAAACTGTGAATTCTTTTTTATTTTCCCATATTTTTCGATTCCATAAAATGCAAGTATTCCGCTTTGATCTTCATTGTATAAAAGCACTAAATTTTTTTCTAATAATGTCTTAAAATCCGGAATCATCATTGAATTACACTCGCTCAAATAGTATCTTAAGCCGTTGGGATAATTATCAATGATTTGAGGCTTTCCATTTTTTTCATCTATACGAACATATACAACATCAAATTTTCTACCATTTTGATCCTTTGCCCCAAGAGTAGCTCCAAAGTAAGGTGAAGAATAATTGTCGTTGATTTGAAATTCGTACAAACTTAATGAATTCATGAGAAACACCTTAATTTAATTTTTGGTTATAAAAGCATTTTTTTAGATTAAACTACTTTAAAGTTTTTGTAAAACAAAAACTTTAAATTAAAAAGCAAGCTAGATTTTAAGAGTTAAAGAGATTATACAAGAGTATGAAAATTTAAGTAAAAAATATGGTTTGCATAAAGAAGAGATGAAGTAACTTCAGGCGAGCGATCCAATCGTTTAGACCATTTATGAAATAATTGTTTCATAAAGGAAAAATGACAAATTAAAATTTAGCTAATCATAAACAATGCTTCTTATAAAAGTAGGTGGTGAAGGAAGTACCAAGGAGGCTAATAGCAATTTATTTATGCTCAGCAGCTTCTTTTCTCCAAAAATCTAAAATATCCTCAAGTCTTTCATAAAATTCCTTAAAATTACTATAAGAATTTATTTCCAAAGCAAAATTTAGCATTTTTCCTTCATTATCGAGTCCTATTGCTGCCCTCTAGTACCATGTCCAAATAAATTGGATTGCATCGCTTTTGACAAAAAAAGTTGTGATTTTCCTTAGGTGATGGTCCAATCATTTTTATGCAGCTAATGTTGATGAAAGAGATCAATGTCCAGAATTTTTAGAGTAATTGTATGGGTTAATGATCGAAGATAAAAATTTAGCATCTGGAACTTCAGGAAGGACTGAAAGGCAAATGAACTTTATTTTAAAACGCCGTTAAGAAAATAGGATGGGTGGTAGATCCAAGGGATTTTTAAGTAGGATGAAAAGTACCAGGCGTTTAATTGAAGCAGTGATAGGACAATTGACTGAAGGGTTTATGTTGAGAAAATTCGCGCTAATGATTTATGGCACGAAGCTTCTCGATATTGGATAAATTATTGGCGCACACTATTTGTGTCAAAATAAGTATAAGATATGGTAATAAGCCTTTACAATTTAGAGTCTTATTGCCTATTAAAAGGCATGGCAATTTTCAGGTAAATTCGTACATCTAATATTTGGTCATTTAAAAATGACCAAATATCATTTGTAAAATTGTAAATGCTTAACTAAAATTTTCTGAGGTCTTCCTGAGATCAGTGCTTGCTTAATTAAATAATTGAAACCGACTTTATAACATTGTTGGCTGCGTCTGCAACTTTTTGGATTACGATGTTTTTATCTGAGCTAGATACAAAAAACTCTCTTTGAAGAATCAAATGACAGCTTTTACCATAGTTATTGCTTGCATTGATGAAAAAATCTATTTTTAATTTATGGCAAGTTGTCTTTAACGTAGGGCTCAGATACGCTTCTGGATAAACGTCTATATTTTGCTTAAATGAATTAGAAATTTCAAATTTAGTGAAACCTTCTTCTTTTGAAAGCTCGATAGCTGTGATTAAAAGTTTTGCGATAGGAGTATCACAATCCTTCTCATAATTATTTCCATTAAAATCTGCAAGAGATATGAAAGTATTTGTCGTGCCCTTACTGATTATCCCATTGTTTGTTGCTGATTTGGGAGGGGGGGTTGGCAAGGCTTTCGTTCGGGATGGTACGCTTGTAGTTTGGGAAAGTATAGGTTGAACAGTCTGCTGAATTTGGTAGGATGAGATGTTCTTCGGGATAGCTTCATATTTGGATTTTGATGTTTCATTAGGTACTTTATCAAACCATCCGGCAACTTCCAGCAATGTTTTTTTTACGCAATCACTCGTTTTCTTATCCATCATTTTAAAGCTAGTAATAGGGATTTTAGTATCTCTCCATTTGAAATCGTGCATTAAAGAAAAATTATCGTTAATTTTCATACCATTAAATTGTGATTTTCTACTTATTTTTCCATATTTTTCGAAGCCTGCAAATGCAAGCATCTCCATTTTATGATCATTATATAATAGTACTAAATTTCTATCGAGTAGCGTCCTGAAATCGAGACACATGTATGCGTTACATTCCCTCAATTGATATATTTTTCCCTCAGGATAATTATCCATAATTGAAGGAACCTGCTTTCCATTTTCTTCATTTACAGAAACATGTACCACGTTAATTGCTTTACCATTTTGGTCAATACCACTAAGAGTAGTATCGAAATAAGATGAAAAACATCCGTTTTTTTCAAGATTTGACAAACTTATTGAATTCATAATAATTCTCCATTTGCTAGTTTTTAATTAAACTTGTAAATGGAATATTAACAAAAATTAAAGATTTTGTAAAATAAAAAAGCCCATTGAGAAAGATATAACTCTCACAATGGGCTATAAATGATTTATTTCTGCTTAGAGGCTTCTTTTCTCCAAAAATCTAAAATACTAATGAAATCCTCAAGTCTTTCATGAAATTCCTTATAATTACTGTCAGAATCTATTTCGAGTGAGAGTGTCAATATTTTTCCTTCGTTATCGAGTCCAATTGCTGCCCCTCTTGTGCCATGGCCAAATAGATTAGATTGCATCGCTTTGGACAAAAAAAGGTGAGTATTTTCCTGAGGGGTGTCACTATCACTTCTCAAAATCTCCCCCCGCCCCAAATCAATGAGAGAAGCGAGATGTTATCTGTAAAGCATGCCTCGGCAGGCAATTTGAAAAAATCCTTTTTAATTCAATACCTATAAGTCATTGTTAGATTGTTTATTTCATCATAACAAATGAGCAATATTTTGCGGAATTTGGCTTTTAAATATGAATGCCTTTAGGAAAGCCTATTTAGTATATTTTAATTAATCTACTTAGTCACTGTTTGGTTCGATTGTACTTTATGTTAGATAAACAATTACACCGATTCTTGAATTTTGTTGGAAGCTTTTGCAATTTTTTTGAGTGCATATTCAGGGTCAGGACTATAGCAAAAAAATTGTCTTTGAAGGATTAATCGGCAATTTTTCCCAAAACCATTATTTGCATCAACGTAAAAATTAACTTTTGCTTTATGACACTTGTCTTTAGTCTCGCTATCAAAATATACTTCTGCAAAAACTTCTGCATTATTTTCATTAAAAGAATTTGCAATTGCAAAATTAGTATACCCATCCTTTTTTGCAAACTCTATTGCTATTTTTAAAAGTTCCGCTGCAGGAATTTTAGGGTCCTTGTCAAAGTTATTTCCTTGAAAATCATTAAGAGATTTAAATGAATTCGTTGGGGTAGTTGAGATGGGGGGGAAAGAAGTAAAGGAGTTTATGTTCGCTGAAGAAGAAGTTGTATTGTTTGAGGGTTTAGGCGGAAGAGTGGGAAGAGCTTTTGTTCGAGATGGTAGGCTTGTAGTTTGGGTAAATATAGGTTGAACAGTCTGCTGTATTTTGTATAGTGATGTGTTATTGGGGATTGAATTATATTGATTTTCAGAAATATTGTTTGATGCATTATTGCACATCCAAGCTACGCTGCTAAGTGTTTTTTTTAAACACTCGCTTGTTTGATAATCCATTAATTTAAATTTAGTTATCAAAACATCATTATTGACTCTAGTAGGTAAGTGAGAAGAGGAGATATTAGAATATTCGCGAAGTTTTCCACCATAAAACTTCGAGTGTTTATTTATTTTACCATATTTTTCAAACCCTAAAAAGGCAAACATTTGCATGTTTTTCTTATCATGTAGAAGAATTAAATTTTTATTTAATAATGTCTTAAAATCGGAATTTAAGCGAGTATTACACTCACTTACAAGATACGTTTTCCCTTTTGGATAATTATCATTAATTGAGGGCTTTTCATCTTTTGGATTTACCCAGACGTGAAATATGCCGATAAGATTTTTATTTTGGTCATGACCACATAGGGTTTGATTGAATTGATATGAATAGCTGTCCCGTATTTCAAAATCAGAAAGAGAAAGAGTTGATGAATTCATGAGAATCCTCCTTAGTTTTAACAATTTAGTAAACTTGTAATTGGAAGATTAACAGATCTTAAAGATTTTGTAAAAATAAAAAAGCCCATTGAAAAAGAATTACCATTCTCAATGGGTAGAATTTGAACAATTATTTATATTTTGCTGCCTCTTTTCGCCAATAATTCAAAATGCTGATGAAATCCTCAAGTCTTTCATGAAATTCTTTATAATTTGTGTCTGAATCCAATTCCAAAGCAAGAGTTAGCATTTTTCCTTCATTATCAAGTCCTATGGCTGCCCCTCTAGTACCATGTCCAAATA
>JACDAQ010000046.1 GCA_013695355.1 Candidatus Protochlamydia sp.
CTCTTGAAAACTTGAGTTGTTCTATAATCCGCACTGCTGTTAAGCAGTGCTATATGTGTGACATTAAATGTCCCACACAAGCTCTATTGTTTATTGCTTGCACATTGTCTTTCTTATACTGTCAAAACACTCATGCAAATACTCATCGGCACTTGCTATTCTTACACGTTTTACATATAAGAAGTACCAATGTACAAAATTCAAGGGTTTAGCGCAATAGCTTTTTGTTTTATTTTTTGTAAATTTTCGAAAAAATTTCATTTTCAAGAACTTAGGTCTATTTTGAAGTTATTTATTTATTAAAACTCAACTCTTGCTAAAGATTTAAAAGTATTTATATGTGCAAATTTGAGTTATGTGTAAGTTAAGGTATAGCAGCCAGAATTTTCATAAACAAAAATATATCTCTTGGGAGGTCACCATGCGTTCTTATCCGAAATCGGCTATCATTTTAATTGCCTGTTTTTCTAGTTTGTGTGCAACGCAAGTAAACGCACTTTGTGCGCGCTGCGAACAAATTGAGGAAGACAGAGCCCGTGAGCAAGCTCTCCACCCACATAAAGTCGGTTATTATGAGGATGAAATAAGTTTGGCGGACAAAAAATCTGTTCCATTACAAAAAAATACTCAAACCATGTCATCCAACGAAAATTCAGCATTTATGTTAAATCAAGGAAATGTGTCTCCTTCAAGCTATGGGACAGCTACTGTTAATGGCGACCCCAGTTTCTCTCCATCTTTTTCTACGGTGGCAGCCATTTTAAAAACTAAGGACTTGTTGCCTGCATTAAAGGGGCCCTTTACAATTTTTATCCCCTCCAATGAAGCTTTCCGCAAAATGCAACCTGGCGCCCTTCATAATTTATTAAGCCAAGAAAATAGCGAAAACCTTGCTTTTTTCGTAAGCAATCACATTGTTCCGGTTAAACTGGACAAAGCAGCGCTTAAAAATTCAAACTTGAAAAATTTAAATGGAACTAATTTGAACATTGCTGTCAACGGAGAAAATGTCTTCGTCAATGGAGCAAAAGTACTCCATGCTGAAAAATTAGGAGACAATGGAATGCTTTTTATAATTGATAAAGCTATTTTGCCCGAGCTTTCAAACAGAGCTAAATAACAAAAATTTTGCAGGGGCCTAAACCAAACCCCTCAGAATACAATGAGCACAGTTTTTTTTTGGTAAAATAAAAAAATCAAATTTTTCTTTATTTAAAAAAAACGATAGGGCATGAAAGAGTTAAGTTATTTTCTTGTGAACGGTACACTTTAAGCAAAGTCCGTCCGCTTAAAACTTCGCGAAAACCTCGGGGGTTGCCGATAGTTTTAAGGGTTACGAACTTTGCTTACAGTGTACCAGGGATGCAGTTAATATTTTAGAAAGCCCTTCAATTTTAACAATGAAGCGTTTTGAAAGAATATGCATTCAAGATCTCAAAAAAATGAAACACTGTGCCTTTTGAACACAGGTGCTTACAGTATTAGGAAAAAGCCAACCTGTAAACATCTTAAACTTAACATGACTTTGCATTTCAATGTAAAAGGAGATTTGTATGAAAATATTGTCTAAATCATTAATCGCTTCTATTCTTTCTACGCTCGTCGCCGCCAGTGTTATGGCACAATGTCCGCATGGAGGATGCCCTTGGGGAAGCTACAACCGTAATTATGATCGTAGCCCAATACAGGCGCAAAGAGGATATAACGATCAATATCAGCAAGGCTTCAATAGCCAAAATACTCGCTATGAAGGCAGCCAGGGCAATTACCAGGGCCAAAGAGAATATCCATATCCCTATGGCGCTCAAACGTTCTATAACGATTTTGATGAGCAAGGGATTCAAAACCCTAACATGCAGCATGCACACATGCAGCAGCAAGCGGGCTACTATTCTGACATGAACCGCCCTGTTCAAGGAAATCCTGCAAACGTCCAGATGTACCGTGAAAATCAGGCCAGCACATGGAGCACAACTTCAGCTAATCCTAATCCTAACAATGCCCAAACAAACAATGCTCAAACAAGCAATTCATGGGGATGGGGTACAACTTCAGCCGCCCAGAATAATGCCAATGCTAATGTCAATGACAATTATGCCGGTCAAGCACAAGGCAATGCAGGGGCATGGGGTACAACTTCAGCTGCTCAAAATGCCAATGATGCCAACAACAATGCCGGTCAAGCACAAGGCAATTCATGGGGATGGGGCACAACTTCATCTTCTCAGAATGCTAACAATGCTGGACAGACACAAGGCAATGCAAGCACTAATCAAAATCTAAACGCTCCAAGAAGATAGTTTTGACGAGTGATATTTTTGATAGTTAAAGGGGTCTGGCTAATAAGCCAGGCCCCTTTTTATATAAATTAACGATGAATTCGTATTAACACAGCTGCGTGCAGCACGTTTAAAACCTTTGAAAGAGGAGTCTTGGATTCGATCTGTTGAACCTGGCCGGTAAGGACATCAAAATATTCACCTTCCATCTCTTTTGGTAATAAAATTGAAGCATCTTCCCATGCATCCCCTAAGGGTGAAGTAAAATGTCTGAAAAATCGGCTGGTTATGCAAATCAAAGCTTCGTCAATATAACTGCGAGAAAAAGCCACAATATGCTGACTCTTCTTTCCAATACATTCAATTCCCCGATAGTCCCCCTGACAGAATAATGAAGGATGTTTCCTTCTCAAATTAAGCAATTCTTTAGTGATATAAAGCTTTATTAAACCACTCTCAGGATGATTAAAAAGATTTTGGGCTAGAAAACTCCGATCTTCATTTGAGGTTTCGAGAGACGATAGGAATTTTTGGCGGACGGAGTAATCCACAGGATGGCGATTATCAGGATCAACCAGTGTAAATTCCCATAATTCGCTGCCTTGATAAAAATCAGGTATTCCGGGACTCATTACTTTGATGACAAGCTGCGAAAGGGAGTTAAGCAGACCAGCTTTAATAATTGGTTTGATATAAACATTAAAAACTTCCAAAAATTCGTTTTTTTCTTTTATTTGTAACAACGTTTGAATGAATTTTTCTATTCCCTGTTCATACTCCGTATCGGGTGAAAACCAGTTCGTATGTATTTTAGCCTCTTTGAGTGCTTTTCCCATATAGCCGCTAATTCTTTTCACATAATTTTCGTGATTTTGTGCGTTTAGGCCTTCCAATGGCCAGGATCCAATCAAAGTCTGGTAGAGCAAATATTCTTCATTTTTATCGGGCACTTCTTCATTCATTTCCTTAATAGACTGGTTTAAAAAATGCCATTTCTGAAGAACCTCTTTCCATTCATCAGGACGCTCTGATAAAACATTGATCCTCGCCCTTACATCCTCACTTCTTTTTGTATCATGGGTAAAGGTGGCAGATAGTGAATGAGGCCAATTTTTATAACGCTCATGATTTTTTTGATGGAAGTCATTTGTGCTTAGGCCAAACTTAGAAGTGTCCATCCCTACTTCGTTTAAAGAAGCTAAAGGATAATACCGATAAAAGGCAGTGTCTTCTACTCCTTTGGCTGTGACAGGACCGCTCAATTGCTGAAAATGCAAAACAAATTGTCGTCGAAGTTCTTTTTGTTCTTCGGTTAAATGGCGGGGATTTTTAAGTAGAAGAATGCTTTTAATAAATAAAAAAAGCGAAAAATCTGCACTGGGATTAAGCCTTCCAGCTTCTTTGACTGCCGCATCGATTTCTTTCTGATCTTCTTCGGCCACCTCTTCTGTTTGCAGACGGATATAGCTTCTATAGACAGGAAAGCAAGCAATGATCTCGGTCAATGCCATGCGCAATTGACTGAATGTATAGTCCCTTGAATGCCTATCTTGTTCGGCAATTTTCACCAAGCGATTGGTCAGGGAATGCAATTCGCTCGACATTGAAAAAATTAAAATAGATTTTTTTGCATGGTAAATGGTCTTATCCATATCTCCTGCAAATCCCACAAAATCTGTGTAGATTTGTTTCATAGCTTGGGCTGAATCTTCGGGAACAAATAATCCATTGACTTGATTCAAAAAATCATAGCCTGTTGTACCATGCACAGGCCATGTTGAACGAAGCTTTTCTTGCTGGACTAAAATTTTTTCGACTATGACAAAAAAAGGCTTAGATGTTGTTTCATCGCTCTCCGCAGCATTTCTGCAGCTTTCCTGCAATCGATGATAGTATTCCATAGGCTCAAACAGTCCATCCACGTGATCAATTCGCAATCCACTGATCCATCCCTTTTTAATCAACTTAAATACCAGTTTATGAATAGCGTCATAAACATCCTGCTTTTCTGCCTGCATTCCCACTAATTCATTAATTTCAAAAAAACGTCTATAATTCAATTCCTCGTTTGCAGAGTGCCAAAAACAAATTCTATAAAACTGATTGTATAAAAGCGAATCCAGTTGATCAAAGCTTTGCGGATCCTCTTTTTTACCATTGATTTCATCCAGGAAGTCCTGTATAGCGCCATTAATAGCTGGCGAAGACGAGGTCAGATCATTCAAACGCTGAATTCTTTCATTTTCGGAGAAAGATTCTTCGAAGTCGTCAATATATTCTGATAATTCACTATTTCCTTTGGTCGTCCCCTTAAGCAATTTTTCTTCGGCACGTTTTAATAAGTGGAGATAGGTATTAGTATTTAATGGCAGGCGGCGATCTTTGTAGTCTAAATGAAAACGACCATCTGTATAGATAATTTTTAAATCCTGGCTTTCAAGAACTTTTCCGTAATAATCGTGCAGGATTGGAACGAGGACCTTATCTTTAAGTACCGATTTAGCGGAAGACCAGTCAATATCAAAGTAATGGGAAAATGAAGAATCTCTTCCTTTTTCTAAAACATCATTCCACCATTTATTGAATGTAATGACGCACATATGGTTGGGTACGATATCAAGGATAAGGCCCATTTTATGCTTGTGAAGTCTTTCGACAAATTCCCCTAATTCATTCTCGGTTCCAATTTCAGGATTAATTTCGTTAAAATCAACCACGTCATACCCATGCAGGCTTCCTGGTAGGGATTTGGTGAGGGGAGAGGCATAAATATCTGAAATTCCCAGCTTATTAAAATAAGGAACCAGTTCACCAGCCTGTTCGAAAGTAAGTAAATGATTGAATTGTAGTCGATAAGTTGAGTTAGGAATGTGCGTTGATTTCATTTGCTCCTTTACGGTAAATATTTTCGTAAATAATCTCGCGAATGGCCTCTATCCAGACGGGATGGCTGTTCAAGCCCTCGACTAATTGCACCGATTCCCCTCCTTTCTTTTTGAATTCTTCCGCGTATTCATGGGAAATTTCACTCGTTGTTTCTAAACAGTCACAAACAAATGAGGGGCTGAAGACCAGTAAATTTTTATGTCCTTTTGCGGCGCAGGTATCTAAAACATCGCTAGTGTAAGGTTGGATCCAGGGATCTTTGCCAAGCCTGGATTGAAAACAAATTGTATAGTTGGACGGATCCAATGCCAGTTCCTTAATGATGGCATGCGCTGTAGAATAGCATTGTGCCTTATAACAAAATTGATTTTTGCTGCTCATTTTTTGACAGCAGGGACCGACCATGCAGCTTCCGCCAGGATTCCCCTTTTGAAGCTGTCTTTCAGGCAAACCATGAAAGCTGAAAAGAACGTGGCAATAATTTCCAATATCGTATTGTTTTGCCCTTGTGCAAAAAGCTTTTATTAAGGCCGGATGGGCCGCATAATTATTGATAAAAACTGTACGTGGGATGGCTTCCCATTTTTTTAAATAATGCATGACCTGTTCGTTCACAGAACCTGTTGTGGCAGATGCATATTGGGGAAAAAGGGGAAAGATCAATATTTCATCCACACCCGCCTGTTTTAAAGCTTCCATCCCTTTTTGAATAGATGGCTCTTGATAACGCATAGCTAAAACAACTTCAAAATCATTTCCTAATACCGATTGGAGCTTTTCTTGGACTGCCAAACCATGCACAAGGAGAGGAGCTCCTTCAGGCGTCCAAAGCTTTTGATATAATTTAGCTGATTGTTTATAGCGCAAGGGAACTAGAAATCCCCGAACAAACAGCTGTCTCTTAAGCCATGGCCAATCTATAACTCGGCCATCAGTCAGGAATTCTATCAAGTAGTGGTAAACATCTTTTGGAAGGAAGGTTTTGGGAGTGCCCAGGTTGACAAGCAAAATGCCCGTTTTCTTTTGGTAGCCGTAGCTCATTTTTATCCTTTTAAAAGCAACTTCAACTAAGTTATAAAAAATACAGATAGGTAGGAAAGAACAAAATTGCGTCTTTTATAACTTTTTAAGCCTGCGTAATCCTGTTCATCCCTGCCCATCATGTTATTTATTTGTGTTCGACCCTCTAGGTTGCTTAAAGAGCACACATTTCGCAAAATTGAAAGATTTTTTTGCGGTTTAAGCCACAGCAACGTTAATGGGACCGTTTACCTGGCGTAAAATGCGCTCATCTGCTGCGATTGATTCTGCAAATAGCGATCTGACCAACCCTTCATTCACTTGAACAGGGTGGACAGGATCAATTTGGTTCAGTTGATTTTCAAGCCTGGTTTTAAAACCTTCTATGCCATAAAAATAAGAAAGAATATATTCTTTTTTCTGAATATCAGAAACATTATCTCTTTGGCCCCTTTCTCTAAGCTGCCGCCCATTAGCCAACTGATGGGTCAATTTAAAATAATTTTTCCTAAAATTTAATTGCTCTTCTTCAATTTTTTTTAATTTTTGAATCCTTTGCTTTTGTTCATTGTCATTTTCTTGGATGTGTCTGACTCTTTCCCGTAGGGCCCGTAAAGCTACCAATTCATCAGGATTCTCTGATAAATGACGGGAAATGGGCCGCTCTAATTGCAACAATTCCTGTCGCGCCTGCTTCAAACTTTGAGAATCCAGCTTGCCGTGGGACGCCCAATTATGCGTCCATTCACATCTTCCAATGGACCCTTCCATAATTCTTATTGCTTTGCGCGGCCTTCCAATTTGAGGGAGGTAATTCTCTGTTCGTGAAAGTTCCAAAACAGCATCGACAGCTTCTTTGGTGACTGTCAAACGGGTTCCATTATATTTGAGATATTCTTCTACTACGAGCCTGCACTGCATATCATTATCTTCAATTAAAACCTTTTCCACCCGGCTTAAGAAAGAGCCATCTTCATCAAGCTCCTGAATTTTTTCCATTTCCTTAAAAGTTGTCGTAGCAATGAAGCGCGGGGATGGTTGGTCTTCAAAAAAACGCTTCCTAAAAGTTCTCCAGGCTGCAGGATTTTTTACCAAATGGTCGATTCCATCTAGAAAAAATAAAACATTGTTCTCATGGCCGCTGATCTGTTCTTTAATTTGATTGATCAGATCGCCATGATCAAAATTCACGCTTGATATTAACATTCCGCAATCGATTTCAAAAATTCTAAGTTCTTGTAATTTATCGGGAAGCTGCCCTTCCTTTTTTAATTGGACAAACTGCTGTAAAAGAGAAGTTTTTCCACTGCCTGATTTTCCAACCAATAGCACGTTATTTTGTTTAGCCGCTTCGCTTTCCTCAAATCCGGTTAATAAAACAGAAATTACCTGATTCAATTCGCTTGCCTGGCCTACTTTTGTCTGAATATTTTCCCATTCCATTTGTTTATCGACATTCGTGCAATGTAGAATTTCACTTGGCAAGGGTTTCAGCCATTTTTGATAGCACCCTAAAATAATCCCCGCGCCTAGGATAATAGATGTTGCTGCCAGACATGTTTTTGCGGTCGTTTGAAAAAAAGGCTGAAGCATTTGGATTAAGGCGTATGCTGTAATCAAAAGCAGCTTTGAAATAATATCGAATTTAAGGTAATACTCCCATAAACTTGCAGGTGTGCGTTGTGCCACTAGAACTTTGAAAGCGGACAAAAATGTATTGAGCAGATTAGGTATAAAGTCAAAAACAAGCTGTTTACAGCGCTTACCTTCTTGTGAAACTCTTTGACCCAAAGTTGGCTCTGCTTTATATGGACAATAAGCAGCCCGGTCTGCCGCCCATTCGAACACATCATCAAAGGGAACAGGGAGATTTCTTTGCTGAACTTTAAATTGAGCTAGGGCGTTTAGCGCCTCAAGACTCAACACTTCAGAAAAAAACTTTATTACATCTTTTCCATCCTCAGCGATCATTTTTTGCATCAGGTGGGAAACAAAACGGTCTAGCGTTTCAGCCCCTCTTTCACTACTTTGAATAAAAACTTTTACCTCATTAGTATGAGAAAGCCATTTGTCAGTTGACCAATCGGAAGTTAAGTTTTGCAGTTCATCCAGCTCCCTAATTTGATCAAAAGGAGAAACAGGCGGTGAAAAAAAAGCTGGAATGGATGGAACATATGAATAGACGTTAGAAAAAAACATAGATAACCCTCTATAAATTATAATTCATAAAAAAGAGGGAAAAATGGAATTGATTCAAAGAGAGAATCGAAAGCAGCTTTTCCCCCATCCTGTCTTTTAGGAGACAGCTTTTTACCAAGTCCATTAGATGAACGAGGCACGATAGGTGTAGAAAAGCAGGTCTTCTGGCTTCGAAATTATACCCAAGTGATCTCAAAAATTTGATTTGGACGCGGTCCAAATTCCAATTTTTGCGTTCACTTGGGTATTCCCTACTCGCAACCTTCCCGCATAGAGCAGTGGTTTATTTACCCCAATGAAAATGGGCATAGCTTTCGTTTTTCGTTACAGCGGCCTAACCGCACAGGATTTTAACCTGTTTCCCTATTCTCCTCTCAAATAAATAAGAGGCACTTTTCTACATGCGTGTCAATATTTCTGACATTGCCAATGTTTGTATGCTTAATTGACGAAATTGTCAAGAAAATTTAAAGGCTTGGATGCCGAAAGCTAAAGCTCTTCGGCAATATATGCTATTATTCGCTTGTTAACTGACCTGCCCGCGAACCAAACGACCCTTTTCAAATGCGCCCTCTTCTACACGGCCATATTGATCTATTTTTCTTCCTTGTCCATGTAACAATCCATTTTCAAATACGCCAGAAAAAACGCGTGCCTGCATTACTTCACCAAAAAGGATATAACTTCTAATTGGCAGTTCAGTGATTGTTCTATGCATTAAATGACCATTTTCAAATGTCCCAGTACAAACACGCCAATTTTTTTCAATCACAGTTCCATTTACCAACTTATCATTTTCAAATCGCCCTTTGAGCGTTTTTCCTCTCCAGCTTTCTCTTCCTTCTCCTTGTAAGTTTCCATTTACAAATTGATTTTTTTGTATTTCTCCAAGGGAAAATTTTCTTACCACTGCCAGTATGATTATCATCAAAAGCTCCCTCCCAAGCTGTGAAAAGCTAAGGCCCTCATAAGGGATTAAACTTTTCTGCTTTTGAAAGAATACCATCATGTAAAATTTCTCAGTTTATTAGATGGGAAAAATTTTAAAAATAAAAGGTTGGCCTTTATTAATATTGGCATATAAAAAAAGACTTCGAATAATCGTTATGGTCGATTATTCGAAAAAAGCAATGAAGCGATCATTAAGAGCTGTTTTGATTATTTACTAACGAAAATGGGTTGTCTCTTATCATAGATGTGATTTCATTGTATCCATCAACTCCTATTTTTAAATAAACAGTACCTAAAGATGCACTTACTGCACTGCCTATCAAACTGCATTTTCCTATCAATCTAATGGGATGAAATTTGGAGGTAATAGCAATACTTCCAATTGCACCTGCTATTGCTGAAAACTTAAACGTTTTTTTTGCATCATATAAACAGACAAAGGGTCCTGAAGCACTCCAATTGGTATTATAAACATATTCTGCTTTTTCTTTAAATTTTGGATCACTGATCATCCTTATCCCATTTGTATACGATAGTTTCTGATCATTATTACCTATATTATTCATAATTTAATTGCCTTTATATTTAAATGTTGGATATATCTCTTTATGTGTAAAATACGAAACCACGCTCAATATATTTTTGAATACGTGCTCCGCTTTTTAAACAATGCAAATTTTTAGGTATTCTTTTTTCCAATATACTTTCCCACATTTTTACAGGTAAGAAAAAATTATATATTTTCTTGTCATCCTTATCAAAATCTATTTCATATAAAACATGAGCGGGATAATCTAAAATTTTATCTAAAAAATTTGTAAATGAATGATTGTCACATTTTTCAAAAAAAACTAGTTGTATTTTCTTGTCAAAATCATCATTTTTAAAAGTTAAAACTTGAAAAATATTATCATGAAATTTTTCTTCACGTTCGACATCCATCGAATCTATACCTTTGGTCCAACTTTTAGTATGATTAGTTAGACCAAGTGCGGTTGCATACTCATACGTATTCATTTCAGTATAGACCATGATGTCAACGTCATCATTTTCCCATGTATTATCAGCAGAGGCAAGTTTTAATGCATTACTGCCGCCTACTTTGTAGTCGCCAAATCCGTTATCTTTCATCCATTTTAACTGGCGATAAATCTTTGCTGGAAAAAGATCATTGTTTATCTCTGTTTTACATTCATCATATACATCAATTGAAGCGATATAATATTTTGCAATGGTAACTATTAAATCTAGTGGCAGTTGATCCCTGAAGTTATAATGAAAACAACTTAACGACTGGTATAGAGATAATGGCTTAGAAACAGTGTTCATAAAAAATCCTTTAAATAGACTACAAATGATAAATTATTCTTTTAAAACGACATTACAACTAAATATAAATCAATATAATATTTAAAAAAAGCTAAATATTATTTTATATGAAAATATTCAACTTCATCATATTTTATTATTAGAGCAAGTTCATGGAAGTTAAAGAGAATAAAATTTTTCTGATGAGATTGAGATATTAGCAGCTTTCAATTCAGTATGGATAAATGCAGAAGCAGAGGTACAAGCGGAAATGCCAATCAGATTACGATCTAATTTTTTATGCAATTCATCAAATTTTTCTTGGTTGCCCGTGGCTTTGACAACCTTCATTACTTGGTTGGTCCATGCCTTGCCGCTATACTTGCTCGCATATCTTTGGATAGATTCAAGGGTCAATCTAAATCCTTCTACGGCTAATTGAAACTTCAGGATTGGAGCTTGGCATTTGCGGCGAATTTTGAAAGGGTCCTGTAGGCTTTTCATTCACACGAATTGATGGATTTCTTTGCTGAATATTATTCATTGTAAGCTCCTTTAAATAATTTATTTTGAGTTATTTAAAGGGTTTGCGGATTGCAAGTCAAATAAAGAATTATTTGTTGGTATAAATATTAAAAAACAACTGCAGATAGCCTAATTAAAATAGGGTGGTGCTAAATTGTACGTTTTTAAATAGACTAAAATTGATAGACTAAAAATATTTTGGAAGATCACTTCACAACTCACCTTACGGCAAAAGGAGCAGACGAAGAAGTAGGTCTTTTGAATCTCATTTAACTTCAAAAATGCTCGCAATATTAGTAAAATATTGCGAGCATTTTTGAACAATCCCTTGCTTCTTCATTTTGCTCCTTTTGCGTAAGGTGAGTTATTAAATGTATCTATAATAATTTCTCAAACCAGCCCCTAAACATTTTAAAAGGTAATAATCAAGTATGGCCAGTTCTATAGTCCAACCATCATTCTTATTTCTTTCAAGATAAACTGAATTGCTAAGTTCGTTGCCGGCATTGTCAAAAGCACTTTGTGAGGGAGTTTCAACCGGTAAAAATCCCAATAAATTTTGGCGTCCTCAAATTCGATGCGTGAAAAATTTTGTAAATCTCTTCTAAGATCTCTATGAATAATTTGGGCATGAAATGCCTTCAATCGATCACACCATTCGAAAGGGGGATTTACCGGAAAAACGTAATAATTTCCTTTGGCTAATTCTAATTTCTTTTTTCTATCTCGATCATCGATCCACTCTCCGATTGGATCTCCTATAAATGAAATATTATAAGAAGTATATTTGAAAAGGTTTTTGAAAAAAGAAAAATCATTCATCGTGGCAGAAAATGCCAATAATCCACTTAAAGGAATTTTAGGTAAAAAAAACATACTAACTGTCGCCGTAAGACTTGCGGCAGCGCAAATAGTCATAAGATGATGATGGATGCCATTGGCACATTTCTTCGCTCGCTCATTTTGAGACAAGTTTGCTAAATAAACGATTCCCCTGGTGATTAAAGGTAGAGCAAAGATCAAGGATAATTGAAGAGAATGAAATTTTTCTGATGAGATATTTGCGGCTTTCAATGCAGTATGGATAAACGCAGAAGCAGAGGCTAATTTAGCTATTTTTTGTAAATAATCAAGTGTGAATATTGCAATTGGACTATGTTCAATTTTATCTCTATAATAACCTTTAATATAGCATGGTACGTTACTTGCCCAATTAAGTCCAATTCCTGCTATTAATCCTGTTTTATAATTGCTTCATGCATTGTCTACCTAAATCAAATCACTGAATATTTTGAGATATTAGTACAAAAAACTCTGTGGTGATGCATATCTCCACAGAGTATAAAATGAATAGTTATTAGACCGTGCGTGCGCGCCCTGTTCCGCTGGAATGGGAATGGTTCGAACGGTTTTTTTGGAAGGAGGTTTTCTTTCCGCCGGCGCTATCGCGCTTAAATCCGGGCTTATCAGAAAATCTTTGCGAACCATTTCTAGGGCGATCATCCCTGTACCGGTCCCCGCGAGGTCCTCTTGATTCTCCCCCATCCTGGGCTCTAGGCTCAACTCCAATGTGGTTTGGCCCTTGTACTGTTTCCTGGTCCAAAAGCATCGAAATGAATTTGGAAGCCAAAGTCATGTGGTCCATTTCTTTCATCAAGGCTAAAACAACTGGAGCATCCAAATGGAGTGGCTGATTGTTAATACGCGTGACAAGTTTTTGCCGCTTGAGCTTCTTCACATCTTCCAAATTAGGAACAAGTTCCCGTTTAATAGGTGCCCCGATAAATTTCTCATAGCGTTGAAAATCACGCCATTCGCGCAATGTAACAAAAGTGCTCGCAACACCTTTATTACCGGCTCTGCCTGTACGGCCAATACGGTGAACATAACTTGCAGGATCGAAAGGGAGATGGTAGTTGAAAACATGGGATACATCCGATACGCTCAAGCCTCGTGCTGCCACATCCGTAGCAACTAAAACTTTGATCTGCTCAGCGCGAAAATGGCGCAAGACCTCTTCCCTTTGCGGTTGCTCCATATCTCCATGCAATCCTCGTGCGTGGTATCCACATGCCACAAGCAAGGTTGAAAGACGATCAACATCTTTTTTAGTCCGGCAGAAGATAATGGATTTGCTCGGCTCTTCACTGTCTAACAAACGTAAAATGGCATCATCTCTTTCGTCTTCGCGAATGACATAATAAACCTGTTTGATATCTTTATTTGTCGTTTCTTTATGCGTGACACTGATAAATAAAGGATTTTTTAAAATATGCTGCGCTAATCTTTGAATAGGGGCAGGCATCGTTGCTGAAAATAGCATGGTCTGCTTTTTAGCTGGCAAATAGGTGAATATTTTTTGTATCGCTTCTAAAAAACCCATATCGAGCATTTCATCTGCTTCGTCTATAACTACAAGCGCCGGACGAAAATCGGTTAAACTGCCTGAATCCAATAGATCCAGCAAACGGCCGGGTGTCGCTACAAGTACTTGCACGCCGCGCTGCAGAGCTTCAATTTGAGGACGGAAAGATTTACCGCCGCAAATTGTGGCAGTTTTAATACCAAGATGGCGTCCTAAGCGAAAGATCTCATCACTCACCTGACTAGCCAATTCGCGAGTTGGCGCTAGTACTAAAAGCTGAGAGCCGGGGGTTTCAGAAATCAGCTGCAAAGCTGGGAGTCCAAAAGCGGCTGTTTTTCCAGTTCCGGTATGGGCTTGTGCAACAATATCGTGTCCGGCTAAAACAGCGGGAATAGCTTGCTTTTGAATCGGACTTGGTATTTTAAACCCCGCCTCGTCCAAAGCCTGCATCAACTCGTCTTTTAGTCCGAATTTTAAAAATGCATTTTCTGCTATAACGATTTGATCACATTGAATATTTTCTGACATAATTCTTACTTTTTCCTCTATAATCCCGAAGGATGATTTAAATTTTTTCTTTTTTAAATCCCTCCTCCTTCATTCGACAAGCACTTTAACTCCCCTAAAAGGAAAAATTTAAAGCTAACCGTCAAGCTGATTAAAGAGAATGCTTCATCGATCAAATAGGCTGAGCCTATTTTTGTGGAATTGCCAATAAATTCTATGACATTTATTGAAAGCAATGATTTGAATGACAAAATCTCTGGATCTAAAAAAATTAGCGGCATTTCTTAACACCGCTAAAATCATTATAGCATAAGAAGTTCCTTTAAGCAAGTATTATTGCCTATAAGGAAGTAGTGCGGGTATAAATAAGACAGTAAAGTTTATTTTCTTGCGTCTCTAGAGTGAGGCAAAGGAAAAACTTCTTTCTTTTCGAGCCGATTGAGTTCTTCTTCATCTTCTACTTCGCTGTCGTCAAAAGGAATGGCATAAACATCGGTATTATCAATTTGATCCCGGTTAAGAATATCATACTTTTCTTGGGTATTTGACCCAGGAACAGATTGATTTGGCTTAGATGTCGTTTGATTTTGCGCTGAAGATCTGGCAGGTTGCTGCTGAGCTTCCATATTAGACAAAGCCAAAACACTCATTACAGCCAAAATTTTGGTTAGTTGATCAGATTTAGACATGTGGTTCTCCTGGGTAATTGATCTTATCCTATGTCCTTATAGCAAATCGCTATGAGAGCTGCAATCAAAATGAAAGGAATTTATTGTTTTCTTTGGAACTTTAATTTTCTTTGTTCGATATGAGCGTTAATCTGATTCCATTCAGGATATTTTTCAAGCAGATCAAGAATATCCTTCATGCTGAATTTAGGATTAAAGGGATATAATTTCTCTAGAATTAAGCGAATTAATTTAAAATCTTCCGGTGTATCTACAGTCCAGCGAAAGTTACAAAGTGAAGGATGGTGGGCAACATTTTTTAATTTAAATAATTCGGGATGAGTATAAATATAGGGAGTAACATGCTCTTTTTCTTCCTGGCCTATATTAGCAAGGAACGCTGTTTTGAGAGCTTGAAAAGAAAAAATTTCCGTATCCATGCCGCGGGGAAATGATAGTTCTAAAGAATTAGAAATATAATCAAAGGACGGAAACGCACTTTTATACGTTTGGATAACGTCATCTACAACTTCAGGGTCTATTAAAGGACAATCAGATGTAATTCTGACAATCGCATCTACCTCTCTTTTTTGTGCTGCCATAAAATATCGTTCAAGCACATTTTCTTCTGAACCTCTGAACCAAGGAACGCCTTCATCTTGACACAAAGCTATAATTGGGTCGTCTGCGGCTTGCATTGTGGTCAAAATAACCAAATTGTCCGCTTCTTTAGCCCTTTTTAAACGTTCAATCAAATAACTTAATAAAGGACGCCCAAGGACTTCTTTTAGTACTTTTCCAGGAAGGCGGGTCGATCCCATGCGCGCTTGTACAAAAATTTCAGTGTTCATGAGTGCCTGGGGTTTTAGGAGTCAATTTAGTAAATACTGGTTTTTTTAACAATTCCCAATAGGTAAATTACAATTTTTCAATAAAACAGACCTCTTGACAGGAAAAAGTAGAATATCTTACCATTAAGTAAGAATATTACATTATAGTAAGGAGAATGATATGAAGGCCATGGTTACAAGTAAAGGTCAAGTTACAATTCCAGTATCAATCAGAACAAAAGCTAATATTTCTCCCGGTTCTCAACTTGATTTTCATATTGAAAAAGACGGGACATTAAAAGTTAGTTTAGTCAATCAAGGAATTGCACAACTTAAAGGGATGGTCAAATCTAAAAGGGAGAAGCCCGCTTCTCTTGAGGAAATGAAAAAAGCTATTCGGGATGCTTCAAAAAGGGCTATAAAATGATTGGATTAGACACGAATGTGATTGTTCGTTATTTAATTCAAGATGAACCTAGCCAGACGAAGGGTGCAAATAGCATTTTTGAAAGAGCTGTTGCTGAAAGGCAAACCTTGGGCATTTCACAGGTTGTCCTTTGTGAAGTCGTTTGGGTTTTAGAAGATTGCTATGAACAAAATAAAAAAGTTATAGTAAACATTATCAAACAACTTCTCCTGACCGAGCAAATACGAATTGAACATGATTCGGTTGTAAGACAAGCGCTTTATGATTTTGAAAATCAGTCCGGAGTTGATTTTTCAGATTGTCTAATAGGCAGACAAAATGCCTTTAATGGATTTTCTTTTACCTATACTTTTGATAAAATCGCTGCAAAAAGACTGCATACCACATTTAAGCTTATCCAAAGCTCATAAATTATTATACTAATAGATGTTCCATAATTGCATTTTTAATGCTGCCTCAAGCTGGCTTAAATTATCAATTTGCTCATCTGCCTCGTAGGCAGGCTCTACCTTGCAATCACGGTAAGGTCCCGTCAATACACGGACGGTTTTAAAACCAAGGGGCTTAATTCCTACAAAATCCTTATAGGGATTATCGGCGACATAGACAACCTGAGAGGGAACAATTTTTTCCAATTGGCAAATTCTTTCAAAACAATAGGGAGATGGTTTACTGCGGTGAATGCCGTATGCATAGGTGCAAAAACATTTTTTTATATAGCTTCCTAATTCCAACGCTTGATATTTTCTTTGTTGAACCAGCTTATTGCCATCTGTGACGACAAACAAAGAATTTTCTTTTAATGCTTTTAGGCACTCTAAAGCCTCTGAGTAGAGCTGTATTGTTGGAACATGACCTCGATAAAGGCTTAAACATTTTTTTACAAGGCTGCGGCTGTAGAAATTGTGCTCTTGTAAAAACCGGTCAAAAACCTGGTCCCGTTTAATTTTAAGCTCTGCTTTCAATCCTGCTTCAATTTCATTAGGAGGCAAATTTAGCAATGGGCTCAAATAAGCAGAAACAGCTTTATAGCCGCTATATACAAAGGAAAGTTCAGGATAAAGCGTATCGTCTAAGTCAAAAACGATGGCCATGGGAGAATCCTGTCTGTAAGATAGCGGATCTGCCGCACTTCCTCTTTCCTGCGGTTAAAGGGATAATCCTGTAGGCTTAAACCGAGGCTTTCAATAAAAAACCAAAAAAAAGTATCGAGCCCAGCTGCAATGCTCGCCGTAGAGGCCCCGCCAAAGCGGGGGTTGCATTCAATCACATGAAAAGCTCCCTCCTCATCTTCGATGACCTGAAAGATCGCATGTCCGTATAATCCTAAGTGGTCTGCCATTTCCTGACATAAATGTTCCAATTCAGGATAGGCAGCCGTGGTTGTGATTTGGGACTCCCCTCCCTGTACGTAATCCCGCAATCTGGCAACACAACCTTTTACCCTTCCCTCACGAGTTCGGTAACAATCGACGCTCCACTCTCTTCCCTCAATATAGGGCTGAAAAATCGGATCCTCCAGCAAGGCAGCATGCTTCGCGGCTTCCTCTTTTGTCAATTTTATACCAATTTTTGATGATCCAGCTCCCCTCCGCTCCTTGACAACATAAAAGGATGATTCAATCTGATCGAGGGAAATAGACGTAGGAATAGCGGGTAAGTTTTTTTTAACTAACATATCCGCAAATTTTTTTTTATCAAGGCATATGGAAATTGGCTCAGAATTTGAGACTAACGTATGAATGCCGCGCTTTTCTAAGCTATTAACATGCTTCGCAAAAAATTCAAGGTCATCATCACGTGTTGGGATGAGTGCGGTGATGTGGTGTTCTTCACAAAAGGAAACGACCTGTTCAAACTGCAGTTTTTCCAATGGGGGGCACTGCCAAAACACATCCACGGCATATTGTCCGATGCAGGATCCATTACTATCGCATCCGCAAATTTTCTGAAACTGACCTAGTTTGTTGGCTGCTGTTCTGACAGCTTCGGCAAGTGGAACTTTTTTGGAGAGGCTTGTGATCAGGACAGCGGGATGTTGCTGAAAGGAAGAAGGGAATGAGAGAGCATTTTTCTCAAATTCAATCATTTTAGGTATAGCCATTTCCAATCGATAACCCGGCTCCCAGCCTGTCCAGTTTTTTAACTTTTTTATGTCTGCCTGTGAATGCTCAAAGAGGATTGTACTTTCACCCATTTCGATCTTCAATTGAGGAAAATATTTGAGCAATTCATCAATTACGCTTTCCACGGATTGCGAATTTCCCGAACCCACGTTGACAATGCCATTATGAGGCGTATACGACAGCCTAAGTAACCCTTCAGCAACGTCTTCAGCATAAATGTAATCAAAAACTCCTTCGGGCCGAAAAACAGTGAGGGTTTCATTTCTTAAAGCTGCCCTGATCCAGCGCGAAATAACATCACGCGAGCGACATCCATAAACTCGAAAAATGCGCGCAGAAATAAAGCTTGCCCGATCTTTAAAAAATTGCTCCATGAATTTAAGTTCAATTTCATGAAATAATTTAGCCCCTCCGCACGTATTTCGTGGGTAGATTGGGCTTTCCTCGTCAAGGATAGTCGGCTTATTCTGAGGAGTTTCAAAAAGATAAGAGCTCGGATCGTAAATGAGATAGCTCGAAGCAAAAATGACCTTTTGCAATGAGCTACCATCCTTCAGTATATCCATCAAGTAATGGCTCAACATCACATTATGATGAAAATTTTCAGAAAAAAAAGGGTAGGTTTCTTCAGAACGCTCAAATGTTGCGGCAAGGTGGAAAAAAATCTCAGGATCGAATGACAATAACTCTTCCGAAGTTATTGTATTTAAGTCCCCTTGCCTATATTTCAGTTTGCCAAGCCACTCCCTGGGGCAAAATTTCAGGTCTCCTACGTAAACATCGGCTCCTTCCTTTAGCAAAAGTCCAACGAGTGCCGTCCCAATAACCCCAGCTCCACCGCTAATGAATATTCTTTTATTCTTCAGCGTCATTGTACTCTCCTGTTAAAAGACCATGCATAATTGAATCGTACCACTGATGCTGTTTCCAAACATGGTCCCTTAAAATCCCTTCTTTTTTAAATCCAAAGTCCTCTAAAATTTTTTGGTGCTCTTTTCTAAAGGCAAAAGTCTCAGTAAACAAACGGTGAAATTTGAGTTCGTTAAATGCAATGAAGCAGAGCAGGGAAAGAAACTGTTGATAATCTTTGGCATATTGAAGTGGGTTTATTCTTTTAGGATCAACCAAAAATGAGACCTCTGCCCGTTTAGCTTCCCAATCAATGTTAGTCAATCCTCCATAGCCAATACAATCTTCTTGGAAAAGAAAACTGAACAACATTTGTTGGGGTTCTTTCTGTGAAAAAGTTGGAATCACAGCATTTGAAAAATAGATTTTTTGCGACTCTTCTGAAATGGATGTTTTCTGCCTTAAAACTTCGATTTGGGCATTGCGCCAGACACGGATATCTTCCATGTCTTTTTCCCTGATCGCGGTCATTTGATAAGATTGAGGATCACCGTAAATTGTTTTAGTTAATTTTGAATATTTCATGCCATATTTCTTAAATCGGTTTAGAACCAGTTCAAAATCTTCGATCGGATGATTTGTAGCCAAGATAAGCATTGTTATATTTTTTTTATATTTTTTTAACCGCCCGCACAATAAACTGATCTTTAGTGCTTGTTAGTTCAAATCCAAGATTCCTGCAAATTTTTAGCATCCCGTCATTTTCTTCCAGGATATAAGCCTCGATTTCTTGAATTTTTTCTTCCCTGGCAATTCGAACAAGATGGCTTAGCAGCTGTGTTCCTAGGCCCAAATGGTGGTAGGCATCTATAATGGTCATTTTAAACTGAGAAAAAGGTGTTCCGGGAAGACGCGATAAGCGTCCAATTCCTATAATCTTTTTTTCTTCCCCTTCTACAATTTCTGCAACTATTGCCCATTCCCTATCATAATCATTAAAGCAAATTCTGAGAAGCCTTTCATGTGCGACCCTTTGATCAAGGCTGATGAATTCAAGATAGCGCTGTCTTACGCTATTTTCAGATAGTTCATGATGAAAATGGACGATTAAAGGCTCGTCTTCAGGCATAATGGGACGGAGTATAGCCATTTTTTGATTTTTTAATTTTATTTCCATCACATAATTAAGAGGATAGGGACGAATGGCCAATTTGGGAAGATCAGCATCTTCGATCTCAGCTTCATGCAAAACAATCCTGGCATCCAGCGCCACGACCCCCTCCTCTCCGGCTAATAAAGGGTTGATATCGCATTCTTTTATGCGCTTGTTTTGCACGATCATTTGAGAAAACCTGACTAAGATTTCCTCGAGTAAGGGCATGTCCACCCCTTTCAAGCCTCTAACTCCTAATAGAGCTTCGTAAATCTTTGTTTTTTGCATCATCTGCCGAGCTAAATTTCGATTCAAAGGAGGCAGCGCCAAAGCGCTGTCTTTAAAAACTTCTACGAGCTGCCCTCCCATGCCAAAAAGGAGTATTGGACCGAACTGTGGATCAGTAGAACTACCTAAAATGAGTTCATATCCTCCTTGCCTGATCATTTTTTGGACCGTCACTCCATTGAAATACTGGACCCCTTTTTTCTCCGCCACACTTTCAAATATTTCAAAAAAGGCTTTTTTAACTTGATCAGAGTCCTGCAGATTTAACTTCACTCCCCCCACATCTGTTTTATGGGTGATCTCATGCGAAAACAATTTGAGCACAACAGGATATCCAATTTTATCTGCATACTCAGCAGCCTCGTTCACTTCTTCAGCTACATAAGTCTGTACAACCGGAATTCCATAGAGATCAATCATTTGCTTTGATTCAAATTCCGTTAGTATCGTCCGCCCTTCGGTCTGAGCTTTGCTAATAATTTTCTGAGCTTCATCATAACTATTTTGATCCTCACCCCATTCTAAAGCAGCGGCTGGGGTTTCATAAAGCACCCTAAGGTTGCGGCTATACTGCCACATGGTAGCAAATGTCCTGGCAGCTTCATCCGGGTAGCCAAAAACTGGAACATTGGCCTCTGTTAGTATAGCGGCTCCTTCTTTTACTGTCTGCCCTCCCATCCAGCTCGCTAATAACGGTTTGTCCGAATGGCCAAAAAGAACGATTTGCTCAGCCGTCTTTTTTGCATCGGTCATGTCCTGAGGGGAAAGAATAACAAGGACCCCGTCCGTTTGATCGTCCCGAGATAAAACTTCTAAAGTCCGTGCATAACGTTCCGGATCGGCATCTCCCAAAATATCGATCGGATTGCTGCGGCTCCATGCTGAAGGGAGAATGAGGTCCAGTTCCTCAATTACTTTCGGACTAAGGGTAGCAAGCTGGGCTTGATTTAAAACAGTTGCGTCGGTAGCTAAAACCGCCGGCCCTCCAGCATTGGTGACAATTGTCAGCCTAGGGCCTTTGGGAAGAGGCTGACGGGCTAGGACCGAAGCAATACTGAACAGTTCCGAAATACTGTTGACGCGTAAAACTCCAATTCTTTCGAGGGCCGCGTCAAAGACCTCGTCGCTTCCGGCCAGGGAACCTGTGTGGGAAGCCGCCGCTTTGGCCGCCTCCTGGCTGCGGCCTGCCTTGATCACGATGATCGGTTTTTCCAAAGCAACTTCTCGTGCCGCAGTCATAAAGGAACGGGCATCCCCGACTGTTTCCATATAGATCAGCAAACTTCTTGTCTGCGGGTCATCTCCCAGGTAATCAATCAAGGTCCCCCAATCGACATCTGCCATTGATCCAATGGATACAAATGAGCTGAACCCCACTTTTTCCTGAAAGCTCCAATCTAATACTGCAGTGCACATGGCACCTGATTGGCTGATAAAAGCAACCTGACCTGGCAGGGCCATCCCCTTGGCAAATGTTGCATTCAACCCTGCATTAGGGTTCATTACCCCAAGGCAGTTCGGACCAATAATAGACAATGCCCCTTTCCTGGCTTCAATAATGATATCCTCTTCCAGTTTCTCTCCTGCCTCTCCTAATTCCTTAAATCCTGCTGAAATAATTATCGCAGTCTTGACTCCTGCTACCACACATTCTTTAATGAGTTCAAGTACTGTTTGAGCAGGCGTTACAATAATCGCCAGATCAACTGTTTCTGGTATTGATGCAATAGATGGAAAAGACTTAAGGCCTAAAACCTGTTCCCTTTTAGGATTAACCGGGTAGATGCGTCCTTTGAATGAACTATGCACTAAATTATTCATGATCGTTCTTCCTACACTTCCTTCCGTATCCTTCGCCCCGATAACCGCAACCGAGCTGGGGTGAAATAATGCATCCAACCTTTGGGTGTAGCGATGAATAAAATTTTGCGAAGGATCAGTCCGGTCGATACGTTCTTCTTGCATAGCACCTCAATTTTAGGATATAGACATATTTTTACTTTTACTCGTTCTGGCTTCAAAAGGGAATAGAAAGTATTAAAAATTATTTTAAGGAAAAATATGGCACAAAATCTTGAATTCGACATCGATCTGACGGAACGAGCGAAAAAGTCTTTGCTTGAAAGGAATTTTTTAATTGATTTCAATTCTGAAGAGCAGAATCAAGTCAATAAAGCTTCCACCCTTTTAATCCCAGGGGAATTAACACAAGATGCCAGGGAACTACTATGGTGCTCGATCGATAACGATGATTCTAAAGATTTGGACCAGTTGACTTATGCTGAGGAGCTAAGCGGCGGGCGGTATAAAATTTCTATTGCTGTCGCTGAGGTGGACCATCTAGTCCCTAAAAATTCTTCCATTGACTTGCATGCGAGGCAAAATACCGTATCTATATATACCCCGACTAAAGTTTTCCCGATGCTGCCGGAAAGGTTTTCAACCGACCTTACTTCATTAAATGAAAAAGTAGACAGATTGGCAAACGTAGTAGAAGTTGAAATTAATCAGGATGGGTCTTTAAGCGACTACCATATCTATACCGCCCTGGTTTTCAACCATGCCAAACTTGCTTATAAAAGCCTTTCAGCCTGGTTAGATGAAAAAGGCGCCATCCCCTCAGGAGTTGCCAGGGTTCCCGGAATGGAAGAACAGTTGCGGCTTCAAGATAAAATTGCTCAGCTTTTAAAAAAATACAGGCACGAAAATGGAGCATTAACCCTAGAAACTGTCGAAACTGAAACGATCATTAACAACCAGCAAATTGTGGATATGAAAGCGGCCGTAAAAAATCGGGCCCGAAATTTAATTGAAGACTTTATGATCGCTGCAAATACTTCAACAGCCCGCTTTTTAAAAAGCCGGGGGCTTCCCTCTTTCAGAAGGATTGTCCGTAATCCTAAAAGATGGAATCGGATCGTTGAGATTGCGCAGGAAAAAGGCGAATCCCTTCCTGAAGAGCCCGATTCCAAAGCATTGGACCTTTTTTTAACCCGGCAACGTTTAAAAGATCCTGAACGTTTTCCCGATCTTTCCCTGACTGTGATAAAGCTTTTAGGAAATGGAGAATACATTATTGAATCAGAAAAAGACGACCCAATCGGGCATTTTGGGCTGGCATTAAAGGATTATACTCATTCGACTGCTCCAAATCGACGTTATCCCGATCTGATCACGCAACGCATTGTCAACTCAGCTATAAAAGGAACCCCGTCGCCTTATGAATGGCAAGAACTTAAAAGGCTTGCGGAACACTGTACAAAAAGAGAGGATGAGGCTGAGAAAGTCGAACGCAAAATTAAAAAAATGGCTGCAATAGTTATCCTTTCCTCAAAATTTGACGTGACATTTGATGCCATTGTTACAGGTGCAAGTAAAAAAGGGACCTGGGTACGAATTTTCCAGCCTCCGGTGGAGGGGAAACTGGTACAAGGGTATCAAAATAAAGATGTCGGCGATCATCTTAAAGTCAAGCTTGTTAATCTCGATATTGACAATGGGTTTATTGATTTTGTTAAGGTGAATGAATAGCGAAAATATATTTTTTAACAATATGATAAATATTTTCTTACATAAGGAAAAAAAAAAGCTGTCTATTAGGACACTTTTCCGTCGCCTTCTCGACTAACTAGTAAAGTCCAATAGGCATTATTTCGCTTGCTTTTCTGCCTGTTTTCTATCTATATCATTAATAAATTATTTGATATTATTCATCCTTGGCTCAATCAGTGACAAATTTACCTAGCAAACATTTAATCAAAAAGGTTTAATGTTTATAATTACTATAAGTTTTGCACCTTCATATTTTGTGCATTATTTTTTATTTTAATAAATAAATTTTTAATAAATTTAGTTAACTTTAAGATTAATTATGATTAATGAAGCTCAGCTATCAAATATTAGTGCATATAATTCACTAATTACTTCCCTAAGTTTAGAAGAAGAATTTGAATTTGCCATCTTTCAAGATGTAGATATAAAGACAGAAAATCATTTTGACATTTGCTTAGAACCCAACGAACTGTTCCCGACAGCGGTCAAACCCCATCTCGATTTAATGGAAAAGGGAATCATAGTTTCAACTGGTACAGAAAGAAGCTTTTTTGATCTTCTTTTTGCGGATGAAAAAAGATGCGAAGGGCTGGTTATTGTAGATATTACCCCTAAAATTAAAGCTTATAATGACTTTAATACTTTACTCCTACGCATCGCTGTTAACAGGCGTGACTATTTTAATCTCTCTTCGAGTCTTGATGAATACACTAATTTGAATAAACGAATAATCCAAATTCGTAGCAGAATTTTAGCAGAATTTTAAAAGCTATTTTACCAGAAAAAATAAAAAATTATTATTTAAGCCATCTTTTCGACTTTAGTTCCGTATATTTAGAAAGTCCAAAAATTTGGAGAGAAATGGAGGAGGAGGATGATTATAATTATTATGTGCAGGACCCTTTCGCAGGTTGTCGCTATGAATGGGATGACATTCAATTTGCTAAACTTCAGCGCTATGCAAAATTGGGAAATATTATTTCCGTGATTGGCGATATCAATGATTTAACCTTTTTGAATAATAGGAAGATTTCAATTGTAGACACGTCAAATATTCTTGATTATTGCTTATTAAACTTGCGCGGAAATATTAGTCTAAATACGCGTATCATATGGACCCAGTCCCCTTACCAGGGTAGCACTTACAATTCTTATATACATTATGCCTTAAGTGAAGACGAAGAACTCGAATTTAACGCTTTAATAAATAGACTCAACCTCATTCCCACACAACCCGGTAAAGAACAGCCTTTAAGAAGACTGCTAAGCTTAAAACATTATGATCCCTTTAATGCTGACTTTGGCCCTATTTATTCAAAGGCGACACTGCAAGGTTTGAAAAATATTATTGAGAAAAAAAGTTTATAAAAATTAGGAGATAAGCCAGAGAATTGATTTATTTGACTTGAGAATTATGGATCTGGTTGATGTAAAGGCACTCTTCATTTGCTCTTCGAAGGGCTGATGAATCGGACGATTGCTATTAATCACTCCTAGTAGTTGACATAGGCCTACTGTCATTTATCAATCAATAACCGAGCTTCCCGGACCAATCCTTTTAAAGAGTTTACCAAATAAAAAGGTACTGAAAGAATGTTATTATACAATGAAAGCGGATTCTCGGAAATTCTTACTCCGATATAGCCTTCTTTTCCTTGCATAAAGGAATGCAAGGAACGTAAAGTCCCAGTAGAGCCGGCTTTGACCTCGACTGGTATAATGTCCGAGCCAATTTCCATAACAAAATCAATCTCTGCCTGTCCTCCGTTTGTGCGTTCCCAAAAAAGCAAAGGGGCATTTTGATAAGCTGGCGCATAAGCAAGAAGTTCCTGCCCTACAAATTGCTCAGCAAGCATGCCAGCGTTGATCTGCATGATTTCCTGTTCAAAAAAATGTGTTGCATCTACTTTAGTTTCTGTTTGCAGCAAACCAATGTCTAGGTAAAGCAATTTGTAACGATCAATCTTTTGATGGGCATGTAAGGGCAAACCTGATGCTGTGGTTGCTACGATTCGTTGAAAAAGTCCTGCATGACACAAAAGTTCTATTGCCTGTTTCAATTCTCGAGAACGCATTTGTTCGTCAATGCGGCTGTATTTTAATATTTGCCCAACTAAAGCAGGGGCTTTTTGAAAAACCATTTGAAGATATTTATGCTGAGTGTGCTTAGCATATTTTCCAAAATCACTTTCGTAAGCTTGAAGAATACGATAATGGACCCTCTGTGAATCAAATAAGGAATCATTAATTAGACTTGTTTTAACCGCTGAAGGCATCCCGCCCACAAACATATAGCGGCGCACCCATTTTAAAAGCTCAGTATGTTCTAATTGAGTGGGGGTACGCGACAAATTATATGCATTAATTTTTTGCAAAATAAATGGCGCAGCAGCATCCAGATACTCATGAAATGAGAGGGGTCGAAGATAAAGAAATTCCACTCGCCCTACAGGAAAGCCGAAATTTTCATCTTTTAAAATAAATTCCAAAAGAGAACCTGCAGCAATTACATGCAATTGAGGCATTTGCTCTTTAAAATAGCGCAGGGATATCAAAGCCTCGGGACAAAGCTGAATTTCATCCAAAAAAAGAAGGGATTGACCGGCTTTAATGGGCTTATTTAGAGCTATTTCAAGGCCAGCGAGAATATCCTTTGGATCTCTGGTTTTAAATGCGCTTTTAAATTCAGGACGATTTTCAAAATCAACAATTGCAATATCATTAAAATATTTATTGCCGAAATGTTCAACAAGATAGCTTTTTCCAACTTGTCGGGCGCCTCTTAGAAGAATAGGCAAATGTTCAGACAAATCTTTCCAGGCAATGAGTTCTTCTAGGAGAGCACGCTTCATCTTTAGGCCCTATATTTTTCTATAGCATATTTTTTTCTGGCTATTATTGCTATCAATATTAGCCATTTTATGTTTTTAGTTGATACCAATTTTAACCATAACATGTTCAATATTGGTACCATTTTCAGCCATAAATGATATTTATAGAATTTTAGGTAAGTTAAAGTGCCGCGGAATTGAAGATTTACTGATGGCTGGGTTGATATGAAGACTACTCCCTATTTGCTCTCCAAGGGCCGATCTAATGCGGGCAATGCGATCCGCCGCTTTTGGCCTTGGACCATAAACAATTTTGGCTACAACAACGAATATTGCAGATTCAATGAATGACCGAGCTTTATCGGACAAGGTTTTAAACTTAGCAAATAAAAAGCATTGCAGAATGTTATTATAGAGGAAGCGGATTTTCGGAAGTTCTTACTTCGATACAGCCTTTTTTCCTAGCATAAAGGAATATATAGTGCATTAATAGCAGCTGCATGAAGATCTGCTAATCGCTGGGTTGATTTGAAGGCTTCTCCCTATTTGCTCGAAAAGGCTGATGAATACGGGCAGTGCGATCCTCAATTTCAATTTTTTTAATTAATATTAAATAAAAAATGGTTTTTATTTTTAATCAATTTATAATAAATAATAATTTTAACAGTAATGTTTTACAAAATATAGTAAATAGTTTAATAATATTAATACAACCCCTTGCGTTAGCTTTTTAAAAATTTTAAAAGCAGGGCATTATGAACCAGATCCCAAATAATAAATCCAAAATTGATGATCTAGAATATATTAAGATGGCGGCACTAAAAAACAGAATTATTTCGACAGAGCTGCAAATCTGCAATCGTGATGAAAAAATGAAAACCGAGATAGAACAGCATATAAAAGAAGCGGCTGATCATGTCATACATTATAATCTAGGTTACCATGCTCTGATTGAAGAAGTAGAGAAAAAAACTATTGATGGTTTTTATTTAACAAACATTGGTACTCAAATTGCAATAGGAAATTTTCATTTAACATCAGATAAAATGAATGACTATCTATCAAATCAATCAGTCGATAATTTAAAAAACTTTTCTGCAGATGTACAACTTATATTTTATCAAATCGCAATTAATTTTTACGAACAGGCGCTCAATGAAAAATCGATCAATAGCTTTAGGTTTTTAACTCATATTAATCCTAGAGTTCAATCATTTTGGATAGGGCTTGCCCTTGCACTTGAAAAGAATTTGAATTTTATCGAAGCGATTGAATGCTTTAAAATGGCTATTCAATTATCCGAGCCTTCAGACTTCAGCCCTTATTATGGACTCATTCGTTGTGGCGAAGCCGTCAAAGAGTATAAAGTAATTCAACAGCTACTCGAAGCTGCTATTAATAATAAAGCCATTAAAGAACAAGCCTTAGCAGCAATGCAATATCTTAAAACAAAAAAATAGAAGGGAGGGTTTATGAACCCTACTGACATAAATAGTTCAAATATTAGAAATTCAATAGATTTGCTAAAAAATGAAACCAATTCCCCTATTAATATTGAAGCAATCATAAAGAATTACACTAATAATTCTATTGCTATTGTAGAAGATCAAATTAATCAGACAGCGGATAAACTTCCGGATTTTGCCCCAAAAGTCGAGAATTTGTTGGGCAGTTCCGTCAGAAATGCAAAAGCTGTCGAAAATAAGGAAAAATTTACTACGGTTGGACGGACAGCAGAGATGGCCACCGCCGGAAATAGATTTGTGAAAGCTTGGGTTCGCTTGAAGGCATTTCTAAGCGGAGAGCAGTCACCGATGAGTAAAACAGAATCAAAGGCAGCCATGCTGGATATTAGAAATCTGATTTCAGCAGGATCGCAAAGAGGGGTAGATCCTACAAGCGAACATGACCAAACACTAAATAAAGTGGCAAAGGAGATTCTTGGTTTTCCTGATCCAAATAACAAACTTGCTCAAGTTAAAATAGCCGCATCTTCCTATATTCGAACCTTCGAAGTGGCTCAGGCCGGCAGGACGGAAGGGCAAATACAGGCGCACTGGCCGTCAGCAGCTAAATCTGCAACTTATAACGCAACTGACAAAAATAACTGCGATTTCGTCTCGGTCGGACGAGAGGGAATCCTGGTCATCGATGGATCCGGCCATGGACAAGAATGGCTGGTAGCCTCCCAGCATCCGATTCTCGAAGAAATGGCTAATGCTTTTTACAGCATGGCGGATGCCTTCAATTCCACCCCGGAAGCCGAAAAGGAGGAGGCTGCAGAGAATTTTAAGGAGCTAGCTGAAGGCATCATTAACTCATTTTCTAAAAAACTTAATGAAGCCATAAAAAACACAAATACTACCGAAATTAATAGCACGTATAATAAATTAAACCCCCTTTTAAAATTATTAACTGCAAATCCTGATCATAAAATTACCGATGATGATTTAAAACTGTTATTAAAAGAAATAAGAGACAGTCAGCCTAAGATTAATAGCAGGCTAAATAAAATACTGAATGCACCGAAAAGCACGGAGGAAGAGAAAATGGCTGCTGCAAGCTTCATGCAAGAAATGGCAAAAGCGGAAAAAGCCGCAAACAATGATGAAGCCCGCACAATTTTGAAAAATGCCTTCAATAAACTTACTGAATTGGCTGAAGGAACTGCCAATGACATCGCTGGAATTATAACCCCTCAGAGAGCTATGACAGACGGTGGAAGTGGAATGGCACTAGCCCAAGTTGTTCACACCCCCACAGGCCCTAAATTATTTAGAGCGCAATCCGAAGATTGCATTTTTATAGAAATCCCTGCAAATGGAGGCGAAGCTAAGTGGTTAGCAGAAAAAAGGGGTACAGCAATAGGGGGAAGTTCCCAAAAACCGCCTGTAATGACCATGTTGGATATTGAACCTGGATCTACTATATTAACCCTAACGGATGGAATTGCAGAGTTTCTAAATAGAGAGGAAATTTTGGCGGTCATTCAACAAAACCCCGGTAAATCTACAGAGGAAATATTAGCTGCATTAAAAACAAAAATTAAAGAAATGGCAACAAAAACTAATAAGGAAACGCGATACCAAGCGACAATAAACCCTGAATTAATTGAAGAAGAAAAGAAAAAAGCAAATAACATAAAAGCACCAAAGATATATCAAAATGGTAGATATATAGAAATGCCTCTTGAAGAACAGCAAGCAGCTATTCAGAAAGCGCGCCAAGATAAAGAAGAAGAAATCCAGGAAAAATATGGTTGCAAAGTTCTTGACCTTAGCGGTGGAGATATTAGCCGAATCGATGACATAGCACTTGCAATGATGGTTGTCAGACCTAAAGTTTAAAGGTTATAGGTAATAAAAAATGATTGTCTAGATGGGCAGGATCAGTGGCACGGTAGGATTGTGGAACGAGTTAATTTATTTAAGCAATAAAGTCAATACTTTCGAAGTTCTGGTAATCGCTGGGTTGATATGAAGACCCCTCCCTAATTGCTCTCCAAGGGCCGATGAATGCGGGCAATGCGATCCGCCGCTTTTGGCCTTGGACAAACGGCCATAAACCATTTTGGCTGCCTCAACTAATTGCTTTTCAATTACCATTAATGCATTTGAAATAGAGCTTTCATATCCTCGCTCAAGCTCTTTTACTTTATTGCAGTATCCCCGGGCAATGCCTAGAAAAAATGAATTTTTTGCAATAACTCCCCGCAAATTTGCTTGTTTTTGCCCTTGCTTCCATAATTTATCCAGCTCCAGATCGAGGAAGGCTGCTACATATTCAGCAATTTCTACATTAATAGCGTTTCCAACAATTTCTAGGTAAGTAAACTCTTTCGATCGATTGAAAACGACGCTCACAAAAAAAGTGCCTAAGATCATCCCGATAGCGCGCATTTTATCATTTTTTCTTTTTTGCTTTATGACTCGTTGCATAATTATATTTTCTTCAGCATTGCAGTCGATGGAATCCCCCTCAATATTATGCTTTAAAAGAAGTTGCTGCGATTTGATCATTGCAAGTTCTGCCTCATGCCTATTGCTACTTGAGGTTAATGCCATCAGTTTCTTTACTTTTCGCAAAATTGAATTTTCTGACTGATAATGATCTTCCTCCCCTTCCTCCAAAATAGTTGTGGCTTTATAGACTTCTTCACCCCAGCCCTTTAATTTACAAAAATTTCTAAACTCATTTCCATGAACCTGAACAGAATTCCCATAAATGATGTGGACTAAATAGTGAGCGAGCTCATGACGGATCAAATCGTGCAAATTTTTTTTGGCCGCACGCATGAGGCATTCGTGAAAACCAATTTCAAAAAATTCGGGATCAAAATATCCTAGCATCTTCCTGTCATTGTAAAGAACAATATTGATAGGATAAATTCTTTCCATGCGCTGGTCAAAAAAATAACCATTCCCCACTTTTAAACCTGCTTCTCTTGATAGCACATAGGTAACAAAGTTTTTAATTTCGCTAATAAACCGGTTGATTTTTTTTGAATAAATAAACATCTTACTCCTTAAACAGGAACCATTTTATCATAATTATCCTTTATAAATTAAGATATTTATTGTATAATGTGTTCTAAACGTGCTTTCAAATTCAATTTGGCTTAAAGATTACGTTTTACTTAACGGTCAACCCCCATTTCTTAAAGATTTTATGACTTTATTACTTAGCTGCCAGGGCCTTTCCAAGTCATTCGGCTCCCGCCTTCTTTTTGAGGAAATGTCTTTTGGCATTTTTCGGGGGGATAAAATCGGCCTGATCGGTCCTAATGGCTCAGGCAAATCCACCCTCATGAAAATATTAGCTGGTCTTGAATCAGCCGACCAGGGCTCCCTCGCGCGCAACCGCTCCCTCCGCGTCGGCTATATTCCTCAGGAAACAGTATTCCCATCACAAACTGTGCAAGAGATTGTCAGCCAGGCTTTGGAGGAGGATCACCATACGAGCCCCGAAGAAAAGCAAACCCGGGCCATTATCACCTTAAGCAAGCTAGGTTTTATAGACTTTGATTTCGACGCTTCCGCTTTGTCTGGGGGGTGGAAAAAAAGATTGGCCTTGGCAGCCGAACTGGTCAAAGAGCCCGATATTTTATTGCTCGATGAACCGACCAACCATCTTGATTTGGAAGGGGTTATCTGGCTTGAGAAGTTTCTTCAAACAGCTTCTTTTGCCTACATCGTGATCAGCCATGACCGCTATTTTTTAGAGCATACGACTAACCGAATGATGGAACTCAATAAAAGTTACCCAAAAGGCCTTTTTAATGCGGAGGGTTCTTATTCTTTATTTTTAGAAAAAAGGGAAGATTTTTTAAGCGGACAATTGCAGCAGGAGCGTTCTTTAGCTTCTAAGGTGAGACGCGAGGTTGAATGGTTGAAACAAAATCCGAAAGCTCGAACGACCAAGTCCGTCTCTCGCATTCAGGAAGCGGGACGCTTGATCAATGAACTGGAAGATATCAAAACGCGAAATAAAGAAACTAAAACCCAAATCGATTTTTCTTCGACCAAACGTGACACTCAAAAATTACTTGTCGCTACAAACCTTGGTAAGTCAATGGGAGGGCGCACCCTCTTTTCAGGGATCAATTTAACTCTTTCCCCTGGTCAGCGGCTAGGAATTGTCGGCCTAAATGGAAGCGGTAAGACAACTTTGCTACGTTTATTTATGGGAGAAATTTTACCAGACACTGGCACAATAAAATATGCAGATGGGATTAAAACAGTTTATTTCGATCAGCATCGTGCCCAGCTGCCCGATGACACCACCTTAAGAAGGTCACTTGCTCCTGAGGGCGATACTGTCTATTACCGGGGTCAACCCATCCATGTCAATTCCTGGTGCAGGCGATTCCTTTTTAGCCAGGACAGGCTGGACCTCCCTTTCGGACAGCTTTCAGGAGGAGAAAAGGCGCGAGTGCATCTCGCCCGCCTGATGCTTAAGCCTGCTGATATCCTTTTGCTGGATGAGCCGACTAATGATCTTGATATTCCAACTTTAGAAATTTTGGAAGAGAGCCTGGCAGATTTTCCAGGGGCCGTTGTCCTCATTTCCCATGACCGGTACCTGTTGGACCAAATATCGACTGTTATTTTAGGTTTAGGGGCTGGAAACGAATCTTCATTATTTGCTGACTACCGCCAATGGGAACAGCATCAGGCAAATTTAACTTTAGAAAATAAGAAAGAAAAAGACGAAAAAAAAGAAGCCGCCAGCCGTCCGGACTCCCGCAATAAAAAAATGAACTATACGGAAAAAAGAGAATGGGAACAAATGGAGGAAAAAATCCTCTTGCTTGAAAAAGATATTGCAGCATTGGAAAAAATTGTACACGATCCTAAAATTAATAATGAACCTGAAAAGCTGCAAACAGCTTGTGCAGAACTAGATCAAAAAAACAAAACTCTAGACGCCCTCTTTCAGAGATGGGAAGAGTTAGAATTAAGGAAGTAATGCATGGCAACAGCCGAATCAGAACAATTATCCCTGGCCACTGAGCAAAGGCGCACTTTTGCCATTATCAGCCATCCTGATGCCGGAAAAACGACATTAACGGAAAAGCTTCTTTTATACTCAGGCATGATCCATACCGCAGGGATGGTTCGGGGGCGGAAAGGACGCAAGGCGGCAGCTTCGGATTGGATGGCGATGGAACAGGAACGAGGTATCTCGATCACCGCTTCAGCTATGCAATTCACCTATAAAGATACGATTATTAATGTACTAGATACTCCTGGCCATGAAGATTTTTCAGAAGATACCTACCGTACCCTGACTGCGGCTGATTGCGCCATTATGGTCATTGATGCCTCAAAAGGAGTAGAAAGGCAAACTCGCAAACTCTTTGAAGTCTGCCGTCTCCGTAAAATTCCTGTGCTGACTTTTATTAATAAAATGGACATGCCTGGCCGCGAGCCACTTGATCTAATGCATGAAGTGGAAAATGTCCTGCAGATTCATTCTACTCCGCTTAACTGGCCGATCGGTTCAGGAAAACAATTTTGTGGAGTGGTCGATTGCTTAAACCGCGAATGTCTTTTTTTTACAAAAATAGGCGCTGGTGGCGCTCAAAAGGCAGAAATAACCCGCATCCCCCTAGACAGCGAAGAGGCCAAAAAAAGGATCGGAGATGCAGAGTATCAGCAATTGCTGGATGAGTTGGAACTTCTGGAGATGGCAGGAAACACTTTTTCCAGGGCCGATTTTCTGGCAGGCGACGTGACCCCCGTTTTCTTTGCATCTGCTTTGACAAATTTTGGAATAGAGCCTTTCTTTGACGCCTTCATCCATCTTGCTCCTCCGCCCCATCGACGGACTGCATTGAATGAAAAAGGCGAAGAAATCGAAATTGATCCCATTACCACTCCTTTCAGTGCCTACGTTTTCAAACTACAGGCAAATATGGACAAGCGCCATCGGGACAGCATGGCTTTTCTTAGAATATGCTCTGGCCGTTTTGATCGCGACTTAGTCGTTAAGCACCATCGTCTGAAACGTGAAGTCCGCCTTTCTCGACCCATGGGGATGGTAGCGGGGGAAAGGTCAACGCTGGATATTGCCTATGCAGGAGATGTGATCGGGGTAATCAACCCTGGGGTTTTTGCCATTGGCGATACAATTTCAATGACGGGCGGCTTTAATTTCAAACCGCTTCCTCAATTTCAGCCTGAAATTTTTGCACGCGTCCACCCCAAAGATATCGGCAAGCGTAAATCTTTTGATAAAGGCGTTCTGCAGCTGACAGACGAGGGGGCTATTCAACTTCTCAGACCCTTTGACTTAAGCGGAGATTTAATCTTCGCAGCCGTCGGACAGCTACAATTCGAGGTAATGCAATACCGCCTACGTGATGAATATGGAGTTGATACAGTCATACACCCTCTTCCCTATCAGTGCAGTGCATGGCTGATTGGGGACAAAGAGACGTTTAAAAAAACAACGACAGCCCTATTAGTGCAGGACCGTTTGAACCGTCCGATCGTATTATTTGGGGAACAGTGGGAAAAGCAGTATGCCATCAAGCAAAACCCTGAGCACCAGCTTGTTGACATCCTTTCTTAATTTGGTAGAGGTAGACTGGCGTATGGTAAAGGTCATTTGCGTGCATCAGTTTAAGTGGCACCCATCCCGGAATGGCAAATGTATGCGATACAATAAATGTCCCAGGAGCAAGCTCTTTTTCAAATTTAACTTTTAATTTTTCCATTGCACCAGGGTACAAATAGCACACAATCAATCCACATCCATCCAGTGATATTTTAAAAAAATCTTTCTTTATCAACTTTAGATTCGAAAATTGCTTCCAGAGATTAAGTATATAAGAAATACTGTAAGGAATGGGAGAAATTTCATATGCCTCAATCACATTATCTGGATAGTGGCGGGCAAGAGAAAGGGTTAAATGCCCCCAACCCGATCCTAACTCAACAATTTTACCCTTCACCTCTGAAGGTAAAATTTTAAGGACAAGCTTTTTAACTTTTGTCGAGGTAGGGGTAGGTGTTATTCCATAGGCCCAAGAGTGCCAGCCTATGGAAATAAGGACATAAAAAAAGAAAGCAAAAAAAACGAGCCATTCTAACAAAACCAAGAAGTTTTACTCTTCCTCTTCTACGCTTTCATCTTCGCTATCATCTTCATCATCTTCTTCCTCTTCTTCTTCTATTTCATCTTCGTCATCATAATCATCATCATCAGCTTCTTCTTCTTCTTCATCTCCTAGAGCCAAAATTTCATCGAATTCCCACTCATCCGAAGAGTTCAGAGCTCCTCCCTCACATGAATTGCATTCTGCTTTTTTAACAATCATTTGCTTAATCCTTTAATTGATTGAAGTAATTCTGATTACCTCAAATTTTTTGATCTTGACTTTCTTAGAAGGTGTCGACAAAGTATGATAAAGAGGATTTATTGCTGTTTCTGCTTTAAATGCAAAAATAGCAAGCAAATCTTTGATCTAATTTATCCACAATCTGTTATGAAAGGTTTTTTTAAAAAAATTCCCGTAGCGTGGTATTAAACCAGGCTTATCATTGAACCGCTTAAAAATAGTGTAAAGAAAATATTTTTTCAAGAAACAATTTAATATGTTATTTACTGACACACAAAATATACAGGCCGACTTGTCCCACTTAACTTTAGTTGCTGTTCAGGCTGCTTTAAAGGCTGGAGAAATTATTAAAAAAGGTTTCGGCACATCCTACACCATAACAGCAAAGCCCGGAAGGCAAAATTTCGTGACTGAATTTGACAGGAAATCTGAAGAGTGCATTTTCTCGATGATTAGGCAACATTTCCCCTCCCATGGGTTCTTAGGAGAGGAAACGGGGCTCAGCGGACACCATCCCCAAACAATTCTTTGGATAGTCGACCCTTTGGATGGGACGAGTAATTTTTCAAGACATATCCCCCTGTTTTCAATCAGTATCGCTGCTTCTTACCTTGGCGAAACTTTATGCGGCATCATTTATCAACCCTTATCCCATGAACTATTCATCGCAGAAAAAAATAAGGGAGCCTTTCTGAATGGAGAAAAATTATCTGTCAGCCACACCAGGCATCCTGAAGATGCTTTAATAGGCATTGGATTTCCTTATGAAATCTATGAACCTCCTACCTTCTCCCTTGAAAAATTGGGGGGGTTAATTAAAGAAGGGGCAACTCTAAGAAATTTGGGGTCGGCAGCCTTATCCTTGGCTTATGTGGCGGCAGGAAAACTAGATGCTTTTTGGATGAATCATCTTTACCCCTGGGATTGGGCTGCAGGAAAATTATTAGTCCAGGAAAGTGCTGGGGCTTTTACAACCTATGCTGTAAAAAAAGATCCGCTTGAGCAACCGGCCAGTATACTGGCAAGTAACGGCATTCTCCACTCTTTGCTTCTCAATCAACTCTCACTTTGATATCACTATTTAATTAAGCGCAGAGGTCTTATGATACATCAATCTTTTTTCCCTTATTTATCTAAAATAATTATATTTATTTTGGTCTATTCATTTTTTATCTCTGATTGCTCGGCTTCCTTAATAAAAGCCATTGAAAATAAAGGAAATTTAGACAAATCAATCCACACATGCGCCTCATTGCTTTTTCATCTGCGCATGAAAACAGGTCTGTCAATAGATGAGAAACCTATTTTTACAAAAGAAGAGGTAGCAAATTTATGGGACCGCCTTGAGGAATACCAGCCTAGGGCCAATTATATCCGCTCAATCTATTATGAAGCTGAAAACTCAAATACTATACAGCAGGCTTCCCTGTTATATCATCAAACATTTAACCGCCTATCCACAATTTGGGAAAGATCTATTGCATATGAAGAGGCGAAGCACCCTTTTTATCTGATCAATCAGACGGCAAGGAGCAATAAAAATGAGGACTTCGAACGGAATTTGGCCATACCCGATGATGTTAAAAAACATTTGCGCCCCTATGTGATTCCAGAAATACATCCGATGAAGAAAAATTTGGATGAAATGTTTTTTGCTGCCAGGATGACTCAGGACGTTCAAACCTTTCGTCATTATGGGTTCAAAACACTTAGAATTGGCCCCCGTTCGTATGTGCATGTTGCCTCACACGCTAACTTGCCCTCTTACCTAGTCAAAGCTTATATGGATAACGAGCTAAAAGAAAAAGGGAAGCATCCAAGCTGGCATTGGCTTGTAAAAAGGTGCGAAGGAGCTAAAAAAATTAGAAAGATCATCGACCAGCAAAATTTACAGCATTTTACCGTAGCTTCAAAATGGATTTACCCTTTTCCTGAAAATCCTCCCCCTCCTCCCTTTCCTGGATATACTAGACATTATGCTTTGCTACTGGTCAAAGATATGCAGCTTGTTCCAAAAAGGAAAAATTACGATGCCTGGTCGCAAGTTATTACTAAGTCACATTTGGATGAGCTTTATATCATTATCAGCCGGGCAAAGGGGTCAAGCTACCGTCCTGATAACATTGCCTATACGACAAATGGAAATTTCGCTTTTATAGATACAGAATATCCATCCAGAGGGCCAGATTATTCGAGCATCCGCCGCTATTTGAATGAAGAAATGCAGGAATACTGGGATTTTTTAATTACAACTGGAGGTGAATAATGGAAAAATTATTTAGCCATGCGACAGTGATGATCACAGGGGCCAGTTCTGGCTTTGGAGAGGAAACTGCACGCCATTTTGCGAAAGAAGGGGCGCGGCTCATCCTTCTGGCCCGTCGCAGAGAAATGCTCGAAAAACTTCAAAGGGAATTAAATGACCTTCATCAAACGCATACCTATTTGATCGAGGCGGATATTAGGGATTTCCCATTAATTGAAGAAAAAGTCGCCCGGCTGCATTCTGATTTTGGGATGCCAGATATTTTGATCAATAATGCCGGCCTGGTCCGGGGCATGGATAAATTGGATCAAGTCAACCCTGAGGCCTGGGACGAAATGATCGATACAAATATTAAAGGAATATTGACAGCCACGCGCCTTATTCTTCCACATATGATGGAAGCCAAAAAGGGACATATTATCAATGTAGGAAGCATTTCAGGCCATGGCACTTATCCAGGCGGCGGGGTTTATTGCGCAACAAAGTATGCCGTCAGGGCTTTAACCGAAACACTTCGTATGGAGCTGGTTGCTACCCCCATCCGTGTTTCTCTCATTTCTCCAGGTATGGCTGAAACAGAATTCAGCATCGTCCGTTTTTATGGAGATCATAAACAGGCCAACAAAGTTTATGAAGGAATCGAAGCTTTGACCGCTGTGGATATTGCCGAAGCCATTGTTTTTATGGCCTCTAGACCACCCCATGTCAATATTGCAGATATTATCCTTTACCCAAAAAACCAAGCTTCTACTACTTTGATCCACCGCAATGCATTGTAACAAACCAAGCGAGTTTCATTAGAATGAACGGGAATTAACCTTTCCTTCAAAAAATATAAAGTTTGCACTCCACTGACTCCTAGAGAAGCGTTAACTGGGGAAGTAAAACGAAGCATCGAAGAAGGCCAACACAAGACACAAAGATATAACAGAGCGATGGATCAGAGGTAAATAATAATGTAAAAAATAGGATTTAAATTGTAGCCCTTGAATAAATTGCCTTGTTCTTTAGGTTTATTTGTTTGTAATTTTAAAGAATATTTGAGTGAAATGAGCCCGCTTATAAGCGGGCTCTAAAGCAGAAGTCAGAGCCTTCCCATTAGCATCAATACAACTAGAATAATTACCAATACACCTAAAATTCCGCTCGGTCCATATCCCCAACCTGCACTGTGAGGCCATGTTGGCAAAGCGCCCAGTAAAATTAGAATTAGTACGATAATAAGAATTGTGCTTAGCATATATTTACTCCATTTGTTTTGTTTAAAGCTTTAAAGCAACCCAAATGCATTTCAGGGCTAATTACACTTATTATTATAGCATCTAAAAAAATTTTATGTGATATGATTTAATTGTTTTAGTGTATCTCATTTATTATTAATGAGTTAAAATCTTCCATCTTTTCTCTTTGCGGTGAATTATACTATAGTTATAAGATCTATCAAATAATCAAGTCAGGTCCAGGCCATCCATATTTTGCTGATACAGCTCAAGGGCGAAAGAATAAAATTCATGGGGGTCGATATATTGAGCGGTCAATACTTTTTGCTTGGCTTCTTGTAACCTGGGGCTTCCGCGAAACAAAAAACTCATTAGCTGTTTTAGTTTATTAATTTGTCCCCGGGGAGGTAAAAAACTGATCTCTCTGTTAAAAATAGCAAGATAATTTACCAAATCATTCCATTTCCTCACAAATTTTTCATTTAAGAAATGAGCTTTAATCTCATGAAAAATAAAAGGGTTGATAACGCTCCCCCTTCCAATCATTAAAGCATCGCAACGGGTTTGACGCAGCATGTTGAGGGCATTTTCTACATTTAAAATATCGCCATTTCCTACTACCGGTATATCTAGAAGTTCTTTGGCCTCTGCGATTAAGTCCCAGCGGGCAGGCGGTCCATAGCCGTCTACTTTAGTTCTCGGATGAAGTGTGATAAAACGAATCCCGCTTTCCTGAGCAGCTAATAAATTTTCGCGAAATAAAGAGATGTCCTCAAAACCTGAACGCAATTTTGCAGTCACGGGAACGTCAACTGCATCCACCATACTTTTTGCTACCTTGTACAAATGATCGGGTTCTTTAAGCAGGCTTGAGCCAGCTCCTCGACCAGTAACGGTATTGGAAGGACAGCCGCAATTAAGGTCAATGCGTGGGGCTTTTCTTGCTGCCACCGCGATGGCCATTTCTGCCATTAGGGCGGGATCTGACCCCATCAGTTGCGCAGCCTGGGGAATTGGAAATGTTTCATTTGCTTCATAGACTTTTGCAAGGCTGGGAACATGAGCATTGGCAGGAACCCGCATAAATTCTGTGCAGGCCTCATCAAATCCGCCAATTGAAGCCATGGCCCGTCTAAAACTGCGATCGCCCACTCCCTCCATCGGCGCAAGCAATAAAAAGGGACATCCGGAGGAATGTCTTGGTAAGATCGACATATTTTTATACACTTAAAAAAGAATGGAAAAGACTAATTATAAGTATTATAAATAAAATGTAATTTATTTCAATAATTTAAGGATTTAACGTTTGAAATCAACATATAAGATAATGCGTTCCTGTTCCGAATGATTCCAGGCTGAGTGCTGAAAATTATCATTAAAAATGACCGCATCGCCCGGTTTACTCCATGTATGCGTTTTATCGGCGACCTTCAAGCCACAACTATTTTCCGGTGGAATAATGAGGCCAAGATGAAAAATCAATGATTCTGGATTTGTATGTTTATGCGGAGCTAAAGTACTCTTGGAATGCAGGCGCGAGAAAGCAGAAAAATTGATATTATCAATATTCTTTAGGAGCTCAGTTATATTTGGGAACAATTGAGGCAGGTATTGTACCATCTTCTCGAGATCATCTGGCTTAACCCCTGGAACTCTCATCATTTGAGGCTCATATTTTCCAAAATAGACAGGGCAGACCGTCCAGTCCCCGCTTAAAAACATGCAATGTCCGCTCGGATCGGCAGAATCACTCCCCCATTTCATCCAAAATGTATTTTTATTGAGCTCATTCAAAATGATCGGATATTGGCTTACCAGCCATTTGAACTTTGGAAATTCCTCAAGGGTATAAAACGGTTTAAGCTCTTCGTTGCCCGTATCAAAAATATTCATTGTTTACCTTCCAATTCTTTTATTATTCAGAAGCAAATATAAAAGCGTAAGCTTTGATCCCTTTGGGTATTGTTACAGCCAATTCGTGCTTTTCCCCTCCAGGTATATTAAGGATTTGATAGAGCCTTTTTTCTTTTATGAAAAGGCCAGCCCGCTCATTCATATCAATTTCCTGGGAGATTGGCGAGCCATCCAGCATCATTTGTAAAGGCAATGAACTTTCGCCACCTAAAACCATATAAACAAGGCTTCCTTTGTAATTGACTTTCATAACAGCCTCATTTGAATAGGATACGACATGGTCAGATAATGCCTCCCACTCCCCTTTTAAACCTACTTGGTTTAACCCCACACTATCAATTGAATCGTAAATGGTAGGAGTTTCTGGAATTAGTTGAAGGCCGGGAACATAAGCATTAGCCCCGTTGTACCCTAAAAATATTTCAGGTGTTACTTGCAGCTCTGAATTTGAGACGGGAGCGAGACGTGCAAAAGGGTCGAAGTCTTGATTAATAAAGGGCTGCTTTGCTGGCTCGAGGGGTTTTAACTGATCTTCTACCCAGGCCTGGTTTTGAATTTGGATATTAGGCAAGTCTTTTAAGATATTATTTTGATAAATTCCTTTTGCCCCAAATACTAACAAGAGTGCTGTCCCAATCATCAGAAATCCAAGCCCCTGTCGCAAAAGCGTTCCGAATGGAGCAAAGGTAATTAACAACCCTTCTTTCCTTACCAGGTCAAAAAGAGCTAAACCTGCACCCAAAGCATAGATAAATGCCAAAATTATGGCATGGGGAAAGATGTTTTTGGCCGCCAAAACTGCGCTGGAAACGATCAAAAGGCTTGCCACGGGAGTCCAAACTAATCCTAGCAAGGCCCCGAAAATTACTCCGCTTAAAAACCCGGAATGAACGCTCTTCCAATTTTTAAAAAATAAAATCATTTTGGCAAATAGGAGTGTAAAAGTTGGAAGTATAAAAACGAGTCCAAAAAAACCCATAAATAGGAGGGCTGAAAATCGAAAAAGATCTGGAGAGAAACCGAATCCTCGGATTAATGCAAAATAAAGTGATGAAAAAAAAGCAAAACTACAGACCCAACCTATCAAAATTCCATGGGGTGCCTCCTTCTCTTCCCTTAATGTCTCAGGAATAACAGAAAGTGCTTTTATCGTAAAAGGAGATAAAACGGTTACTATGCCGGCTAAAAAAATAAATATAATTAAAATAAGCATATACCCTCAGTTATTTTAACAATTAACATGACTGGCACATTTTTCGCATCTATGAACCTATCCAAACTCTAGATTTTAGCGAATAAGTTTATAAGAGGTAAATATGAAGCTTATTATCTATACATTGTTAATTTTGTTTGGTTTTAAAAACTTAACGGCAAATGTAAAAGAAAGATTAAATGAAAATCAACGCATCACTGATTATTCTAATTCTATTAAAGAACTCTACCGCATCAGTAAAAATGAAAAAATTAAAGACATTACAGAACTCGTATTTTCGCATCCCGCCACAACTGAGAATGTAAAAAAAACCATACTGGCTCATCAAAGGCGCATTTTTTTATTTCAGTACCCAAGCGACGGCTTAAAGATCAAAGGATTCATCAGCCTCACACCACGATCTGCTGATCAACCCCTTTTAGTTTTATTTAGGACAGGAAATAGGGACTTTGGCTTGCTTGACCCGGGGCATGAATGGACCGTGCATGGTAATTATACAGTCATTTCTTCGACTTTAAGAGGAGGGGTGAGCGAAGGGATGGATGAATTCGGAGGAGCTGACGTAGATGATGTGAAAAATCTCATAGATTTCGTGCCTACCCTTGAAACTTGGCTTGGCAGGCCGATCCAAAAGGAATCCCTATTTTTTTTAGGCCCCAGTCGCGGGGGAATGGAAATGTTTTTGACCCTTGCCCGCTATCCTGAATTACAAAATAAAGTAAAAAAAGTAGTTGCACTTTCTTCCATACTGGATTTGGACAAGCAAATAAAAGACCGTCCGGAAGACATGAAAAAAATGTTTATTAGTGACTTCGGCTTAAGGGTAGGTGTGAACGAAAAAAGTTGGATTGCCTCCAGAAATCCACTTTTAACAGTCCCTCTGTTAAAGCCTTGCTTGCCAATATTGATTATACAGGGAACAGCGGATAATCGAGTGAATCTGGCAGAAGGCAAGCGCATGTTGAAAGAGCTAAAGCTGCATGGAAATAATGTCGCCTATTGGGAGATAGCGGGGGGCCAGCACACACTCTATAATGTTCCTTCTTTTATGAACCAGATTGCACGTTGGCTTGAAGCTCCATCCCCCACTTGTTAATGTTGCTCTGGTATAGAGAACAAAACATATTCAAAAGATATTACTTAATTGCGTCCCATTGCATGTAGGCCTGATGCATTGGTACGTCAGGCCAGCGGGAATTTTTCATGCCGCTTAACGTTTCCTGATCATAGCCTGTGCTCAATGAAGTTATAAAGATTTCGCAATTTTGCAATTTGAAATACACTCTCCATGTTTGGTAGGCGAGGCAATAATGATCCCCTTCCAGGTTCTTAATGCGGTTATTGGAAGAAGGATAAGGATTGGTTTGAAGCCGCATTTCGACGGCTCCTTTCAAGTCAAATCCCCACTCATCTGACAAGTAGGCAAGCTGTTCTGCTGCGCGCACCGACCACTGAATTGAAAATAAGTTATCAGAAGGGAGCTCGCCCACCCATCCTTGCCGTTTTGAAACGAAACTGTCCGCATAATTTAAATAGGGTTTGATGTCTAAAATAGGCGTACCGTCAACCAGATCATGATTAGAAATGTGGATTTGCAATTGCTTTACCGATTTTAATTCGACACATGTAAGTCCAATCCCATTGGGACGATGCGGCGAGCGTGTTGCAAAAACCCCACGCTTTTTTTTTCCTCTCGGAGGAAGGACTTTTGGCTTCCAGTGTGCGTGCAAATGAAAGCGAAATATAATCCACAAGCGGTCAAATCCTTCTAAGCCCTCTAAAGCTTGTTCAAATTGACAGCGAGGATTTAAATGAATGACCCCTTCATTTTCCTCCCCTATCGTCCCTTGCCTTGGAAGGGAATATTTTTCTATTTCTTTGGACCTAAAGTAACCGATCGGATCTAGAGTGAACATTAAAAAGTAATTTTAGCTGCGATGGGCTTATGGTCGCTCATATTAGTATTAAGATTGTTTAATCCAACGCTTAAAACCGGTATATTTTGAATATTGACCGGCACCCTAATATTTGCCTTTAAAGCAATCCAGTCAATTCGCGTATCCAAGACATATTGAGGGTTGGTACAGGTTGGTTCTAAATAATTTTCATAGTCTACTCCATACTCAGCTTCTTTGAGAAGATTTAAGCGAGGATGTAATGAAGTGACGTTGGAGTCCATGCCGATCAGCAAAATATCCCCTTTTTGGGCATCAAGCGCATCGATAACCGCTCTCATTTCACCATCTCCCCTGGCTGAGTCCCATTCGCCTGCTTCATTTGTTTGCATAAAAAAAGGATTGCACCCTGTTAAATGAGCTGAAGCTACCACAACAGAACGCCCGGTCTCTTTCTCGAGCAGCCTGACAGCAAACGCCCTCCCTGCAATTTCACCAATGATCTCTTGCAATTCAAAACGCTCTTTTTTCCAGGCGATGCCATTTGTTAACGCTGAAGATTCTCCGAAGCGTACTTCATAGGAACTAAGAAAATGGCCTTGATTAAGATAGTTTGCTTCCTGAAGGCAAATGATATCAAATTTCAAAAAATGGGTAAAAATCCTCTGGGCCATGAGCGAACGCCCGCTTTGCAATAATTCTGCCTGCAGTGCGGCTTTTCCATGGGATAGGTCCTGCAAATGATCTTCTAAAAGCTGATTAACTTCAGAATCATAAAGTGAAATAGGGCGAATTTTATATGAAGAGATCATCTCTTCGATTTTCTCATTCCATTGCTTATTTGGGCTTCCTGCATAATCAGGAGAAGAATATAAATTTAGCATACTTGTTTGGCAGCTTTTTTGCTCCCATTCTCTCTGGGCCGACTGAACTTCAGCGATATCCTTAGAAAACAAAATTTTTAATGCTAGCTTTTGTATTTTTTCATTCTGGGCCATTCTTTCAGGCTCGGCTGTATATCTTTCCTGCATTAATTTTTGCATGCTGACCGCCCTTAAATAATCATAGTGGGCAGAAAGTGCTCCACAATTATACGAGCTGATGGTAAAATCAGTCGCTGATAAAAACGAACAACAGAGTGAAATACAAAAAAATAGTGTTTTTTTAGAAATCAACATTCAACCTCAAAATATTTAAAAAACCCCAAGTATATGTGAATCAGGTGAACAAATCAATTCCAAAGGAATTTTATGCCTTTTACTATCGGAGGTGAATGGGTTCCAGATCAAGCCCCAAAGAAACCAAAACTTCCAATCAAAATAACCAAAGAAAAAAGAGGCTCCTCTTTAGTCACATTGATTCTTTACCTCCCATTCTCTTCGGATGAGCTATTAAATTTATGTTCTGCCTTAAAAAAGCAGCTCGGATGTGGGGGTTCAGTCAAGGGAGATAGTATAGAATTGCAAGGTGATAAAATAGAAGGAATTAAAAATTATTTAAAAAAAAAGGGAATTTTGAAAAATTAAATTATTATTTTAGTTAACCATTATTTGTGTTATAATAAAATTATAACAAGGAAATTAATATGAAAGTCGATTTTTCCAAAGTAGAAAATATTTTATCTGATACTTTGCGCAAAATTTTTATCGATCGCCTTTCCGAATTGGCAATTATAGCAAATCTCATTCAAACCTCTTCCCAAAGCTACGACCCTAAACTGATGGATGAAGTCGCCGCCAGCTTTCAAAAAGAATTAAGTAAATTGAAAAGGAAGGATAAAAAAATATATGATAAGCTAGGGCTGTCGGATGCGGATGAAGAACGCTTTAAACTTTCTCCAAGCCAATTTTCGCAGGAAGACTGGATCCTCCTAAAGGAATTGAAGATGAGGATTGATGATTTGAAGCGTCAGCTCCAGGGAGACGACCTGCCAAACCTAGAACATGAACAACAAGTAGAACATGAGCGCAAACGGCACGTCTATAAAAGATTTAACATTCGGGACGGTTGGATCCCTTTGCACTAGTATACTGCAAAACTTTATCACATTACGCAGTATATTCTTCTTGTCTATTTACCAATTTTTTGCTATAGTCTCATTTTCATTTTGTCGATTGCTATTGGAGAAATTATGTCAAAAGTATGTCAAGTGACTGGTAAGAGACCAGCTACAGGTTACAAATACGCGATTCGCGGTATTGCTAAGAAAAAGAAAGGGATCGGTCTTAAAGTGACTGGTAAAACGAAACGTCGTTTTCAACCAAATCTTGTTAAAAAAAGAATTTGGTTTGCAGACGAAAACCGTTTTATCACATTAAAGCTTGCCACTTCTGCTCTTAGAACGATTGATCGGCTTGGCGTGAGTGCCGTCGTCCGGGCAATGCGTGCTCGAGGCGATAAAGTCTAGATCATTTATGGCCTTGTACCCTACAAGGCCATCCTTTTCCAAGGACATTTCAAAACTAAGTTTTTGAAATTTTTAAAAAACAAGGAAGATCAAACCTTTCTTTTGAATAATCAAATTCATAACTTTGAATTCTTTGATTAGAGCCTTTTCCTTGATACTTATAAGCGTCATAGATAAGTTGACCATTTACAGTTAGCTGGAACAAAGCTTTAATTTCTACAGATTTACTTCTATGAAATTCATTATAGTTTGAAATGGTTAGTTTTTGCCATTTTTTTGAAGCAATCTCAATTCCACTATTAGCTTTTGTAATTTGCCCTTGTTTACCAATATTGGCAGCAATCCGATAGTATTCGTCCATATATGAAAATGAAAAATCTACTTTAATCTTTTCGTCCGTATCATTATATATTGAAACGAAATGTTGTGAATTTTGTTCCATCTGAAAGTCTGCATCTTCACAGCTATTCAAAACATAACTGGGTTGCACAATATTTGTATTAATCATATTTATTCCTTTAATTAAGTTAATATCCTTTGTCTAGGCTTAATTAATATGATCTAAAATCGAATTATATTCAATAATTAAAGCAATGGAAGAATATAGCTCATTTATTAACGAATTAATGACAACCATTTTTCAATCTTTTATGAGACCATGCTACCTGAATTTGCATGTCCAACTGAAAGAAGTTCTAAGCTCCCCCCCTGCTTGGCAGCCAGAAGCATACCTTGACTTGCCACACCCATTAAAACTGCTGGCTTGAGGTTAGCTACAACCACTACTTTCCGCCCAATCAGGGCTTCGGGAGTTTCAAATTCTCCAATTCCCGCGACAATTGTTCTTTCTTCCAGTCCAATATCAACCAGGAGCTCGATCAACTTTTTACTTTTCTTTACCCGCTCGGCCTTCAAAATTGTGCCTATGCGCAAGTCGATTTTCTGAAAAGCTTCAATATCGATCATCTCTTTAAAGGGAGGGATGGCTACAGCTGATTCTTCTTTGACCTCTTTTACCTTTTGAAATGAGAGTGATAATTCCTTCAACTTTTGAATTTCCTGCTCAATGGTCTCGTCCTCAATTTTTTGGAACAAAACTTTTGGGGTTAAAATTTTCTGCCCCGCAGGCACATCATCTGTTTTCAGCCCATTCCAGTTAAATTGATCTAAATTTTCTGAATAGCCCAATAAATGCCAAAGTTGATTTGCGGTGGCAGGTATTATAGGAAAGGAAATAAGGGCCAGGGATTTTAAGCATACCGTACAGCACGCAAGTGTTGTTCTCATCCGTTCCCGGCTGACTTCTTCCTTTGCATCTTGCCAGGGTTTTTTGCTATCAAAATAAATATTTCCTGCCTGGGCTAGCTCCATGACAATCTGACTGGCCCGCCGGACTTTAAAGTTTGCATAACTGAGAGCTGCCTGGTCGACTAAAACCTGGATTTGCTTTAAAAATTCCCTATCCTGTTCTTCCAAAGGCCCAAAGTCTGGAATGGACCCATCGCATCTGGTTTGAATAAAAACAAGGATACGGTTGGCTAGATTGCCATATTTTCCTAATAAGTCGCTATTACAGCGCGCCTGGAAGTCCTTCCAGTTGAATTCGCTGTCCGACGTTTCAGGCGCATTAGAAGCAATAGCATAACGAATTTGGTCGGTAGTAAATTTTTTAAAAAAATCATCCAGGTCAATGTACCAGCCATCAGACTTGCTAAATTGCCTTCCTTCGAGGTTATAGAATTCATTCGCGGACAACTCATCCACCAGCTTATAGGGCTGGTTCTGCCCCATTATCATAGCGGGAAAAATTGAAGCATGAAAAGGTATGTTGTCCTTACCCATAAAATTAATTAGTTTTGTCTCTGGATCTAGCCAGAAATCCTTCCAACGTTCAGGCTCCCCTTTTAGTAAAGCCCATTCTTTTGTCGCAGAAATATAGCCGATGGGTGCATCAAACCAAACGTAAAGGACCTTCCCTTCGGAATCAGGCAGCGGAACAGGTATTCCCCAATTGATATCCCTGGTAATGGCCCTGGCGTGAAGATTACCAATGTAGCCTTTGATGAAATTTGTGACATTAGGCTTCCAGTTTTTGGAAGCCACCCATTCGGTCAGACGCTCTTTGAATTTTTCAAGCAATAAGAACCAATGCTTGGTCGGGCGGTGCTCAAGTGGAGCATTAGTGAGCTTAGAACGGGGATTTTTTAAAGCAGTTGATTCATAACTTGATCCGCAGCGGGGGCATTCATCCCCTCGGGCATTTTCAAAGCTGCAGTTAGGACATGTCCCGACCACATAACGGTCGGCTAAAAATTTTTGATCTGCCTGGGAATAGAGCTGATCGGTAATACGCTCTTCGATATAGCCATTTTGAAGCAGATCATTAAAGAACTGATGCGTAGTTTCAATATGCCCTTCCCATGTCGTTCTTGAATAGTGATCAAAGGAGATGTCGAGCTGCTTAAAAAATTCCTGGATAACGCCATGATAAAGATCGACATGTTCTTTAGGCGTTCGTCCGGCTAGTTCAGCATTTAAAGTGATCGGTATTCCATACTCATCCGATCCACAGATATAAAGGACCTCATTTTTTTGAAGGCGCTGGAAACGGGCATAGCAATCTGCAGGGAGATAGGCTCCGGCGATATGTCCAAAATGAAGCGGTCCATTAGCATAAGGGAGAGCGGATGTGATCAATACTTTTTTTTTCATAAAATTTTTATCTGACGGGTTTTTGAACAATCAAAACTTCGAGATCGGTTGCAGGCACAACCATCCAGCCTAATAATACTTTTGTTTCAATATCAACATAAAGGGGGCCGGGTTTGGTATAAGCATATTCTGGCTCAATACCGCGGGGAGAAGGGGTGGGGCTAGACGATTCTGTCTGATACCCTTCCATCGAATCATGAGCATCACGGATAGCTTGCTGCTGGTCTTTATTTAAACTTCCCCAGGAAACGTAGGATCCTGGATATCTTTTTTGTAAAAAAGTCCAGTCGACCTTTACAGTATCCAGCCAAGTAACGCAGTTTGTAAAAATCCGCCCTGTCTCTCGACAGTAGGCCGCCCGACTTAATTTGAATATGCGGTTGTCATACTGCTTAAATTCAAATAAAAAGAGTAGTACGCGCTCAGCCGCAAAATAGGTCAGGTCGGTGGCGCGCCGCAGGGGGATGCCTGTATAAGGGCTTACACCCATTTCACGGCCAGACATCCACCAGCCAAACCAAAAAACAAAGAATAGGATTGCAAAAGCCAACAAAATCCCCAGAGAAAACATAACGACAAGGCCTGCTGACGGTTCAATCATATTTTAATCTCTGTTTTATTCCCCAAACAGGACAGCTGCTGCCCGATGTTTTCTTTTTTCTTCTTTTTCTTCTCGTAAAAGGTCTGCCATCATTTTATTTGTCTCGATATCAGGAGCTTTTACAACACCCTCTTTAATTTCATCAAAGTGATCTTTTCCTTCATTAATCTCTTCGAGGATCAACATAGCCTTGTTTTGAATATCTGACTTCACTCGGGATTCTCGGCCGGTCTTAATCATATTTTCAGCCAGCTGAATGGCATAGTTGACCAATTCAAAATTATTTTTAAATTTCTTTGAAAGGGCTTCATTGGTAAACTTATCTTTTTTATCTTTTTTTTCCACTTACTTTACTCCTTATATCCATTTAAGAACGATGGCACTCAGCAATTAAAATGCTTTTTAATACCTGATAAGCAATGGCCAGGTCATCATTTGTAATTTGATAATCATAATGCTGGGCGGCCTCAAGCTCTTGTGCTGCCCACGCCAACCTCTTCTCTACCATTTCCGTTGTTTCAGTTTGTCTTTTGATCAGGCGGTGTTTTAGGGCTTCCAAAGAGGGAGGTCGAATAAAAACATAGACTGCATTAATTGAATTTTTTAATTGCATAGCCCCTTGGGTATCGATCACTAAAAAGACATGATAACCTTGATTTATCCGCTCTTCAACCCATTGGCGGGAGGAACCATAAGATACGTTGTAAAGCTTCACCGATTCAAGAAATTCTCCGGCAGCCTGTTTTCGCGCAAACTCAGGTTCACTAACAAAATGATAATGCACTCCCTCAATTTCCCCTTCTCTTGGCGCTCTTGTGGTGTAAGAAACGTTTGCAAGCACCGTGGGAAATTCCTTGACAAGCATATCGACAAGAGTGGTTTTACCAGTGCCAGCAGGAGCGCTAAGGATAAAAACAAGCCCTTTTTCATGTGTACCTAAAAGAGGCCCCCCCTTTTTATTCAACATTCTGGATTTGCTCTTTTATTTTTTCTAGTTCAGCCTTAATTGCTATTACCAGACTTGAAATTTCCACATCGGAAGATTTACTGCCAACCGTGTTTACCTCTCTTCCGAGCTCCTGCAAAATAAACTCCAGCGTCTTACCAACAGCCGAGTCTACAGCCTGTACAATTTCTTCAAAACGGGTCAAATGGCAATAAAAACGGATAATCTCTTCTGTGATGTCAATTTTTTCAGCAAATAAGGCCACTTCACGCAAAATACGTTCTTCATGCTCGACATGCTCAGGCATCAATTCTTCTAAGCGGGCCAAGAGTTTCTCTCGGTACTTTCTAGTCGCATCGGGTGTTCGTTTCTCAATCAAGCTCATCGATTGCCGTACTTTCATCAAACGATTCAATATATCCGACTGTAAATGGCTCCCTTCCTGAGCTTTCATATCCAAAAAGCCCGCCAAGGCCTGATGCAATAGCCCTTTTAAAACCTGACGGTATTCTTCTTCGGCTTGCCGATTTTCTTCGAATTTAAAAAGGTCCTCCCTATTTGCAAGCAGGGTTAGATTAAATTCTTCGTTAATGTCTAACTCGCGCATTATTTCCAACCAGGCCTGCTTAATCTGCTTGGCAAGAGCCAGATTGGGAACAACTAAAAAAGGAGCTTTGCCGTCGAAAGAGGCTGTCACTCTAAGGGAAATTTGTCCACGTGAAATAAGGGGATAAAGCCATTTTTTTAGCTCAGGATCAAAATAACTTAACTCATGTGGAAGAGAAACATTAATCTCTAAAAACTTCCTGTTGACCGATTGAATTTCAAGGGTAAAATGTCCCAACTCTGTATTAAGAGCAGCGCGTCCATAGGCAGTCATACTTTTTAGCATGGAAAAATGTATCTCTTTTTAATACTTTCGGCAGGACAATATACTTTTTTCACCTAAAAGCTTCCTGGAAGCCTTAAATTGAGGTAGAAACAGTCTACAAGTTAGCCTTAAAAAATTCAATCTGAATAATATATCAATTATACTAAAATTTTCATTTATGTCAATAAACTATCCTCAACCCAAAAAATCAATTGATTATTTCCACGTCTGCTTGTTTGCTGAAAAACTTAAGAGAATGAAGATTTTTTCCAATGCCAAATTTCTCTTTCATTATATGACCAACTTTATTTAGAGGTGGCTTGAAATTGCCTTTTGACAATAGACAAACTTCCATTTATATTGAGGTAAAAATAAGGCTAAGTATGCAGCAAACTGTTCCGTTGATCGAATTTCTAAAAGGGCCCGGTCCTATTTTGGATGTGAGGAGCCTCTCCGAATTCAATCAGGGGAATATTCCAGGGTCCATTTCTTTTCCGCTCTTCAATGATTGCGAGCGGACAGAAATAGGCACCACTTATAAGAAAAGAAGCCGACAAGAGGCTGTAGAATTAGGGCTCCATTTATTAGAGCCAAAAATAGAAGCTTTAGCAGATCAGGCAGCCGCTCTTTCAACTAACCATAGCCGGATCCTCTGCTGGCGCGGAGGTATGCGCAGCGGATTTACCGCCCGCTTATTGGAACTCCTAGGACAGTGCACTTATACTTTGCAGGGTGGCTACAAAGCCTATCGTCGCTGGGCGCTGCATCGCCTTGGGCCTGCCTTAACAACTCATCCTCTCAGGCTATTTATCCTGGGGGGGTTGACCGGAAGCGGCAAAACGGCTGCATTGCAGGCTTTGCAAAAGAGTGGCGAACAGGTGATCGACCTGGAGTCGCTGGCCGGTCATCGGGGGAGTGTTTTTGGAGGAATCGGGCTTTCCCCTCAGCCAACGCAGGAACAATTTGAGAACAGCCTGGCCTTTCAATTGGAAAATTTTGACTGCGCAAAACCTGTTTGGCTGGAAGATGAAAGCCGTCTGATCGGCAGCTGCCATTTGCCCCACTCCCTTTACCAATGCATGCTTCAATCCCCTCTTTTTTTGCTGGAATGTCCGCACGAAGAAAGGATGAAAAATCTATTGGCTCAATATGGGCAGGCGAGAAAAGAAACGCTTCTCGAAGCCACGCGACGCATTGGTAAAAGATTAGGCAGCCAGCGCACGAAGCTTACAGAAGAATTATTTATGCAGGGGAAAACCAGAGAGGCCTTTGAGCAGCTTCTTTATTATTACGATAAAACGTATCAGCATCAGCTTTCCCAACGCTCGACAATTCATCCTTTTCCAGTAAAGGGAACGTTTGACCTGGGCCAATTGAGAAAACGAGTGATTGAAGGCTAAGCAACCATCGTTTTGACCGGCTCAAAAGATTTGCGGTGCTTAGGGCAAGGGCCATGTAACTGAAGAGCAGTTAGATGCTGCGGCGTTGCATACCCTTTATGCTGCTTAAAACCATATAGCGGCCATTGGTCATCATAGGCACGCAAGAGGCGATCACGGGTGACTTTTGCAATAATTGAGGCTGCAGCGATTGATTGCGAAAGCTGGTCCCCTTTAATAACTTTCTGAAAGGGTATGTCCTGTAAAAGAGGCATCCCGTCGACTAAAAGAAGATCAGGAAGAACGCACAGTTGCTTTAAAGCTTGCAGCATCGCTTGGATGGTAGCCTGGTAAATATTTATCCGGTCTATTTCTTCTGGTTCGATAATGCCCACTCCAAAATGAACCCCTGGCTCATTTGTTAGACGGACAAATAATTGTTCACGCAAAAGGGGTGTAAGTTTTTTACTGTCATCAACTTGCGGGATGAGCAGTCCTGGAGGCAAAACACAGATAGCTGCAACCACAGGCCCTGCCAGAGGCCCTCTGCCTGCTTCATCAATGCCGGCTATGCAACGGTAACCTTTGGCATAGGCCTCGTGTTCGTAACTCATCATGGACTCCAAGCGAACGCGTTCGCTTTCTTCTATCGCAATAGTGATTGACATAGAATACCGCTTTTGAACGAAAAAGCGATAAATCTAAACAAATTGTCAAATGATGTCAACCATCTATTTTTAAAGTAACACATTTTATAAAATTAACTTAGTTTATGCAAACTAATATAAAAATTTTATTTGATTAAATTTTAATAAATAAAATTACATTTGTTATAATTAAATTATAATAACATCTAATTCTTTTATTTTATTGTTAATAAAGAGGTGTAAATGGATTCCTTATCTTCATCCCTTTCAATTTATGAATTACATTAATGACCTCCAGCTTTAAAGAAAGCGCAAATGAAACAGGAAATGTTAGCCCAAGCAAACCAAACTGAAATTGATAGTTATCTTTTAGAGGCCTTTACATTTATCAATGCATCGGAAAATTATTTTGGAGAGGAGCTTTATAGGCTAATATTAAATGAATTTAAAAAATTGGACCATCTTATTCAACAAATGGATCCAAACCAGCCTGAAGCAATAGAAAATTTTTATATTTTTGACCCCTCCATTGCGCATGAGATATTCAAGCTGGCAATTGTTAAATTTCAAGAAGAGGAAATATCTCTGGCCATTTTTGTCCTACTTACTCTCCTGAATCCTGAAAATGACGAATTTTGGTACAGGCAAGGGATTGCTGCTCAAAAAATCGAGAAATATGATTTAGCTCTAAAAGCTTACGAAGAAGCTCTCACTATTAATCCTGATCTTATAGGTGCTAAGCTCTTTTTAGTAGAATGTTATTTAGAGAATGGGTCAATTGAAAAGGCTAAATCACAGTTTGCAGAGGCCAAACTACTGACTGAAAACACTGGGACAGATGAAATGTGGATTTCCTTTATTAAAGAAATTGAAAACATTACCAAATGGTAAAAAGAAAACACCCAAGCAAAAGCAAATTGCTTTATTTTGATTTGTTTAATCTGAATAAAACTATGTAAAAATAAAAGTTAAGAAAGCTATTTATTTAAAAAAAAAAGAATTGATTAGTAGTAGAAAATAATGAAAGCAATAATAGAAAGAATCAAAGAAGGTGATAAATAGGCCAATGGAAAAAATATAATCGTATGTTTATATATGCCAAATGAGCAGGATAGCAAATGAAAAAAATTGTCTATCCTGCTTAAACGCTATTCTTAATTACTCGTTGCCTTCAAGCGCCGCAAGGGGTTCTTCTTTGGCTTGAGATCCTTTTACAGCAGCCCCTTTACGAGGACCAAAACGACCTTTAACCTTAGATTTCTTACCTGATGTTCCACGCAAGTAATAAAGCTTGCTTTTTCGCACATCCCCTTCTTTAGTCACTTCAATTTTAGAGATACGGGGACTATGAAGCATGAAAACCCTCTCCATCCCTTCTCCATAAGCAACACGGTGAACTGAAAAAGTTTCAGACAGCCCAGATCCTTTTCGCGCAATCACAGTTCCGGTAAAAACCTGTGTTCTTTCTTTGTCGCCTTCAATAATGCGAAGATGTACCTTCACAGTATCTCCTATCCGAAATGAAACGACTTCTTTTTTAAGCTGTTCACTTTGCAGCTTTTCAATAATTGCAGTTTTCATGATCAAATTCTCCTAAAATTTCATAATTTTTTTAGAGGGTTTTAACTCCCCCACGCCCATCCTTGCCAAACAGGTCAGGTCTCACTTCATACGTCTTCTTTAGCGCCTGTTCCAAACGCCATTTGGCAATTTCCTGGTGATTTCCACTCAATAAAACAGCGGGAACGTTTTGCCCTTCAAAATCGACCGGCCGGGTATAGTGAGGGCAGTCCAAAATTCCCTTTTCGAATGAGTCCATTTCTGCAGCTGCGGGATGTCCGAGAACACCAGGAATAAACCGAACCACAGCATCTAAAAGGACAATGGCTGCCAGGCAACCATTCGTCAGTACATAATCGCCAATGCTGATCTCTTCATCGACTTCTTTGTCCAATATCCGCTGGTCAATCCCTTCGTAATGACCGCACAAGAGGACCAAATGCTTTTTTTCGGCAAGCTGGCGGCACTTGGCTGCATTTAATGGTACTCCTTGCGGAGAGAGATAGATCACATGCGAATCAACCTGCTTTACCTTTCGAATAGCTGCCGAGACAGGCTGAGGCATCATTACCATGCCAGGCCCACCCCCAAAAGGACGATCGTCCACACGCCTAAACTTATTATCAGCAAAATCTCTGATATCCACCAGACGAATCGACACGCTTCCTTTTTCCTGCGCCCGCTTCAAAATACTCTCATCGAAAGGGCCTTTAAAATACCCTGGAAAAAGAGAAAGAATGTCGACAATCACTCAAATTATTCCTTCGGCTTGGCTTTTCGCTTTACCGCAGCTTTTGCTTTATGGGCTAATGTTTTCTGTGTCAGTGAACGGATAATTTCAGGAGCTGCAATTTTAACTAAACTGGCAGCGCTTTCAGTCAGCTCAGCACCCTGGCTAAGCCAATGCTGGATTCGGTCTGATTTGAAAGAAAGTTTCAGATCATCTGTAGCTTCTATTGGATTATACCAACCCAAAGCTTCTAAATACTTTCCATCTCTTGGTGCACGTGAATCGGTCACCACCAATCGGTAGAAAGCACGGTTTGTACGGCCTTGCTGCCGTAATCTAATTTTTAGCGCCATAAGGAGCCTCCCATCATCTTTTCTAATTGTTTCATATTCGGCATGTTTTTAAAAAACTGCTTCGCTTGCTTAAATGATTTCACTAATTTATTGACATCTTCAATCTTTGTTCCACTTCCTTGCGCGACACGTTTACGTCTCGGAGATGTCAATTCGTCTTTTTCAACCCGTTCATAGGGGGTCATGGACAATATCATAGCTTCGACTTTAAAAAATTCTTTTTCATCAAAGTCCATTGCCGGAAGTTGACCCATTCCGGGAAGCATTCCTAAAAGGCTCTTGAGCGAGCCCATTTTTTTGACCGTTTGAATTTGCTTCAAATAGTCTTCATAGGTAAAGGTTGCCGAACGGATTTTCTGTTCAAGCTTTTGTGCCTCATCTTCATCAATATGTTCCTGGGCCTTTTTCACTAAATTGATCGTATCTCCCATTCCTAAAATGCGGTCTGCCATAGAATTCGGGTTAAAAAGCTGAAGGTCATCAACTTTTTCCCCGACCCCTTCAAATTTTAATGGCTTTCCTGTCACTTCACGAATAGAGATCGCTGCTCCGCCCCTGGCGTTTCCATCCAACATCGTTAAAATAGAGCCTGTCACAGCAATCCGCCGGTTAAATTCGGCAGCTACATTCACAGCATCCTGTCCTGTAGTAGCATTCGCTACAAAAAGGATTTCATCAGGGTTCAATGCATCTTTTATCTTTTCCAGCTGCACCATCAAATCATCATCAATATGCAGACGTCCGGCAGTGTCCACGATCAGCAAGTCATGCTCGCCTTGTACAGCCTGTTTAAGGGCCTCTTTTGCCACGCGGATAGGATCTTTTTCCCCTTCCAGAAAAAAAACAGGCACGTTAATTTGTTGACCTAAAGTCTTTAACTGTTCTACTGCTGCAGGGCGTTGCAGGTCGCAAGCAGCCATCAAAGGATTTTTACAAAGCCCCTTCTTCTTCAAATAGCGAGCGAGTTTGGCGCAATGCGTAGTCTTTCCGGAACCTTGCAGGCCGCACAACATAATTACAGCTGGTTTCCCTTCGAGATAAAGCTTTGCTTCCTCTCCTCCCATCAAAACGACCAGCTCATCATGCACAACTTTAATGAACTGCTGTCCAGGTGTAACCGATTTAATGACTTGCTCGCCTATCGCTTTTTCTTTAAGCTGCTTTACAAGGGTCTTTGTCACGCCATAATTGACATCAGCCTCCAATAAAGCGAGGCGGACTTCATTTACCGCTTCTGAAATATTTTCTTCGGTGAGCTTCTTTTTTCCGCTCAGCTTTGAAAATACTCCCTGCAATTTTGTGGTCAATGTCCCAAGCATGGATCTCCATAATTTGTATAAAGCATAGTATGTTACATAAAAAATCATTCATTTTCAAGGAAAAAGAAGCGATTATGCCCCGCCCAATCATTTTCCAACCGATGATTTTTCCAGCAGCCACTTTGAAAAACGTTTTCCACGTCTTTCCCTTGTAAATAACCTATTTCCAACCAGACCTGGGCATGGGGATAAAGGCAAGCGGGAAGGTCGCGAGAAAGGCGGCGATAAAATTCCAGCCCGTCCGGTCCACCGACCAATGCAATGCGAGGTTCAAAAGCTTTTACTTCAAAATCAAGCTTTGCAAATTCATTTTCAGAAATATAGGGTGGATTGCATACACAAAAATTAACTTTTTGTCCTTTTAAAGGGTCTAATAAATCGCCTTCTAAAATCAGGACTTCGACGTTATTTTCTTCGGCATTCTGACGTGCCAGCGCAATTGCCTCAGCTGAAATATCAGACAGGATGACTTTTAAAAAAGGAAATTGCTTTTTTAACGCAATTCCAATACAGCCAGAACCGCAGCATAGATCTAATAGGACCTTTTGTTCTAGGTCTTGCTTTTTTAATTGTTGTACAATTTTATCGACAAGAACCTCAGTCTCCTGACGCGGGATCAAAACAGAGGGATTAAGTTTAAATAGGCAGTGATAAAATTCGATGCAGCTTTGAATGTAGGCTAAAGGCTCTCCTGCCATACGCCGCCTTGCATAGCTGCAGGCAGTTTTCCAATCATTATCTGCCAATGCAGTTAAACCAAGGGAATGCAAGGAGGACCTGGAGCATTTGAGAATGACAGCCAAAATATCTTCCGCTTCCTTACGGGGATTTTCCTTAGCAGTTAATTGACTTGACAAGAGGAGAATGGCTTCTCTTATCGAGCTCATTCTTGTAAGGAGCCTTTCAATTTTTCCTGATGAAAATAAGCTACCAAAGCTGAAGTAATCTCGTCTAGGTCCCCTTCCATCACGTAATCAAGATTATATTTTGTCAAATTGATCCGATGGTCCGTGATCCTGTTTTGGGGGAAATTATAGGTTCTAATCCTCTCAGACCTATCTCCTGAGCCCACTTGTAAAGCGCGGGTACTTGCCAATTCCTGATGTTTTTTCTGCTGCTCGATTTCAGCCATCTTGGCTTTTAAAAGACGCATAGCCTTATCTTTATTCTTATGCTGACTGCGCTCTTCCTGACAATAAACAACCACACCACTAGGCACATGCGTGATACGAACAGCACTATCTGTTGTGTTAATATGCTGACCTCCCGCACCAGAAGCGCGGTAGGTATCAATGCGGAGGTCTTTTTCATCTAGATCGATTTCTTCATCCTCATCAGGTTCAGGCAGTACCGCAATGGTAATGGCTGAAGTGTGCACCCTGCCTTGCGCTTCGGTTGCCGGCACCCTTTGCACTCGATGTGTGCCCGCTTCATACTGCATAAAGCGATGCACGTTTTGACCGGAAAGTACCATCACATATTCTTTAAACCCTCCTATTTCTGAAGGAGTGCAGGATAACAATTCATACCGCCATCCTTTGCGGTCGGCAAATAATTTATACATCCGAACACAATCTCCAACAAATAATGCAGCTTCATCCCCGCCTGTGCCGGCACGCAACTCAATAATGGAAGGACGGTGATCATGCGGATCAGGAGGGACCAAAAGATTTTCGATGAAAAGCTGAAGATCGGATATGCGCGCCTCGAGTTGCCTCATATCATCTCTTAAGACTTCTGCAAACTCCGGATCTTTTTCAATTTTAAGCAAGGCTTGATTATTTTCAAATTGCTGTTGCGCTAAGTTTTTTGCATCCCATGAATGTTTTAGCTCGCTTAAATAAGCGTGCTCCTGACTAAGAGCACGATATTTTTTTTGGTCATCATAGACGTGCGGCTGTCCTAACACCTCTTCCACTTCCCCCAGACGAACAAGCAGCTGATGTATTTTTTTTTCCATTCAAGTACTCACAAAGTTTTTAAGGCCAGTTTGAGAAATAATCACATAATTTTCAATTAAACGCATTTAACATTTTTGACAATCTCCTAATGTAAGTTAAAAAAACCACTTTTATCAGAAGGCAAATCAAATTAAAATGAATCAAAAATTGCGTGAGTTGATATTTGGGATTAGTCTTGAGCCTGAAAGCTCCTGCGTTGACGGATCAAAAAGACCCCAAGATAGATAATCCCGGGGCTTATTTCAGCAAACTAGCAAAAATTATTTTTTTGTACTTTTTGCGGCTGCACCTTTTTTGGCAGCAGGCTTTTCCTGAGTAGTTTCCTTGTTTTCGTCAGATCCAGATTCTTGTTCAGAATCATCTTTAGCGACTTCTTCCTTACGACCAAAACGCTTTTTAAATTTCTCGACACGGCCTTCAGAGTCAACTAATTGCTTGCTGCCTGTAAAGAAAGGATGAGAAGTAGAGGAAATAGAAAGGTAGCTGACAGGATACTCTTCTCCCTCAAATTTTTCTTTGGCTTCTGTCTGTAAGGTTGATCCACAAACAAATCGGTAGCCGGATGCTGAATCAACAAACAGGACTTTTTGGTAAGAAGGATGGGTATTTTTTTTCATGGGTTTGGCTCCAAATATTTTAAGGACTTTAAACTTTACGAGTTTATCGACTCTCAGTTTAAAAAACAACTCTATTTTATTATGATTGTGATTTGGAGGGGTTAAATGAAGTCAAATTAAGCATTCGGGTATTAGTGGAATATTAAGACAAGTTGTAAAAGGTTTAACCGAGGTGCAGGATAAGCAGGATAGCCTCTAGCTGCATGATGGGTGTGCTATTATCCCGCACATCCTGCCGCTAGCGATCCTGGCTTATCTTGCCTATCATCAATATAATTGCCTAATAAATTTAAGGATTTTGTTATGATGCTATGATTTAACCACCAGGCTTAAATTTCAGCCTAAGAACCTGTTCAAAATTTTCGATCGGATGATTGGTGTGTTAAAATCCACTAGGAAGCCTCAAAAAATTTTCGCAATATTTATTAATATACCTAAAATTTTTTGAGGCTTCCTAGCGAATTTGTAGCAGCAAAACATCCTGATCATAGATATTGAACAGGTTCTAACACTGTAACAGGCGTTGTCCGAAACTAAGAAAGAACCCTTATGCCTGTTTGATCGTCAGGATTGTTCGCAACTATCTTTTTTGGAGGGCCCATAATGCCATTTGCACGCTTTGTATTCCCGCCAACACACCCTCTTCGTAACGAAAATGAGGATGATTTTCAAGTTCAGGAAAATCATTAGGTTGCAAAATATCTTCTGCTGTCACATGCGGCACAAGCCTATTTGCGCAATTTAATAGTTTGGCGTGCTGCCCTTCCACCATTTCATGGAGGAGCTGGCAAGCATCAGCCCAAAAAGATTCAACCTCGTTCATCAACTTCTTCCTTTGATGAAGATTTTTTATGACGCTGCATTTGAAAAAAATCTTTTAACAGTTGGGCACATGGATCCTGCAAGACCCCGTTTCGAATTTCAATCGCGTGGGTGGGATGTTTTTTCTCAAATAAATCGACCCAGCTTCCGTTTGCTCCATGCCTAATGTCAGGCGCGCCCCAGACAAGGCAACTAATCCGTGTAAGCAGCATCGCACCTGCACACATGCTGCAGGGTTCTACTGTACAATAAAGAGTTGTCTGGGAAAGGCGCCAATTTTCCAACGCAGCTTCTCCTGCGGTCAAACAAAGCATTTCAGCATGTGCTGTTGCATCATTTAAAAGCTCGACTTGATTAAAACCCCTTGCAATAATGTGCTTGTTTTTCACAAGGACAGCCCCCACAGGAACTTCATCGGCCTTAAAAGCCTTCCATGCTTCTTTTAAGGCCTCGAACATAAAACGTTCATCTTCCGTTTGGGGATTAACTGGATATGGAAATCCTAAGGAAGGCTTCATTGTTAATGCTTCTTCTCAAGGAGCTTCTTTTGCAAATTAGAAATTTGTTTTTTTAACATTTCCACATCAGTCAGATATTTTTTTTGAAGTCCCGATAATTTCTTTTCATATTTATCAGTCAAACGGGCCATTTCCCTGTCATATGAACTCTTCATGTTTTCAAGCGTCAGCTGCTCAGCGGCTCGATTGGTCTGTTCAATGTGAGCTTGGCTTTGCTGCTTAGCCTTTCCTTCTAACTGGTGATAGATATCCTTTGGGAAAACAACTGAGTTTAACACAGCAAAAATATAAGTTTGGGGTGCTCCGAACTGGCTGACTGAATCATTCATCAAAGGAGCAGCTTGATCAGCGGTCAATTCTTCAAGATCACTAAAATTAGGGTTAATCTGGCTTAAACGAGTTTCAAAAAACTCATATAGCTCGCTATTTTTCAGTAGCCAGCGGGAAGTGATAAACTCAGCAATTTCCTCCCCTTTTTCTTCCTCAGTAATGGCTTGCTGGTAGGCTTCGGTCAGATCATCAGTAGAAATTTTATTTAAATTCTTAGAATTTAAAAATTTTTTTACAAAAAAAATGTCTTTTTTGAGATGTTCGTTCTTAAGTTCCTTCTTAACGGAATCAACAATAAGAGAAAGCCAATCGTTTAATAGAGCGAATTTCTCTTTATAAGATGTGTCTTTGTACATAAATGCCTTTAGGGTTTGTGACTATTGATATAAATTAGCATGGCAACCCTGAAAAATGCAAGCAGATGAGTGACTATATGGAAAAAGAGCATCCTTTTTTTGGAATCAATATAATCAGCCGCAGCCAGCAAGCTTACATTTCAAACCTTCTTAAAAAATATGAAGGTGATCCTGTGAACGAAGAACTCAAAAAAAAAATTTGGGATGAGCTTCAGATGGAAAAATATCGAGGAAAAATTACGATTCCGTTTAAGGTGATAATGCGTCGGGATTTTTATAAAAAATTTCCTGATTATATTGAGGTTATTCTTGATACCAAAGTATAGAACCGCTTGAAGGATGGGGAGGATATTGTTTAACAAGCTTTGTAGATAAAAAAATTTCTATAATCAAGATGTTTTTGTTAAATTAGGGTGAGGATGGCATAAGTTTCTATTCGCCTTTCGTTTTTCTTGCCAACAATTAAGCATTATGATATGATTATAAGAGCTATCAATGAAAATCATCTTCAAAACTGAGCTATCCTATTGGCTCTAAAATTACGGGGGGATTCCTGAATGTCACTAGACAAAGGTACCAAAGAAGAAATCACAAAGAAATTTCAGCTCCATGAAAAAGATACTGGATCAGCGGATGTCCAAATCGCTATTTTAACGGAGCGGATAACCGAGTTGACGGAACATTTAAAGCGTGCGCCCAAGGATCATGGGTCCCGTTTAGCCCTTCTTAAGCTAGTAGGGCAGAGACGCCGTCTATTGGATTATTTAAATTCAACAGATACTAAACGGTATCAAACTTTAATTAACAAATTAAAGCTTAGAAGATAACTAAGCGTTAAAAGTTAAAAGTAAAAGGGCAGCAAAAGCTGCCCTTTTTTTTACATAATCTGAGTCTCTCGCTGGAAAGTGAGAGATCTGAGGTTAAATATAGAACAGAGAATTCTCTTTAAGAAGGGATTCACAACTTTGAAAAGAATCATTGGGGGCCTTTTCGATTGAAAACAATAAAAATTCAAAAAAATATAATTTTTGTGTTCTTTTTGTCTTCAATCAAAAATTCTCAACTATTTTTTGAGTATTGCAACTCCTTTTTAGCTCGCTATCCAATTTAATGAGTTCCCTAATGCTTCTGAAAAACAAAGTTTTATGCACTAGGGTAAAGTGAATTTTCTGAAAATCTATCTTCTTTCTTATGTTTACTTCGCAAGCGGTAAACTTTCACTAATTTTCAAGACTTATGGAGAAACCATTAATGCAACGTGAAACTATTTCTGTTCTTGTGGGAACACAGGAACTTACTTTTGAGACAGGAAAAATTGCCCGCCAGGCAGCTGGGGCTGTCGTCCTCCGATGCGGAGAAACCATTGTATTTTCAACTGCCTGTTCTGCTCCTAATTCAGATCCTGCAGCCGATTTCTTACCTTTGCGTGTCGATTATCAAGAAAAATTTTCTTCAGCTGGCAAAACGCTGGGTGGGTTTATTAAAAGAGAAGGTCGCCCAGCCGAAAGGGAAACATTAGTTTGCCGTTTGATCGACCGTCCGTTACGCCCCCTGTTCGAAGAGGGTTATTATGATGAAGTTCAGGTCCTTTCTTATGTTTGGTCTTATGATGGTGTAAACTCTCCTGAACCTATGGCGATCTGCGCCGCTTCAGCCGCTCTTGTTATTTCGGATATACCACTTATTAAGCCTGTGGGAGCCGTACGTGTTGGATTAATAGACGGAAAATTCATTGTCAATCCAAGCGTGGATGACCAAAAAAAATCAAAATTAGATTTGATCTTGGCTGGTACAAGTGATGCGATCTTAATGATCGAGGGATTCTGCGAATTCTTGACCGAAGAACAAGTGATAGAGGCCCTTGAAATAGGACATCAAAGTATCCAAAAAATCTGCCACACTTTAGAGCAATGGCGTGAAAAAGTAGGCAAGCCTAAAAACAGGGAAACTTTACGCAAGCTCCCTCAAGAGCTATTTACCGATGTCGAAGCTATCGTTCATCCCCTTCTTGACCAAGTTTTGCGAATTGAGAAAAAACAGCAGCGGGAAGAGGCTCTTGCCTTAGTTGCAAAAACATTAAATGAAACACTGGTCCCTGCAGGAAAAGAGGCAAAATATCCAGCTCATCATATTGCCTACGCTCTAAAGAATATTCAGTCTAAGATGATGCGCAAGATGATTTTAAGCGAAAACCGCCGTTCAGATGGAAGAAAATCGACCGAGATTAGGCAAATTGACGTCGAGCAAGGACTCATTCCCCGCGCCCATGGAAGCTCTCTGTTCACTAGGGGAGAAACTCAGGCGCTTGCTGTAGCCACATTAGGCGGCGAAGGCATGGGCCAACGTTTTGAAGACCTTCAAGGAGAAGGAACCCAACGGTTTTATCTTCAATACTTCTTCCCCCCTTTTTCCGTTGGAGAAGTTGGCCGCATAGGCGCTCCAGGCAGAAGAGAAGTCGGGCACGGTAAATTAGCTGAGAGAGCCCTTATGGCGCTTGTTCCCCCTAAAGAACAGTTTCCTTATACCATTAGACTTGAGTCAAACATCACTGAATCCAATGGATCGTCATCAATGGCAAGCGTATGCGGCGGCTGCCTAGCATTAATGGACGCGGGTGTTCCGGTCAAACGTCCTGTCTCAGGAATAGCCATGGGCCTTATTCTTGAAAAGGATCAATTTATCATTCTTTCCGACATCCTTGGAATAGAAGATGCTTTGGGAGACATGGATTTCAAAATTACAGGCGATGAAAACGGCATTACTGCATTTCAAATGGATATTAAGATCGAAGGAATAACTCTTGAGATTATGCGTGCGGCTTTAAAGCAAGCGAAAGACGGGCGTATTCATATCCTAAATAAAATGCTGGCCGTTTGTCCGCAATATAAAAAAGAAATGTCGCAGTATGCACCTAGAATTGAAACGGTCCAAATTAAGCCAAGCAAAATTGCAAGCGTCATTGGTCCTGGTGGGAAGCAGATCCGGGCGATCATTGAGCAAACAGGCGTCCAAATAGACATCGATGATAACGGATTGATCAGCATTGCTGCAACCGACCTGGAAAGCATTGAAAAAGCTAAAGCAATTATTCATGGACTTACAGCGGAAATTGAAATTGGAAGAATTTATACCGGGAAAGCTACCTCGATTGCACCATTTGGCGTATTCGTGGAAATTTTACCTGGAAAAGAAGGGCTTTGCCATATCTCAGAATTTGACAATAACCGAATTAACAGTTTAGATGACTTCGTTAAACAGGGAGACATTCTATCGGTTAAAGTATTGGATATTAACGAAAGAGGTCAGATTAAATTGAGCCGAAAAGCCACTTTGCCAGCAGCTCCAGCCGCTTAAACATCCATTTGCTCAGGGGTCCACTGGATCTCTGAGCAAATTTTTCCTTCCTATTCCTCTCCTTGAATATTTACCTTAAGTTAACATAATACCGACGTTTGCAATAAAATTTCCTTGATAATGAAAAGAATGTGGGCTATTTATAACTCACCTTACGCAAAAGATTTCAAGGTTAAAAATGAAAGGCCAATTCAAGATCATCATTCCTTCCTTCAATAGCATTAATTATCTGCCTAAAACTTTGGCCTCTGTGGAAAGTCAATTAAACAAAAATTATCAGGTTTGCGTCATAGATGATGCCTCGACAATTCCAAAGCAAAGGGAAATTATTACTGATTATTGCGAAAGGAATAATTGGAAATCAATTTTTCACAAAAAAAATGAAGGGGCTTTAGCCGGAATAGTTGAAGGGATTCATACCTTTAATTGCAGAGATGATGATGTCATTGTCATGCTGGACGGCGATGATTGGCTGTATGACGAGCATGCTTTGGATATTCTTGATAAAGTTTATACAGAAGAAGATGTTTATTTGACGTGGGGACAATTCCAAACTTACCCCCCTGATTGCATCAAAATGAACTATGCTCTGCCCATTTTTGATGAAGTGATCGAAAAACAGCTTTACAGGGAAATTGTCGATATTTTCGGGCACGTGAAAACGTATAAATATGCCTTATTTAAAAAAATTAAGGATGAGGATTTACGCGATCCTGAATCAGGCGAATATTTTAGGGTTTCATGGGATAAAGCCTTGATGTACCCAATGCTTGAAATGGCTGCTCATAAAGTGCGCTTTATCCCTGAGCGCCTTTATGTTTATAATATTGTAAATCCGCTTAGCGATTATGCCATCAATAGGAAGGAACAAATCGCTGCAACTGAATTTATTAGAAATAAACCACGTTACAAGCCAATTTTTTAAAGTTTTTCACAAACTGGTAAAAATTCATTAGAATAAAAAGCAAATAGGTTAGGCAGGCACACTCCATTTGTGTTGATGACATGCCGTTCTGGCAAAGAAGAGTTTCAATTTTTTGATTGTTACCTTTATCTGTGCTTTGTCCTGATCATTAGCGACGAATAAGATTACGTTTTAATAGATTCAGCAAGAATAAGGGGTTCAGCGACAAAATATATAAATATTTTTTTGAAATTGTGAATCTAGTTATTTAATACTGCATATTCATGATCAGAAGTAAATAACTAAATTAGTTTTTTATTGAATAAATAAAAAACCCTAGAAGTGGTATTTTTGTTAAAATTAAATAAGAGTTGCAAGATAAATTTTATTTTTACAACTCTTATTAATTGTTAATGGTTTAAAAGAATATTTTAAATAATCAAACCGTTAAACTTCCTTATCTCCATCATTTAATAAAGCTTCTTCGAATATTTCCTTTATCTTTAACACACAAACATCATAGACTGTTCCAGTTACACTTAAGGCGACTGATGCGCTTTGGCAAATCAACATTCCTACGTGTGTTTGCTGTATTGGCTGATGAATAGGCTGATAGAGCAGGCCAAAGTTAAATCCTGGTGCAGCACCTGGCGGGCCATTAAATTGCATATAGTTAAAATTAATATTATTCATAAAACACCTTTTGTTTATTTATATAGTAAGTTTATATTATATTATTTAAAAACATAAAAGTATATTTATTTCTGAATTTTTAGTAATTTTTTGCGAAATATTATAGAGTTTAAGCAATCTATTGATCGCCAATACTGTTTATTATTAGTTAATTGATTAATTTGTTATTGTAAAACCAATTTAAAAAAGGATTTTTTGAATGCAACAGGATAAGTCGCTTTCGCTGCAGGATGAGCAAGATAAGAAAATATGAGGATAAATTTTAAAGCATTTGTTAATCTCTCTAACTAATGCTGTTATTATCCTGCCTATGCTGCCGCACCAGCTATCTTGCCTATCAGTCAATCCACTATAAATTCAAATATGATTTTAAATTCGTTAATAAACTGCAGAAATAATTCAATTTTGAGTAATAATACTAAGAATTTTTGTAGTTTTTCGAAATATAAAAAATGCTCTACGGCCAATTTGACCGCAGAGCATTTTTTTTATGCTGTGACTCTCTCAGCCAATCCAGGTTCTTTTGGCGGAGGGGGAGGGGGTGATGCCGGATCCTTCTTATGTAAGTCAGCTGCAAACTTCAATCTTTCTTTCTTACGAGCTGCATCCCAATTCTTTTTAATGACAATTTCCTGAACATCTTCACTGTCCAGCGTTTCAAACTCAATTAACATTTGGGTCATGAGTTCAACTTGTTCTTTGTGTTCCAAAACAATTTTACGGGCGCTCTGATAGGCGTCATCTAAAATTCGGCGCACTTCATTATCAATGGATTGAGCTGTTTCATCTGAGTACGATTTTTCATGATGTTCCCCAAATCCATATTGGCCACCTTCCGATCTTTCATCGTAGGCCACAGCCCCCATTTTATCGCTCATGCCCCATTTACAAACCATGCTACGGGCTAATTGAGTTGCCCGTTCAATATCCTGTTGCGCACCGCTGGAAACATCTTCAACAAAAATTTCCTCAGCGACACGGCCACCCATCAAAACAGCTAGCTGGTCATGCAGTTCATTTTTCCAATAACTGACCCGGTTTTTCTTAGGCAGGAACATCGTCGAGCCCAAAGAAATCCCTCTTGGTATAATTGTCACTTTATCGATTGGATCACCGCTTTTTACAACTAATCCAACAACCGCATGGCCTGATTCATGGTAGGCAGTGGTTTTTTTCTCATTTTCATCAATTTCAAGGCTGCGCCGCTCTTTCCCATACAGAACTTTATCACGAGCTTCAATTGTTTCTTGCGATGTGACAGCCGTCCGCCCTTTTCTTGCAGCTAGCAAAGCAGCTTCATTTAAAATATTTGCAAGATCAGCTCCGGAAGAACCGGGCGTACTCCTAGCAATGGCCATTAGGTCAACGGATGCATCCATCTTGATGCGGCGTGCATGGACCTTTAAAATATCGAAACGGCCTTTGATATCGGGCAGACTTATTACAACACGGCGATCAAATCTGCCGGGGCGAAGAAGCGCTTTATCCAAAACATCAGGACGGTTTGTGGCAGCCATTAAAATGACCCCTTCATTCGTATCAAAACCATCCATTTCTACAAGAAGCTGATTCAAGGTCTGTTCCCTTTCATCATGTCCCCCACCGATCCCTACTCCACGATGGCGGCCGACAGCATCGATCTCATCCATGAAAATAATACAGGGAGCAGCTTTTTTAGCCTGGTCAAAGAGGTCTCTGATACGACTGGCTCCAACGCCTACAAACATTTCAACAAAATCTGATCCTGAGATCGAGAAGAAGGGCCTGTCGGCTTCACCGGCAACAGCCTTAGCAATTAAGGTTTTTCCAGTACCTGGAGGCCCGATGCACAGTACCCCTTTAGGAATTTTTCCGCCCAAAGAAGTAAATTTTTGAGGGCTCTTTAAAAATTCTACAATTTCTTCAAGTTCCTCTAAAGCTTCATCAACACCCGCCACATCTTTAAAAGTGATTTTATTGTCAGCTTTATTCAATAGGCGTGCGGGAGACTTGCCAAAATTCATGGCTGTGTTGCCCATGCCCTTCATTTGCCTTGCAAAAATCATGTAAAGAACCAAAACAACCAGCAATATCGGCATAAGAGTGAACAGATAACTAAAGTAGTTGGTCGATGGCTCTTCACTCTTAAAGGTTTTTTCCAATACAACGTTCAGAGGCTGGTCTGGAGCTCTAAAAACTCCCCCTCTATTATGAATGAAATTCGTCCATTCTTCTTTCGCCTTGGAGAACCACTGGCTAAAAATTTCAGGGTCCTGCTTCTCAAGTGTCCGAGTAGAAAGCTCCTGATTATTGAAAAACCAAATTACATTTGAAATTGTCTGACGGGCTTTATCAAGTTGGACCTGATTATCTTCAAGGCGGTTATTGATTTGAGTATATTCATCTAATGTTTCTTTATAATTACGGACGCTGCGCAGCTTCGTTAAACGGATATGGTCTTCCACCTGGCTGAGCTCATCAACAATTGTCCGCAGCTGATCAATTGCGTGGCCATATACTACAAGCTGCTGAGAGACAGGGATCGAAGCGGTGTTCGCTTCAACGACATCTTTATCTATCCCTTTCAGACTTTGCTTGATCGATTCAGAGCCGACACCTAAGGTAGGTGATCTAAAATTTCGCAATAGGTCGCTTAGAGAATTTCCGAAATTTTTCACAGGTTCAGCGGCAGGATTAGAGCGAAGCTGGCTATATTCTTCCTGTAAAGAGGCCAAAGTATCATTATTCGTTTTGGTAACATCTTTTATGACAACGCTATTGTCTTCGTCAGGGGTATTATAAATATCATCTACAACGACGTAGCCCCCTTTTGAGACAGGAAGCCCGCTAAGCTGTAAGAATAATGAAGCCGATTCAAAAACTTTGGATTTGATCGCTTTGAGTTCATCCCTGATTCGGGTTTGCTCTGATTTTAAATCGTGGTTCGTATTAAGAAGTTCCAGGTATTTATAGCGCGCTTTTCCCTCCTCTGTTTGACGGTCCCTGAATTTACCGCTAAATGTGACCAAGTTATCATTGAGAGCTATTTTTCTGCTATCTTCGGGCTGAAGGAGCTGTAAGTTGACAAGATGCTCCAATTGATAGCTGAAAGATACTTTGGCAAATTTAGTATCAATGAAATTTTGCACCATGAGGGCAAACAAAAAGGCAGCCATGAGGAACCAAACAAAATTGTTTGATATTCCTTTCTTAAAGTCTTGCTTATTATCGTCTGACATAATTTCCTAATATTCGATAAACGGCCCCTTACTCCTTAGGCAGAAAAAGGCAGATTATAGTTGAATTCATTCATTTGTTCATCTTATCATGCAAGGCGTTTCGATTTCAACTTAATAATTCAACCTCAAAGCAGTCATCGCCTTCTGCCAACAAAACCGGCTGTTTCCCAGTTAAGAATTCATGAGCCTTACCCTCGTCACTTAACAGAATAGGAATTATTTTGCGCAAAAAGGATGGAACTTTATTATTCGACCACATTTTTTGCAGCGAACTGGAGCACCCGGCCACCTTGGCATTGTAAGTAGGAGGGACGATCTGATATTTCATGACCGGGACGTAAACTTTAAAATTACCATTCCACGCTTCCTCCCAGGAAGGAACTTGCTGAAAAGGACAAAATGGAATTTTTTTGACCGCTATTTTCCAATTACCACCTGTGTGATTCAACCCCTCTTCCAAGAGTAAGCCTCTTTTCCAATTTAATTCTGGGAATGCATTAAGTATAAAAAGCTTACTTCGATCAATGACCATCCTTTTGCCCATGCTTTCAAAGATAAGATCTGCATCATTTTTAATGAGCCCTTCAACTGCCCTATCAATTTGTGAACGGGAGAAGCAAGCTTCTTCCCTTTCCAAAATAGCGCGCATTAAGTGCTTCATTTCAACAGAAGTGGGAGGCGCTTTTTGTAAATCCCAATACTTTCCCAACCTTCCATCTTTGAATGAATTCAAAATTGAAGAATTCTTTTGGAGAAAGTAAGCATTTATTTCTGCCATTTCGCTGCTCAGGTTGATCAATGCGCTATGTACATTTTTGCCAAATTTTTCATTCAACCAGGGAAGAACTGTTTTTCTCAATCGGGCCCTTAAAAAACCCTCATCTTCATTTGTAGGATCCTTAAAGGCCATAAGTTCATAACCATTTAGGAAGCTATGAATGGCATTTTTGGGAACATGCAACAATGGCCTTAAAAATCTCGTCCCATTCACGTATTTTTCTGCCTTCAATCCCTCAAAATGTGTCCAATATGACCCCTCCAGTACTCTTTTAAGGATGGTTTCAGCCTGATCATTTTGATGGTGACCTGTTAAGACTCCTTGGAAGTTATGCATAACATAAAGGTCTTGAAAGAAACCCTGACGTGCTACACGGCAAAAAGCTTCTAGATTCCCTTTAAACCTTGAAGGGTTGAGAGTTTTTTCATAGTAAGGAATGCCATGTGATCGGACCATCTGACCTAAAATCTCAGCTTCCTGATCACTAATTTCTCTCCACCGATGATTCACATGCGCTGCATGAAAATCAACCAGCCCCTTTTTCTTGCAGGCTAATAAACTATGGAACAGGCAAAGAGAATCAGGCCCCCCCGATAAAGCAAGCAAAACGGGCCGACCGACCGGGCAATATTTTTTTAAAAAAAGAGAGACTGTCTCGATCATATTTGTATTTAAACTAGCGGATAAGTAGACAATTTGTTTTTAAAGATAATTAAAAGTTATATAAAGTAAAAGAACAGAGATTAATAAAATCCATAAAAAGAACTGAAATGGATCCTGCTTTAATGCTAAAGTAGCTTCGTCTGACAACAAATCTGATACAGGCTTAGTTTGATCTTCTATAATAGGCTGTACCGAACGTTCTTCTTCTTCGAAAATAAATTTTAATTCAGGGATATATCGAACCGGAGTCCATTCTTTAAAGCCTTCTTTCCAAGCCAAAGTATCTGGCGTAACTTTAAGATGAGTTTTTAAATCAACAGCTGTGTAGGGCCCCTCCTTTTGGTTATCTATAAGTATATACCATTCTTTTTTCATGCAATTTCCTCCACCATTCTCCTTGCAGTTTTATTGTACCAAATCTAACATTAGTCGTCTATTTGACTATTTTTGAGACTCTTATTGGATGTAAAACTTTTTATGCCTCTTCTTTGGCGCTATTTCATCACCCATTTTCTCAGTGTGACTGGAGCTTGTGTTCTAGCCTTCATCTCCATTCTCCTGACCATGCGTCTGGACGAAATAGCCCATTTTGCAGCCCTAGGGGCCCCCCTCAGCATGATCTTGTTATTTATTTTTTACCAAATTCCCTATATTCTTCCGATCGCTCTTCCCTTATCCTGTTTGATCTCTTCATTGATCTTTATGCAGAGAATTTCTATAACGCAAGAACTGACAGCCCTGCGTGCCAGCGGCTTTTCTTTAAAAAACCTTGTCGCTCCCATCCTTATTTCAGCAGCATTCCTCGCTTTGTTAAATTTTTGGGTCATTTCTGAAATTGCTACCCAAACCCATCTCCATTCCAACTTATTAAAGAGTGAGTTGCGCTCAATAAACCCTCTACTTTTGCTTCATAATAAACATCTAATGCGTTTGAAGGGGCTCTATTTTGAGACGCTAGGACCGTCGCATGTCGGTGAATCTGCTTCAGATGTCATTTTGGCAATGCCAAATCATTCAAACCAACGCCTAAATCTAATGTTAGCCAAAAATTTAACGGCTACTTCAACCTCGTTTATAGGAAAAGAAGTCACTCTTTTAACCACCACCCCTCATGATAATCTGGAAGAATTTGATGATTTATTGATCGAGCACATTAAGGATTCTTTGACTCGTGTGGAGGATTTTTCAAAAATCCTCCAAAAAAAAGTTTGGACGATCAATAACGATTATTTAACATTACCATTATTGCTTGTCCGTTTGGAAGAGCAAAAGAAAACATTGAATGGATTAAAGGATAAAAATGAAAAATTTGCTTTAAAAAAGCAAATCAATCGAAGTATGTCTGAAATTACCAAACGGCTCTCCATTTCAATGGCCGTAATCAGTATGACTCTGATGGGTACTGCCTTTGGGATCAACATCAGCCGTCGAGGCAGCCGCAGAAACTTAGCTTTTGTTATTCTTATGACCCTCTTTTATTTGGTCAGTTTTTTTGTAGCAAAGGGGACTGATGAGAATTTTGTTTTGGCTTCGATCCTCTATTTAGCCCCTTTATTTATTATAGCTGGCATTTCTTGTGTCGTTATGAATCGCGTTAGTCAGGGGAAGGAATTTTGAATATTTGGAAGCGGTATTTTCTTTTTGAGTTTTTAAAAGTTTTTTTTCTATTTTTAGGTTGTTTTTATACATTATATATTCTAATCGATTATGCCAGCCATACTAGCGCTTCTGCCAATCACTCAACTCAAATTCATTGGAGCGAAATAGGCCGTTACTACCTTTTTATTTTTGCCAGCCGGGCTGAAATTTTGATTCCCGTGGCGTTGCTTATAGCCTTTGTCAAAACTGTGACGACTATGAATATGCGCCAGGAAATTGTGGCTTTGATGGCAGGAGGAATTGATCTTAGAAAATTAATGCGCCCATTTCTTTATATTGGATTAGCCGCTACAGGACTTTTGTTTCTAAATGAACAGATGGTACTGCCGCATGCCTTAAAAAAATTGAGACGGATAGAAGATTCAAATAAACAAAAAAAGACCAGGCATACACCTGAAATGAATGTCAAACATGTAGTCCTAGAAAATGAAACCGTCCTTCTTTTTCAATCTTATGACACAGTCAAGGAACAATTTTTTGATGTCTTTTGGATTGAATCGATCGATAGCCTTTATCGAATGAAATTCCTTTCACCTTATACACCAATCCCTACAGGATATTTTGTCGATCATCTTGTTCGACAGCCTGATGGAAAACTTCTGCAGGAAAGTGAATATAAAACCTTAGCTTTTAATCAAATCCGTTTTAATCCTGAAATATTGCAATCGACCATACTAGACCCGGAAGCCCTCTCCCTAACCCAGCTCGCCGCGCAACTTACTCCCCTTCCTATCAATTTAAATGAAAAAGAAAGCAAAATTATGACAGCTTTTTATTGGAAACTTTTTATGCCGTGGCTGTGCCTTTTTGCCATTTTAGCACCTGCTCCTTTCTGCCTGATTTTTTCTCGCCATACCCCTCTTTTCTTTATCTATGTTTGCAGCTTATTTGGATTAATCGCATTCTATATGATGATGGACGCCGCACAGGTGATCGCAAAAAGGCAGGTCCTTTCCCCGCTTTTAGCCATCGCGCTCCCATTTTTAGGTTTTTATAGTATTTTTACTTGGCGCTATTCTAAAATTATATAATTTAAAAATTGGCAAATAAAAGTATGACTGGACTAAAAATTAGCTTTTTTAAAATAACTAGCAAATGAAATGTAATTATTACTTGTAAGTAGCTAAAACAGGATAAGCGTGATCGCCTGAAGTGGCAAGATACAGGATAAGAAGACTACATTCAATTAGCCTGTCCTATCCTGATGCTTCAGCGATGTTTTATAAAAAAACAATCAAAGAATCAATCTTTGCGGTTTGAATCCAGAACAAAGCTAACTTTGCAGCGCACGCGATATTTTGCAATTTTATTATTTTCAATAAGAGCCTCAACATGCTCAATATTAATTTGTCGGATATTGTGCAGTGTTTGCATTGCTTCAGTTAAAGTCGCTTGTACAGCATCTTCAATAGATTTTCCTTCACTGATCACTTCAATCACTTTTGCAATTGACATAAAAAAACTCCTACATAAATAGTTTCAATAATTTTTTTATATAAATTATCCTAAAGTTATGTGCAAATGCAAAGATCCTTTTTGCTATCTAATTTCATGATAAAAAAAACTTTCAGGCTTTAGCGTATCTTTCCTTTTTTCTTTTTTAATAGTTGACTCGTTTGCATTCACTTTTAAAAATCTTAAATTTTCAGAAAAGAATGCCACCATGCTTTTATCATCGCTCTCCTGCAAACGTGTCTGCGCATACCAATCTCCAGAAGTTACCTTTTCAGCCACTCTGGATGTTTTTAGGTCCCAAATTTTGATGGGCTGGGAGTCCACCTCTTTTTTGCTATTTTTATTATAATGACTGCTTATCAAGGTATGAGGAGTTGACCAAATAAGGGATAAAGCTGAAAAAGGCGATTCAATATTTTTTATTTTACCTGAACCTTCGGCATTATAAATACCAATGGAATTACCCGTATGAGCAACTGCAGCCTGATCTGAATTAGCAGGATGCCAGGCAATATCATTAATTTTTGATTGAACAGACTCCATATCCCATATTTTTCCTAATTTTCGTTTATCAAAAATTTTTAACTCCCCTAAATCATTTCCAAAGGCGAGTTTTGTATTATCTGGTGAATCTTTGAAGCAAGTTAAACTTTGGGCAAATTTACTCACATGAATTAAATTTTCATAAGAATTTTTGGTCCTAGTATCAAATGTAAAATAGACTTTTCCTGCAATACAACTTAATATTTTATTTTTTAGCTTTACTTGGGTAATTACCTCATCAAAATTAAAATTAAATCCATTTAATATTTTATCCGCCTGCACATCGGCAATATTGACATTATTCTTATTTTTGACGAATTCAATAAAAGAACCAAAACCATTATAGCAAATGATTTGATCCTGACTTGTATCCCAATAAATTGCCTTATTGCCTTCCGTTTTTAAGCTGCTTAGCTGGTTGTCACATAAAGCATTCATATCAACTAGATAGCAACCATTCATTGAAGCAACAGCCAACTTATTATTTTTACCGAAGGATAAAGAGTTTTTGTCTTGTATGTCATATTGGGCATGTAATTGATAGTAATCTTTTATAAAATCAGGTGCTATTTTTTTAAATTTTTTCTCTTCAGGAAAAACATCATTATTTTTAAATAATACTCTACTTTTTGGATTTAAATCATTAAATAGTGTTTTAAAAAGTTCACTTTCATAAGCTGTTTCCGGTTTTTGATGAATTAAGGCATTGTATCTAAATAGAGTTTCATTTCGATTGACAATAAATCGATCTGAATATTTAGGTTCGCTGTAACTTTTAACATTATAATTATAAATATTCATAAAAGCTTTTGTTTAAATTTTAATATGATTTTCAATTTTGCAAAAATTCAGATTTAATTTAAATAAAATAACAACCTTGATAAAAAACTAAAATTTGATATTATAATTAATTAAAATTTAAATGATAAAAATTATGAGTTTATGCATGTTTAGTAAAGCGAATATTTGCATTAGGAAAAAGTTTCTTCCGCTATGTAGAATGCTCTTCAACGAGCTATAAATGTATATTTTTTAAATTCGGGAAGAATTTTAACTAAAAAGAAAGTAGGAAATCTGTCAAATCATTGATTGGAACTTGCAGGCATTCTTTGGAAAGCATAAGTTTCTTTCCGCCATAAGAGACTACCACCATCTGTTTCAATTGTGGAAAAGTACGGGTTAAGCTTATTGGGATTTTAATGGGGTCCACACCCATTATACCTAATTTTGCATCAAGGGCCAAAATGTCTCCTTTTGCATTTTCAATAATGAAATCAACTTCAACTCCTTCTTTTGTGCGCCACATGGATATTTTCCAGTTTTTAGCAAAATTTTGATTGCATTTGACAATTTCGCTGAGGACCAATGTTTCAAAAAGAGCACCAGCTTGAGGGCTTTTCATCATTGGATTAAAGTCTAGCCACCCCTGAAGGCGTGCAGCCAGGCCGGTATCGAGAAAATATACCTTTGGTGATTTGATCAGACGCTTATTCAAATTTGATTCAACGGAAGGTAGTAAGTAGAGGAGCTGTGTCCTTTCTAAAATAGAAATCCATTCATTAATAGTAACTGATTTTACGCCGCTATCTTTAGCTAATGAAGAATGGTTGAGAATATTGGCAGTTCGGGCCGCCAACATTCCAAGGACAGTATGAAATTCTTTTTTTTTAACAATACCGGCGCTAACTACAATGTCTTTTTCAATGTAATTTAGAATGTAGTTATTTAGATAATTAACCGGATTAATTAACGGGTTGGAATAAAGTTCCGGCCATCCACCTTGGAATAAGACCTGATTCAAATTGAGGTGTGGAATGGCGTTTTTTAACTCGTGTACCGTTAATGTATTCATATAGAAATAGCTGGCGCGTCCCACCAAAGTTTCCTTCACATTTTTATCGAGTAGAATGTGATTTGAACCTGTAAGACGAAATAATACTTCTATTTCTTCCGGATCATTTTTTAACAATCTAATCCGTTTGATTTGATCGACGATCCGCTTGATCTCTGGAAAAATATTGGGTGCGTATTGAACTTCATCGATCAAAATCGGGGGGGGGTATTGGGCTATAAATAGCGCTGGATCCCTTTCTGCTAAAAGGCGCGCCTGCATGTCATCGAATGTGACTTCACCGAACTTTCCCTGCCCTAAAAGGGCAAATTCCGTACTTTTTCCGCATTGGCGGGGTCCAATCAGGATCTGTACATATGACCCCTTATCATTCTTTAAACGTGATTCAATGTCTCTTTTGATATACATAACGTCCAATTTAAGTTATCAGCTTAAATTGGTCAAGATTTTTTTGTTCACTGAGAAAGGTAACCCTAGTGTTTAAGTATTTTTATTACTCGCAATAAAAATTAATTTTATAAATCCAAAAAAAAACAATATTAATAAATAATTTACCTCATTTTTACATAATATTAATATTGATCTTTTATTACATGTCACATTATGATAAACAAAAAAAGGAGTTAACTTATGCGTCTTTCAGAATTATTACCCCAGCCAATAAGAAATATCTACCATAATTATCAACAGTTAAATGATCCTCTTATCACTGCGGAAAGAAGAGAAGAAACAATTCAGAATATTTCAAAAGATTGTTTTAGACTTCTTTTAGTTTTGCCTATGGCAGTGTATTCTAAAGTAATGTACGAGGCTACTGAAAAAGCCAATTCTCCATTTTGGCTTCGAATGATTACATTCATACCTATTCTTGCTCTTCCTGCAACCAGCATGCTGTATTTCGCGGGTGGTTTCGCTATTGTCTCAATAGCTGCACTTACTCAGGCCATAGCATTAAAATCTTTGGGTATGGCTGGCCTTTCGATTGGTTGTGGAGTAGCTGCAGCCATTTGTTCAGAAAAATTTGAGACAAATCAAAATGATTTTTTAAATATGGAAGATCGATTGATCACACCCCTTTCTAACCAAGTGGCACGTGTTTTTATCTAACCAGAAAAAGAATGAGGCTAAAAGCCTCATTCTTTTTAACCTGAGTTTTGGGTTTATCTCGTTGAAAGTAAGGGGTAACGTATCTTAGATTCGACCTTTCTTTCTAAAAGAATATCAAATCGATATGCTTGAAGAAAGAAAGGGTGAAGGTAGGGCGCGTGACTCCCTTAATAGCGAGGAGAGAGAGCCAAAATTCAGGTTTTAAGTCGGCAGGGTATCAGGGATTGAAACAAATTCTGTTATCCCGGTATCTTTTTGCGTCCACATAAAGTGGCGATTATCAGCTCTTTGCAATTCAGCCTCATTAACATATAGCCTTATCCTGTCGCAATAATCATTATATAAAGTATTCCATCTATTTTGAACGGTTCCAGCTTGATAGAAAGGCAAAGAGTGAGTCAATGGAATTTCTTGAGGGTGCATTAGACCTTCTACCCCATTACGATAAGTACCCCATTGAGCCGCTCCTCTGATGCAATGATAGCAGCGTGTGGCATAAAAAAAGGTGCGGAATTGATAAGAGTCCTGCCTGGTAAGGGCTAAAGCATTTGTTCGATTGATGCCTCTAGCAGCTAAATTTTGAATGAAGGGCTCAAGATCATCTAGGGTTAAAGAGCTGATAGCATAGGAGATTTTCATGCAGACATCGGTCGCATCTATGACCGTTTGCCGGCTCCATGGGTCTTGGGGATACAGCTTAAGTGCCTTTTTCAGTCCATGAAAGGACACTTTCAAGAGAGCGTCCAGGCGCAAAATCTCCTGATTGGCAGGCTGATGGTCGACGACCCCCCAGCGGTCGCTGAACGGCCCGGCATTGATTTGAGGTTGGTTTGACAGCTTCCTTCGGGCAAAATCCAGGGCTTCCTGACCTAACGGAGTATAGGGATGAGTTAATCTATTATGCTCAATGATTGATGCCAATCTTTGTCCTCTATTTGAATCAATTTTGGCAAAGCACCATGAAGCAATGTGATAAATGGCCAGGGGAATGGCAAAAGTAAAAATGTGAAAGGCCACATTAAAAATGCGCCGTAAAAGCGACTGTTCGTCACAAAGCGGGTTTGAAAACAAATGATTTTCATGAAAGCATATTGGTTCATTTATATAGGTATAATTTAGATAATCCATTTAATCCTTTCCTAACAGACAGAGTCTCAATTTTGAAACGTGAATTATTAATAATATTCATTATTTTTTTCTGCCCCTTTCCGTCTCTTGTGCTCTGCGTTTTTTGTTTATACCCAAGTGAATTCAAAAATTGGAAATTTGGACTGCTTCAAAGCCCCGGGGTTG
>JACDAQ010000022.1 GCA_013695355.1 Candidatus Protochlamydia sp.
GAATTATCATCGGCCCAAGTATCTTAGGGCTTGTTGATATCAGCAATCCAATTCATCTTTTAGCTCAAGTTGGAATTATCTTGCTTCTTTTTGAAGTTGGGATTGAAACCGATATCGGCCATTTAACTTCTGCCGGAGTTAAAGCCTTGATCGTGGCTGTTGTTGGAGTGCTCATGCCTTTTATTCTTGGAACACTGGTCAGCTTCTTTTTCTTCAATTTTTCTTTATTGGCAAGTTTTTTTATCGGAAGCACTTTGACTGCGACCAGCATAGGTATTACTCTGAGGGTCTTGAGGGAATTAAAAAAACAAAATAGTCATGAAGCACAGATCATCATTGGGGCAGCGATTATCGATGATATCATAGGGATTGTGTTGCTGGCTATACTGTATGAATTTTCAATGAGCGGAGAAGTTAATATTTGGCATGCGGGCAGGGTCCTCCTTTTCATTATTCTTTTTTTCGTTATTTCTCCAGTATTGGCCAAGGTTGTTTCACAGGTAATCCGTAGATGGAATGATAAAAGCGAGATCCCAGGCCTTCTCCCGACGGCAATTGTAGCTCTTATTCTTTTTTTTGCATGGCTGGCCCACGTCTTAGGAGCTCCTGAGCTGTTAGGGGGATTTGCTGCGGGTTTGGCTCTTTCTCGCAAGTTCTATTTTCCATTCGGATCTTTTTTGCAGGAATCAAAAAAATTCAGCGAGCATGTCGAAGAGCAAATGAAGCCCATTGTCCATCTTTTTACCCCTATTTTTTTTGTGGCTATCGGACTATCGCTTGATTTAAGGAAAGTTAATTGGGATTCATCTTTTATTTGGGGCCTAAGTCTTTCGCTGTTAGCGGTCGGTATTATTGGTAAACTGATGTCTGGATTTTTCCTAAGGAAGGAGAGCCGTGCGATGAAGTGGATTATCGGAACTGCTATGGTCCCGCGCGGAGAGGTGGGCTTGATCTTTGCCACCATCGGTTTATCAACCAAAGTTTTCAATGATGATGTCTATGCATCCATCCTGCTTGTGATCACATTGACAACTTTGCTCGCACCATTTTGTTTAAGGTGGCTGTATGGCTACAATTTTGATAGGGGAAAAGTAAAAAACATAGCGCCTAAAACGCTTAAATAAACAGACTTCTAGATTTGTACTTACAAAACTCAGTAAGTTATAAATAAGGGTTAGGATAGCAGTAAAGAAATGCGAATGTAGGTCACTTTGCATTATCCTGACCCATCTTGCTACAAGCGAGCTGACTAACCTAAAGGCCATTAAATTAATGTTAACGAAAGAACTAATGCGGTGTTAAATTTGCTGGAAGGCAGTGATGGCATAGCTCATGATTTTAATAGTGGAAAAATCATTCCGAACCTTTCCTTGACTTGGAATATAAACGATTTATATGAAATATATGCAAAAGAATATAGTGAAGATATTTTCATTGATGAAAGACTAATGCCTTTGATCAACTTTTGGATCTTATTTTAGATGAAAAATGGAGCGAGCAGCAAAGAATTATTGCTATTCGTTATCTTTCTAATTATTTTATCACCTACTCAGAAAAATTCAACATGGAAGTATTTAATTTTAAACATTCAGAAGATTTAGATGTATTCTACCTCAAGCTCAGGACCTTTAGTACCTGAACTGTTTACAGTGATGGACCATTGGTTTCCATCGAGTAAACTAGAAGAAAGTGAAAAAAAATTAAGGAGAATATTTTTAAAGATATTTATCTTCCAGCAGCGAGATATTCATCAAATTATTATTACTTTTTTAATGGAATTTGTAAAAAATACTTTAAATACTAACCTTAGGAGCGAAGCCTTATCCCTGCTATTTTTGATTAAGAGTCATTTGGAGTATATTTACCTAGATGGATATCCTGTGCTTATCAGTAGAGACGAAATCAAAGAGTTTTTAAAGTAATACAAAGAATATGAAGACAGATTATGGCATGAAATGAATTCCCATAATAATGGAACTGTCAGTTTTTCAAAAATACAATAAATTTGTAATTTATATAATTATTATGCTATTATAAGTATAAGGCAAAGAATTACTTTGGCTGTTTAGTTAAAAGAGGTATTATTATGGCTGCAGTTGATCAAGTTTCCCAAGATCCGTCTGTTCAGACAGCGAGTGGTACTACTGGAATGGAAGGAACCGCCCCAGGTCCAACTGGGTCCATCCCTTCTAAGTTAAGATCACTCGATGACTTAGCCAATTCTCCTGAAGGGAAGGAACTCCGTGATAAAATGTTGCTGTCTATTGCAACAAAAATAGTCAATGAGATTAAAGACCATCAGGAACGTTTAAAAAAACTTTGGCGCGAAATGTCAGAAAAACGATAGCCTTAAAAATTGGAAAAGGCTTAGCATATTTTTATGTTTGAGTACGAGCTATATTTAGCCTTTCCAATTACCCCTTCTTTTGAAAAAAAACTTTCAAGTTTAAACGATACTGTTCGCAATCTTTTCATTCAATCCGGTAATTTCCTTTATTTGCAAGAAATCACTTATGCAGATAATATTTATTTAGGCAAAAATTTAGGCCAAATGACCGAAGTCAAAGCGCTTGAATCTTTTCAGGATCATTTATTAAGCTTATTGAAAAAATTAGTGCCTGATTATCCCTATTCTAAAAACAGCTTTGTTTTATTGGCTATCCCTTCATGACTAAAGAAGAAACCGATTTATTGATTATCACAGAGGAAGAGGCGGGGGAGAGGCTGGATAAAATCCTCGCCCGGCGGTTTAGTGAAAAACATTCCCGTACCTATTTCCAATATCTGATCGAGCAAAATCTTGTCAGTGTCAATGGATTCTCCGTTAAAAAAAAAACAAAACTTGAAGCAGAGGATGAGGTTGAAGTTCATTTTGCCGCCACTCCTGAAGCAGACCTGATTCCAGAACGCATTGATCTCTCCATTATTTATGAGGATGATTTTTTATTGGTCATCAATAAGCCACCCGGTATGGTGGTTCATCCCGCTCCTGGAAATTGGACAGGCACTTTTGTGAATGCCCTTCTTTACCACTGCCGTTCATTGGATCCCATCAATACTTCAAACCGTCCAGGGATTGTGCATCGCCTTGACAAGGATACATCAGGACTATTGGTTGCAGCTAAAACATTGGAAATGCAGCAAAAGTTAATAGAATTGTTCGCGTCCCGTCAAGTGTACAAAGAATATTTGGCTATTTGCGTAGGAAAGCCTCCTGATGGGGAAATTTCGGCACCTATTGGCCGCCATCCCATCCACCGGAAACAGATGGCTATTATCCCCACTGGAAGGATTGCGGTTACACACTGCAAAGTGCTGGCATGGAATGAAAAATTAAGTTTAGTACGGGCCATTATTACCACTGGGCGTACCCATCAAATACGTGTACACTTAAAATCAAAAGGCACACCGGTTTTAGGGGATGCCCTCTATGGCCTTACATCGTCTAACCATTTTTATAAAGCTACCCGGCAGCTCTTGCACGCCTCCGTTTTGCGCTTCAATCACCCCAAAACAGGAGAATTGCTTGAATTTCATGCCGAACCTCCTTTAGATATGCAACGGTTCATGAATACCATTCAAAAAAACTCACCCTTGGTTTCCTTCTGATTAATTGTTGTCCTTGTCTAGAAGGACAAAAACAGCTACTATTAACCTTTAATAGAGGGATAGCATGGAAAGGTTTTTACAAATACTGCAGGAAGAATTTAAAGCGACCTTAAAAAAGAGTGCCGATAGCACAGTGCGACAGTATGAATTTCCAAAAGCTCAAAATCTTGCAAAGGTAGCAATTGGAATTAGGAGATCTGGAAAGACTTATTTTTTGTTTCAAACCATGCGTGACTTAATCGCTAAAAATGCATTATCGCTCGATCGTTTGCTTTACATCAATTTTGAAGATGATAGATTGCTGCCAATCGATCAAAAAAAAATGGGTGAAATGATTGATGCCCTCTATACTCTTCAGCCTGAACTTCATAATCATCGATGCTATCTTTTCCTTGACGAGGTGCAAAATGTTGATGGCTGGCCAGTGGTGGTACGCCGCCTTTTAGATACAAAAGACCTTGAAATTTATATTACAGGCTCATCTGCCAAATTATTAAGTAAAGAAATTGCAACATCTTTGCGGGGGCGTTCCGTAGCAATGGAAATTCAACCGTTCAATTTTCATGAATATTTGGATTTTAAAAAGATTCCCTTGCCTTCCAAACCATTTGGAAGGAAAATGTTAGATCAGTATCGCTCACATTTATTGGATTTTTTTCAGAAAGGTGGATTTCCTGGTGTCCAGGACCTGCCTATCCACGAAAGACGTGAGATGTTGCAGAATTATGTTGAGGTGGTTGTTTTTAGGGATGTGATTGAACGCCATAAAGTAAGCAATTTAAAACTCTTAAAATATTTTGTTAGTGCTCTTTTAAAGAATTCAGCCTCTCGTTTCTCAATCAATAAATTTTACAAAGATATTACTAGCCAAGGATTAAAAGTCAGTAAAGATACTTTGCATCATTATTTAGATTATTTGGAAGATGCTTTTCTTATTTATATAGCGCCAATTTTTACAGAATCATTACGCACATTAGAAACGACCCCAAAAAAAATATATGCAGTTGATAACGGTTTAATTCATGCGAATACCTTCAATTTTTCATTAAATTTTGGAAAATTATTAGAAAATCAGGTCTATTTAGATTTACGGCGTCAAAAAAAGGATATTTTCTATTATAGTACCTCTGAGGGTTATGAGGTCGATTTTATCACTAAAGATCAGGAAGGAAATTATGAAATTATTCAAGTGGTTTGGGACCAAAGCGATCCGGTAACTTTTGAAAGGGAAGTAAGGGCCCTCAGGTCTGCAGAAAAAGAATTAGGGATCAAAGGAAGAGTGATTGATTGGGAACAATATTTGATCGGGTGGCAAAGTGTATGAAGCTTCTTATTCAAAGGGTTCAAAATGCTCAAATTCGTATCGAAGATCAATTACACTCTTCTATAGGAAGAGGACTTTTAGTATTTTTAGGCTTTCATAAAAATGATGCGGTCAGCCAAATAGGGGAGTGTGTAAAAAAGCTTGTTCATTTGAGGATTTTTAGCGATGAGCAAAATAAAATGAACCTGAGTGTGAAAGATGTGAGCGGAGAAATTTTGCTTGTCAGCCAATTTACGCTTTATGCAAATTGTAAAAATGGCAGGAGGCCAGATTACATGGATGCTGCCCCTCCTTTAACGGCCATCCCTCTTTATGAGGAATTTATTGTAAAGTTAAAGCAAGAAGCAGTGCCTGTAAAAACCGGAAAATTTGGAGCCAATATGCAAGTTTCGCTCATTAATGACGGGCCAGTTACAATAATCATTGATACCTTATCCATCTAATAACCTGAGTTTGGAGTTTTTTTGCCCTTTCGGCTAGCGTGAAAGCTCTCGCGATTGAATAAATAACTTTGAGGGTCATATTGATTAATATTACCCTCAAAGTTATTTTTCAAGCCCGAGGCT
>JACDAQ010000040.1 GCA_013695355.1 Candidatus Protochlamydia sp.
AAGTTGGAAAAAATCCGTGCCTGTCAGCTGATCTACTTCTTTTTGAAATGCGTCCATTTTACACTCCGATGATATCCATAAATCGGAGGATTATGCACTAAAATTTATTTTTGATAAATGGTATAAACCCCTTTTTCAAATGGGCCAAGATCATAATCTAAAAAAGTTTTAGCAATCATAAAAATAAGGGGCACTGCAAAACTTGAAATGGTAAAAAAATTATTTCGTGAAAAAGATGAATGGGTAACAAGTAGCTTAGCCAAAGTAGCTATTCTAAATGAAATCAAAGAAGAAATTGAGCCGACTAAAAGATTTTTCCAAATGGATTGATGATAAGGAATATAAACAAATATCCTATTATTAAGATCTTTACCGTATTTATTCCCTAGTAATTTTCCTAATGCATAATCAAATGTAGAATTTATTTTTATAAAAAGGGCCGCCCCTATTAAAGGTGAAGACATTAAAGTAAGGGGCGCTAAATTATTTAAAATTGTGCCTGAAATATTAAGGGAATTTATTGTCATTTTTATACCTCATAATTAGTTAAGGGGTCGAACCTTCCGGGGACTAGGGTAGGGGTGCTAACCAAGCTCCAAAGGGATTCTTTGTTATGAATATTAACGGCTTCGCGAATCTGTCTTATTTGCCTTGGGTTTATATTTCTATTCTGGCACTCTTCAGGGGATAAATAAACACCCGAGCATCGGTAGTAACGTATGCCCCTATTCCAAGTCAAAAATGGGGCCAGTGAACTGCCTACTGTAAACATAAAGGCATAATCTTCAAAAGAATAGAAAGAGTGGAATGGAATTTTTTTATTTGCTAACAATCCAGCAGCTAGAGTAGTGATTTTGTACATACTTAATGAAGAAATTGAACGAACGATAATTTGTTTCCACAATGCATCCCTGTAAGGTACGTATACAAAAATATTATTATTTAAATCTTTGCCGTATTCACTGCCATAATATTTCCCTAAAGCATATTCAAATATCGCATTTAATTTTGAATAAAAAGTAATTCCCAAGCAAGTTCCACTTACATTTACAATTAGTAAACTTATAGCATTTCCTGCAATTTGTAAATTTGAAATTGATCCCATTTTATTCCTCTAAAATATATAGTTAGATCCTGATTTTTAATCGCTTATTTTGCAATAAACTTTGATTATGAGCAATAATTAATACAACTTGGGACCAATAAATTAAAACTTAATCAACTTTATATCTCATTTGTTAACTTTATATTCCCATCAATGCGCATCCCATTTTTTAGCTTGAAAAAAGAGTTGTCCTCAGATAAATTTAGACTACTATGAATAATGACATACGCTGGAAACAAAGATTTCAAAATTTTCAAAAGGCTTTTTTGTTTCTTCAAAGATCCGCTCAACTTGGCACTTATGATGAATTGCAGTCCGCAGGGCTTGTTCAATCTTTTGAATTTACCTTTGAACTTGCCTGGAAAACCCTGAAAGACTACCTTGAAGCACAAGGAATGACCTTGCAATTTCCGCGCGAAGTCATTAAGCAGGCATTTTCCGGAAGATTAATAGAAGATGGCCGCACCTGGATCAAAATGCTAGACAAACGGAATGAACTGACCCATACATATAATGAAAAACAGGCCAAACAAGCTGTCGAAACCATCCGAAACGACTATTTTCCTGCTATAGAACAAGTTTATCATACTCTCAAGGAAAAATGTTCGGATTGACCCGTGAAGATATTAAAATAATCCAGGACATTTTGAAAATGTATCCTGCTGTCAAAGAAGCCATCCTGTTTGGTTCAAGGGCAATGGGGCGGGAAAAAATAGGTTCCGATATTGATATTGCCCTGAAAGGTGAGAATCTCGAATCTCTTGTTTACGAAGTTTCAGGGCAGCTAAATGAAGAAACTCCCCTGCCTTATTTTTTTGATATCTTAGATTTTACCTCGATCACAAATGAGGATCTTATTGAACATATCAATCGTGTTGGAAAAGTTATTTATACCAAAAGAAATTAAAGAAAAAAATTTTCGAGGAAATTTATGTTTGCTGTCCCGCTCAATTCCTTGCCTGCTGCCCATTTAAACAATCGCTTTTTATTATCTGCCTTTCAGATTTTAGGAGCGTCATTATTTTTAGCACTTTGCGCTCAAATCCGCATCCCCCTTTATTTTAGCCCTGTTCCCCTCACTGGCCAGACATTTGGCGTTCTCTTTATTGGAGTGACTATGGGCAGCCGCAAAGGGCTGCTAAGCGTGCTAACTTATCTTCTTGAAGGGAGCCTTGGCCTGCCTGTTTTTGCTGGAGGCAGCTTAGGTATAATGAGCTTACTTGGGACTAATGGGGGTTATCTTATTGGATTTATTTTTCAGGTCTTTCTTGTAGGCTCGTTCGTTGAGCGACAAACCGACTTTCATGCGGTAAAAACAATCACAACCTTGCTGTTTGCATGTGCTCTTCAATTAGGGCTTGGAGTTGTGTGGCTTTCAGCTTTCGTAGGTTTTGAGACGGCATTGATGATGGGGCTATACCCCTTCTTATGTGGAGAATTGGTTAAATCAATGGGTGTGGCTGCCTATATAAAAAAGCGATATGAAAAAAATTCTCATTTATAGAGATGAGGGGGCCGATCCATTCGGCATCGGCTCCCTTGTTTCAGCGCTTAGACAAGAAAAGGTTGATCAAACCTATCTCTTGTCTTGGGCCGATAAATCGCTCTTTCAGCAAACCGCATGGCATAAAGACACTCATTTGATCATTTTCCCAGGCGGACGTGATATCCCTTACCATCAAGCTTTAAAAGGCCATGGAAACCGCAATCTGGTTGAATTTGTGCAAGGAGGCGGATATTACCTGGGTATTTGCGCCGGTGGCTATTATGGGTGCGCTGCTATTGAATTCGAAAAAGATGGACCGCTCGAAGTTCTTGCCACCAGAGAATTAAAATTTTTTCCTGGAATAGCCCGTGGTCCAGCCTACGGTCCCGGAAAATTTTGCTATCAAAGCGGACAAGGTTCGCAAATTGCTCTGTTGGAAATTCATAACTCCCCTATCCCAAGCGCTTCTTATTTCAATGGTGGGTGTATTTTTGATAAAGCAGAAAATTATGCCGGCATTTCTGTGATGGCCCGCTATGCCGATATAGAAGGGCAACCAGCAGCCATTGTAAAATGCAGCGTAGGGGCGGGGCAGGCGATCTTATGTGGAGTCCATCCTGAATACAGCGCTTTCAATCTCTTTTTGAAAAAACATCTTACTATTTTATTGCTAAAAAAATTAAAAGAAATTGAAAAAGAACGGCGCAATCTTTTTATAAATATTTTGAATGAGTTAGGTATCCGCTCTTAGTGGGATAGGCGGGTAAAATGCCTAAAAAATAAATTCAAAAAAAATTTATGCCTCATTTTTGCACATCATTTTTGAGAAATCTTGCAAAAGGCCACGGCTTTAAAAGGTTGTCATTCCTCTCCTTCTAAATTAACAACTCACCTTACGCAAAGGAGCAGATGAAGAAGCAAATCTTTTGAATCTCCATTAAGTTCAAAAATGCTCGCAATATTAGTAAAATATTGCTGTGCTTTTTGAATTAATTGATTTTTCAAAATCTCTTTCTTCTTCATTTTGCTCTTTTTGCGTAAGGTGAGTTAACAATAGAAGTTAGAATCAAAACATAAATTTGCAAAAATATCACGAAATAATATAGACTAAGATTAGTCCAATGGAGGATTTATGAAAATTGTTAATATCCATGAAGCCAAAACTCATTTTTCTAAATTAGTCGATGCGGTAATTCATGGCCATGAGATAATCATAGCTATGGCTGGTAAACCGGTAGCAAAATTAGGTCCAATTAACTCAAAGCCAGAACGAAAATTCGGTGTAATGAAAGGAAAAGTTAAAATTGCTAAAGATTTTGATGCGCCACTACCCGAAGATATAATTTCTGAATTTGAGGAATAACATGCGTCTTTTACTTGATACACACGTTTTTCTTTGGTGCATAAAAGATAATCGAAGGCTTAACAAATCGGCACGATCAAAAATATTAGATGCTTCTGTAGTCTATGTCAGTAGTGCCTCAATCTGGGAAGCAAGCATAAAGATAAAAATTAAAAAATTAGATGCAAATATCGATCAGATGATTGACGCCATCGCAGAAAGTGGATTTTTAGAATTACCAATTACAGCCCGTCATGCTGCTGCAGTTAATCAGCTAGCCGATATCCATCGTGATCCCTTTGATCGCATCCTTATTTCACAAGCAATTTTTGAACCACTCACACTTCTAACTGCTGATGCCATACTAAAAAAATATTCATCCCTTGTCGAATTAGTGAATTAACTAATTATTTTTATTAATATCTTAGAATCTGATCACAGCATTCATATTATAACCCATATGCATCCCAATAGGTACATCCATTGACCCTGCAAGCTCTTTTGCCATGCCCAGAAAAATCCCAAGGATAGTTGTGTGCACGACTTGGGGTAGAACTCTCATGGGATCGTTCAAACAAAAAATAACATTCCAAGTGTGATATAAACCAAACAGTATTGAAGTAGAAATCACAGCTGTCACGCGCGCGGCTGTATTAGCAAAAGCCTCAGAGGTGCCTCTATTTAAATAAAAAACTTTGAATTTTTCCTTATATTGTTCTTGACGGTCTCTTCTAAAATCGAATTCTTCAAACACAGGGCAAATAATACAGAAAATTGGAAACACAATAACCTTAAGTCCGATAGGAATAACAGGTGTGCCATAATTTATGTATAGGCCTGATGCCTTTAATATTTTATCAGTTAAACATTTGATTGGATATTCGATTCCGGCACCTATCCCCACTCCTAATCCACATTTAACTACATCCTTAATTTTTTCCTTACCTCTAGGAGAATTAACGAAAGCTTGAACTTTTTGGGTGGCTACAACAGTACTATCTTTGATAGAATGACAAAATGAATTAAAATTAACAGTAACCCAATTATCTCTAAAATATATATTATTATTATTTATCACTCATTATTCCTTTTTGAGTAAAAAGATAAATATGAGGAAAATAAAAATCAAGGTATAAATTATTAATTATTAATGTTTAAAACTACTTATTCTTTATTAGTTGTTCGGCAAGCTTCATTCCATGGGGTGTAATGGATATTTCGACCTGGCCATGTTTTTTAATAAAATTCGTTTTCATTAAAAGCACGCAGATTGTATCGACTGCAGTTTTATGCAATCCTGCTAATTGTCCGATAGCATAGCGGTCTAATGGATCGTCAACATCTGCTTGCTTACGCGCTTCCTGGTAAAGACACACAAGAAAAAATTCATCTTTAGTACGGGCATGTTCTGTCATTTCTTTCCTTCTATTCTTTTTTTAATTTGGGCCCACTTGGGGTATCTTCGATTAAATAGCCTCTCTGATGAATGAAATCGCGCATTTCGTCTGCCAGCTTCCAATTTTTTGCGCTGCGCGCCTGCATTCTTTTGGCAAATGCATCCTGTAATTCCTCTGGAATCGTTTCTTCCCGCTTGTCAAAAGTGAGCACTCCAAGGACAGTATCAAACTTACGCATGAGCTCAATAACTTGTAACGCATCTTCTCGGCTGACTTTTTGGCTATCGCACAAGCTGTTAACCTCCCGGACAAGATCAAAAACAGCGGCCAGAGCGGCGGAAATATTTAGGTCATCGCTAAGCGCTTCAGTAAAGCTCTGCAAAGCCTCCTGCTCCAATTCAGCGACAGACCCCAAAGCGCCAGGAGTTTGGACATCTAGTAGGCGTTGAATAAAGTCATTCAAACGGTTCAGCGTCGCTTTAGCTGCTTCCAGCCCCTGAAAACTAAAGTTAAGCTGCGTTTTATAATGAGTCTGCAATAAGAGATACCTGACCTGAGTACCTGAAAACCCTTGAGCGATCAGATCGCGCAGGGTATAAAAATTACCTGCGCTTTTAGACATCTTTTTATGGTCAACAACCAGGTGCTCTGCATGCATCCAAAGCTTGACAAATGATTTGCCTGTGCAGGCCTCCGATTGAGCAATTTCATTTTCATGGTGGGGAAACATGTTGTCGACGCCCCCGACATGAATGTCGATGGTCTCACCCAGAAGCTTCATGGCCATTGCCGAACATTCCAGATGCCAGCCGGGACGTCCGGGCCCAAAAGGACTTTCCCAATAAATTTGGCCGTCCCGTTCAGGTTCATAGCTTTTCCACAAAACAAAGTCGGCGGCATGCTCTTTTTCATATTCATCCGCCGCTACACGTTCAGAGGCGCCTGCTTGCAAGTCCTCCAAATGGAGATGGGATAGGCAGCCATAGCGGGGAAATCGATTGATCGCGAAATAAATGCTTCCGTCCCCGCCCCTGTAAGCCACCTCTTTTTCGAGGAGGATGTGGATCATTTCGATCATTTCATCGATGTAATCTGTCGCGGCAGGATAGAATTCTGCCGGTTGAATGTTCAAAGCACTGAGGTCTTGGAAAAACGCGTCTTTATAGGGCTGAGTATAAGTATTTAGATCGACCCCTTTTGCAATGGCCCCTTTAATCGTCTTATCGTCAACATCTGTCAAATTCATTACTTGTGTAATGCTAAAACCAAAAAATTGGATCGCCCGCCTTAATAAATCTTCAAACACATAGGTCCGAAAATTGCCTATATGAGCATAATTATAGACAGTGGGGCCGCAGGTGTACATTTGAATATGCCTTCCGACAATTGGGACTAAAAGCTCTTTTTGGCGGGAGGCGGTATTAAAAAGCTTTAACGGCGCCTGTTTTGAATGAGGGTCGAAATTCATAAACGGTATTGGTTGTAAAGGGGTTTTAGTCATAAAAGAGCCTTTTCTTTCGCATTCGATAAAATTGTATCTATTTGTGATTCCAGGTTACGATAATTGATCTTCCCTGTTCCCATCAATGGAATTTCAGGTATTTGTGTCACTTTGTAGACTTTTACCAAATTGCTAAATCCTGCATCCCTTAAAGCGCGATTGATTTCTTCAAGCGTGATACTAAAACGGGTAAATACGAAGATCTTAGTTTTTTCGCCTGCTTCTTCTTTTGCACACACGGCCAAGGCCGGGCCCTCTTCTTGGGATAACTGAGCATGAATAGCACTATTTTCGTGCAAAGCCTGCTCAAGGGCAGCCAGGCTGATCATCTCACCACCAATTTTGACAAAACGTTTCAGCCTTCCCGAGATGATTAAATTGCCTTTTGGGTCAAGATAGCCTAGATCTCCGGTCGAATACCAGGATTGATCTTTTAGCGTAATGAAGGGTGAAGAAATCCCTTTATTCAGGTAGCCTTTAAATATATTAGGCCCCCGAGCAAGGATTAGGCCCGCCTCTCCTTGCGGAAGAGGCTCATGCGTATCAAGATGAACGATTAGAAGGGCGACCTGAGGCATAGGCTTCCCTACCCCATCCATAGGATTTCCGGAGCAATTGGCTGTTAGGATAGGAGCACATTCTGTTATGCCATAACCTTCGACCAAATGGCATTTTTCTAGCGCATTGACCATTTTGAATAATTCAGGTGGGGCTTTTTCAGCCCCCGACACGCAAATTCGGAGAGAATTTAGCTGTCCTGGGCGGGCGTTCTTAAAAACACCTTTGAGGAAGGAGGGTGCGCCACAAACAATCGTTGCCTTCCACCGCTCAATTTCCCTTGCAATTCCTTTTCCATCGGTCGGATCAGCATAATAAGCCACGCGTAAACCAGCTAGCAAAGGCAAAAGGCCGCTTGCATTAAACCCGTATGAGTGAAAGGGGGGAAGAATTCCAAGCAAAATATCATCTTGAAAAATCTCCACTGCATTCACAGCATCTTGCTGATTGCTTAAGATATTGCCATGTGTCAGAGGAACGCCTTTTGGCATACTCTCAGTACCGCTCGTAAAAAGGATGACGGCAGTATCATTCCTGCTTCGTCCCTGCATATTAAAATGTTCCAGAATAGATGAAGTGCTTCGTTTTGATCGGATGAAGGCCATGAGCTTATCTTTTAAAGTAAAGCCACGGCTTGCATCTTCCAAGGTTATTATTAAATCATCAATGCCGGTCAGATCTGCATTATCCAAACGATCTAAAAAAGCCCACGAAGATAAAACGGTTTTAATGTGCGAGAGGGAGCGGACTGATTCAAGATGGCGGGGCCCGACAGTCCAATTGACCATGACAGGAATTTTCCCGGCCAGTTGGCAGGCTATAATGGTAAGATAGGCAGCCACGCTTGAAGGAAGTAAAATGCCAATGCTGTCGCCCGGCAGATGGCGGATATATTCCGCAAGTAGAAGCACCCTTAATTTGATCTGAGAATAGGTCAGCACTCCCGCACGCATATCCCCACAGGCCACAGCTGTTTTATGCCTTTGGCAGTTATTTAGAAAAACTTCAGGAATGGTCTCTCCTTTTGGGAAAATTGCACGGACATGAGGATAAGCGGCGCTCAACCACTTGCTTAAATCGGCATGCTCTTCTTCAACCCGCTCTCCAAAAGCAACCTGCTTAGCAGCGAGGGCCATGACCCTTTCAACAGTTGTTAATTCGCTGACAGGCACTCCTGCCACATCAAAATCCTCATCTAGAAAGGCCATCAGTTCGGCATGATCCAGGGAATCAAGACCTAGTTCTGAGCCCAAATCCATCCCTCCTTTTATTTGATCAGAAGGCATTTGGGTCATTTCAGACAATTTATGCAGAACTTTTGACTGCACTTCCTGTGGTATTTTCTTTAATTCAATTTCCTTTTGCACTTCATTTTTGGATTTGATCAGGGGCAGCTCTTTCCGCCACATGCTATAAGAAACCAAATAAAGACTTTCTCCAGGCTCGGCCCCCTCTTGAGATGTAAGCCCGTCGGGACGATTATACCAATGCTCCAAATATTGATTGAATTCTACCCGAGAGCCTGAATAAGGGAAATCTGAGGGGGCTGGGAAAAATTCAATCGTGACATGGCGTCGCGGAGTAAAGAAAATTAAATTTTTAAAAGCCCGCTTGATGCCATCAAAAACGGTAGAATACAGCGGGGGTGATTGACCGGTGATAGCTCTTGAAAAGCTGCTTCCCCATAAACCTGTTGTCCGTACTAATACGATATTGGCTTCCGGGACAGCCTGAACAATGCGATGAACGCCTGATGCGACAATAACCTCGCGTGCCTGATGCTTGACTTTCCCTGCAGGGTAAATCAAAAAATTTTCTTTATTTTTTAACCCTGAAATGACCGCTTCCATGGCTTCATCAACTTTCTTTTTCTTCAAGCTATTACTTGAACTAACAAAATTTGGGACAGGGAGAGCGTTCATGAATTTCATAAACGAATGAACTATTGGAGTATAGTACATGTATTCTACGATCATCGGCCGTATAGGGTATTTTTTCCAAATGGCAAGGGTCACTAAAGTTGGATCAACGAAAACCGTCGGGTGATTCGGTAAAAAAAGAATTCCTCCAGGTTTGCTCAAAGTATCAGCATTAAGGTTTTCTACCCCTTTTATCGTCACTCTATAGCGGAACCAGAGGGTAAAGCGCATGGTGTAAAGCAGAATTAAAGCTATAAAATATCTCACCCTTCTCTCCTTTGAAAAAAATAAGGTCTATTGTCCTCAATAAAGGTAATTATTTACAACCATTGAAAAATTTATTGCCTACTTGAAATTTCTTCAGTGGGCTCGGTATGTATTTTTGAATAAATTAAATAGTAATTATAATTTTTTTATTAAATAAATTAAATTATAATTATAATATAAAGTATAAAGTCATTCAATTATATTAAAAATAGGTATTTATATGATCGTACCTAAAATCAATTCAATGGCAAATTTTGAAAGTTTATCTGAAACAAAAGATATAGAACAAAGTAAAAATAAAAATACTGTTATTCTTGTTAATAGAAAAACCGGTGAAATAACTACATATATTCCTAAAGATGGAAAAATTCCTATCTTCGATCGCATTAAAATTTGGGTAAATACAACCTTTAATTTCGATCGGACAATTGAAAGTGCGATGGCAAAAGTTGTTAAAACCGAGTATAAGCACATCCTTGGCGAGCTAAAGGCAGGAAAAAATGTAGATAAAAAAATTATAGAAGAAGCTGATAAAAATTTTGATAAATTAGAAAATTTAAGTCCAAAACAAGTCAACAAGTTAGAGCATTTATCAAAAGAAAGTAAAGAACATTTAGAAATTCTTCATGCATATAGCGATATAAAAACAAAGTTAGCTAATATTAATCAGGGTACTCAAGGAAAAATTGCTGCAATTAATGATTTTGTGAGCATCTTCAGTACAAATATTGATAAATTAGAAAATAATAAAGTTTTACAAAATGAAATCATTGGAAAAATGCAAGAAACTTTAAGTCATCTTTCAAATGATATTGAAAATGCAACAAATGATTTTAAGGAAAAGGCCCCCAATTTTTCTAATAATATGCAAATGGTACCGCTTACTGAATGGATAATTATAGGCAATACTGAACTTGCAGACTTAGAGAAAATTCAAAAATCGCTAACAGATCCCTATTCAAGGCCAAAGGCACATTTCGAAGATAAAAAATATTCTGAAGTTTTAAAGAAATTAAATTCTGGCATTGAGAAAATGAAAGAAATCAAAAACACAGCCTATGAAGAGATAAAAGACCAGGTAAGGGGACAGGTTCCTTTCTTATTGAAGCAGTCTGAAGAGGTATATTCTAAGGCAAAATTAGAAATGCTCAGCCATCTGGAAAATAATGAGGCATTTGAGGAAACGCTGCTTTTTACCGCTTTGACCTGCCTTAAAATAGTCGACGGTCAATTAGATGAAAGTTTATCTAATCAAATTAATAATTTTATGACACGCATTAGAGAGGAACCTAACGCTCCCCCTTTCTTAGAAGCCAAAAATTTGATTTCTGAGTGGAAAGAGAATTCATCTGGCGCACCTACACTTCAATTGCTCGATCGCGCTGCCCATTCCCTTACTTCCCCCTTTGGAAAAGAGGTTGGGATGTTAATTGGAGAAGAAATGAAACAGGAAGCTCAAAAATTAAGAGAGCAGTCCAGTCAAGCAGCCCAGGTTTTAGAGAAAGTTATCGCTGATAAAGAATCTCAATATAACACCCTGATGGAAGAATCTAACGCTGCGGCAGGGTCGGCAGAGAATAATAAAAGAGAGCTTGAAAAATTTGCCTCGGTAAATAACATGGACTTGGAAATAGAAAAAATCTCTACCTTTACAGAAAAGATCGAAAAAAAAATTAATGAAAATATAGCTAGCTTTCAGAAGCAAGAAAGTGGTCTTGAACCCTTGATAAACGAACGTAACCAGCTTGCAAAAGAATCTGCTGAGGCTGCAAACGAATTTTTAAGGGCTTATGTAAAGGAGGGAGGCCTTACAACCGAATTTAAAAAAACAGCTATTCTATATGATAAACTGATCATTGATTTGCAAAACGAGATGAAAGAAGCTGGCGTACAAGGAAACCCCCTTTCTATTAAACGAGAAGATTTAATACGTGAGCAAATCATCTTGGAACAAAAATTTGATAAAGAAATGGAACTATGGAAGAATAAATTTTCGGGGGGCAAAGCCAATGCCCAGCTGCCTGACAATCTCCTAAAAGAAATGGATAAAGTTTCACAAAGCGCTGAGACGATCAAACGGTTGGTCGACCTTATTCAAAAAAGAGATAAAATAAAAGATCCGGCCATCATTGGGTATGTCGTCAACTCAAAAGGTGCCAGAATCCATACAGCGAAAGAGATTGAATTTAGAACTCAGCTTCAAACGATTCAAAAAGAAATTATTTCCCGTACCAAGGCCTTGCAAGTAATTAAAGATATCAACTATAGCAAAGAAAAATTAGGACAGGCAGATGAATTGCGCCAAAAGATTGCAAATGATATGGCAACTTTGGGCTTGCGCAAACAGGAATTATCAAAGCTCAGAACCATAGAAGAAGAGCTAAATAAAATCTAAGGAGTTTCACTCAAGTGAATTCAAAAAAAGGAATTTGTAACTGCTTTAAAACCCCTGGGTTGGATTATCTAAAACGACCCAAAGTTATAATATGTTTTAGATACTTCAGCCCAAATCCAATTTTTGAGTTCACTGGGGTATAAAATGGATACTTTTTCAATCAAAGGCCAAATTGTCGATCTCGTGAAACGAAAGATCTTTACAGGCGAGGTTTTTATCTCTCATGGTAAAATAGCTGAAATTAAGCCAATTGAAGGAGCTTTGCAAGGGCCCTTCATTTTGCCCGGCTTTATCGATGCCCATATTCACATTGAAAGCTCTATGCTGGTCCCTTCCGAATTTGCCCGCATGGCCTCCATACATGGAACCGTGGCCACTGTTTCCGATCCGCATGAAATTGCAAATGTTTTAGGGCTAGATGGGATCCGCTTCATGCTTGAAAATGGGGAAAAGGTCCCCTTTCATTTCTACTTTGGTGCATCTTCGTGTGTACCCGCCACCCCTTTTGAAACAGCAGGCGCCTCTCTAAACGCAAATACTATTGAATTACTTTTTAAGGATTACCATCTGCACTATTTAAGTGAAATGATGAATTTTCCTGGCGTGCTGCATCATGATCCGCAAGTGATGGAAAAAATTGCCATCGCTAATAAATTTCAAGTTCCAGTTGACGGCCATGCTCCTGGCTTAAGAGGAGAAGAGGCAGCGGCTTATATTAAGGCTGGGATTTCAACCGACCATGAATGCTTCACGCTGGAGGAAGCTTTAGAAAAGATCCATTATGGCATGAAAATATTGATCAGGGAAGGATCGGCTGCCAAAAATTATGAGGCGCTCCATTCGCTGCTTGAGACACACCCAGAGAATGTAATGTTTTGCAGTGACGACAAACATCCGCACGAATTAGCAGAGGGGCATATCAATCAGCTTGTAAAACGTTCGGTTATTGATAAGGGTTATGATGTGATGAATGTGCTGAGGGTCGCCTGCCTGCATCCCGTAGAGCATTACAACCTAGATTGCGGCCTTTTACGCCATGGCGATTCCGCTGATTTTATTGTAATCGATAATTTTCAAAATTTTAATGTGCTATCAACCTATATCAAAGGGTTTTTAGTCGCTCAAAATGGAAAAACAAATATTAAAAGCATCCCTGTGCCTTTAATCAACCATTTCAATTGCTCTCCTAAAAAACCGGAAAACTTCCAAATCAAAGCTGAAAGGGGAAAATTGCAGGTGATCCAGGTGATTGAAGGGCAGTTAATGACGAATAAAATATTAATGGGAAGCCGGGTCAAAGAGGGTTTATTCATCACAGACATAGAAAAAGACCTCCTGAAAATAGCGGTGGTGAACCGCTATCATGAACAGCCCATTGCTTTAGGTTTTATTAATCGTTTTGGATTAAAGGAAGGAGCGATTGCCTCCTGCATTGCCCATGATTCCCATAATATTATATGCGTAGGTGTTACTGACGAGGACATGTGCGCAGCAGTCAATGCCATTATTGCTCATCAAGGGGGGATTTCAGTCGCATCAAATGGAAAAATTGAGATTTTATCTTTGCCTGTGGGGGGGATTATGAGCGATAAAGAAGGATTTCAAGTGGCAAAGGAATATGTCTTTATGGACCGTTTGGCAAAACAGCTTGGCACCCCTTTAAGCGCGCCCTTTATGACGCTCTCTTTTATGGCGCTGCTCGTCATACCATCCTTAAAACTCAGCGATAAAGGCCTATTTGACGGCTCAACCTTCGCCTTTACTCCCCTGGTATTGCCATAATAAAAAACGTCCTTTACATTCTTTAGAACCTGTTCAAAATATTCGATCGGATGATTTGAACAGGTTTTTATATTTCTCCTTGCATGCTACTGCACCCGATCTATTTAGGAGAAAAACAAGCAAGCTCATTAATTATTCCAAACTTAATATCTCATATATTAAAGCTTAAATTTCCTGTCATACAATTAACTTATGCATCTAAAAATTAATTAAGGGCAATCTATGAATAATATAACTACAAATTTAGATCCTTATATACAGCTAAGCAATGCCATACTTACCTTTGACAGTATGGAAAGTTCAGCCAATGCATTGGGAAGAAATTTTACAAATATTTCTGACTCTCAGTGTGGCGCGAGTAACATTTCGAATAAGCTTCAAGTCAATTTAGACACGCAGAATTTTCAACTGGAAGCTAAGTATGCTAAAGAAACCATTCAAGCGATCAGGTTAATTTCCCCTGAAGCTGCCGAAGATCTCAAAACACGTTATCAATTTATCGTCGAAGGGCTCTATGCAAATGTCAGTAAAAAAGGGCTAAAAGAAACTCAAGCTTTTGAAAAAATGTCAAAAAACAAACTGGCCCTGATGAAAAATAATTTGCAAAATCTAACTGTCCTTGATGAATTGGAAATGCAAATGCTTATGAATGATCAATCAGACGTTTTTGACCTAAGCCTAAACACCCTAAATTCAATCAGTAAATATCGAAATGCAAACGCTAATAAAGCAACCTATTCAGATCCATACGAACAGCTAAGTGAAGGGATATCGACTCTAGACAGAATAGAAAATTCGGCTCATAAATTAGGCAAATTTTTTACGCAAATTATTGAGTATAGGCCAGATATTGTAAGCAATAAAATAGATAAGCTCAATCTCACGCTCGCAAATCAAGATCTTGAATTGGAAACCAAGCAGGCAAGAAAAGCCATTAAGGGCATCAAATTAATTTCCCCTGAAGCGGCCGCGGAACTTTCAACACGCTATCAATCTATCTTAGAAGGACTTTCTACTACAGTTAATGATATCGGTCTATATGAAGGGCAGCTCCGTGAAACTTTGATAAAACAAAAACACGGCCTAATGAAAGAGCGGAAAGATAGCTTATCGTTCATCGATTCGCTTGAAATGAAAATGCTGATGAATGAATTTGCAAATATTTCAACAATCACGGCAAACATCGCAAATTCAATTCAAAAGCAAAGAATTTAAAAATTAATATATTCAATAACCCCCGTCTAAAACTTTTTGCAAAAGTTTAGGCGGGTCTGATGGGAGGGATTTATTTGGTGATATGGTATAGGCCTTAGAGGCAGCTAAAACTTATAGTGAAGAAAGAATCAGTTAATTATTTGGAGAAGTATATAGATGTTGATACTTTTCCCAATAGTAAAGATGTTCTGGCAAAAAGTCTTGACCATTGGGCCATGAAAGATTGGCTATTTCGTCGATTCTTACTTTTTTAAAATAAGATGGATCTTCCAATTCCTTCCACCATGAACGGTAATTTATTTTTTGAAAATCAATGATTTGAGTTTTTCCGTCTTCATATGTGATTTCAATAACAAAATCTTTGATATTTTTAAAGGTTTTGATATTGTATTTATTAGGATCGTCCATTTTTATTACTCATAGCAAATTGAATTTTTGGCGGAGTGACACTATTTTCTTGATTAAGCAATTCCCAGCAATTCAAAAAATCTTCTTTATTTTCACGTAGCGCTTGATTAATTACCCTCTCTTGGCGACTAGGCATGTTTCCGTTTATGCGGCGTCCAGTTTCTATATCATAATTTGCTTTATAATTTCCGTACATTGCCAAAACATGTTTTTTATGGTGAGGCGCACCTATCTCACAAAACATACAAAAAATAATACCGAAAAGATTACCAATATTTGGCATAATTACCTATCATTAAAAATTGCCATTTGAAGCTGATTTCATTTCGTTCCAATAATCCAAAATATCATTTCGAAAATTCCGTATCATTTTTTGAGCTTTGGCCAAATTAACAAATGATATTGTATTATGTGTTTGGCCATCGGTTTCGATATGTCCAGTTTCTAGGTTGATTAATACTTTTTTTCCCATTTCGTCTTGGACCAGAATGATATGCCTTGTTGGACTTTCTTCATTAACGTAATACGTTAAACCATCCCAATGAGCAAATCTTAACATTTTATCACTCCTTTTTTTCAAATCTAAAAATATATTCATTTGCAATATTTAAAACAAGAATTATTGATATTTCCAAATCAAAGTAGCGAATATTTCTTATTTATTATATGAAGTAAGCAATTTTGGCCAAACGTCCTTCTGGAAGCTTTCAAAATTCAACCTTTAATTAATCGTAAATATTAACCGCACTGGCTAACCGTTTAACGTATCAATTTTTAATGCTTCCAATTAAGATCATAGCTTACGCTTCGACCTTTGCTTGGATTCTGAATTAGAATTGCCTTTTCGATTAGATCAGAAATTTCGCGGAAGGCAGTGGCACGGCTTACTTTGGCAATTGAAACATATTTGCGCGTTGTCAGCCCCCCCTCAAATTTCCCTTGTCCGGCATTAAGCAAGAGATTTATCACCTTGCGCTGTCTTTCATTAAGTGAAACTTGGGAATAATTCTTCCAAAAATCAGCTTTTGAAATAATGCGTGAAATAGTGGATGTAGCGGATTCAACTGCCCTTATATAGCATGACAAAAACCAAATTAGCCATTCGGTAATATTCCCGTCGCCGCGTTGACATTTTTCAAGGACTTTATAGTATTCACTTCTTTCCTTCATAATTTGGGAGGAAAGGCTATAAAGGCGCATTTGCAGCTTTTCATCCTGGGCTAATGCCATATCAGTCAGGGCACGTGCAAGTCTTCCATTGCCATCCTCAAATGGATGAATGGTCACAAAATAGAAATGTGCTATTCCAGCCCTAATAAGACCATCTTCTTTATCCCGCTGAACTTCCCACCAAGATAAAAATTGATCCATTTCTTTTTGAACTAAAGGAGATGGAACTGCTTCAAAATGGACTGTCTCCTTCCCCAAAGCTCCAGAAATAACTTGCATGGGTTCTTCGCCTTGGCGCCAATCACCTGCATGGATACGAAGAAGTCCTGAATATCCTGTAGGAAAAAGAGCTGCTTGCCAAGACTTCAATCGATCAGCTGTTAAAGGAGCTTCATAATTTATTGTAGCATCAACTAAAATGCTTACAAATCCATCGATTGCACGGCTTGGTAAAGGCAACCCAAATGTTGAAAGTCCTAAATGTTTTGCTACAGAGGAACGGACTAGGTCGCGATTTAAACCTTCACCTTCGATTTCAGCTGACTTCATGGTCTCTTCTTCGAGAACTTCTGCACTTGCCTCACGGCTTAACTCAAAACCGATATTCGACATTTTAGCAAGAAGTTTGCCTTGCTGTAAACGTGCATGACCTAAAAGCATGATTATCTGCTCCGCATCCCAGGTGAATGCAGGCCAATGAGATTTTTGCCAGATCCATTTTTTTAATTGCTTCATAATATGAAGCGATTATATTGAATAATCGCTTCATTTAGCAATAGATAAAATCTAAAAAAAAGGGAAATGTTAAAATTTGAGAAGAGGTGCAAAGCTGAAATACTACTTTAATTTAGATTCATTTTAAAAGATTACTGACTTGTGCGCACATTTTCTTCCCTTCTTTAAAGGTAATGAATTTTTCAGCTTCGGTAACATCAAGCCATTTAAAGTCTTTAAGTTCTTCCTCCTGAATTTTTACTTCACCCAATACAATAGCTGGAAAATATTCGACTGTCTTTGAAATGCGTTGCCGGTTGAACATAAAAAAATAGTGTTCCTTGAACCCCCCTTCCATCAAATAGCTTTCAACTTTTAAGCCAGTTTCTTCGAAAAGCTCTCTTTCAGCAGATTCATAAGATGTCTCCCCTTTTTCGGGATGCCCTTTTGGAAATGCCCAATGCCCTGCCTGATGTTGTACTAAAAGCATTTCCCATTTATTTTTTTTTTGACGCAAAGGGATGATGCCAAAAGAATATTCATGTTTGACCATTAGACCCCTTGCTATCTTGTTTTAAATTGATGATTTTTGTCGGCACTTTTTAAACGCGTCTTTATTTAATAGAGTTGCCTACCCAACTAATGCAGAGGTCTACTTTTCGTAAGGGCCTAAGATGATAGAGGCATTGTGTCCACCAAATCCGAATGAATTTGAAAGAGCCCGCTTAATTTTAAATTCTTCCGCCTGAGTTGGAACATCGAATTCCAGGTCAGGTTCAGGATTCTCCAAATTGATAGTACCGTGAATGCGTTTTTCCAAGATGCCTTTAATAACAGCAATCGCTTCTACAGCGCCAGCTGCCCCAAGCAGATGACCGATCATCGATTTAGTTGAATTCATTTTAATCACGGAAGGGTTTTTAAAAACTTTCTTCATAGCATTCACTTCAGCCATGTCTCCCAATGGGGTTGAAGTCGCATGGGCATTGATATAATTAATTTCCTCAGCTTTAAGTTCGGCATCATCAAGGGCATTTTGAATGCATAAGGCCACCCCTTCTCCATCTGAACGAGGTTCAGTCATATGGTAAGCGTCGCATGAAAGCCCTCCTCCAAAGTATTCGGCCAGTATGACGGCGCCTCTTGCCAAGGCATGCTCAAGGCTTTCCAAAACCAGGACCCCGGCTCCTTCCCCCATAACAAAACCATCTCTTCCCTGGTCCCATGGACGCGAGGCTTGGGTAGGGCTTTCATTCCTTTGAGAGAGCGCCCTGCAGGCGCAGAATCCTGCCATCCCGATTGGAATTACGGCAGCCTCTGATCCGCCTGAAATCATCAGGTCGGCATCTCCATTGCGTATGTGGTTTGCAGCTGAGATGATCGCATTGTTAGAGGTCGCGCAGGCCGTCGATATGGAATAGTTAGGCCCCATAAAGCCTAGGTCCATTCCAAGAATGGCCCCGCACATATTGGTCAGAATATAAGGAATTAAGAAGGGTGTGATCTTGCGTAGCCCTTTCTCATTCAGGGTTTGAACCCCGTCTGCAAAAACAGACATGCCTCCCATTCCAGAACCGATTAATATTCCGCAACGGGCCTTATTTAATTTATTCCACTCCTCATCCTTCAGGTTGGCTGACTCAAGGGCTTTTTTTCCTGCTACAACAGCATAGGCAATGGTTTTATCGACACGGCGGGCTTGTTTTTTATCTAAATAAATTCCAGCATCAAAATCTTTAATGCTCCCAGCAAAACGAGTAGGATAATCTTCGCAGGGAAACTCCGTAATGGGAGCTATTCCGCTAGTACCGGTCAAAAGATTTTGATAAAATATATCCACGTCATTTCCAAAACAGGAAACGATACCCATACCTGTAATGACGACCCGCTTTTTAGCCATTTAAATTCCCTGGTCTTTCAGTAACAATTTTAACATCCACTATGCGCCCTTTTTGCCATAGCTCTTCAAGAGAATACTTTTCGCGAAGATCAGGAGTAAAAAGATGGATCACAAAATCAACGTAATCGAGGACCACCCAATCGCCTTCCCTTTCACCCTCAATATGATGAGGATGTTGACCATGCTTTGACAATTGGTCTACAATGGAGAGGCTCAAAGCTCTCACATGGCGGTCGACGGTTCCTTCGGCTATGACAAAATAATCAGTCATGTTGCAAATATCTTTGACATCAAGCACTAAGATATTAAAGCCTTTTTTATCAAAAATGGCTTGTGCCACTTCTGTTAATATTTTTTCATTTGACATATAACAATTCTTTGTTGAAGAGAGAGCATCTCTCTTTTAAAGGAGCATTTTAACAGATTAAATTAGTTAAAAGCCATCATTTTATGCGCAAAATGCTTTGAAAAACATTTACGATAAAGGCAATTAGGTTGCTAAGGTAAATTTAATCACCACTTAGCATCAATAGAATAAATGAGAGCATTGAATAATTTATTAATTTTGAACAGGTTCTTAGAGCGGCCCTACGGTATGTTATGTATTATTGAACAGAATATAAAAAATGTTCTTTAATATACCTAAGTACTGTTGCGGGGACAAGATGGCCGCAATAAAGTCCCTTCGAAAGCCTCAACCTTACCTCAGTTGCCGAAATATCCAACAGCTTCGTTGCTAAGGTCCCTTTTTGAATGGCCTCCTGTATGCACTGATGTGTTTCAGGCATTGCGGGTTCGGCACCAAACCGGGAACCGATCAGCAAGGGAACCCGTTGCACAATCCCGTCAGCTTCGCGCCAATTCGAAAATTGATGGATGCTGTCCTGCCCTAATAATAATAAAAAATTGGCCGGATCCTCTTTTTTATTTTCTTCTTCCATTAAAATGCGAAGCGTTTCGATTGTATAAGAAGGAGGGGCTCTTTCCGCTTCTACTTTATGGCAGCTGAATTGGGGGATCTCCATGATGGCTTCATTAACCATGGCAAAACGGTGGTTAATGGGTACAGGCAAAGTACCGGCTTTATGCGGGTTCAATTGCGCTGGAACAAACCATACTTCATCCAGCTGTGCTTTTTCCATTAGTTCGATCGCCAGATTGATATGGCCAAAATGAACCGGATCAAAGGACCCCCCCAGCAAACCTATTTTTTGCTTCTTCATATACAATTAAACCATAAAAAGCAATTCACGATATTTTGGTAAAGGCCACAGCCGATCATCAATCATACCCTCCAAATAATCGACCGAGGCACGGAAGCGTTCCATTTTGGGAATGATCTGCTCTGCAAAGGCTTTGGCTTTAAGCTGCTGGCTTAAATTTTCAACTTGTTCCCTTCCTTTCTCGAGGTCTTCCAATCCACGCATCGCTTCTTCGATCCCTTCAGTGAAATGCTTCAAATAATTTACTTGCTTTGTCGAATGAGATTGATGCGGAGAGAGGGCCTCTTTAACTTGGCATAGACTTGCTGCCAAAGCATTTTGATGTGATACAGCCGCCGGCAAAATTTGGGTTTTGAATAGATCTGCCATAAGGTTCACTTCAATGTTCATATTTTGGATATAATGCTCCAGGTAAATATCTTGCCGGCTTTGAAGTTCGTGCTGGGTAAGGATTTGATCGAATAAGGCGATGGTTTCGTGACTGGTCAAAGCTAAAAAAGCTTCAGGCGAGTGTTGAAAATTCGGCAGCCCTCTTTTTTGAGCCTCATTGACCCAATCCGGGCTGTAATTGTCGCCTGAAAAAAGAATTTCTTTGGACATTTTTAAATATTTTTGCAAAACCGGAAGGACCCCCTGGTTCATGAGCATCGCAGAGGTGATATTTTGGCCATGAATGTTACTCTCGATTTCATCAAGCAACGTATTTAAACTTTCCGCAACAATGAGATTTAATATTGTTACAGCAAAAGCCGGGTTAGAGGAGGAACCCACACCCCTGAACTCGAATTTGTTTCCTGTAAATGCAAAAGGGGAAGTGCGATTACGGTCTGTGCTATCCTTAGATAAATCAGGGATAATGATCAGCCCAAAGTCATACCCTTCTTTCATCCTAACCGCAGAAGAGCTTCCTTTTTCCTCAATTTCTAATAATAAAGATTCGAGCTCCTGCCCTAAATAAATAGAGATGATCGCCGGAGGGGCTTCATGGCCTCCAAGGCGGTAGTCATTAGAAGCCGAGCCGATGGAAGCACGCAAGAGAGAAGAATGTGTATGGACGGCATGCAATGTCGCGGTCAAAAGGACCAAAAAATGCAGGTTATTATGCGGTGTATCGCTAGGATCGAATAGGTTTACTCCTTCTCCTGTACTTAAAGACCAGTTGCAATGTTTCCCTGAGCCATTGATACCGGCAAAAGGCTTTTCATGCAGAAGGCAGGCCAGCCCCTGCTTTTGGGCAATTTGCCTCATCAATTCCATTAACAGAATGTTATGGTCGATAGCAATAGAGGCCTTTTCAAAAATAGGAGCAACCTCATGCTGCGCAGGCGCGACCTCATTATGCCTGGTTTTAACTGGGATGCTCAATTGGATAGCGGCATTTTCAAAAGCACACATAAAACCTAAGACACGGTCTTTGACAGTTCCAAAATAATGGTCCTGTAATTCCTGCCCTTTAGGAGAAGAAGCGCCAAATACCGTTCTACCTGCTAAGACAAGATCGGGCCTTAAATTGCGCAAAGAGCGGTCAATAACAAAATATTCCTGCTCTAGACCCAAAGTTGGGTAAATATGCTGGGCGGAAAGTCCGGTCAGCCGCAGCAGCCTTAAAGCCGCTTTTTCTACTTTTTTCTCGGATCTTAATAAAGGAATTTTAGAATCAAGCACATCCCCAGTCCATGAAAAAAAAACCGATGGGATGCAAAGAGTGATCCCGTCTCCTGCTTTCCATAAAAAAATAGGAGAGGAAAGGTCCCAGCCTGTATAACCCCTGGCTTCATAAGTACTTCTCAAACCACCTGAAGGGAAGGAAGAGGCATCAGGTTCTCCCTGGATCAACTGTTTGCCGTTAAATTTCTCAATCACACTGTCTTCTGAATTCCAATCAATAAATGAATCATGTTTTTCTGCGCTTGCTCCAGTCAGGGGATGAAACCAATGGCTGTAATGAGTAGCCCCATGTTTGATGGCCCATTCCTTAACTACCATTGCAAAAGTATTGGCATTTTCAGATGTTATTTTTTCAAATCCATTCATGGCCTGAATGATATTAGAATAAACGTCACGGGATAGCATTTTTTGCATGACGGAACGTGAAAAAACAAATTTGCCAAAATTTTTAGAATTCAGTGAATAGCCTTCATCGATGCTGTTCAAATCCAATTGATGTCCCATTTCTTTTAAAATTTGACTTCTCATGATGACCTTCTAAGAGCTTGGCTTGAAAAATGATAGAGTGTAAATGTAATTATGCCCAAAGTATAAAACGCAGGAGCCCTATTCTATTATTTCCCACCCCAAATTCTGGCAGACCCGCTTTAATTGGTAATCTGGTTTTACTCCTATAGCCGTTCCTGCTATTTTTAAAATAGGCAAATCTAAATAGCTGTCTGAATAGGCTACCATCAAACAAGGATCCAAATCCATTTTGCAGGCTAATCGTTTAACGACTTCCACTTTTTCATGACCATCAATGACATGCGAAATATGGGAAAAAAAACCCTGCTCATCGACTTCATAAATTGTTCCATGCCAATTAGTTGTGCCTAAATCACGCGCAATGCGCTCGACTAAAAAATCAGGCGAGCTGGATAATATTAATGTGTAATCCCCTTTTTTGATTGCTTCGGACAACCGTTTTAAAACCGGAGGATAATAGAGATCAGCCAGACTTTCTTTGATAAAAGCATCAGCATACTGCTGAATTTTGTGAAAAGAGCGGCCTTTGAATAATCGGTTAAAAATTTTCTGATGAGTCTTCTGAAGGGACATGTGCAATAATTTATGCCTGGCATAATAACATAAGCAGGCTAATACAGAAAAAAAAGAAAGGGCCCCCTGCTTGTAAAGATATGCACCAAAACGATAACTGCAATTTTCTTTAAGAAGGGTATGATCAAGATCAAAAACGTTCAGCCTCAATTTTTCTCCAGAAATATTTTTACTACTAGACAAAATATGAGTTGTGTTGTTCATGCAAACAAAGTTTAAAAAATAAAGTTTTAAAGCTACACAGGCGAACGATATTAGTTACGGAATATTGGTAGAGGTTAGTTATCTTCTATCCGACCATTTTGCCGTTTCGATTTTAACGTCTATGGCAATCATTATTTTATTTCCTCATCCTTCTTTTCTGAATGATCAAGCTATAAAACTATTTGCTTTTCATCTTTGATTGCAGCTCTTTAATCTTTATTTCAATCTCTGTAATTCCCGAATTGGCTTTCTCAAGGCGCTCTTTTTCTTCACCAATTTGAGTTGTCAAATTCATAGCCTTTTCGAAATCAAGACTTGAGGAACCAGCGCCCTTGCGTAGAATTTCCAATTGTTTTTTTATTTCGAGCCTTCTTTCGGTTCTTTGATTTAAAACAGTTTTTAATTGCTGAAGAGCTTGTCTGTCATCATCTGAAAGATTCAGTAAGGCTTTCTCTTTTTTCTCTGTAATAATGTCTTTAAGGGGCTTTAAAACTTTTTCAATTTCAATTCTTTCATTCTTAGTTAAGGAGGATTCTTGAATTTGGGTCATCAATTGATCTCGGTCAGCAAGCAATTGCTCTACCTCATAAGATTCATCCTGATTGACAAGTTTAGATGCCAACTCCCTCAGTTGGGTATACTTTTCCCTCTTTTGACGGGTTCGTTCCTGTTCTTGATGATGCCGCGAATCTTCCTCTGATTTTTGCTTGGCCTGGATTAGTTTCCTCGCTTCGCCAACTTCATCCCGAAGAAATTTCAATTCATCGCGCCCCATTTCGGTTTCCCGCATCAACGAAGAAATTTCATTGAGCTTTTTTTGCGCTTCATCCATCGAATAGCTGTCTCCAAGGATGAATTTTTTGAGCTCTTCAACATGGTGTAGGATATGGCCGGCATTTTCCTTATAGACCACTTTTTTCTGAGCCCGCTCTTTTTTCCGCTCTTTCTCTTCCAGCTTAATTTTGTCCCAACACTCGCTTAAACGGGCGCGTGTTTGAGTAAAAGAATGAGTGTTGAGAGTAAGGACTTTGGCTAAACTTTGCAGAGCCTTGATTTCTTCCCTTAGGATATAAAGAGATTCCTGTGAGTGAGATTCTTCGAAATGCTCCTGAATAAACTGATTGATATCTTCACCAAATAAATGGCTGACTTCTTTGATAAGTTCTTTTCTTTTAGGAAAGACAGAATCACCTGCAGAAGAAAGGCGCTGGAAGAATTTGTTTTTTTGCCTGACCCGCATTTCTGTTTTTAGAAGTTCTTTGCGCAAACCATTAATTCTTGAAGCCTGCACATTTAGAACATTTAATTGCTTTTGGAGATTCTGGTAAAGAGAAAGGTGGTTTTTTAAAGCATGCGGAAAAGGCAGATCGTCAGGTAAAACAGCTTTTTCTACCTGTTCATCATATTGTGAGATCTCAGTTTCGAGCGCCTGGATGGCAATTTCAATTTGCTCTACTGCGAAAGCGCTTTGTTCATCAAGTATCTCTTTTAAACGACGTGCTTCTTTTGAGAGATCGCTGTAACGGTTCCATAACTGGCCGCGCAAGGCAGAAGAGATATTTTCCTTAAATAAAGGAAGGCATAGTCTTCTTGCTTCCCAAAAACTACGGAAATGAGGTGCACCGCCTTGAGCAAGTGAGCTTTCCATAAAATCGATTGCCATTTGAAGCTTTAGATCGTAGTCTGTCTGTTCCTGAAATTCTTTGTGAAAGGCTTCAAATTGAGGGGTATGAATGTCTTTTGATTCTTTTTTCTTATCCGGATGCCCGCCTGGTTCAATTTGCAACTCAGATTCCCCGGGACTCTCGTCTTCCAGATCATCTTCGCGAGGCTGTTGAAAATCTTCTTCAGAATTAGAGTTTGATTCTGAAAGGAACGAGGGGTCGTTATCATTTTCAGTTGGCAAGGGTAGAGCGTCTTGAGGCTGTTCTTCGAAACCCATATTTTCAGATTCATTCATAAGGTTACTTTGTAATTGTTTTCAAACGGAATTTAGGACGTTTTTGTTAAAATATACCTATAGATCATAGTTATCGGTTTTTTTAAAGTAAATCAAAAACTATGAAATATGAAGCTTTCTACACATAGCTGATAAATAATGAGCATTTCTGTTCAAATATCTATGATCTGTCCATCTTTAAGAAACATGGGGAATAGCGGCTTTTGGTAAAGCAGCTAGGGCAGCTATTACAGAAGCTCATAGTCCTTGCGGATCATGTCAAATACGATCTCAGGATCATGCATGTCTACATCGAGCCAGCGGAATAAAGGCTCTTTCCTGAACCAAGTAAATTGACGTTTTGCATAATGCCTTGTGGCCTGTTTGAAGGACTTAACAAACTGCTCATATTCGGAAGTTGTTTGAGTTGTCGTCAGGTAATCCAAAGCTTGCCTGTACCCGATCGCCTGGCATGCAGAAGTATTCTGACGAATCCCCTCCCGGTCAAGTCGCCTGACCTCCTCTATAAAACCTTCCAGCAGCATTTTATCGCAGCGTAAATCGATTCTTTCATAAAGCTTGTCTTTGGGGCGGTGAAGAAACCAGCAATGAAATTCGTAATTTTGAGGCCTTCTCCGCCCCTTCCATGATAATTTACTGACCTTTTTATTGGTCAGCATAATAATTTCCAATGAGCGGATAATTTTTTGCTTATCATTTCGAGTAATTGTCTTGGCATATTGAGGGTCAAGCTCAAACAGACGTTCATACAATCGATCGGCCCCCTCTTTCTCCATTTCATTTTCTAAAAATTTACGGACTTCGGGAACCGAAGGAGGTCCGCTCGGAGGACCATAAAGGAGCGTATGCAAATAAAATCCCGATCCTCCTGCTACAATCGGAGTATTCCCCCGCTCCAGTATTTTTTGGCAGGCCTGGCGCGCCTCATAGTAGAAATCAACCACGTTAAAACTTTCGCGGATCGTTCGAATGTCGATCAAATGATGGGGAATCAATAATCTTTCTTGTTTGGTGGCCTTTGCTGTACCGATATCCATGCCCTGATACACTTGCATTGAATCGGCAGAAACAATTTCTCCGTCCAAAGCATCAGCTAAATTCATGGCAAGGGCAGATTTTCCGCAGCACGTAGGGCCTGCGATGACAATGACCCTTTTTTTTTTCTTTTGAAAATTTGAAGGCATCTGCTTTTGGACTTCTAAAGCAAAGTTTAGAATGATTTGTTTGACTTCTTCAGTTTCAACAAAAGTTCCGCTACCAATCAAGATATTCCTCCCAATCGTTTAACGGCCACTCCACTGTTTGAAGCAATCTAAAAATAGAAATATTAAAATTTTCGTAGAGCATCTTCTTCCGTTTTAGCTAGTTCTAAAACGTGATCAAATCCGGACATTTTTAAAACGTCCATGACATTGACAGTAATCGAGCAAAGGACGAGCTTTCCCGATAGCGTTTTTAATTTTTTGGTAATAGACAAAAGCATACGCATTCCAGCGCTGCTCAAATAATCAACTCCTGCAAAATCCAACAAAAGATTGTGTTTTCCATTATTAATGTAGTCAAAAACTTTTCGCTCGGCCACTGGCGATGAGATAGCATCCAAACGTCCGCTCATTCTGAGAACAAGCACATCTCCCTTCGCATCCTCTTTAACATTCACCAGACTTTCGATATTAGTCATAAATCCCCAGGAAGAGTGTGAATAGAACTCTTGTTTTTTTCAGATTAGCAAGTTTGCTGATGAAATTGCAACAAAATAAGGAAATTGGTGCTGGGCAAATCATTTAAATTTAAAGCTAAACTAAATTTGAATAAAAAAAAGCCTTTGGCCAATTGGATCGAAGCAAGCTTTAAATAGTAAGCGGGTTGCTTGCCCCACCAAACATGTGAAAAAAAAATTTACAATACAAACACTCATTTTTCAAGGGGCAATAGGAAATTTATTTTCTTAGAATCTAATCATAGATATTGAACAAATTCTTAAGAAGCATTCCTTTTGGGAAATAAATACATCATCTCTTATTTCCCTTGTATTATCGCATTTGTGCTCTTGATGGAAAGTCAGTTATCGCCATATTCGTCGCATAAGGTTATTATTCCACCAAAGAATAGCGCTGACTATGCTTTCCAAATAACCTGTCTATTACGTAATAAAAAAAAGAGTGTTTTTATTTACAGTTTAGAAAATAGTGAAGCAAAGAGAGCGTTGAATAGCATTAGGTAAAGCAGCCATTTTTTAACCTAAGTTTTGGTTTCACTTATTGAAAGTAAGGGGTAGTTCCTTAGATTTGTCCTTTCTCTATGAAATATCAAATCGAATAGCCAAAAACTTCGATCGGGAAGCAAAATTTTAAAAGTCTAAAATAACAGTTCTGTTCATTTTTGCTAAAATACTCTGCAATCTGAGCTTTTTATAACAATAAGATCAGAATACACGGGTTTTTCTTCGCCTCTTTTGCGAGTACTCAATTAAATTCCGGAAATTAAACAAAAAGGATTTATATGCCTGTAAATAAAAAAGATGATAAAAAAAATGCCCCGGTCCAAAAAAGAGATTCTGCAATAGTTCCCAAAAAGGAAGAAGCTGGAAAAGGAGGAAAACCTGAAAAAACATCAAATACCCAAAGCTCCATTTCAAATAAACCAGTGACAGCGCTATCTACGCAAGGAAAAAAGAAAAAACCAAATGAGCTAAATAGCTAAAACACCCCTTTCAAAAATTTGGTATGACGAATAAAATACGGCCTAAACGACCTACTATAATATGATAGGGGTCGTTTTATGATCGTTAAAACAAATGGAGTTGATACTTTATCCTATTTTAATTTTATTCCTATTGAACTAGACTTAATTCTAAAATTAACCATTATTTCTTCCAATCTTATCGTGAAAAAAAACTCAAGCCCCTCTTTCATTCACCTGCAGGGCTGCAGGCAGCATAATTTAAAAAACCTTAGTCTCAGTCTGCCTAAGCATCAGATCATTGTGATCACAGGAGTCAGCGGTTCGGGCAAGTCCTCTCTGGCTTTCGACACATTATTTGCCGAAGGGCAACGGCGCTACCTTGAATTTCTTTCACCTCAAGCCCACAGCTGGATCAAACAGATGCCTAAGCCTGATGTGGACTTAATCGAAGGACTTTCCCCTACTCTTGCCATTGGACAGCGGAAAAAAGGGCTTTATTCATTAGGCACAATTGCTACTTATACCGATCTTTACGATTTTTTTGCCCTTCTCTTTGCCCGAATTGGTGAACAATACAGTCCAGGGACAGGAAAACGCTTAACCCGCTATTCTCGGCAAGAAATTATTGATATCATTTTAAGGGAATATCCAAACGGGAGCCGGATTCAGCTTTTAGCCCCTGTTAAATTTCAAAAAGAAGATATTGTTGAAACCTTAGCCCGGTTGCAGCATATGGGATTTATTCGAATGAAGCTAGATGGGCAGGAATGGACCAGCGATAACCCCACACCTCCTTTTGGGACCTTTAAAGAGCTTGACGTGGTAGTGGACCGGTTAGAGATAAAAGAAGGCGTAAGGGAAAGATTAGCTCCATCCATTGAAACAGCGATGGACCTTAGTCAGGGAATTTTAAAAGTACAGGAAGGAAAAGAGGGCCCTGTCCGGTTCTTTACAGAAATTTATGTTTGTCCCGAAACTTCCTATGCATTCCCACCTTTGGAGCCAGCCGATTTCAATTTTAACTCGCAAAGAGGGGCCTGCCCCCAATGCCAGGGAAGAGGAGGGCAAGAAAAAGTCAATCCCGCCTTGCTTTTTTGGGATGCAAATGAACCGTTCCTTGACCAGATGCGCGGAATAATCGACCACCTTCCCAAAAAATTGGCCACCTCAGCTACCTCTCTACTCTTATCCTTCTGGAATAAAAAAAAATTACCCGAAGAAAGCAAGCTGAATGATCTTTCTGAAGTCCTATTCAAAGAGCTGCTGAGAGGGTCTTCGGATTCTCTTGAACTCACCACACTTTTTGAAGGAGAGGCTCATTTGGTCAAAACTCATTGGAAGGGACTGGTCCCTCTGTTGGATGAAGCTCTTGCAAGCTCAAAAACCAAAGGGTCTTTGAGTGACCTCTCATTGATCCAATGGCAAATTTGCCCTTTTTGCCAGGGTGGGCGTTTAAAGCCTGAAAGCTTGGCCTGCCGGATCCATGGACTGAACATGCATCAGCTCTGCTCTTTATCAGTAAAGGAATGCTTGGAGGTCATCAATGGCTGGGCTTTTTCGGGCAATCAAAAGTTGGTAGTCAAGGATATATTGCCTCATGTAATAAAAAGACTTCAATTTCTGGAGCAGGTAGGCTTGGGCTATCTAAATTTAACTCGCTCTGGAAATACCTTAAGCGATGGTGAATCCCAGAGGATTCAATTAGCCTCCCAAATTGGAGCTAAACTGTCAGGCTTGATCTATATATTAGATGAGCCCTCCCTAGGACTCCATCGGCAGGACATCCACCACCTTACACAAGTCATTTTGGAATTAAAGGAGTTAGGCAATACCGTGGTCCTTGTCGAACATGAGAAAAGCCTAATCATGCAGGCGGACCATATTATTGAACTTGGACCGCAGGCAGGACGGCTGGGAGGTAACCTTGTCTTTCAAGGCCCAATTGAAAAACTACTGACAGATCAAAAAAGCCTGACAGGACAATGGCTAAGCGGGGTATTTAAACTCCCCCCCCCTCCGCAAAGAAAGCCAAGGCTATGGCTAAAAATTAAAAATGCCGCTCTTCATAATTTGAACAATTTAAGTCTTCGTGTTCCTCTCGGCTGTTTTACAGCCTTCTGCGGCGTATCAGGGTCAGGAAAATCATCTCTTGTCCTTGATCTGATTGGCAAATGGATGAAAAGTATATTGTCGCCTAAATTTGATCCTAATTGGGACCTGTCAAAGCAGGACAATTCCCTGATCATCGAAGGACATGAACCGATCAAGCGTGTCCTCTTTCATGAAAAGCAAACGGACCGTTTTACAGCCCGTTCTATTCCAGCCACCTATGTTAATGTCATGGCCCCTTTGCGAAATCTTTTCGCCGAAACCCGTTTGGCTAAAGCGCGCGGCTACACAGCCTCCCGTTTTAGTTTGAACAAGCGCGGCGGGAGATGTGAAGCGTGCGAAGGACTGGGAGAGAACCGTGTCAGCATGCAACTAATGCCCGATCTTTTTATTCCTTGTGAAGTGTGTCAGGGAAAACGCTATAATTATGAAACGCTACAGGTCACCTGGGAAAACCGCTCGATGGCAGAAGTTTTAAATCTGTCGGCCAGCGAGGCTTTGAGCCTTTTCCGTAATATCCCCCCTCTTGCAGCCCCTTTGGAGCTTATGACCGAATTGGGATTGGATTACTTAACACTTGGGCAATCTTTTAATACCTTGTCGGGAGGGGAAATTCAACGCCTTAGGCTTGTAGCCGATTTAGCAGGCAAGGCCCAAGAGCCAACACTTTATATTTTAGACGAACCCTCGGCCGGCCTCCATTTGCAGGACATCGAAAAACTGGTCAAAATTCTCCATAGGTTAGTTGATAAAGGGCATTCGATCTTTGTGATCGAACATCACTTGGATATTTTGCAGCAGGCTGACTGGGTGATCGAGCTTGGGCCGGGTGGGGGCCCTGAAGGAGGGCACCTTATTTTTGAAGGGCTGCCTGGTAAATTAATGAAATCTAACACTCCGACGGGTTTAGCACTTTCCGCACACTCATTTAAAAAATAAAGCTAATTTAATTTATGCGGCCTCATGAATTAAACCTGAAAAAATGAAAGAAAAAAACCGCGGAGTAAAGGAGAAATGATGGAGAACCGCGGAGAGTTTACAAATGCCCCTGAGTATTCTCCGTTTATACATATTCACCTACTTAAAGAATCCTTTACCCTTTAAAAAGTCTTCGCTACTTATTTTGCTATAATTCAATTGATAAAAATAAATATTAATTTAATATATTCATAATATTTTTCTATTCTAGGCTCGTTCTTTGCCGTCTGAACATTCAGTTCATTTTTAATATTATACTTATATCTAATTTTAGTTTTTATTAAACATCAACTTCTATATTGTAATTTCATAAATTAATAAAATTACAAAAACTTGGATAAAAATGATCAACCTTGACATTAACACATCTGACCCGCTCTTATGGCTAGAACAACAGCTCCAGCTACGGGATCAACAACAAGCGCAAGCTGCTGGATTAAATGAAGTAATTCCACAACAGCAAGACTTGGAGCAGCAGCAGCTCATTTTCCCTATGCAATCACCACCCTTTTATTCGCTTGAAGTTTGGAAATCAGTCAATTTAGATACGCCTGAAATCATTGGTCTTTTCCACAGCTCACTTTACAGAGCTACAATGAGCGAAAACCTTGATTCTTCTGATTTTAAAATTAACCAGCTCATCCGATTCATTCAGTACGAACCGGAAATTTTAAAAGCTTTTAAAAACTCAATCTTGTCAAAGCCTGCTAATGATATTGAGGATTATATCAAAAAACTCTGTCATTCTATTTTACCTCATTCGGAAATTCCGCTTTGGGCCCATACAAACTCCACTGAGCTTGAAAACATCCCTAGAAATGAAGAACCATCACTATTTTCCATCGAAAATGAGCTTCTGCAATGTTGTGTCGAGGGTAAATTGCCTGTCAATTATGATGCGCTTAAACGCTTGGAGTTGATAAATTGGATTTCGCTTAGAGACAATCAAAAAAGACCTCTCTTGCATATAATTTTTAATCAAGGGCCAACCCCACTAATTCAGGGGCGCAAAGATGCCATTTGCGAACTGGTCAAATTATGTCCGTCATTATTAATTATTACTGATTCAAACCAAGAAACAATCATTGACCTCTTATTTAAAAATAATGAGGATTTCTTTTTTTATCTTAATGCTGCTTACCCTGAAATTCAAGAATCAAACAATCCATGGTTCGCACAAGTGACCTGTCAATGCTATGCTAAAGAAGCGGAATCAATTATAGAAAAATTTCCAATTAGTGGAAAAATCACTCTACAAACAATTGATTCCCTTCCACCCGAACACAATCCAATCATGGTATGTAAAAAGTTAGGAAAACAAAATTTAGCTGAAATTTTAATGAATGGCCTTATTCCCGATTTTTTTGACGATTTTGAGGTTTTTAGTGATGACAAAAATTTTGTTAATGCAATCTACTGGAAAGATGCCCCCTTAGCCGCCTTTTATTTTAAGCTTCTTCCCAAAAATTCTTCTGGTCTTATTCCGCAATTTGCAGATCGTATGGTCCAAATTGGCTGCAATAAGCAAATTAATGATTTTATTGAACTTAATGCGAAATCAAAATTAAAAGATAAAGAATTTAATTGCCATGGAAATTTAAATTGTAATGTAAAAAAGATAATCATTGCCTCATCCTTTTGTCCCTTATTTTTGAAAAGTTATGATTTTTTAAAAATGTTAAACAACTCAGAAAAAATTATGATTCTGAATAGAATTTTAGAAAAATTTTATAAAGACTACGATTCATTAAATTTCAATGAAAGTACTAAAGAAAAAGTAGAAATAATAGGCATGATCATTGAAGATTTATTCCAAAGTGATTATTTCTTAGCTCGTAAGCTTAAATTTAACATCGTGGGAGGTGAAATTGATATCTCTATTTTGATACCCTACATCGAAAAACAAAATCGCCTGTTAGGAGAAAAAATCTTCCGCGCATGTATAGAACAAGGACTAAAAGAAACTCTATTCAATAGCCTATGCATGGGCCTTTTACTCACCTTAAATTCCTATCCTTCTCAAATAAATTTGCCTGACTTTTTTGAATGGTCAATTCCACTCTTAAAAGAAAATAATGTGCCACTTAACCTAACTTTGTCCCCTGATCATTCTGTCTTAAGAAAACTGATAACCTTCATTAAGCCAATAAGGGCTCTGGGCTTTTTTGAACATTTGGAAAGTCTTATTTCTTCGGAAAATTTATGTGAATTACTACAGTTATGCGACTATAGTAATAGCATGCCTATTGAATATTTATGCGCAGTAAAATACTTCGATGATGTTAATAATAAGGCAGCTTTCTCGCTGATCAGAAAATTTATCATTTTGAGTTATCGGATTGAAGACATTAATAACATCCAAGTGACCAAAGAGATAATTTTGAAAATTATTTTACTAGGCGATCAAGAATTAGATAAATTATGCAATATAGATACCATAGCTCTCAAATTTTTATCGATACATGACGAATTTGCACCAACAAACTATTCTTTTCTAAATTTAATTAAATGCGACAATCCAGTTAGAGTAAAGAAATTTTTAAAACTTTTGAATTCCTTTCCTCTATCTCTGCAGAAAGAATTATTAAATTATGATTTACATCATATAAGTATGCCATTTACACTAGAATTATTTTTTATAAATGTTTTGGAAAATAATGATGAAGAGTTATTGGAACTTTTCCTAGCTCTTGATCCCTTGATTCTATCAATCTGGAATTATGAAATAAACATCAAAATAGTAGATTACCTGCTTGAAACTCGACGATTAACATTTTATAATCCCATTCCCACTAAAAACAGTAATATTGACCTCCTAAAAAAACTCTTAACGCATATAAAGTATGATGATAAACTAGCGAGTTTTGTCATCGGGAGCATTCATTATTTATTAGATCTAGATAGGAAATTTTTAATTTGTAATACAAATGTGATCGAAATTATTTTGGATCATTATTTGGATGGAAAATTTGAGATCCCACATCCGCATCTTGCCAATTTTAAAAATGAAAAAAATATTAGTAGACTTTTAGAAAATACTCTTTTGCAGTTGAACGGTGACGAAAAGAAAGCATCAATTTCTTTTGAGGAAACTATTTACACAGTTAAATGTATCGAAGCTCAAAACCGATTTGAATACTTGCAAGTCTCTTTAGATGAAATAATTATTGGAAATGGTTTTTTTACCAAAAAAGGAGTTTTAGATTTAATAAAAAAACATGTTGAAAATAAAAAAATTAATTTACAAATTAATCTTCTAAAGGATACTAAAAACTTAAAAGGATATGGAATTGATTGTTTAATTACGAATGACGAACAATTGTTAGATCGTCATTTTTTTATGCAACGGCATAATGGAATTTTTTCCTATCTCTGGATCGTTAACAAACCAAGTGCAAAAAAAATATGTGTTTATTATGTGGATTTTAATTCAGGAACAATTGAAGTTAAAGACTTTGCATACATGCAAGAAAATTTGGCAAATGAATTAAAACTATTTATTAATGTAATAAGGAAAGACTTTATCGATCGTCAAAATTTAATTTATTCGCATTTCCCCCAAGATGATAGCATTAGTTCAATTGAGAAATTTATTGGAAGCGCAAAACATTGCCATGTTTCTATTCATCCCGCAGGTTTATTTACCCACATCTTGCATCGCCTCCCTTTTGAGCCTTTTAACATTCAGCAAGCTATTAAAGGTATTCCTTCAGAACAAATACTGGCTTCTTATATTGAAAAAGGAAATATTCGGGTTCAAGCATTGAATGATGCCTTTTCACATAATATTATGATTAAATTACATCACAATACAAATCAAACTTTTATTTTTCATTTTTAAAAATGGAACAAATTTGATAATTAACTGTGAAGAAAAAAATTCCCCTCTTTTATGCGACATTTATATTGGAAATAATATTTCTTTAAAACTCTTGATCTATCCCTTTGATTCTACTAACGTTCTGATGTCGCTTTGCAATTCTGAAAAATCCATCCTTCCTTTTCTAAATGAGATGAAAGAGATTATAACCGCTGCACAAGGTCATTCGATCAATCATAAAGTAGACAATCAAATAAAATTTGTTGAAGCTAAGACAATGCATCACGAAAATATGGCAAATATAGATTTTAATTTTCTAAATAATACCTTTAATTCATATCAGAATACTGAATATTTAAAAGATTTTATTGAATCTAAAAAAGCCAATTATATGACGATGAAATCTAATTTAGAAAAACTTGTCGTATTATTTAAAAGTAATCAATTGATCAAATTGAATGAAAAAGACAGTCAGCGGTTAAGGATCCAGCTAACCCAAGTTTTAAAAAAACTGCAGGAAAGCGACCCACAGGAACTAAGACGTTTTGTTTGTGAATTAGCTTATCTATCCAAACCCGGTCTTTGCGGGCCTGGCATCGCCGACATGATCAACTTTGAATACAAAAGCTTATTTAACTTGCTCGAAGGCAGCAATCTTTCAGTAGGAAAAACAATTGACTCCATCTTTATCGAGATGTACCAAGAGGCTATTTATGAAACAATTGAAACGTTATTAAAATTGAGCATTTCTCCTATAAGTCAAAGTCAAAGCGTGCACGTTAGATATTATTTGTGGAATGAATTGAAAAAGCATTTTAACATCCCTTCAGATCCTCTTAATGATTCTTTGGTTGATACCTATCAACATGAAATGTTTGGGTCCAATGATTTTCCGCCTGAAGAAATCAAGCAGATTTACGAAGCGTTCTTCATTCCGCTGCTGATCCAAATCCTTCTCCGGAAGGGAACTATGCCACGAGTGATGATTGACAACTCTAAAAATTATCAGATTTCTACAAAAAATTACCAATTGTTGCTGGAAGGATTCGTCGATTTGATCGTTTCAAATTTAAATTTAGATTCTGATTCTCAATCATTTTTAACAGGGCTGGATGAAGAAAGGGAATATTGTATTTCTGAGTTCAATTCCAAACTTGATCAACTGAATGCTGAACTAAACCAGTTACTCATCAATCCTATTTATCTTGAAAAGGACCGCATCGAGCGAACCTGCCAAAATATTACTGATAGGATCAATACACTGGCTTGCGAATCTATTCTTCTTCATGCTGAATTAGAAGATATAAAACATACTCTTAACTCTCCACAAGATGAAAAGACATCATCAATGGAAAACAAAAAGCGCACTTTCGATGAAATCACGTCAATTTATCAAGGAACTCATCTTGATTTGCTAAATTTGGCAAAATCAAGGATTGAATACAAACTTGAAGAATTGGACAAGCAAGAAAAGAGACTAAAAGCCCACCGTCAGATCATGCAAATTTCAATCCAACAGAATATAGAACCTTTATTTCAAAATTTAGCCGAACTAAAAAAAGAAATAAGTAAAATTCAAAAAGAAAAAGAGGAAATGCTGCATCGATGCAACCATAATAAAAGAGAGTTCATTTGGGCATTGTGCGAAAAGAATGGCTGGCTCTTGATGGATAATGAACTTGGAATTCCCAATCTAACTCCTGCAGGCGCTGTAAAATTTCTCGAAATAAAAGAATTTCTAATTAAAGAAGAAGGCCTCTCGAAAACTTAAATTTATTAAGTTCAGTGCTCTAAATAAATTTTTACTTACTCTTTCCCCCCTTTTATTTTCTAATTTATGAATATTTAACGAAAAGTTTAATTCGAATTATTCTAACTAAATTACAATTATTCCTTATAAAATATCAATATAAGGAATTATCTCATGTTTCAAAAAATTGGAAATTACCTGCTAGATCACGGTCCTACAATTACACCGCTTATGTATGAATTGGAAAATATCGTAAATACGAAATTATCATCCTTAATTACAGATATTTTTTCCATTAACAATCACATTCCCGTAAACCCTTTACTAAAGAAGCATCAACGACTTGATTTGGATGCAAATTCCTCCATCATCTTTAATCCCCTCACAAATAAATACACCTACATAACAGCTGCGCCCGCTATTAAAAATCTTGTAATTAGCGGAGGAGGAGCCAAAGGAGTCATTCTTCCTGGCGTATTTAAAGCTTTTGAAGATCACAAAATTGATGGGAATATTTCATTTAGAAATCAAATAGATAACGTAAGCGGCTCATCAGTGGGAGCACTATCAGCAAGCCTTCTGGCAGTTGGGATGACTGCCCAAGATTTAATTGATGCGACCCGCCCTATTGAATTTAAAAACTTATTGGGGTCCGGCCTTGGGCCCGTCTTTAAGGATGGCAATCCGCTAATCGAATTTAATCAAGTTCATACACAAAAGAGCGTCCTGGAAAACTTAAAAAAAATCTTTTCAAATGACGATATTGAAAATATCAGCATTGAAATGATTGTTGAGCAGTTGAAAAATAAAGCCCCGCATCAAGCAAATGCTATTGCAAATAATATAGAACAAATCTTAAAAAAAATTTGCAGGGAGGAACCATTCTCTTTAACTTTTGAAATGCTTGAAAATTTGCATATTTTGGAACCAAAAATTTTTAAAAGCCTAACAGTGACAGCCACATGCTGTGAAAATGGAACTACTTTTTATTTTGATGCACTAAAGACCCCTCATTTGGATATCTCAATTGCCTGCCGGGCTTCGGCTTCTCTTCCTGTTATCCTAAACCCTGTTACAATCAAAAAAGAATTGTTAAGTCCTGGATATGATGATATTTTGAGTGATAAAGCACACTTAACATTTTCAGATGGGGGTTATTTTGATAATATTCCTGTGAAGTCAATGCAGGAAAAGCAGGGCGAAAAGATTAGGGGAGAAAATGGTCAAAACCTGCAAACGTTAGCTTTAGTTTTCGATGCAAGCGAACCATCCGAAAACGCCCAGTCTCCATTTTTTGAAGCGCATCAAAGAAAGCATACTCTCTACGATTCAACTAATCTTATGGATAGATTGGTAACTGATGTTTTTGCCAGAATATTGGGAGGGATAAATACAACAGAAAGTTGCTCTTTAGCCAAAGAGGAGGGATTAGAAGAAATTAGGGAAAATTATGCACAAAGATCAATTCCATTGCGTATTTCGCTATCTACCATGGATTTTGAAAAAGCAAAAATTTTTGAAGATGAGTTCATTGAACAAGGCTATAGCCAAGGCAGAGATTATCTGGCGCTCCATCAGGATGAACTGATCGCAAGAACGTTTGACAATTTTGATGAATTATTGGAAAACATTCCAAACGAAAGTCAAGCGCAAATGACCGCTCAATTACATGATTTTAGAAAAAGGTGTGTTTAGGAATTTTTTTTAAACTAATTTACCTAAATTATCAAACTTAAAAAAAGCTTCAAAACTCCTAATTTCTACAAAAAAAGCTTCAAATTACATTGAATTATTCTAATAAAAGCTTCAAAATAAGCCTAAGGAATAAAATTATGACAAAAAAAGACTCAAAAAGTTGGCCGGAGTTAATCATTAACCAAGGCGATAAAGCAACGAGCCAAATGATTAGGCGAGCAGTTCAACGAGGAACGCTACGTAAAATTGCTCCAAAAATTTTTACATCAAATCTTGATGATAGTTTTGAAAATATCATCAAAAGACATCGTTATCAACTGATAAGCGATCTCTTCCCCAATAGTGTAATCAGCTATAAATCTGCTTTTGAGGGTGGAATCACTTCTGAAGGTGCGATTGTTCTAACTTACAAATATTCAAAAGTGATTGAGCTACCAGGGCTTACAATTCAGTTAGTTAAAGGTCCTGGACCTGATGAAGATGACATTCCTTTTCTACAAAATTTGCATATTTCATCCCGTGCACGAACGTTTTTAGAAAATATCTCTACTAAAGGAAAAAATAAAAAAGTATCCCGTGAAATGATTGAAGAACGACTTGATCGAATGGCGCGCCTTTATGGGCCAGAAGAGCTTAACAAATTAAGGGACCGGGCTCGCGAAGTTTCTTTCAGGCTAAAAATGGAAAATGATTTTAAAATTTTCGACAGGCTTATCGGATCTTTTTTAGGCACCTGCCTTGATGCTGAACAAAAAACTCAATTGGGGCAAGCAAGAGGGAGGGGTGAACCGTTTGATCCGCAACGTTTTGAATTATTTGCTTCATTATGCGCGTACTTGCAGCAACAAGAACTTCCCATTTACAAACAAATAATAGGTTCTGGCAAAGCTAGAGCTAATCAGGCTTTTTTTGAATCCTATTTTTCAAATTATATTGAGGGAACAATTTTTGAAATACAAGAAGCTGAGCAAATCATTTTTGAAAACAAAATTTTTTCAAGCAGGCCAGAAGATTCCCATGATATTTTGGGAACTTTCAAAATTGTTTCTGATCCTAAATATATGGAAACGGCCCCGGAAAATTGCGAACAGCTCATTCATAGTTTAAAGCAAAGGCATGCCATTTTAATGGAAGCAAGAAAGGATAAAATGCCAGGCCTTTTCAAAGAAAACATGAATCGTGCTGGCAATACCTTTTTTGTTAAACCTGAAGAAGTCAAAGGAACACTTTTAAAAGGTTTTGAATTTTATAAACAACTTCCTAATGGTATTCATCGTGCCATATTTATGATGTTTTTGATTTCAGAAGTCCACCCCTTTGCCGATGGAAATGGAAGAATCGCCAGGATCCTGATGAATGCAGAATTGGATCTCGCCCGTCAATGTAGAATAATCATCCCCACTGTTTATAGGGAAGATTATTTGCTCGCTTTAAGAAGTCTTTCAAGAAAGATGGACCCCTCCCCCTATGTTAAAATGCTCTCTTATGCACAACAATTTTCAGCTTCTATCCCTTATGAAAATTATCACCAAGCGCTCGCTTTGTTCCATTCTTGCAATGCATTTTTGGAACCGAACGAAGGAAAATTGATTCTGCCCTCTCGCATTATTTAATTGAGGCATAAATGTCTGTATGATCTCTGGTTTTTGGTAGGCTTACATAATAAGTAAAGTGCTTTCTTTCAGCCAGTCCATGTAGGCTTCATTCCCACCGTCAATCCGACTCCAGGTTATTTCAGGAACCTCATATTTACAATGCTGCTCAATCAAGGCTTTGATTTTTTCATAGTTGGCCAAACAAGTTTTCAACACAATCTTGCTTTCCTGCACGGTCTCCAGCTCATTATTCCAAATGAAAACTGATTCGATCCAAGGAATGATTTGCGCACAGGCAACAAGTTTTTCCTTAACAAGCAGTCTTGTGATTTGGCGCGCCTCGTCCAAGCTTCCGCTTGTCCAGTGCACTTCTATCCATTCATTCATTTTTTATTGACCTTTCTTCATTTTATTTTTGATAAATGCGAGCTGAGGAATGCGAAAATCAACAATCTCGGGTAACTGGCCTGGATTAAAGGTTTTTTGCAAGGCAAAAAAATTTGTTAAATTTTGTTTGAAATGCTCGGTATTTAGGCGCAAAAGTAAGGGTGATCCCTGCTGATTTTCTAACGTGATAACAATTTGTCTTTGGCCATAGCTTTCGGCATAGGCATCTGCAGCATCAATTTCTTTTAAATAAAAATTACTTCCGTTAAGCCGGTTTTCTTGATTAAAAAAATTTATAAGGTGAATAGCCAGTGATAGCTCTTTGTTCTCTTTTAATCCAGGCCCCCATTGAAGATCTATTGGTGTTCCCAAACGAATAGAAGGAAGTCTTTTAGGGGTAAAAAAAGGATTGAATGGAAAACTATTTCCTTCTTCATCCAGGCCGGTATTAGTCCCATTGGCTAATAAAGCAAATGGCACCCTCACTTCATAATAAATATAAAGTGTTCCGGGAAGGATTTTTTTAATGGCTGCGTGTTTGATCAAAGGACATGCTAAAAGCTTTTTTTCCCCTTCGAGCGAATTGAATAGATAAAGATTGACCGGCTTGTCTAATGAGAGATTGAGTAATTCAGCCAAATAGCCCGTTTTCAAACTTTCCTTTTGAGGGGTATTTTGAACAATTGCAAGGATGCGGTATTGATCGTCCTGAAGCCGTTTTTTTTTGGCGTGCTGGCAATAAAGCCAGCCCATCACTGCAGATCCGGAAAGCATTAAAGTCACCAGCAATATCCAGATCAACGCTTTCTTCAGTGGAATTTCTTCATTGATAGATTTTAGCAAAGCGGTCTTCCGTTATGATTAACATGTGTGGTTGCAAAATGCCTCGCCTGCTACCCTTGTGACGTCGCCCGCCCCTAAAGTGACCACGACATCCTGCTCTTTCACTAGCTTGCTCAAATGACGACCCAAAGCCGAACGGGGTACATATTGGACGCTCCCCTGAAAACAGGCCTGAATTTCTTTGACGATCAATTCTGCAGTGAGCCCTGGTATATATGCCTCTCCGCTTGCATAAATATCTGTTACAATTACTTCATCCGCAGCACCGAACACATTGCCAAATTGGCCAAGGCAATCTTTGGTCCTTGAAAACCGGTGGGGCTGAAATACGGCTATCATCTTTTGAGAACCTATCGCATGGCGCAGTCCCAGAAGGGTAGTTCTAATTTCTGTAGGATGGTGGGCATAGTCATCTATGAAACGGGCCCCATTCAGTTCACCTTTTGTTTCGCATCGGCGTGAAACTCCCTTAAAAGAGACGAAGGCCTGCCGGATGGATTCTTCAGGAACTTCTAAGGCATAGGCCAGACTGAAAACGGCAGTCGCATTAAGAATATTGTGCCGTCCGATCAGGTTTAAATGGATATTAGAAAATCTTTTCCCCTGCCATTCAAGATCAAATATTTGACAAAACCCTTCCTGTTTAACGCTACAAATTTTCCAATCGCATTGGGGTTCGAAACCATAACTTTGTCCAGGACACCCCATTTTTTTCAGGTAAGGATCATCTCCACACCAAAATATAAGGGGAGAAGAAACCTGTCCTATGAATGTGGAAAAAGCTTCTTTCAAATTTTCAATTGATCCTTCATAGGCATTCAAATGGTCATTGTCAATATTTGTGATGATCGCACATGCCGGACTATACTTTAAAAAGCTTCCATCGCTCTCATCTGCTTCAAAAACAAACAAATCCCCTTTTCCTGAGCGAGCGTTGGTTTGAAACTGAGATATGATCCCTCCTACAGCAAAGGAGGGGCTTAAATTGGCTTCCATCAGGACTGCGCATAAAAGAGCAGAGGTGGTCGTCTTGCCATGCGTTCCAGTGACTGCCAAAGATCTTCGATCCTTTATCAGGTGGGCAAGCAAATCTGAACGGTGAATAATTGGGCATCCCAATTCAATTGAGGCCTGGTATTCAGAATTCTCAGTTTTAATATCGGTACTGTAGACGACAGTGGCACCAGGGGATATATTTTGATAAGCATGTCCTTTATAAATGGCCGCGCCTGAATAAGCCAACTGCTCGATGATCAAATTGGTCGCAATGTCGCTGCCTGAAACAGAAACATTCCGGTCCAAAAGCAATTTTGCCAGACCGCTCATTCCTATTCCGCCAATCCCAATAAAATGGTAATGTTCAGACATGTTCGACACCCTTATTACAAAAATTCAGGACTAGCTGAGAAAGGTTTTTTCGGTCAGGCCGTTTCTTATATTTTCGCATGCCATTTTTAAATTGATTTAACTTTTCAGGGCTGGCTAGCAGGCTGGCCCACTGGTTAGGCAAGGTTTCATTAAATTCATTTTCGGCCAGCTTGATCCCTCCTCCTACAATATCCACTAAAAAATCGGCATTCTTGTCCTGATGTCCATCAGTTGCATATGGATAGGGTATTAAAATTCCCGGCACTTCAAATTCCATGGCTTCTGCAATGGTGGAAGCTCCTGCCCTTCCGATGAATAAATCGGACGCCCTCCAGGCCAGATGCATTTGGTTTTCAAATGGCTTGACGCAGGCTTTTATGTGATGGGTGGCATACAGTTCCTTGAACTCCTCTGCACTTTCCTGATTCCCGGTAAAGTGAATGATCTGAAACGCTCCATTTTGCCACTTTATGGCCGCTAATTTCATGATGGCATTAATGCCTTTAGCTCCCTGGGAGCCTCCAAATACTAATAGGACAGTTTTTTGAGACTCAAGTTCAAAGTAGCCAAGCGCCTCCTCTTTGCTGATCTGGTTTAACTTGTAGCCAGATCTCATTGGCATTCCTACCTCCACAGTTTTACCCTTCAACAGGGAAGCAGTCGAAGGAAAATGGATTCCGATACGCCAGGCTGAAGGAGCAAAGAATTTGTTCGCTTTTCCCGGAATGCTATTGGCTTCATGCAGGATGATCGGAACCTTAAGAAGTCTGGCTGCTGTTAAAAGGGGCATAGTATAAAAGCTTCCAAATCCTACCACCACATCAGGCCGAAACTCTTTTAATAGCCATATACTTTGCCAGACACCTTGCGAAAGAGCCATTACATTTTTCAGGCATTTAATTAAGTTCTTTCCTGATAAGGGTGCGGCCGAGATTTGTTTATATGGAAAAAGGGAGCGGTCGAAAAAAGGATTGGCAGCAAGCCCTCCGCCGGCAAATAAGACTGAAGGAGGATCTATTTCATTTCGGAGCTCCTGGGCAAAACCAAGGGCAGGAAAAATATGCCCCCCTGTCCCCCCTACTGCGATCAAAATGCGTTTAGCTGACATATGATTTATGATCTCCATGCGTGCAGGCAATATTTAAAAGGAGCCCAAGGCCAATAATGTTTGCCATAAGGGAAGTGCCCCCCTGGCTAAAAAATGGCAGATTTAAGCCAGTGCTAGGAAGCAGGCCTGACACCACCCCTAAATTCATAAAAGCTTGAAAGCAAATTAAAAAAGTAATCGCTCCTCCAAACAAAAACCCTCCCCGGTCCACGGCCAAAGAAGCGATCGAAAAGCCCACGTAACCGATCAGCATGTAAAGGGTTATCAGTCCAACGATGCCTAAAAAGCCAAATTCCTCAGCAAAAATGGCAGCGATATAGTCGTTTTGCGCTTCAGGTAAGTAGCTTAATTTTTGCAGGCTGTTTCCCGGCCCCCTTCCAAAAAGCTGTCCTGACCCTGTCGCAATTTTAGCCTGATAAGGCTGATGCCCCTTCCCCTTCAAATCCAGCTCGGGGTGCAAATAAACGTTCAGTCTGGCTGTCACATAGGGTAGATGATAGGCAAACACTAGCCCAACTGCCAAAAAGCAGCCAAGCGGAAGCGCCCAGTATTTGAAACGGATCCGTGTCAAAATGCACATTACCACAACAAGAAGCCCAATAACCCCTGCCGTTCCATTGTTTGGCTCGACAAGAATTAATAAAATAGGAAAGGAAACTTTTGCAATCAATTGCAAAAAGTCTTTTAATGACAAGTCATTCCCATCTTTATTTTGCATGTAATGACAAAAATAAGCAGGGACAATGTATTTAATAAATTCAGAAGGCTGAAAGTAAAACCCTGCAAAACCGATCCACCGCCTGGACCCATTCACTTCCTTTCCAATCCCTGGGACAAGAACAATGAGAAGCAAAAAAGAAAAAATGGCTAATAGGGCCGGGCTCAAGGCCAAGAGGCGGCGGTATCCTAAAAACCATATCCCTGCAGCCATTGCAATACCGATCAAAGCGTAGATAATTTGTTTGAATAAAGCCTGATGGGTGCTGCGCGCTAGGGCATGGTCAAGGACTTCAGCTGAAGCGGTGTTAAAAATCATGGCCAGGCCCATAGCGAAAATGGACGCCACACAAAAAAGGAGAATCAGGCGGTGCAAATTGAGCATTTTTATTTAACTCTTACGCGATCGCCGACCCGTAAATTGCGTGCTTTTTCTTCGTCCAGCTGGTTCAATCGAAGAATATCCTCATAGCGGACACTGAACTGCTTGGCAATTTTCCACGGGTTATCCCCTTGCTTCAATACATAATAAACGGGTTCGGCAGAATCAGTTTTTGGGGGTTCAATGATTGGCGAAATTTTTGGAACTTCCGCAACAGTCTGCTTTTCCGTCCCTTTTTTCGGTATTTTTAAAACCTGTCCGATAGAAAGGTTTTCATTATTAAGGTGGTTGAATTTTTTAATGGCGCTTACAGTGGTCTGATGGGCTCTTGCAATTTTTTCCAGCACATCCCCTTTCTTGACTTTAACCTCTGTCCATTGCTCATCATTCAATCCAGCGGCAAGTGATTCATGAAAAACTTCGCTTTCTTCATACGGCAGCGTTTGAATTTCCATCGGTTCAGACGCATCAAAATCAGCTGAGCCCATTTTTAATGAGGGTTGGGCATAGTACTTGAGAACATGATCTACTTCGTCTACGGCAGGAGCTATGGCGACAAGGTTAGCATCATGAGGGGCCGCCCCTTTTCCTTCGACAAGAGTGGGGTTCATTTCAATTTGGTCAAGTACATGGTCTGCATCATAGATCACAGCCGTTACAAATAGGACTGCCAATAAGCCGGCATTAATGATCACAGTGATCAAAATAGTATCTTTCCTAGTCATTGAAATCCCTTCTTACTAATCGCTGAAATTCTTCGCCGCGCTGAACATAATTTTTGAACATATCATAGCTTGCACATCCAGGAGAGAGCAGCACCGCCCCCCCTTTTTCAGCAAGACCTTCCGCCTTTCTTACAGCATGCTCAAGATTGGCCAGAATGAAGACAGGAATTTCACCTGCCAGTTGGCCTTCCAGTTTAGCAGCTGCCTGCCCAATTGCACAAATGTATTTTACTTTATCTTTAAATGGCTGAAGCCAAGGAGTATAGGACGAACCTTTATCCACTCCTCCGGCAATAAGCACAATCGGCCCTTCAATTGAGCACACAGCTTTTATCACTGCATCCACATTTGTGCCCTTGCTGTCGTCATAATAACGCACTCCCTTTTTTTCTATAACAAATTGAATGCGGTGCGGAGGTTTTTGAAAAGTCATTAAACTTTTTTTAAAATGCTCTCCCGATATCCCTCTTGAAGAACAGAGGGCAAAAGCAGCTAAGGTATTATCAAGATCATGGGACATTTTGCCATTAAGGGAGGAGGGAAGGTCAAAACTTTTTGAGCCTTCAAGATAGACTGCTTTTAAATCAGTAAAAACCAGACAATCGGGGGTGTATCCGAATAAAGATACGGGGGAATGGAATAAAGGTGCATAACCCTCGAAGGTGCTCTGCTCCACCCATAGCTTTCCACCTGGCTTCATGCAGCCCTGCATGCTTAATTTAGCAGCTGCATAATCTTCCATCGTAGAATAGCAGTCTAAATGATCGGGTGTAATATTCAAAATGACACCCTGCTCCAGAAAAGGGCCGCCAAGGCTTTCCAATTGTTGAGAGCTTAATTCCAATACTATGATCTCTTCAGAGCCTAAATAGGACATTTCCTGGGCAAGTGGCTCTCCGATATTTCCTAGAGCTTTGGCAGAAAAACCGTTTTGGTTCAACACATGTGCAACGAGTAGGGTCACTGTGGTCTTACCATTGGTGCCTGTTATTCCAATCAACGGCTGTTTTGCATGCCTGCATCCCAATTGAATTTCTCCGATTAATTCGATATTGTCTGACAGGGCCTGTTGAACGATAGGGTGTGTCCGGGAAATACCTGGGGATAGGATCGCTAAATTAAAAGAAGCGAGAGAATCGATCTCATTTTCATGCTGAACGGACAGGCCGGCTTCTTTAAGTTTCAAAATCTGGGGATTGTTCTTAAGAAGGGCCGAGTCCCGGTCTATTCCAATGACTTGAGCCCCTTGCTGCAGAAGAAATGTAGCGGCGGAGCGGCCGCTCAACCCCATCCCGATCACCAGCACTTTCTTACCCTTATATAAAGCGTCCATTTTTATCTATCCTTATTGGAATTTTAGTGTGGCAATACCAATAATCGCCAATAATAAACTAATGATCCAAAAACGGATGACTACCTTGGTCTCGGGCCATCCCTTATATTCGAAATGATGATGCAAAGGGGCGCAAAGGAAAACCCTTTTTTTATTACGGAAGCGATAACTAAGTACTTGTATAATGACTGAAAGGGCCTCGGCCACAAAAACACCTCCTATGATCCCCAAAAGAAATTCACGTCTAAGCAAGACTGCAGAGACTCCGATGATACCGCCTAATGCCAATGAACCTGTATCGCCCATGAAGACTTGGGCCGGAAAGCCATTATACCATAAGAAGCCTAGGCAAGCGCCAATCAAAGCACATAAATAAATTGCGATCTCTCCGCTACCTTCAATGTAAAGGATATTGAGATAGTGAGCGATATCCACATGGTTCGAAACAAAAGCAATGAGTCCGAGCGATCCGGCCACCATGATTAAACAGCCGGCAAGCAGGCCGTCCAGACCGTCAGTAAGATTTGCCCCGTTTGAACAGCCTGTGATCACAAAAAACATAAAAAAAGCCATGATAAGCAGTGAAAAACCGCTAAAAATGATCACTGGATCTTTAAAAAAAGGAACATATAAACGGGAAGCATACTCCTTTAATGTGAGGGCATGGATCGAGTGCGTAAGGTCGTCGCCTGAAGTTTTTATCATGGGAGCCTGAAACCAAGATCCCATTTCCATGGCTTCTTGGATAGGGGTTATTAAAAAATAAGCTGCTATGGAGCCCGAAAGAATGAGTTGAAAGAACAACTTTGCTTTTGCTGACATGCCTTTAGAATTTTTATATTTGAGTTTGAGATAATCATCCCGCCCACCGATCAGCCCCAAAAAAATAGTCGTTGCGCCTAAAATGAAAGTAAAGATATGGGTCCAGTCCATCCATAAAAAAAGGGAAATGAGCATTGAAAATAGAATGAGTGCACCCCCCATTGTAGGAGTATTTTGCTTTTTTTCATGTAGCTGCCCTAAAAGAGGACACTCTTCTTTTCGGATGGATTGCCCAATTTTCAATTCATAAAGTTTTCGGATAAAAAAAGGGCCTAAAAAAATGCTTAGCAGCAGAGAAGTGACCGCTGCCAGGCTCATCCTCGTGGAATAATAGGTGAAGACCGAAGGGACTTTTAACCCCCATACCTCAGTTAAATAAGTGACAATAAATAATATCATAATTTTATAACTCTTCCAATACCTTCCACAACTGTTTTGATAGGGAACCTTTTAATAAAACCACATCCGACGGCTTTAGCGCCTTTCTTAAACAGGCGACCAGCGCACCCCTATCTGTGAAAAGCTCCGCTGTTTTGCCTGCTTCTTTCCATCGATCATAAATAGGTTGGCATTCCTCGCCAAGGCAGAACATTTTTTCCACATGGTTGAGGGCGAAATCACCGACACTTGCATGGCAACTTTCCGAAAACTTTCCAAGCTCCATCATGCTACCAAGCACGGCGACTTTACAACCTTTCCCTTTCGGTAAAGGTAGGCATTCCAAAGCAGCTTTAACGGAAATTTCAGAGGCATTGTACGAGTCATTTAAAAAGGTAATTCCATTTTTTTCTGCCAACTGCAGCCTCTTTTGAGGAAGTAGAAGTCGAGGCACCGCTTCGATCATTTCTTCCCAGGAAAGCTTGAAATACCTGCCTACTGCAGCTGCAGCCAGAAAGTTTTGAAGGTTATGCTTTCCTGGAATGGCAAAGCCCTTAATATCAAAATTTTTTTTCTCTAAAGATGAATAGATTTTTTTTGCTTGGTAATCAAGTTGATAATCGGCTTCATTTGAAAAGCTTGAAAATGAAAGTTTAGGGCACGACCCCATGGAAGCTACTTCAGAATAATTGGAAATGTCTCGATGCAGTAGGCCAAGTTGTGTCTTTGGATGGAGAAAAATTTCTCCTTTAGTCAATGCGATTTCTTCAATAGAATTGAAATTGCAGGCATGCACTAGGGCAGCTGTGGTCAGGACGGATACTTCAGGAGGGGCCATTTGAACGAGACGAGTCAACTCGCCCGGTTCGCTCATTCCCATTTCCAATATCAGGATTTCCTCATTGCCTTCAGTATTGTTTAATAGCGTCAAAGGAAGGCCTGCCTGTGAATTCAAATTGCCTACAGAGGCGGCGACGGCATAGCGCAAGGATAAAAGAGTTTTAATAAATTCTTTGGTGGTCGTTTTACCCACCGAGCCAGTTACAGCAACGATCCGGCTAGAGGTGCGTGCCAAGGATGCTTTGGCTAATTCTTGTAAAGCGGACAAAGGATCTGGAACACGCAAAAGCTCCATCCCGTGATCAGCGCCTTCATAATTTATTTTGACCAAGGCAGCGGAAGCGCCCTTCTTTTTTGCCTCTGCTAAATAAGAATGCCCGTCGACTCTCTCCCCCTTGAGGGCGGCAAAAATTTGGTTAGGCTGAAGATGGCGCGTATCGACACTGAAACCTTGAATGATTTTATCATTTTTAGGATAAGGGCAATTTAACACTTCACTGATTTGGCGAAGAGAAAAAATTTTCATTTTTTTACCATCTGAATTTGTAATGATGCGGAGTTTAAGCATTTCTCCTATTATTTTGAACAAAAGATTGAAAAGACCTTCATGAAGCGTGCAATGGCATTTTTTAACAATCTTTATTTGCATAAAAACCTGAGTTTTGGGTTTATCTCATTGAAAGTAAGGGATATCGTGCCTTAGATTTGTTCTTTCGCTCTGAAAAGAATATCAAATCGATATTCTTGAAGAGCGAAAGGGCGAAGATAGGGCACGAGATTCCCTTATTATGAGGAGAGAAACCCAAAACTCAGGTTAAAAAGGAATAATGAATAAATGGAATCCTATTTGCATAGGCGCTTGCTTAATAGTCTCTTTTAAGTTATTATTTGTTTTTCAACTGATACACTCCTAATGATCAATACTTTCTTTTAATTAATTCTCTTTGCTGATAGAACACTTCAAAACATTTTATTATTTTGCAGGCTTACGTCCTTAAAGCTCAAAACGAGGAGCAAAAATGAAAAAAGAATTTAATTGGGGAACGGGACTATTTCTGATCATATATCAAACCCTTCTTCTGTTAGCGATGCCGTTCTATCTCTACTATGCTCCTCCAAGCTGGGGAATGGTGGCTGTATCGGTCGTTCTTTTATATTTGACAGGCTTAAGCATTACAGCTGGCTATCACAGGCTCTATGCACATAAAACTTACCGGACCAATCCGATTATTGAATCGATCCTTTTATTTTTCGCATCGATGGCCGGCCAGGGAAGCGCCCTGCGCTGGTCTTTTGACCACCGACTGCACCATGCCTATGTGGATACCGACAACGATCCTTATTCTATTAAAAAGGGATTTTGGTATGCCCACTTCCTTTGGCTTTTGGATAAACCTAAAGCCATTGACCCTAAAATAGTTCCTGACCTAATGCGAAATCCCCGGGTCCAATTCCAGCACAAATATGATATCCTATTAATGGTCGTCACCAATGCCATTACATTTGCAGTAGTAGGATGGCTTTTAAATGACTATGTTGGTGCATTTTTTCTTGCCTGCTGGTTCCGCCTGTTCACTCTGCATCATTTTACCTGGTTCATCAATTCCCTGGCCCATACATGGGGAGATAAGCCGTTCTGCCAGGAACAGTCGGCAGTTAACAACTACATCATTTCATTTCTGACATTTGGAGAAGGATACCACAATTATCATCATACTTTCGCGAATGATTACCGCAATGGCATACGCTGGTATCATTTTGACCCGACCAAATGGTTGATCTGGACTTTGAATAAATTCGGGCTAACCTCAGGTCTTAAACGCATGGACCCCTATACGATTAAAAAAAGAATGGTCCTTGAAAGGAAGCAGCTTTTACTTGAGCGCATGAGCGACCTATGGTACGAAAAAAAAGAAGAGCTTGAGAAAAATGTTTTAGAATTGTCAGATCGGCTCGTTGAAAAATTTGCTGAATTCAACAAATTACGTGAAGATTACCGCATTGTGCGAAAGGAAAAACAAAAAAACCGAAGAAAAGAGATCAAGCAGGAACTTGCCCAACTGAAAAAAAGCCTCAGAGCTGATTGGCGCTCATGGGTAAAACTGTCGCGTTATATTCTAAGGGTTAAAAATTCCAGAAATCTCACAATGACTTGAAATATAAATCATTGTCCCGCTTAAAGAACAGATGAAGGATAAATTCCCTTCTCTGTTCGATTGTCAGCAGACTGCTCACCTTAAAAACTTTTCCGATCTTAAATTTGATAAAAGGAGAATTAGTAAACTCTTATCAAGCATCAAATTTAATTTTTTTAGGAGTACTTGCATAGCTTTGATTAAGCGAATTCCAAGATTCGATAAGCTTATTTCTGTTAAATTCTTTTGATAGAATTGATCTAACTTTTCTCTCTTCGGTGTGCGGAAGATTCCCCTTAATTTTTTCACCGGTCACAATGTCAAAGACAGCCGAAGTGGCTCCATATTTGACAGACACATGTTTATTATGGTGGGGCGCACCAATTTCATTGAACATGTAGAATATTAACGATCCAATTCTATAGGCTACTTCTGGCATTTTATTTTTCCTTCTGAATTTTAAGTAATGTTTAAAGACTTTTTTGTCTCATTCCAATAATCTAAAAACACATCCCTATTCTCTCTAATCATTGTTCTAGCATCCGAAAGTTCTTGCGGATCAAGTTCATTACTTACAATTCCCGTTGTTTCAAAATCGAAAACACCTATTCTTCCTTTCTGGCTCAATACGCGGACTAAAAGCCTTGAGGGATCTACTTCTTCTACCATAAAATAGAGAAGCCCCCCCCAGTTTGCTAACTCTAGGGTCCATTTTTCCATAAACAATCCTCCAACATATGATATTTTTTTAGCATTTTGATCCAAACTAATCATAATAAAGATCGCCTATGCATTTTACGTATTAAATTGTAATGCAGCCTATCTTAGAATTCAATTATTTTTTCTATTGTTGGTGAGAGCATTGGTTTCTCTACGCTAACTCCCGTACTTTGACGCAGTTTAAACTTTGAACCCTTGGATATAGCTTAACTTTACCCCCAATACAAAATAAAATGAAATGTTCCTTGACTTAATGAATTGCTTTTGTGTATAACCCATTACTTATTGGTGGTGGCATAGCCAAGTGGTAAGGCAGAAGCCTGCAAAGCTTCCATCCCCCAGTTCGAATCTGGGTGCCACCTTTTTCTCTTTCAAAGCATACGCATGTTATTTCTTGTTGCAACTCCCATTGGCAATCTTTTAGATATTACTTTTCGGGCCATTGAAACTTTAAAGGCCTGCGATTATATCTTATGCGAAGATACCAGGCACAGCATTCGCCTGCTCCATCACTATGACATTCACAAGCCCTTAAAAAGCTACCATAAATTTAATGAATCTTCTCTTTCAACTTCTATTTTAGAAGATTTACACTTAGGTAAGAACATTTGCCTTATCTCTGATGCAGGAACCCCAGGCATATCGGATCCCGGAACATCCCTCGTTCAGCTTTGCATAGAAAATGGGCTGCCTGTCACCGCTATCCCGGGTCCGTGCGCTGCCATTCAAGCCCTAAGTTGCTCAGGACTTCCTACCGAACAGTTCCAATTTTTTGGATTTTTACCCAGAAAAGAGGGCAAACTTAAAGACGCCTTGCTTTCAATACTTGCTTACTCAGGCACAACCATTTGCTATGAGGCACCCCATCGCTTAATTGAAACTCTAAAATTGCTAGAAAATATCCAACCCGAACGAGAACTTGTCGTTGCCAGAGAGTTGACGAAAAAGTTTGAGGAAATCATTCGCGGCAAGCCCCATCTATTGATCAATCGTTGGCTCAATGAAGAACCCCGAGGCGAGTGCGTCCTTATTATATCCCCCGCCCCTCAAAAAGTCTCGGAATGGAATGACTGGAGTCCGGAAGAGCATGTCAAATGGGTTGAAGATGCCTACTCTCTCTCCCGAAAAGAAGCCATCAAATTGGTTGCCGAGATGAGACAAGTTCCCAAAAAAAATATTTACAATCTATTCCATCGCGATTAAATCTCTTCCCTCTCAGAACTATCAAAAATAAAACAATTCAGAGACAATCAGAGCACTAGCCTTTCCCTAAATGAAGATATGAGGTATAATATAAGTTATCATTAACTTTAACTAAAGATTTAAGATGAAAGAAGTTCGCACCAAGCCTTTTGATCATATTCTTCACCCTTTTATTTTTATCTTAAAAGAGGGCACTGAAATTCAACAAGATTTTTTAGATTATTCTCTCCTTCTCTTGCAGGTTAGCCAGGCCGAAACTCTTCGTTCTCCGCAAAACGGAAAGCCTAGCACTCCAATTATTCAATTGCTAAAAAGATAAAAATCGCTCTTGCAAAATTCCCTTTTTTCAACTATGATCATTTTTCTCATACGAGGATACGCTAGAATATTAACGAGGAGTCCATATGTCAACACCTAAAGAAATTATTTTTGAAGAGGAAGCCCGAGAGTTTCTATTTAAAGGAATCAAAAAATTAGCCGATATTGTTGCCTTCACACTTGGCCCCAAAGGGCGGAATGTTGGCCTGGAAAAAAGCTGGGGAGCTCCCACGATTACTAATGATGGAGCAAGCATTATCCGTGACATCCAACTTCCGGACAAATATGAAAATATGGGTGTTGCCATGGCAAAAGAAGTGGTACAGAAAATAAAGGAAAAATGCGGCGATGGAACGACGACAGGAACTTTATTGCTGAAGGCATTGGTCGAAGGCGGCCTAAAGAATATTTCCTCAGGTGCCAGTCCGATCGGCCTTAAGCGTGGGATGGATAAAGCTGTTGAAGCCATTGTTAAAGCCATTGAAAAGGCTTCCATTCCAGTCAAGACAAAGCAAGAAACACGCAATGTCGCCATTGTTTCCGCTTCAGGCAATCAGGAAATCGGCGATCTCATCGCTGAAGCCATGGAGAAAGTCGGCAATTCAGGAGCTATTACAATCGAAGAAGGAAAGACAACCGAAACAACGATTGAAGTAGTCAAAGGAATGAAATTCGACCGTGGCTATGTAAGCCCTTATCTCTGCACAAATCTTGAAAAAATGATCATTGAGATGAACCATGCCCAAATTTTATTGGTGGATAAAAAAATCTCGAATATCCACGAACTTCTGCCTGTTTTGCAATCAATTGCCGCTTCTGGACAAGAATTGCTTATTATCGCGGAAGATATTGAAGGCGATGCTCTCTCAACTCTTGTCGTTAACAAGCTGCGTGGGACTTTAAAAGTTGCGGCTGTCAAAGCTCCAGGATTTGGCGATCGTCGCAAAGCAATGTTGCAAGATATTGCCGTCTTGACAGGCGCCACTGTTATATCTGAAGAACTAGGCATGTCCTTAAAGGAAATCCCCGCTTCTGCCATGGGTTCGGCCGAAAAAGTAACTGTCACAAAAGAAAATACCATCATTATCGATGGATCAGGTTCACCTGAAGAAATTACTTCAAGGATCAAGCAAATAGATGCTGAAATTGCGTTGAACAAAAGCTCCTATGACAAAGAAAAATTAGAAGAGCGTCGTGCGAAATTAAGCGGAGGAGTTGCAGTCATCCGGGTAGGCGCTGCGACTGAGACAGAAATGAAGCAAAAGAAGCAAATGTTCGACGACAGCCTAAATTCGACAAAAGCAGCCCTTGAAGAAGGGATTGTACCAGGCGGTGGCGTTGCTCTCCTCTTTGCAAGTAGATCGCTTAGCGACCTGAAATTGGAAGGTGACGAAGCTATAGGCGCCAAAATCGTTATACAGGCTTGCGAAGCTCCGCTTAAGCAGATTGCACACAATACTGGCTATGATGGAAGCGTCATTTTAAGCGATGTATTGAAAGCACCTACTAATTTTGGTTTTAATGCTATGACGGAAAAAGTTGAGGATTTAGTTGCCGCTGGAGTGATCGACCCGGCTAAAGTGGTGAAAAATACTCTTACTTACGCTTCTTCAACAGCCGGGATCGTACTTCTTTCCGAGGCACTAATCGCTGATGCGGATGAAGAAGACCTGGAAGAAGAAGAAGCTTAATTTCAGTTTTTCTCCTCTAATGCTCTCTGTGTTCTCTGTGGTATTATACAATTAACACCACAGAGACCACTGAGAGCACAGAGTGATCTATAAAGTTGATAACAATTTTTACTTAATCGTCCTGTTTCCCCCGTAAATTTCAAAACATCCGAAGGTTTTGTTTGAAAACGAAATTCAAAGGAATTCTACTCTACCTTGCAATGATTAGTTTTGTTTTTGGATGGTGGACGCTTGCCTTGCAAGCCCCCTCTGCTCCAACCAAAGCTGCTTCTCTTTCACACGCCATTGATCTGTCTATTAGTACCTCTGCGCTTATGGCTGAGCTAGGCCCGCTTCAACGCCAGCTTCTGCACGAAGCCTTAGCTGGCAATACCCATCTAATGATTGACTTCATCTCGCAATGGGATAAAGAAGCCGCCGCTCTCAGTAAAAGAGGCGTGGAAGGCATTCAGATGTTACCAAAAAATGATTATCTACAGGCCCATGCCATTGCGCAATTGATTCATACTTCCACTGCCGGACATTTAAACCATCTCAACCGACAGTTTAGAATAAAAACAGTTTATGACGATGCTGGCAATCCCTTCCATCTTGAGCATTCATGCGAGTCTACTCGATTTTTCCCCCAAACCCACCTTACAGCAAGTTTTTTGCTAGCGATTGCCCCTCTCTGCGAAATCATTGCCCTGCCTGCTGGCCTAAGAACCCTACCCCAGCTCTACTCCCCTTTCCTTGTCAATCAAATCCCCGACTCTTCCGAGCGCTATGACAGTGAAAAGATCTTTGCAAAAAAACCCCATTTGGCTTTCACAGCCCATTACACCCATCCCTCCACCCTTGCCAGACTCCGCAAGCAGGGAATTCCCATTTTTACAATTGCACATATCGACACCCTGGCTGACATCCCGCAAGCCTTGCTTAAAATCGGCCATGCCGCTAATCATCCTCTCGAAGCCACCTTGCTCGCCCGCTTTATCGAAGCTTCTTTTATCGCCATTGACAATAGATTAAGGGCAACGCATCAATTATGCTGTACAAACGTTAAGCCAAAAAAGCTGCTTTACTTATCCCATTCCAGCCATTATACAGTCCCAACAACCAGATCACTCACCGGACAACTTCTTCAAAGGGCCCTCTTCCACTTTCCAACCTTTACTTTTCCAATTAAAAATAGCACCACTCATTGGAGTTATCCTTTCGAAAAGGAAAATATCCATCAAAGCCAGGCCGATTGCGTGATCCTTTCAACCAAGCCAGGATTAAAGGACCTGCCATTTGATCTTGCAATTTTTCAGGACCTTCCTGCTTTTAAAAATAACTCTCTCTTATGCCTGGATGAGAATGTGCAAACCTCCCCAACGCAATATATCGTTTTAGCCTACTTTGATCTTCATGTGGCATTTTTGAAATTGCCATTTTCAGGTTAAGCCGATGAAAAGCTATCCTGCACTCCTTTTATTTTTCTGTCTTATGTTAGCTGGAAGCTCGATCTTCACTCTTGGCAGCGGTGAAACTGCTTGGCAATTAGTCTGGGAAGGATCCCTTTTACGAATAAAAGCCCTTTCTGAAGCCTGGAACCCTCTATTAGATGAACGTTTGCCCCGCTTGATCGTTCTTCTCTGCACAGGCGCATCGCTGGCTGTTTCTGGAGCCGTGATTCAATCGCTCTTCCATAATCCTCTGGCTTCTCCAAGTGTTTTAGGGATCAGTTCCGGAGGCTGCCTGATTGTGGTCCTTGTCTTTATTTTTGATCTTCATAATGCCCATCCCTACATCCTTCCTTTGTCGGCATTTTTAGGATGCCTGGCCACTCTTTGCCTGGTGTATAACCTGTCCCGCTTTCAAAGAGGCGACCGAGTAACAAACCTTGTTTTAACAGGGGTCGCAGTTTCAACCTTGATCATCGCTGTTCAAGGGCTCTTGCTCTATGCTATGCGTGATAACTGGCAATTAATCCAAACAGTCACTGAATGGGAATCGGGTTCTTCCATTGACAGGGGCTGGCAGCATGTCCACATGCAGCTGCCGCTAACTATCATCGGTCTTTTAGGCTGCTGGAGATATCGTCAGGAAATGAACATTTTAACCTTAGGGGAGGAAGAAGCCAAAAATTTAGGTGTTGAGGTCAAAAAAGTAAGGTGGCGCTTATTTCTTTTTATATCTCTTTTGACTGGGGGAGCCCTTGCAGGGCTTGGGCTGGTCGCCTTTTTTGGTTTGGTTCTTCCCCATATTATCCGTCGCTTGCAAGGGCCTAACCATTTTTGCTTAATCCCTTTATGTATGCTAGGAGGAGCTGCAGTTTTAACCAGTCTGGATATTTTGCTGCGTTTTTTTAATTTGCATGCCTTATCGATCGGCAATTTTTCAGCCCTCATTGGAGGAACTTTCTTTTTAGCCCTTTTATTTAATCCCCAGAGACAAAAAATATAATGACATTGATCGTCGATAACCTTACCTTCAGGCTCAAAGAAAAAATACTGCTCGCTGCTGTTTCGCTAAAATTCAAGCCAGGGGAAGTCACTGCCATTTTAGGACCTAACGGTTCAGGTAAATCAACACTTTTTAAAACAATGGCTGGAATTTGGCCTGCAGTTGCGGGAAGGGTCTGCTGGAATGGAGTAGATATTTTGAAATTGCCTCGCAAAGAAATCAGCCGCACGCTCTCTCTGGTGCCACAAAATCCCCCTCTCTATTTTGATTATACAGTCGAAGAAATGGTAAGGATGGGTGGCTACTCTCTCTCGGAAAAAAATCAGGAACTTACATGTCTGGAAAATGTGTTAAAAATGACCGATCTTTGCCAGCTTCGTAATCGCCAGCTCACTCAACTTTCTGGAGGAGAAAAGCAAAGAGCCTACATTGCCAGATCACTAGTGACAAAATCAACCATCCTGCTTCTTGACGAGCCTACATCACATCTAGATCTGCGCCATCAATTGGAAATTTGGCAGCTTTTACGCAGACTGGCAGATGAAGGAAAGACTGTGGTAGTAGCTGTGCATGAATTATCGGCGGTCCAGCACTATTGTGATCAGGCAGTTGTGATAGACCAGGGGAAGGTAGCGGTAACCGGACCTTCTGACTTAGTTGCCGCCCCTGATTTGTTAAAAAACATTTTCGGTGTCCAAGCCTGTCAAATCACAGGACATTACACTCTCATCTAGAACGTGCCGAAGCAAAATTTTCTTTTACTGAAGTTTTCTGCACTGGCGCCTCTTGACTTAAGAGGGGTGCTTTTGACTGTTCCTGACGCGTTTCGCGGATTACTTTTCTTTGGATATGCTTAAGATGATGAGCAATGTCTTTCATAACACCTCCGTTTTAAACAAATTTATGGAAATCCATACATCAATAATAGCATATAATGAATATTTTATTTCCAGCTTTTTTGAAAAAATTAAAAAATATTTTGAAAGGTCAGCTACAGAAGATCACTAAAATTTTATAAGTTGTTTGTATTAAACATTATAGGTAGGATAGCTGAAGCAGCAGGATTATAGCATCGTAAATAATATATTTGTGTTCACTCTTTTGGTTTCTTATCCTGCTCATCCTGCTGCCAAAGTTGTTTCTACGACTTATCTTGTTATATTTTAATAGATTAAAGCTAAGTTTCTAAATGAATTTGCAAGTTTTATTTTTTTTATACTGGTAGCAAAAAATTGCTTAACTTGTAATAATTTATACCTTAGTGAATTAAAAATTTCAAAATGGGCTTTAAACCCTTAGGTGAAAATGTTTTTACTGTCATTATTTGTCGAAGCTGCCGTCGTGGGGATCGTCTGCATCATTTTTTTAATATTATTTGTTGTAGCAGGCATCCGCCAGATGCTAAAAGAGAAAGATTAAATGCTAAAAGTAATCCAAGACAATCCTATCTGGTATGAAAAGGGTTTAACCTTTGAATGCACAGGCTGTGGAGCCTGCTGTACGGGTTCGCCCGGCTACATTTGGGTTAATGAGGAAGAAATAACCGCCATTGCCACACACTTAAATCTTTCTATACAAGATTTTTCGCACAAATATTTGAGACTTGTGCATGGGCGCCTTTCTTTATTGGAAGATCCAAAGTCTTATGACTGCATTTTTTTAAAAGATAAAAAATGCCAAATTTATGCCCTACGGCCCGTTCAATGCCGTACCTTCCCCTGGTGGCCCACCCTTTTAGATTCCGAAGAAAGCTGGAAAAAAGCTTCCTATGGATGTGAAGGGATTTCAAGAAAAGCCCCCCTCGTCCCTTTTGAAAAAATTGAGGAGCAGGTCGCCCTCCAAAAAGAAAAAGGTTACCTGCATGATGAGAACAGCTAATTTTAAAAATGTCATCGCCGTGGGGTCGGGTAAAGGGGGGGTCGGCAAATCAACTATCGCGGTCAATCTTGCCGTTGCTTTAGCAAAACAAGGTCGGCAAGTGGGCCTGCTCGATGCCGATATTTACGGTCCATCAATTCCTATCATGCTAGGTTTAAGGCGTCTAAGTCCAAAAATTGAAAAACAGCCTGATCAATCGGTAAAAATCATTCCCTTTACAAAGTTTGGCATCAGGGTTCTTTCAATCGGCTTTTTTATTGAAGAAGCAAGTTCAGTAATCTGGAGAGGTCCCCTGCTACACTCTACGCTGGAAAAAATGTTGAGAAATACCGAATGGGGGGATTTGGACTACCTGATCATCGACCTTCCTCCTGGAACAGGAGATTGCCTTCTTTCGATTTCCCAACTATTAAATGTGACAGGGAGCCTGGTGGTCTGCACACCTCAGGAAGTTGCCATGCTGGATGCCATAAAAGCCATCAATGCCTTTCATCAGCTGGACATTCCTCTTTTAGGCATCATTGAAAATATGGCTGGGTTTACTGTTCCGGAAACAGGACAATTTTTTCCTATTTTCGGCCTTGGTAAAGCACAGGAACTGGCCAAACGGTTTATGGCCCCCCTTCTAGGGAGCTTCCCACTGGACCCCTCTATACGGCAAGGGGGCGATGAGGGCTATCCAAGCGCCTTTCATCAAGGAAATCCTATCATCTATAACCTTTTTTTAGATTTGGCTGAAAGAGTGAAAAAGACGCTTCAACCTATTGAGAACCCTTTTTGCAGTATATAAAAGCCTGTGCCAAATTCTGATTGATCATTTCAATTAATTCGTCATCTTTCAATTTTTCAATGCGTGCTTCAATTTTAGGCTTTTGCTTCATGATCCTATTTTCTAAAAGTGTGTGTGCTTTTCTTTCCGTACCATTCACATTTCGGAGTTCGATAAATTGGTTTACATACCCTTCAAAATTAACATTTTTTTCATAAGGAGCATCTTTTGCAAAATTATTGGAGTGGTAATTTTTCATAAAAGTGAGGGAAGTTGCATTCCGCACAAATTTTGGAGACATGTCTTTCCAGGCAATCAAACGGGAATTGCCTTCAACAATTTGAGGCAGTTCTTTTAAATAATCAAAAAATTCCGGTTGCTTAAATGCTTGCCAGATGGAATCAAAAGTGAAAAAAGCGCAGTTAAATTTATCAAATTGAATGACATCTTTTGCACCCATCACATAAATTTGTTTACATCCCACCTTTTCAATCTCTTCTATAATTGATTGATAACTTTTATCGCCTGCGGCATCCATCACGGCTGCTTGCAGAACCCCGTCCTTACTTTCCAAAACAACAGCCGTATAATGTACACCCGTTCGAACCATTAAATGAATTTTAAAATCATTAGTAACAGCAGTGTCATTGATCTTTAGCAAACTGGCAGGGACATCGTTCGCATCGATGATATGGCAATTAAAATGAATGTTTTGGTCTCTTTTATGATGAATAAAAAATGACATTAAGCCATCCCGATTGACTGCCTTAAAAACAAAATCAGAAATTAATTTTTCTCTTGCAAGCTGGGCTTCGTGTAACGACAATCCCTTCAGATTTGACTTGTGGCCTAAGAAAGGGGCCAGTTCATTTGTTAACTGACCAAAATGATTATTTTTAAAATATTTTGAAGAAATTTCCATTAAATTCTGATGCTTCAGATCGTGCTGTAATGCTTTGACTGCCTCTAGGGTAGGGATATTTTCTACCCTCTGACCAAAGCACTGTAAAAAATCTTCAAGTGAATTTTTAAAAATATTGACATCACGTGACTCATTCAAGCCCGCTTCATTTTTTCTCAAAAATATTTTTAAAACTCTTAGTTCTTTTTCTAAAAGTATGAATTTTTTATTTTCTTCAATAGTAAGGATTTTTACTTGCTTATTAATAAATTCCATATTATTTTCTTTATTATCATCATTGAAGGAAGTACAACTCGCTTTTCTTTCGGCATAGGCGGTTAGTCCGCTTTGATAATAGGCAGAAGAAGAAGTTTGACAAGAAAAATTAAATTGCATTTTTAAACCTTATAAATTATTATTTACAACTAATATAACAGAAAAACTTACTATTTATTTAAAAAAAACTTAAAGAAATTGTAAATTAAAATAATTATTTTTATTTTAAAAACAATAAAATAAAGGTCTTCAAACTATGATAACCGCTTTTACACAGATCCCCTTTAAGGCAGCCAGCCAGGGCATAATGAATAACCTCATCAATGCAACTCCTTCTTCCCTTAATAACTCTTTGGCTGAGCGCCTTATAAAAAAATTAGAAGGAAGTGAAGGTACAAGCTGGAAAGAACAAGCGCAGCAGATTATTGGGACTTATCTTTCTCATTTCAAAATCAACGCGGCAGCTCAAATGCATCTAAATCAATTGAGGGATGAATTAACCTGCCAATCTATTGATGAAATAAGTTCTAAATATGAAATTTTACTTTCTCAAAACATGTTGAATGAAAACGATCCTCTATTTTTAAGGATTATTTCTTCTTTATTTAACTGTAAAAGTGAAATATTTGACTGGAAAAAGCTCCTCGACGCGCAGCTCAGATGGATTCCGGTGCATAGGGATGAAATGCTTCGTTTAATCATTCAATACAAAAAAGAAAAGGCCCTAAAAAAAGGATCTGATTTTAATTGCTACGTTTTAGAATACAGAGATTTGCCTGCAATGCTTGCAATGCATGAAAAAAAGCTAAAGGAAAATAATTTAGAAAATGGCTCATTCCAGCTCTTGGTACGTAATGAAGTACATTACACTGCTGTTGATTGCCATTTTGCCAAGGAGGTAAAAACATGCACCCTTTTGGATGCTTCGCAAGACCCGAAACATCTCATTTTAAAAGAAATGCTAGAACAAAATGGATTTGAGGTCATTATCCCAGGCGAATCAGACGAAGACAAGCTTCAATGGGATAATCGAAGTTGTTCTATTTTTTCACTTAGTCAAGCCTCACGGTGCGCCAAAGACACGGAATTTTATAACAAATTAAAAAACGATCCGCAATTCAATTTTCAGGCAAAAAGAATTCCTTGGAGCGCCCTTCCCCCAGATTTTGTAAAAGATTGCCAAAATCAAAGTTTTTTTTGCAACTACCCTCAACTGATGAATGGGCCTTATAAAAAGCAAATTGATTTCTGTCATTTTATTCTAAATCAAATGGATAAAACCCGGGCCATTGAAACTGAGCAAAACAGAGGCATTGAAGAAAAACTTAGCAAATATCAACAAATCGTCATTAAAATGCTCGAGACCCGCTCAGAAGATGAGCTAAAAGCGATCGCAGCCACTCATCCATTCAAATCATCCATACCTGGATAAGATGATTTTCACATGTCTCTTCATGGCGGCTGAACTTCTGATCGGAAGAATCCCGATCAAAGATGAGAAGATGCCCTTCAGTGGCTGAAGAAGTGCTCATGTACTTGGCTGTCTGTGCAAGGCCTTCTTCAAGGGTGTTTTTACGCCGTTTAACCTTGAGCTCAAGGACAATGCGCTGCTTTTGCCACTTAATTAAAAGATCGACCCGCCCCCGTCCAAGCGCATACTCGCGAAAAATTGTTCCGCCACCATTAATTATTCTTTGTAAAAATGCCATTAAAAGAAGGTGCGGTCCAGATTCCTTATAGGCGAATCTTTCAAACCAGACAGTTGAATTTTCGAAATAAAATTCCTTAAAAGCTTCGAGCAGCTTTTGCATATCTAAAGATCCATCTTTTCGGACATAACCTGGACGCAAAACAAATCGCTCTGGCAGCCCTTCGGAAATAAGGGCGGTTAATTCACGCGGAATGATTTCCTGATAGATTGGGTTAGCAATTTCCATGCGGTCAAGTTTGATTAGGCCAAGATCACGCACATATTGAACATCATCTACAGATAAATTGACTGTATCGGAATCGCCATTGATAATGGCATCGATAATTGGGAGGACGCGGCTTTCCCGCAACTTATCGACTAGCGAGTCTAAATGCGTATCACGTCGTTTAATCAAGGTATTTTTGGCCTTTTCAATCACTTCTTTTGTAATTGGCTGTGAGCGGTCCTTCATATCGGCAAAGGCTGCTTCATAAGCCAAGGCATTCACCAGCCAGGGTTGCCCTTGAGTTAAGTAAAAAGCATAATTAATCGCCTCCTTTTCAAATATTTGGCCCGTCTCTTTAGTATGTTGTGCATAGAGATTTGCCACATTTTCAAGAGAAAAATTAGCCAGTAACAGCGATTTAGCCTTGATATTGAAAGGGCTTGACGTTGAAACATAGACACCCGATTCTTCCGACCACACTTTATAATCGCGCACATCCCGAAGCCCGACCAAGCAAATGGATTGGGGGAAACTAACGGGCCTGTCAATATACCCTGAGCGAATTTGCTTTAGTACCGAAAGAAGGGAATCACCCATCAAGGAATCAATTTCATCAATGAAGAGTACAATGGGCTTGGCAGAATATTTTGCCCAAAAGGTCAAGGCCTTCTTGAGAGTATTTAATGTGAGGGGTACTTCCTGGCGTACAATTTCATCAAAAAAGGCAATGGTTTTTTCTTCATCCCCAAGATATTCCTTAATGGCATATTTAAGGGATTCAATGATGCTAATAAGGGCCTTTTCAACATTGTCTCTAGCAGGCTGAGCGCTCTCCACATTAAGATAGACAGCATTGTACTTCCCATTAGAATTGAGCTGTCTGACAGTCTCCTGAATGGCTGTAGTCTTTCCTGATTGACGGGGCGCATGAAGGACAAAATATTTTTTGAACTCAATTAAATCGAACACTTCGGCAGGATCTAATCGATCAGGAATGAAGTAATGCTCTTCGGGCCTGATAGGCCCTTCTGTATTGAAAGTTTTCATAGTGATTGGCTCTCTTATACGTCGATGACTTAAAATCCCGTTACCGTTAAATCTTGACTACTCATTTGTGGCAGCATCAGATAAGATCTGGTAAATTTATCGTAGAGGAAAGCAGATAAAGCCGTCGTTCCAAAAATGCAATACGTAATGAATGCAACCTTTGATTCTATACTTCTTTGAGGAAAAAGAATAGATAAAGCTAAAGAGGCAATAGCAATGGCTCCTTGTAGTAGCAAACCTCTTGTCATGTAACTTATATGCCTTTGCTTGTAATGATCATACGCATCGATATTTTGCTGAGATAAAGCTCTTCCATTAAAAAAATCTAAAGAATGTGACTTTTGAAAAAGCATAACGATCAAATTAACTACAGGAATGCTATGTAATGTAATTTGTATTGGTGCATTATCTTTTAATATAAAACTACTAATTGAATTTAACATAATTTTTCTCCGAAAATAATTAGCTAACTTATAGCATGTTTTACATATATTTACAATGTTAGAGGCTATCATTTAGAAAAAAATCATTTTAATTTTCTATCACACGTTTTATTAGCTTTCTTCAAAAAATAATAAGCAATTTATAGCATGTTTTCCATTATATTTACAATGCGAGAGGCTATCATGTAGGAAAAAAATCATTGCAACTTTCTATCATTCGATTTATTAAATAGCTTTCTTAAAATAGGATGTTTTATGACAGTAGACGGAAAAATTGCCTTTGATTTGACTACGCAGAAAAATGTGGACCTTTGGCTTAATGGGCAATATGATCCAGAAACAAAAGATACAATTAAAAAATTGCTTCGTGATAACCCTAAAGAAGTGATCGATGCTTTTTTTTCCAATTTAACCTTTGGGACGGGCGGTCTGCGCGGAATGATGGGCGTCGGCACCAACAGAATGAACTCCTATACCGTCCGAGCGGCCACACAAGGCCTTGCAAACTACATTATTAAACAACCACAAGAAGCCGATAAAAGCCATGCAGTCGCGATCGGTTATGATTCCCGCTTTCAGTCGCGTCAATTCGCTGAAGAAACAGCGAAAGTATTAGCCGGAAATGGAATCCGCGTATTCCTTTTCAAAGATATCCGCCCTACTCCCCTCGTTTCCTATGCATGCCGCTATAAGCATTGTTTGGCCGCAATCATGATCACCGCTTCCCATAATCCTCCGGAATATAACGGTTATAAAGTCTATTGGTCGGATGGAGGGCAGCTTGTCCCCCCTCACGATAATGGTGTCATTGCGGAAGCAACTAAAATTACCGACCCCTCAATGGTCAAATCGGTCGATGCCCTTTCCCACCCTCTGATTGAGGAGGTAGAAGCCGAAATCGACGAGGCCTATCTAAAAGACATTAACACTTTGCAGCACTACCCTGAAATTAACCGTCAAAAAGGAAACTTGCTCAAAATCGTGTATACAAGTCTGCATGGAACAGGAATTACTCTCGTTCCTCCCGCACTTAAAATGTGGGGCTTTACTAATCTCTCTTTTGTCGAAAATCAAATTATACCCGACGGCTCCTTTCCTACTGTCCATTCCCCTAATCCTGAGGAGAGAGCGGCCATGCAGCTTGGCATTGATGCCATGCTTCAGTTTCAAAGCGATCTGTTAATTGCGACAGACCCTGATGCCGACCGGATGGGCGTGGCCGTGCTCCATCAAGGTAATGCTATTCTTCTCAATGGGAATCAAATCAATGTCATTTTATTAGCGCATGTGTGCGAAGCTCTATCCAATCAAAATAAACTGCCGGAAAAAGCAGCCTTTATTAAAACCATTGGGACAACAGAGCTTTTCAAAGCCATTTGCGACAGCTACCAACGTCCTTCATTTAATGTATTGACAGGCTTTAAGTACATTGCGGAAAAAATCCGTGAATGGGAAATCCAGCCAGAAGGTTACCAGTTTATTTTTGGAGGAGAAGAGTCTTACGGATACCTTCTGGGGACATTTTCTCGCGATAAAGATGCTGTTCTTTGCAGCGCCTTGATCTGTGAGGCGGCCCTGCAGGCTAAACTCCAAAACAAGAGCCTCATTGATAAATTGTACGATCTATACCAAAAATATGGCATTTATCAGGAAAAACTTCTTTCACTTAACTTCGGCGAGACAAAAGAGGGGAAGGAACAAATGGCGCTTGAAATGCAAAAGCTCCGTTCTTCCCATCTAAAGGAAATTGCAGGCATCCCTGTCGCAGCGATTGAAGATTATGAGGTCTCAACCAAATATGAATTAAAATCTGGTAAAACCGAACCCATTCATCTTCCTTTTTCTGATGTCCTTTTATATTGGCTGGAGGATGGAAGCAAAGTCATGGTACGCCCTTCAGGCACTGAGCCCAAAGTCAAAATTTACTGTGGTCTAGTCCAAAAACAATTTAATACCATACCAGAGGGTATTGATATTTGCCAAAAACGGTGCGAAGATATCCTGCTTTTTATGAAGAACCATTTATTGCATTAATGACTTTTATTATAAATTAGTAGGACCTGTATTAGTGTGCGAAAAATATGTATATCCCTAATGGGATGAGCGACCACCCAAAAGCTTTCTTTAAACGCTTTTGGGAAATTTTTTTGGAAATAAAGCTTCCGGCAAGGCTGCCGATGATACCTAAGAAGATGAACACCCCAATCAGGCGCCAATCCAATTTAATATCCTGCGACAGCAGGATGATAAAGTGTTTGATAAACGCTGTAAAAGCATTCAATGTAATAATGATTAGGCTGGTTCCAATTGCTGAATACATAGGAAGTTTAACCAGCAAGACCAGGATTGGGACAATTAAAAAGCCTCCTCCTATCCCTAGGCAGCCGGTCAAATTGCCAAGCAAAAACCCTTCAAGGACAAGAAGCCCCACCGGATGCCTAGTGGCTAGCAGAAGTTCTTCCTGAGAATGAAAATCACTGATCATAAAACCGGCTGCTACTAACAGTACGACGCTAAAAAGGGAAAGCTGGAGAGATCCGCTGATATAAGACGATAGACAGGCACCTGAATACGCACCAATGATACCTGATATCCCGAAAAATAAAACTGTTCTCCAATGAATCTGCAAGCGAAATGCATAGGGTATAGAGCCTGCTAAAGCAATAGCCCCGACAATTGCCAAAGATTCCGCTATGGCCGGCTTATCGGGGCGGTCGAGGACATAGATCAATATTGGTAGGGTCAAAATAGAGCCGCCTGATCCAAGCAAGCCCAAACTTAATCCAATGGTAAGTGCGCCAAAAAGTGCCCAAATCATTTTAACCTTTTGATGGAAAAATGGATACTCAACTTATTCAATTGCCAAACGATGATGACGATCTTCTTTCACAATGTGAAATTCAGACATTTCGTGCAAGCGGAAGCGGAGGGCAGCATGTGAATGTAACAGATAGTGCGGTCCGGCTGATCCACATCCCTACGGGAATTGTTGTAGTCAGTCAAAAAGAACGGAGGCAGTACCTTAATAAAAGGGAATGCCTGGCCAAGCTACGACAGGTAGTCGAAAAACTCAACTACCGAGCTCCTAAGCGGATCCCTACGCGAGTGCCGTATTCTGCAAAAAGGAAAAATTCAGCTGCTAAGATTAAGCATTCGGAGAAAAAAAACTTCCGTAAGCCACCCACGTTAGATTAAAACACTTTTGTCTGAAAGGTTTGTATATGAATGCGACTAGATGTTTAAAATTAAAAGTAATTTATATATATTATCAAAATCAAAAAAAGGTTTAGTTGCGATTAAAATCGCAGGAAAAAAAATTTGAGGTTGAGGGCATGAGTTTAGAAAAATACAACACAAAGACGCAAAGGTACCAAGACACAAAGAGCGAAGACGAAATCTCACATCAAATCATCGGTGCGTCAATAGAGGTTCATCGAATACTTGGCGGCCCTGGATTGCTTGAAAGCATCTATGAAGCTGCTTTATGCCACGAACTGATACTTAGAGGGCCGACAAAAACCTGTTCAAGTTGTTTACAAAGGAGTGGCAATAAGAGAGCCTTTATTTATTGATATCATCATTGAAGATAAGGTACTTGTTGAGGTTAAAGCGACTGAAAAAAATCACCCAATTTATGAAACACAGGTTCTTACATATTTAAGATTAACAGGTATAAAATTAGGACTTTTGGTGAATTTTGGAGCTCCTTACGTAAAAGATGGTGTTTCACGAATCATAAATGGCATCCTTTAAAATTCTTCATGCCTTAGAGTCTTCGTGTCTTTGTGTTTAATTGCCTTAGAGATGCGAGATCTTAAGCGGCTAAATTCACCTAACAGATTACAAAATAGGCAGGCTAATAAGAATAGGATACCTGCACACTTTTATTTCTCACCCAGCGGCTCTACTTACCTGCTAAATTTAAATATTTTACATAAGCCGGGTGGTGATTAAAACTTGCCCGTTTTCATCTACAAGCACAGAATTTTCCGCCTGCGCTACCATCCCCTGTTTTTCTTCAATAAGTGGCGGATAGCCTACAATGATGCCTAAACGCAAAAGCTCGTTTATTCCCATTTCCACCTGGATGAAGGGCATGGATTCCATCATGTCATGTATGGCAAAAGGAAGTCCGTTGAAAGACTTGACCTTTTCTAAAAGAAGCCGGCCGGTGTCTGTCCGGGGAGAACCTGGGCGGGCAAAAGCAAAAATAGCCGGCTTCCCCTTTTCATAAATAAGTCCCTTCCCATTCGTAGCAAAAGGTTCGATGGCAAATGTCATGCCAGGCTTTATGCGCCCCTTAGAATTATCATCATAATTGGGTATGGTAGGCAGCGTGTGGATTTTGTAAGGCCCTAAGCCATGCCCTGAAAGATTTTTTATCGGTTGAAATCCATACGAATTAATTGTTTCAGCTATTGTTTTTCCTATCTCACGTATCGGCAGCCCAACTTTTACACTATTTTCAGCCTGTAAAAGAGCGCTTTCCGCAGCATCGATCAATGCTTGATACTTGCCCGACAGATCAATTGTCACAGCACAATCTCCAATTGCTCCTTTATAGGAAACTCCGACATCCAGTTTAACGAGTTGATCGGAAAATATAATATCTTCATGCGGCTGAACAAGAAAATGCGCGGCTACTTCATTAAGGGCCATTTGGGGTGGAAAGGCTGGAGAGGCGCCTAATTCTGTAATTTTATTATAAATTTTTTTAATGACATCATTATAGGAAGCCCCGCTCTTCACCAAATTTTTGCCATAAGTACGTACTTGCCCGGCAATAGCCCCAGCCTGAATAAAATCCCGCTTATAATTCTTATCCATAAATATCCCCAACATTATAAAGGATAATTATGCTACATTTTTGAATAAAACCCAAGCAGGAGTGCTATTATTCCAGCCTAGAGTCAGGCCGGGCTGACCAGGAGAGTACTATCCATGCCCATCCTGACAAAATCATATCGATCCCTATAAACATTCCAATGATCCATAAAGCTGATACGGGCCAATTTGCATAAATCATTATTCCTAATATAACTATCACCAGGCCATTGAAAAATACCCATCCCCATTTTTCAAATTGAAGAATGGCCGATGAGATCATGCGGAAAAGCCCTCCGACCAGAAGCAAGGCTGAGATCAGTAACGTCAGGCTGGCCGCCGTCACATCGGGTTTGGCCACGCAAAAAAATCCAACAATAATGCAGAGGATACCCATTAAAAGGGATTGAAATAACCCGCTCCATTTTCTGGCAAGAAAGCTTTGGGCAATTTGCGCCGCACCTGAAATAATGAGTAAAATGCCTAAAAACAAAATAGAAATAAATGTGGTGAAAACATTTAATATTACCGTGATTGTGCCAAGCACCACAAGTAAAATGCCTAGCGCAAAAAAGGTGCCCCAATTTTGCCTCATTCCGACAACATCTTTAACGTAGGGCTTCAAAGTTACTTCTTTTCGATTCTCCACACAGACTCCTTGTTTATGAAGTAATCAAATTATTAAAAAAAAATTTATAATGAAGCAAGAAAAATATAAGTTTTTTTGATATCAATAGCTTTTTTAAATTGAAATTAATTGTTTGGTAGCCTAAAAAATTGGCATTACCATTTTTAGGACTAACATGAAACATACTTTCCGTCTTCAAGCAATTTTTTTGGCCTTTTTACTTTGTTTTCAAACATATGAATGCAGGGCCATTTGTACTTGGCTGGACGATATGACTTTAAATAACTGTGAATGCGATGATTGCTACGCATGCGATTGTTCTCAATTCTGGTTTGAAGTTGATTTTTTATATTGGAAGATTAAACAATCGCCAAAAGTGATTCCCTTAGTTTTTGCGGGTCCGTTCAATGCGCTGGAAACACCAACGCTTTTCTCTCAAAATACAAAAGTCGTGTTAGGCAATCGCTCGACCCAAAATAATGGGCGATCGGGCATGGAGTTTGCCTTTGGATATCATTTCACCGGACCGTTACAGTTCAGTACTGAATTGAGCTATTTTTTTCTAACAAAAGTCAAACATTCACATCGTGTGCAATCGAATGATTTTAATGATGATGAAATACCTTCTCCCGATTTTCCTGATAATTTTTTTCTGGCAATACCCTTTTATGACGTTACAACGGGATTAGAAAGCTCTGTGTTTATTGCCAAACCAGGTGAATTTGCCGGAAAGGCAGAACTTAAAGTTAGCAATTGGATGCAGGGATTTGAATGGAATTTTTCAAGCTTGCCTAACACTCTCCCCTTCTGCACTGATATTGAAATAGAGGCCTTGGGGGGTATGCGTTACTGGAACTTCAATGAAAAGCTTGTTTTTAAAACTGAAAGCCCAAGCACTGCAAACCCTAACGTTTTTACCACTAAAGATCAATTTACTACTGTAAATTCATTTTATGGTGTACAGGCAGGATTAAAAGCTAAATGGGAATATTGTAAATTTCTTTTTACCGCTCAAACGAAAATTGCTTTAGGAGCCATGGATGAAAGGCTTTATATCAAAGGAAAATTATTAACTAATGATTTTAATAATTTCCAGGGTGTTGGGGAATTTCGGGGAGGTTTCTTCGCTTTACCTACCAATATCGGATTTTATGATAAATTTAAATTCGCCTATATTCCAGAATTTAATTTAAAATTTAGCTATCAGCTCGCCCAATGCATCACTTTTGATTTGGGTTATACATTTTTTTATGTGAGCAGAATTTTCAGACCTCAAAATCAGCTTGACCGTCGAATCAATCCGGCCCAGGCGGCTGCCATTCAGCGGCAGGCTCTTGTGGATGTGGCGGGAGTGGAAAGACCAAAAGCTTTGTTGAGATCGGTTGATTTTTGGACACAAGGATTGAATGTTGGCATAAATGTCCTCTTTTAAAATTACTGGGCTATTTATTATTTTTTGCTGCTTCACTTCCTGCACCACCAAATCATTGCCGGAGCGAATTGAAAATAGAAATATAATTGCTGAAAGGGACTATGCCTGGCTGCATGAACGAATTGGCGATCCGGAAAGGCTCGAGCTCACTCTGGATGAAGCCATTGATTTTGCCCTGGATCATAGCCTATTATTGCGTGTGCAACAGGCTGAACTGCGCCTTGCAGACGATGCCATTTTCAGAGAAATGATTTTGATGCTCCCCAATTTAGAAATTTCGGGCCTTGTCTCCCATCGAAGCAATAGGATAGAATCGATCTCTCAATCAGTCGAACCACAATTAGCAAACTTCCCCCCTTCTTTTGGTTCTTTGCAAACCACCAGCTTATGGAATGTGGAACTTGCCTGGAATATTTTAAACACAGGAATTCAATTTTTTCGCACCAAGGAAGCCAAAAATGCTGCATGGGCAAGGAATTTTGTTTACCAGCGTACGGTCCAGGATTTAATCAGAGATGTGGTATCGGCTTATTGGCTTGTAGCTGTCATGCAGGCCTCGGCTGAAGATGCGGATGAACTGACAGTAATTTCGAGAGATTTGGCCAAAAAACTGCGCAGCCAGGTAGACAAAGGGAATATTTCTTTGGAAAGGGCCACTGACCTCATCGGCCGTATTTATTATCAGCAAGTCCAGGCTAAAAATTTATTAAGGAATTATCGCGGAGCTATCGACCAGTTCAAAGCGTTGCTAGGCATCCCTCCCTGTGTAGAGGTCATAGTAAAAGTGCCTAAGGAAAAAATTCTACCGGGCGCCTTACCGCAGCCTTGCGAGCTGCATCAGGTCGCGCTTAACTACCGTCCTGATCTTTATCAGATCGATGCAGAATTGGCCCTTCATGAAGATGAGATCCGAGAAGCCCTTTTAAACCTATTCCCCGCGCTTACTCCCTTCATTAGATATACACTAGATACAAACCCATTTTTAGTTAACAATTACTGGACATCGGTCGGCTTTAGCGTACTTTATGATCTCTTGTCAATCCCTCTTTCGATAAGCAGCCAGCAGACAGCGGAAGACCGTGTCAGAGTCTCTCAAGCGCAAAGACTGTATTTATCTCTCACTATTCTTTCCCAAATTCATATCGTCTATGCTCAATATCAAGATTCGCTTGACCGTTTTAAGGATGCCAGGATTTACTGGGAAGCAAAAAGAAACAGCTTTAACCTTGCTGAGGCAAAAAAGAAACTGGATGCTATTGGGGATTTAGAGTATGTCTTTCCTCTCGCGGATTTATTATTTGCCGAAACCCAAATGAACCTTTTTTATGTTGAAGTGATGGGAAACCTTGAACAGCTCAGCAATACTATCGGCATCCCTAGATATTTTACTGAAAAATATGGGCTTAAACCTGAACCTTCCATCCTGGAGGAAACTGGTTTAGTTGAGGAAGAATTATTAGAATATTCAGAAGAGGAAGAAGAACAAACATTAGAGGACTCCGAACCATGCATTTAAAACTCCTTGCAGCCTTGCTAATCGCAATCACCTTCTTTTCCCCCCTTTTGGTCGCTCAAGACGATCTAGAAAATGAATTAGATGAATCCGAACTACCGGCTGAAGAAAAACCGGTAATAAAAATTACCGTAATTTTAGATCCTTTGGAAAGGGCAGAAATATTTCCTGAAATTTTCGAAGAAATTACCACGATTCCTTTTAAGCTTGGTCAAAAGTTTAAGAAGGGAGACCTTTTGCTCAAAATGAATAACTTTTATTATATTTCCCAGGTAAAAAAAGGTTTAAAAAATGTTGAATTGGCAAAAGAAGATTTGAAAATCAAAGAAAGCCTCCATAAAGACAAATTGATCTCAACGCTGGATCTTCTTCAAGTCGAACTTAATTTAGCCACTGCCCAAAGCGCTTTAGATGAAGCCAAAAAAAATCTGCAATCTACCGTGATTATTGCTCCTTTTGATGGAAAAATCGGCAGCCTCAATGTAAGGGAATATGAACGGCCTGCGAGGCAGAAGGCCATGATGGAAATTTTCAATGATCGGTATATTATTGCTAAATTTTACATTCCTGCGTCCATGCTGCCACGTTTTACTCTTGGTAAAACCATTCCCATCCATATAAAGGCCCTAAATAAAGTCTTTCCGGCCAAACTGATCCGGAAAGGGGCCAAAATTAATCCTGTGAGCCTGACTATCAATTTAGAAGCCGAAATTGATAATTTCGAGGAAACCATCATTCCCGGCATGGAAAGCTATTTGGAACTTGACCTTACACCCCAAAAGGAACCGTAATAACCGGAGTCTTGGGTTATCTCATTGAAAGTAATGGGTATCGTGCGTAGATTCGACCTTTTTCTCTGAAAATGAATAATAAATTGATATGCTTGAAGAGGGAAGTAGTAAAGATTGGACGTGAGATTTCCTTAATATCGAGGAGAGAAACCCAAAACATAGGTTAATAGAGCTAGCTCCCTTTTTTTCAGCATTTATCTAAATTTTGAGCGAATCAGAACTTCTTTGCCTTCGAAAGCAAAGCCTAAATATAAAATGCGCTGAATTCCACGGTCGATTAACTCTTGCGCATATTGCTTATCTTCGATTTGTTTGAGGGCAGATTCTACAGCTGCTTCTAATGTAGTTTTTTCGAACCTGCCGATTTTTTTAAATTCCATAACAATTCCGAGATCATTAGGATTTTTAGGGATAAGTAAAACGTCATACCTACCAAGGCCGCTTTCTCGATTGGATTTAATCTCATAGCGATCCCTCAAACCTATCAGCATTCCTAAAATAAATCCGTGATAAATTTTTTCTGATTCAGCTGAGGGGACATCAAATACACTGACTGAGGAAATCATAAACTCTTGAAAGAGCTGAGAAAAGGTGTCAATATCCCCAGTGATCAAGCTATTGAGAAGCATGTGATATTTATGCTCATGGATGCTTTTTTCAAACCAATCAATAATTATCGATCTGTACAATTCACTAACTTCCTTATTAGGAATACGTAAATGACAAGGAGCCCCATAAGAGGGCTTCTGATCGAGGGTTAAATATCCGCAAAAGAGAAGTAAAGACCAAACAGCGATAGGGCTTTGTGAAAGCTGTGAAAAGACAATGCCATCTTCAATATTTTTTTCAATGATACCTCCTTTCAGGAGCTGCTCCATATCTGCTTTAAAGTCATCTGTCCCTTGTGCGATCAGCTGCTTTATCAGGGCATTTTCGCTTGTATTCACCCAGTAAGGTTCAAGAGCCCCCTTATTGGCAATACAGTTTAAAACAGACCAGGGATTGTAAATATTTGTACACGAGCCAATGCGGTATCCGTTGTACCATTTTCTCACGTCAGATAACTTCTCAGAAAGACCATACTCGTCCAAAAGTTGTTTGACTTCGGACTCAAGTAAACCAAATTTATCACTGAATGTATCATGTAAAATCGTAAAAGTACTAATATTGTTTAATCCTGAAAAGATACTTTCTTTCGCAATCCGTAAAATCCCTGTTAATACGCCTCGTTCTAAGTAAAGGTTGTCTTTTAAGCCTGCCGAGAGCCAATTACGCAGAAAACCAATCAACGTATCGTAATATTTTCCTATGTAGGCAGCATGTGCAGGAGTGTCATACTCGTCAATGAGAAGGACTACTCGCTTGTGATGATACCGGTATAACCATTCTGAAAGTAGCAGTAGACTTTTTTCAATAAGGGTTTCTCCATCCTCTTCAAAAACGATTTTGTGATACAACATTTTTTCTTTTACGGTCAAACTATTGCCTTCTAAAAGATAATTATGACGCTCATATTCTGCTGCTATGAGTTCTCGAAGAGAGGAAAAAGTTTTATTCCATGAATCATGTTTAACATCTTTTAATGAAATAAAGATGACCGGAAATTGCCCCTGAAGGTCTCTATATTTCTCAATTTGCCAAATCTTCAAATTCTTAAAGAGATAGCTTGTATCTTCTTTTCCTTTCTCAAAGAAATAGCGCAACATTGAAAGATTCAATGTTTTTCCAAAACGACGCAGGCGCGGAATGAGGGCGACCTCTGTGCCATGTTCGATGAGTTCTTGAATGAAAAGAGTTTTATCGATGTAGGCATAATCATATTCAATAACTTTCTTGAAATCACTCACCCCAATAGGCAGCCGCTTGTGCATAGTTTTGTCTCACGCGTTCAATTATAGAAGTTTAATTATACCACACTATTAGGAATAGGTAAATATTTTTACAGGCGGTCGGCTTTGTAGCGATGTTTAATAATAATACATCAATAATATTGGTATTAAAAATTATTAGTTATTGTTGCAATATTAAAGAATTTATTCGATAATTATAAATAGGGATATTAAATTTAAATCATATTTGGCTGGATTTAAGATTTCGAGGGATTTCATTTAATATAAAACCTTTATAATTTATAAGTGGACGGTTTTATGATTAATAATCTGAGATTCCTCCCTTTAGAGGAAAGAATTGTCCTTGATGCAGCCATCATTGCTTCACTAATGTCTGATACGGCTCCTCTAGCTTATGATAGAGCGGGCGATCTTGCAGATTTCCTTAACCCGGAAGCTCCCGCGGTAGACTCATCCGATGGCGTCCATCTGATGCTTGTCTCCTCAGCCATCGATGATTTAAATACTTTCGTGAATGCTTCCAATGTCGAAACAATTGTATATGATGCACAAAATGCTTCTTTAACGGATATTTTGACTGCTGTCTCTGCTAAATTGAATGGGCGTCTGGCAGACTCGATCGCTTTTGCAAATCATGGACAAGCCGAACGCTTTAACTTAACAAATTCGATGGTAGTTGATTCTGCAAGCTTATCGGACGCTGCAATGAAACAATTTTGGGGAAGCGTTGGTTCGCTCGTCAAAGACGGCGGCCGCGTTGATCTCCTCTCTTGTAACTTATCCCAATTCTCTTCAAATGTTGCCGACACGATCGACGCCCTCCTTGATAGCTCAGGCAAAAATATTTTTGTTGCTGCCTCCTCAGACTTGAGCGGCAATGCTTCTGATGCAGCTGCCTCCGATTGGATTTTAGAAAAAGGCGGTATCGACGCGTCCTATTACTTTGACGCGGGCAAAATTTCTCGTTGGCATGATTCTTTAGCTACTTTTACAGTCATTAGTCAAGCAGATTCAGGAGCTGGTACTTTAAGACAGGCAATCACAGATGCTAATCTCGCTCCGGGTACCGACACTATTACCTTTAATATTACCGGTACGCCCGATTTTATTAATGGTGGCCAAAATGGATATACGATCAAACCACTAACCGCTTTGCCAACGCTTATAGATCAAACTATTATTGATGGTTACAGCCAAGCCGGATCCGCTATTGGAACTGCTAGCACGAGTGCGCTTTTATTGATTGAGATCAAAGGAGGGTCTGCTCCTGCTGGCACTTCGGGATTAACTTTATCCGGGTCAGGGAGTTCAGGCAGCGAGGTCCATGGGTTGGTAATTAACTCTTTTTCTTCAAATGGAATTTCAATTACTAATGGCAGCGGGTCAAACTGGATTTCGGGCAATATCATTGGATTGGATATCAGTGGAACTGTTGCTCTAGGAAATTTTTATCATGGTATATCAATTCAAACAGCCAACAATATTATTGGCGGTAGCGGTACTGGAGAAGGCAATGTTATTTCAGGAAATGAATATGGCATAGTAATACTCGGTGGAGTCGGTAGCAATGTCATTTTAGGAAATATTATTGGTTTAGACATTACGGGTACTTCAGACAGGGGCAATTCTAGAGATGGGATCTATATTCAGGACTCAAATAATAATATAATAGGGGGAGGCGCTTCTGGACAAGGTAATGTTATTTCAGGAAATAATGATCGCGGGATTGTGACAGTTTCAACTGCTACAAATAATATTATCAAAGGGAATATCATCGGATTAAATAGATTTGGTACTGTCATAATAGGTAATAATTCCATTGGGGTATCGCTCAATTCTCCAAACAATATTTTAGGTGGAAGTGAACCAGGTGAAAGAAATATTATTTCGGGAAATGGAACAGGCATTTTTCTAGCCAATGCGGGGAATATAGTTAAAGGCAATATTATCGGATTAAATATCAGTGGAACTGTTGCTTTAGGAAATTTTTATCATGGTATATCAATTCAAACAGCCAACAATATTATTGGCGGTAGCGGTGTTGGAGAAGGTAATGTTATTTCAGGAAATGAATATGGCATAGTAATACTCGGTGGAGCCGGTAGCAATGTCATTTTAGGAAATATTATTGGTTTAGACATTACGGGTACTTCAGACAGGGGCAATTCTAGAGATGGGATCTATATTCAGGACTCAAATAATAATATAATAGGGGGAGGCGCTACCGGACAAGGTAATATCATTTCCGGAAATAACGGTCGAGGGATTGTGACAGTTTCAACTGCTACGAATAATATTATCAAAGGGAATATCATAGGATTGAATTTATTTGGTACTGCCATAATAGGTAATAATTCAATTGGTGTATCGCTCAATTCCAATAACAATATTTTAGGCGGCAATGCAGCCGGTGAAAGAAATATTATATCGGGAAATGGAACCGGCGTTACTATTCCAGGGACAGGAAATATAGTTAAAGGAAATATTATAGGCTTAGACAAAACAGGGACAATTGACCTGGGAAATGTAACTTACGGCATTGAGATCTTAGCCGGGAATAATATCATTGGAGGGGCTCTTCCAGGTGAAGGCAATATCATTTCAGGTAATAATAATATTGGTATATTTATTACCAGAGAGGTAGCTAAAAATAATATTGTTAAAGGCAATATCATTGGATTGGATATCAGTGGAACTGTTATTCTTGGCAATTCCGTTGATGGTATTTTAATTCAATCAGCTAACAATATTATTGGTGGTAGCGGTGCTGGTGAAGGCAACATTTTGTCAGGAAATCTTAGACATGGGTTATTAATACAATTCGGGGGGGGTGGCAACCTGGTATTAGGCAATATTATCGGTTTAGACATTTCTGGCACTTTGGATAGAGGCAATCGTGCCGATGGTATATTCATACAAGGTTCAAATAATAATTTGATTGGAGGAAGCGCATTCGGAGAAGGTAATATCATATCAGGAAATGATGATAGAGGTATAGTGACAAGTACAAATGCTCAAAACAATCTAATTAGAGGAAATATAATCGGTTTAAATATTTCTGGTACTGCAATTGTAAAAAATAATGTAATTGGAGTATCACTCAATTCTTCGAACAATATTTTAGGCGGAAATGCACCCGGTGAAGGGAATATCATCTCGGGAAATGGAACCGGTATTTTTATTTTAGTGTCAGGGAATATAGTGAAGGGCAATATCATTGGCTTAGACAAAACCGGAACTATTGATCTGGGGAATACAACTTCTGGCATTGAAATTGTCTCTTCAAACAATATCGTGGGAGGAATTCTTGCAGGAGAAGGCAATGTCATTTCAGGAAATAATGGCGCAGGCATCTTCTTAAATAATGTTTCAGCTACTAACAATCTAATTAAAGGCAATATTATTGGGCTTGATAAAACTGGCACTCTTGCAGTAGGAAATACAAACCAAGGAATTCTCATTATTTCAGGGGCAAATAATAATCTTATTTCAATGAATCATATCTTTGGTAATGGATCTTTAGGAATAGATCTTGGTACCTCAGGTGTCTCCCTAAATGATAGTGGCGATAATGATGGCATACAAAACTTTCCTATCCTCTCCTCAGCGTCCTATAGCGAAGGCATGGTAACCTTTACAGGTAAGCTCAATGCACAGCCAGGAACGTACACCTTGGAATTTTTTGCTAATCCTACTCCAGATGCTACAGGATATGGAGAAGGCAAGTTCTATTTAGGGTCTCAGGCCATTACAGTAACAAGTGCTTCAGTGGACACTTTCTTTTCATTTACCTTCGCGCCTCTTGCCACTCCCCTTCCCTCTTATACTTATTCTGCAACAGCAACGAGTTCATCAGGAAGTACCTCTGAATTTTCAAACTTTGATGCAGGCGCTGCCTTCCCAAATCTTTCTGTCGATCCCAACGCTGCAGGCAATGAAAATACTGCCATTTCACTGAATATTGCTGCTTCATTAATTGATTTAGATGGATCTGAAACTCTAGTGATCGACATTATGGGCGTCCCTTTAGGTGCTATCCTTTCAGCTGGTACAAACCTTGGAGGAGGGCACTGGAAATTAAATACCGAGCATCTTGCAGGCCTAACCATCACGCCTGCTTTAAATAGCAGTACAGATTTTACTTTGACTGTTAAGGCTACTTCTACAGAAGCCAATAATGATACAGCTTCAGTCACACAGTCTATTTTTGTTGATCTCAATGCTCTGGCTAACGCCCCAAATTTAATAGTAGATGCTTCTGCTGCAGGCAATGAAAATACTGCAATCCCTTTAAATATTACCGCCTCATTAAATGATTTAGATGGCTCAGAAACTTTAGTTATCGATATAACGGGCGTTCCTTCAGGAGCTAGCCTTTCCGCAGGTACAAACCTCGGCGGAGGGCATTGGCAGTTGAATTCAGAAAATCTTACTGGCCTCACCATCACTCCAGCATTAAATAGCAGTACTGATTTTACTTTGACAGTTAAAGCTACTTCTACAGAAGCCAACAATGATACAGCTTCAGTCATACAGTCTATTTCCGTCGATGTTAATGCTGTGGCCAATGCTCCTAATTTAGCAGTTGCTGCTTCTTCTTCCGGCAATGAAAATACTGCAATCCCCTTAAATATTGCTGCCTCTTTAAATGATGTAGATGGATCTGAAAGTTTAGTTATCGATATAACGGGCGTCCCTACGGGGGCGACTCTATCAGCAGGAATAAACTTGGGCGGAGGGCATTGGCAATTGAGCTCTGAAGACCTTGTAGGCCTTACCATCACTCCTGCATTAAATAGCGGAAATGATTTTAATTTGACTGTTAAGGCTACCTCCACAGAATCAAGCAATAATGCTATTGCTTCAGTCACACAATCTATATTTATCGATCTGACGGCTGTGGCCAATGTACCCAATTTGGCCGTTGATGCGTCTGCTGCAGGCAAGGAAAATGCTGCGATCCCCTTAAACATTGCTGCCTCTTTGAATGATATAGATGGTTCTGAATCACTCGTTATCGATATTACGGGCGTTCCTTCGGGTGCTTCATTATCCGCTGGAGTTAACTTGGGCGGAGGGCACTGGCAATTGAGCTCTGAAGAGCTAGCTGGCCTTACAATCACTCCTGCAGCAAATAGCAATACTGATTTTACATTGACAGTCAAGGCCACTTCTACCGAAGCCAATAATGATACAGCTTCAGTCACACAGTCTATTTTTGTCGATCTCAATGCTGTGGCCAATGCGCCTAATTTGACTGTTGTCAACGCAATAGGCAATGAAGATACAGCGATTCCTTTAAACATTAGTTCGTCTTTGGTTGATAGCGACGGTTCTGAAGCATTAGCTATCCATATTGGCAATGTTCCTGCCGGGGCTCTCCTCACTGCTGGCATTAACCTTGGCGGTGGAAATTGGCTCTTAACTCCTGCTCAATTGAACGGGCTTAAACTCATACCCGCATTACATTACGCAAATGATTTTACATTGACAGTTAAAGCCATATCCACTGAAAACAGTAATAATTCAACGGCGTCAGTCACTAAATTTTTAGGTGTTAAAATCAATGCCGTAGCCGATCTGCCTAATTTGACTGTTATCAATGCTATAGGCAATGAAGATACAGCGATCCCTTTAAACATCAGTTCATCTTTGGTTGACACCGACGGTTCTGAAGCATTAACTATCCATATTTCCAATGTTCCTTCCGGGGCTCTCCTTACAGCTGGCATTAATTTGGGTGGTGGAAATTGGCTGTTAACTCCTGCCCAATTGAACGGGCTTAAAATTATACCCGCTTTACATAATGCAAATGACTTCACATTAACTGTTAAAGCCATATCCACAGAAAGCAATAATAATGCAACAGCTTCGGTCACTAAACTTTTAGCTGTTAAAGTTAATGCCGTCGCTGATCTCCCAACCTTGACTGTTGCAGATGCTGTCGGCCTTGATAATGTGCCCATTCCCTTAAATATCTCCTCTCTATTAGTGGACAGGGATGGATCTGAGTCCTTGACGATTAGGATTAGTGGAGTACCTATAGGGGCTGTCCTTTCTAACGGCTTTGTTAATGCCGGGGGTGGAATTTGGGTACGTACTGGAATAACTCCAGGCACTGACATGACTGCCTTAAATGGATTGACCATCAAAACTCCGCTTACCTTTGACGGTCCGTTAACGCTACAGGTTTTTGTCAAATCCATCGAAGCTGAAAATGGTTCTATCGCTTCACGATCGACTAACCTGAACGTTTTTGTTAAACCAAGATTGTGGGGGATCGACAGAGCGGATAATCAATTATTCTCAATCGGCGACTATACTAATGCAGCAGCGACATTTAAGGATTATGGCGTATTAAAGGTGAATGGAATCGCAATTAAGGGAAGCATCGAGTCCTTTGCCTTGCAAGGGACAAAAGGCTACTTTGTCATTAATAGTTACAATGCTCCAGGAAGCACCCTTCATGGAAGAGATGTGCTTGGGATGGTGGACATCACCAGAATGGTCGTAGGCGGTTCAAATAATGTCACTCTGCTTGGACTTGTCAATGTGCCTATTGGACAGGCGATCACTGGCCTAGCAATTAATCCCCTTTCAGGTGACCTATATGCCATTCAAAAAAGGGCTAATAGTACTGGAGCCGGGCAGGACAGTCTGATCATCATCAGCAAAACTGACGGTCGTGTACTAAAATATATAGGGATGATAACCAAACCGGGAAAATCTTCGATTACCGAAGATTTGAAGTTTGACAAATTCGGAAACCTTTTTGTCACAGATAATTATACCGATCAAACCTATAAAATCAGCACCCAAAATGCATCCATCCTTTCGGTTGTGGACAATAATCAAAACGGCGGCATGGGAGCGCCTGTTCACTTTACCGCCATGGCTTATGATGCGTATACCAATACAATGATTGCCCTGGATGATAACGAAGATGTGCTTGCTTATGGAATTACAGGTGATAATGGTCAAAACCGGCCCTTCGCAGATTTGACTACCTTAGGGCTCACAAGCATTGGAGGAATGGATTTTTCCCAATAAAAGAGAGTAAAACAAATTAAACACTAATGCACAAAAGATCAAAGACACTAAGATCTGCTTTTAGATTGTTTCTTTTTATTACCTTAGTGTCTTTGTGACTTAGTGTCTTTGTGTTAAATTCTTCATTAGTTTTCTAAAAATAAATCTATGTCTGCTTTTATGCTATCCAGCTCATTTCTAAGATTTTGATCTATATTTAATGTTCCTTGAGAGGCCTTTTTTAAGTCTCTCAAACGATTGATAAACATGTGTGCTAATCGAATATTTGTTTCTGGTGCTGAGAGAAAATAATATTCCTGTCCGTCCAATCTTCTCATGCGATTTCCAAAGAAAACCTGATTGCCCTGTTGAATGAAATCGCAACTGAAACTGTTCATGAATTCTCCCATTTCGGCTACTTCTTTGGCCAAACGTACACTGGGTGAATAATTTTCAATTATTTTTTCCAATTCCTTCAACTGCCCATTTGAGCTTAACTTGGTATCGATTTCTCCTGATAAAAGGGAAGCATAAACCGAATTTGTACTATTTGCATCTTCCTTAAATATATTTCTTATTGCATCCTGCACTTCCCTTAATGTCATTTTTGAAATTGGCATTGCAAAAATTCTTTTAAAAGTTTTTTCCATTAGCTCAAGTTGGGATTGTGACATAAACTGGCCTTTTTTTTAAATAAGTGGTAAATTTTTTTTTATTATCTTTCGAATAATTTTGCAAATAAATTCGCTAATCTGAATTTGAGATAAACCTAAAACATAGGCTAAAAGGAGCTTTCTTTAAGCAAAACTTGATAAAGAAATTTAAACAATTCAATTAAATAAGATTTTGGAGGCCCCTTTGTCCACATTGTATAAGAGGCACCAATGGTGTTAGTAGAAGGAGAATCAATCTCAATAAGAATGGTATAGAAACTTTCAATGATTTTAAGCCCTTCGCTTTGAGTTTTTGGCAATACCGCTAAGGGGCCCTGATATAAAGAGGCTAAAGCAGGAAAATATAAATCTGAACTGCGGGATTTTTCAATAGAAATGATTTTTCCATGCATTGTTTCAAAAGAATTATTGGCATATAGTTTAACAGGCTGCGAAAGACTTAAATTTTCAATGTTATTTTCATTAACAAATGAAAGTGCAAACATTTTATCCCGTTTGGCAATGACTGCTATTTCATAGTTAGCGTGTAGATATTTTCCAATCCTTAATTCAGGATCGATATAGACAACTTCTCCGTTAATAACTGCACGGCTTGAAAGATTTTTTACAATTTCTTGAAGTGTATTGTAGTTTTCTTTTTCTTTTTTAAGCTCAGATTGTGATTTGGCAAAACCCTTTTCTTGAAATTCTTCAATTTCATGAATCAATATTTCGTTTTGTATTCTTTCCTGCTCGATGAGACTTTCTGTTTGCTTATTCATTAGGGATAAGGATTTTAATTCAATCAAAGGTGCCCCTTTTTTCACCTTTTCTCCTTGTTTAATATGCACAGCAAGGACTTGCGAAGGCAGCGGGGCATAGACAATTTGCTCTTCATCAGGAATAAGGACCGCTGGAAAGGTTAGCGCATGGGAAAGCGGCAGAACAAACCACAGTAACGCAAGAACTGTTAAAGTTGAAAAAATTATACTTCTGATATTCCAGGTAAGTTGACTTCTAAGCTTCATCATGGCGGAAATCTCCCAAACAACGGGCCATACAAAAAAAATCGCTATTTCAAAGGCAAAAAGAAGGATGCCTATAATCTTGGTAAATTCGTAATAGACAAACAGAGCAATTGCTGTATAGAGAAAAAACCTATAAATAATGGTATAGATTGTATAAAAAATAAATCCCGCCGTCCTTTGCGTTGTCAGGTTATCTTCAGGCGGTGGAGACTTGATACCAAGCAGCCATTCATGCATCTTCCAGCGGGTAACCTGGAAAGCACGAGGCATGAGATTGTCAATGCCCGTTAGATCGCAGGCAATGTAATATCCATCAAAACGAACTGCGGGGTTAATGTTGATCAAAAGGGAAGTCGTCCAGCTTATAGAGGCTAAAATAAAAAAAACTGATTGCAGTGTGCCCGGTTGGGTCAATAACCAACCATAAGTCGCCAATCCTGCAAGCACAAGTTCCGATGCAACCCCTGCAAAAGAAATGAAAAATCTCTCTTTGCGACTTTTAAGCCTCCACCCTTCAGTGACATCGGTAAACAAGACCGGAAGCAGTACCAGCAGAGCGACGCCCATGGAAGGAACATGTATGCCAAACCTTTTAGCGACGTAAGCATGCGAAAATTCGTGAATAAGTTTAACAATGCTAATCGCTAAGGCATAAGCTATAAATCCCTCAAAGCTAAAAAAGTAAGTGATAGTATTCCAGAATTTTTCCAGATGTAACAAAATAAGCAGAAAACCACTGACTGAAATTAAGCCATACATGAAAAGGGCTGGCTTAGATCCCAGAAATTTAACGTAGGGAAGGGTTTTTTTTAAAAAATGATCAGGATTTAAAAGAGGAACTTTTAAAAAAAGATAATTATGGACCAGCCACATTAACATACTTTGCTTTCGCATTACTTTCTGTTCGTATAGACGCTCACCCTCAACAGGTACAGTCAAAAGACCTAAATGGGCTGCTTGCGAAAAAAAATTCCTTATATCCTCGATTGCTAGGTTCACAGGAAACTGTTCATTAATTTTTTTTAATAGTTCTTCATCCTCCATTCCCGCCCTAAAAAATTTTAAAACCAACCCCTCTTTCCAGCTAAATTTATAATACTGCCCTTTGAGGGGATCATAGAGATTATAAGTGGGAGAACCGTCGCTTTCGTGCGGGCCCGCATAAATTTTTAAATCTCGTCTGAATGGAGGGAGGATCATTTTTAAAAATTGGGGTTGTGTTTTGTCACAAAAAATAATATATAGACTGAAAAGATTAATTCTTAAATATCCTTTTTTAAGTTTTGAAATACTAAAAATCACACTATTTTTTCAGCAAATTAGGCATTAAAGTGGCAGATAGCAGCGGTTTCGAATTTATTTTTAAACAGATGGGGATAATAAATAAGCTTAATATTAAGTCAATAAAGACTAATAACCTAGAACAACTTTGTTTTATAATCACAAACGATATTTATCAATTAGTTAAATTTGACCGGGCAATTCTATTTCTCATTGAAAATAAAAAATACCGCATTAAGAATGTATCAGGGCAAACTTCTGTTAAAAAGGAAGGAGAGAGGCTTACCGAAATATTGAATATTGCTTCCTCTATCCAAGACCCACAAAATTCGAGATTTATCAGCCAGGATGATATACCGCAAGCTATCAATCAATGGGACACATACCAATCAGAAAATCCGAGTAAAGTCTATTGGCTTTCAATGCCAGTGAAAGAGAATGTTTTAGCTGCTCTGTGGATGGAAAGCTGGGATACCTCTCAGCAAAGTTTTAAGGAATTGACCTATAGCGAAGGTTTAATCAAAGAATTTTTGCTGCCTGGCTTAAGTACGGCTTTTCAAAATAAATATAAATCCTATTCATTTGGCCGTTTTTCCTCTCTTATAAATAAGAAGCGTTTAGCGCTTTTTTCAACGCTTCTACTCGCCTCTCTATTTTTAATCCCGGTTCAATTACGTATTGTCGCCCCCTGCGAGGTCGTTGCTTTAGATCCCTACGTGATCAATGCCCCTTTAGACGGCATTATAGAGAGAATTTTGGTCAAACCTGGCGAGGAAGTAAAGAAGTCCGCTCCTCTCGTTAAATATGACCCGCGAATCCCATCTCAAGAGTATAAAATAGCGGAAAAGGAAAGGGAGATCATTCAATCGGAAATAGATAGCATTTATGCCGGCGGGATAAATGACATCAAGGAGGTTTCGCAGCTAGCGCCATTGAACGCTAAATTGCGTAAAACACAAAGTCAAATGAATTTCCTTAAAAATCAAATTTCATTATTGACGATCAAGGCCCCTTTTACAGGAATAGTTGAAGTTACATTTCCAGATGATTGGCGCGGGAAGCAGGTTAAAATCGGTGAAAAGATCATGACCTTAAGCGATCCGGGAAAAACTAAAGTGAAAATATGGATTCCCGAACGTGATTATGTGGATTTTTCAAGCGAGAAGCTAATCAAAATAATCCTGAATAGCATTCCCGATAAAACATTTCGGGCAAACTTAGGGTTTATTGCACCGATAGTCAAAGTTGAGGAGGGGCAGGTCCCCAGCTTTCTGGCGGAGGCCTATTGGAATAATCCGGAAGAAGCTCCAAAATTAGGATTAAAAGGATCGGCGGTTCTTTATGGCGAAAGGGTGTCTTTATTTTATTACATATTTAGAAAACCGCTGCTGTCTTTGCGAATCTTTTTTGGATTATAGGAATCTATTTTGGTAACATCTAATTGCTTAATTATAGCCGCTTCTGCTTTCAAAAAGAACTTTCCTGCGTTAAGACACGAATGACATATTTAATTGATTCAAGAAAATAAGAACGCCAGGGCCCTCGCGTTTTAACTTCCACGTTTGACCCTAAATTTAAATTTTCTTGAGGCTCCTTGAAAGCTAACGTAATTTGAAAGTAACTATCATGCAAAATGACATTTGTCTGCGACCCTGTTTTTTGATGAACAACAGCTAATGGCCCTCCATAAATTGAGGCTAAGCTAGGATAAATAAGTTCATTGATACGCTTATGATCGATATGAGTAATTTCTGCTTCAATAATTTTTAATGATGAACTTTGAAAAAAAACCTTAGCGGATTGACCTATTCTTAAATGATCAACATCCGTTTCAGATGCAAAGGCAATGACTTCGTTTATGTGTGGGTCAGCAATACTTCCAAATATTTGCTTTTCAAACACATATTGACCAGGTTTAAGCTTAGTATCCCAGTTAACAATTTCTCCCTTCACTTCAGCTCTAATATCGAGTTTGTCTTTTCTTTTTCTAAAGCCTAAAAGTAATTCCTCGAGATAATCTAATTCAGCTACCTTTTTTGAAATTAAGCTTTCATTTTCACGAGTGGAAGTTAAAAATAAAAGTTCATTTTTTGCTATCTCTTGATCGTATTGTGTATTAATCAAGTCATGATCCAGGATTTCGGACTGAATACGCATTAAAGGCTTTCCTGGAGTAACTTTTTGACCCATTTTGACCAAGACTTTTTCAATTTTTCCACTTTCTGTGGAATAAATGAGCTGTTTATCTTTTGGAACAATGACCCCATCAAATTGTATGTCATGTGGAAATGGAAAACAGAACCAACCAGCAAAAAGTAAGAATAAAAAGGCACTCATCACTGAGCTAAACTTAAATGTCATTTTATCCCTTCGTTTAAAAAGTTCTTTTATCTCATAGTTTATAGGTAACAAAACTAATATTAAAATTTCTGTTAGAAAAAGAAATAGTCCTATTACTTTCGTAAAACTATGGTATACAATATAAACGATTGCCGTATACATGAAAAATCTGTAGATGATGGTAAAAATTGCATAAAGAATAAACCCTAAGGCACGTTTTTGTGATATTTTTTCCTCGGGGCAAGCTTCATTAATTCCGAACATATACCGATGCATCATCCAACGTGTATAACTAAAGCTACGCTGCATCAAATTGTCAATACCGCTTAAATCAGAAAGAATGTAATACCCATCAAACCTAATAAACGGATTGCTATTAATAAGAAGAGAGCTAAACCAGGTGGTTGAGGCCAGCAGAAAAAAAAGGCTTTTAATTAAACCGGAGGAGGCCATAATCCAACCAAATGTGGCAAGACCTGCTAAAATAAGTTCTGAAACAATACCTGCGATTGAAATCCAAAAACGTTGCTTTCTCTGCATCAACTTCCAACTTTCAGTGACATCGGTATAGAGAAGAGGCATAAAGAAAAGAAAACCAATCCCAATTGTCGGGATAAAAAGACCAAAACTTTTGGCAACATAGGCATGAGAAAGTTCATGAACACATTTAACAAATGAGATAACAATTCCAAGAAATAATAAGTTTTGTAGAGTAAAAGAATAGGTAAAGGTGTTAAGAAATTCGTCAAAGCGATTTAAGAGGAGAACTGAGCTGAAAAAAATAATCAATATGTAAAATAAAATAGCCGGTTTTGAGCCCAAAAATTTAACATAAGGAAGAGTGCGGGTTAAAAAATCATTGGGCTGAAATAAAGGGATTTTAAGAAAAAATAAATTTTGTGAAAAAAATTGAAACCATGTTTGCTTTTTTTTTAAATAAATTTCATTAGCAGTGTTGCCTTCAACAGGAATATTAAGTAATCCGAGCATAAAGGCTTGTGTGAAAAATTCATTGACATCTTTTGCAGTAATTTTAAAAGGAAAGTTGTTAGAAATTTTTTCTGCAAGTTCTTCCGCAGTCATATTTCCAGGAAAATTTCTAATGAGCAAATATTCTTTCCAAGAAATTTTGACAAAGATACCTTTTACTGGATCGTGGATATTATAGGTGGGGGTACCATCACTTTCATAAGGGCCCGCATAAATTTTTAAGTCCTTTCTAAAAGGAGGAAGTTTGAGAGGTAGTGGGGCTTCAGGTTGCATATATCCATTTTTCTATTTGTTCTTCTCGCAAAAGAAATCAAGGTAGACATAATTTCTAATCCCACTTGGTTTCAACTTAATGCCTATCTAAATTCTTTTTTCCAAAAATTGAAAGAAAAATTAATCGTATTTTCTCTTATTTTTTTTGGCCCATTTAGGTAAAGTGATTTTTATATAGAATGTGTTCTTAATCTTTTGTAAAGCCCAGATATAGACATGAATTTTTGCTACTCGAATGTTAATTAAACAAATCAAAATAAAATGACACCACCCGTTTCCAATCAAAGCGCTGAAGAAGCTAAACAAAAGCAAATCCAAAATGTCTGGATAGCCTTGCATCGCATTACTTTAAAAGCGATCAATGCAGAAAAGCTTCAAAATCTCATTTTTATTATGGTAAATGACACATTTCAGGTCATGAAATACGATCGGGCAATTTTATTTAGTAAACAGAAAGAAAAAGTAAAAATTCTTGGAGTTTCGGGGCTTACAGATTTAAATTCACAAACCGAAGTCACAACTCGTCTAAGACGAGCCATTCAAGAATTAAAAAATTATCAAGAAGCGCGCCTATTGACGCCAGAGGATTTTAGCTCCTTAAAAGACTGGGATTATTTACAATCTTTAAGAGCATCAACAGTTTATTGGCTGCCACTCAAAGTTGAGAATGAAGAATTAGGGCTTTGGCTTGAAATTTACGATGATCCAAATCTAGCGACGAAATTATTTCAAAATTTTTCCCCTTTATTAAAAGATTTTTTAACCCCTGCCTATGTCACAGCTTGGAAAAAATTCAAACATCAACCTTGGAGAAAAGCATCGACTTATTTCAACAAAAAATATATCGGTTTAGCTTCTCTTTTATTACTCGCTCTTTTAACCCTTATTCCGGTGCGCCTACGTATAGTGGCCCCGTGTGAAGTTGTAGCAATAAATCCTTATGTTCTTACAGCTCCATTAGATGGCATCATTGAAAAAGTACTCGTTAGGCCAGGGGAAGAAATTAAAAAAGATCAAATTTTGTACGAATATGACAAAAAAGTACCCTATCATAAACTCCAGGCAACAGTGAAAGATGTTCAAATTTTACAAGAAGAACTCAATCAATCGTATGCTTTGGCCACTGAAATGACAGAAGAAGCCACTAAACTTGGTTATCTCAATATTAAGCTTAAAAAAAGCCAAGATGAATTAAAATTTATCAAAAGGCAAATTAATTTATTAACAGGAAAATCTCCCTTGAATGGGCTTGTTAGTATGGACAATCCTGACGAATGGCGCGGCAAGCCAGTTAGGATTGGAGAAAAAATCATGACAATTAGCAGTAAAGAAGAAACCAAAGTAAGAATTTGGATCCCTGAATATGACAATATTAATTTTGACAAAAAGCTTCCTGTAAGTATCTTTCTTAATACAATTCCTACAAAAACATTTCAAGCCAAGATCATTTTTATTTCTCCTGAAGTGCAAGTAGCTGAAGGAGAGCTTCCTGGTTATGAGGCAGAAGCAGAATGGATAAGTCAGGAAACGCCAAAATTGGGTTTAAAGGGATCAGCAGTTTTATATGGGGAACGCGTATCCATTTTATACTACTTATTAAGAAAGCCAATTAGCGCTATAAGGAAATTCATGGGTGTATAAAAAAAGTTATCATGGGGAGGAAGGGATATGAAAAGGAGTTTATAAGCTTTTGAAGCTTCATCCAAATGTGTTCAAATCGAAATAAATATTTTTCACTTGACACCCATTTCAGCTGATTATCAACCAAAATGGGTATCAATAATGAATAGTTTCTATACCCCCCCTATGTAATAGGGTGCAATGCTATCAAAGGTTACATCGTAGAAGACAATTTGCCCGCCGCCGAAGCCAAAGCTTATTATCGTATCTTGTGCAGAGCTTCCACCTACATTACTGTGAGTATAATCCGTTGAAAATTCCCATTGGGACAATGACGTACTTCCGCCGGGGTTGTAGATATCTATATGGTCTTGAGCTGGATTGAAATCGGTCACAATATCATGATCAGAAAAATAATAAAAATTAGTACCATCAACACTATCGGGTTGGAAGATGAACAAATCACTTCCTGCACCTCCGCTTAAGATATCACTGCCATCACCTGTATTGATAATATCATTTCCATCACCGCCATAAATCACATCAGGATATCCTAGATCATATCCTATACCTTCACTAAAGAGGAGGCTGCCTTGAAGGTTATCATCCCCACTTGTACCATAATAAGTATTGGTTAGCACATTCTTGGTTGTATTATTTAGAGATTCGAGAGCAGAAAAGCTTGAAAAACTAACACCCTTGAAAGTAATAGAGCCTTGAACATTGCCATAGTCATCAATCGAAGTTAGAATTGTTCCGCCTGGTAGGGTCGTAGTATCGAATGTAAATAGGCTACTTAATTGATTTAATCCGTGTGATGGCATTCCTTGAAAAATAATCTGATCATTTAGGCTAAAATCAGTGATCGTGTAGTTGCCTTCTAAATATTCACCTATGAATGCAGTAAAGACAAAGGTGTCTACACCTTCTCCTCCGGTCAAGGTCGCATTGCTTGAATTATCCGCAGTTAAAAAATCATTACCGGCCCCCCCATCCATCGTTCCATATCCATAGAGCATATCATTTCCGGCATCGCCATACATTGATCCTCTACCATAGATCAAATCATTACCATTACCGCCATGCGATATTCCATAACCGGTGATGATATCATCGCCATCATCACCATTTATTGTGCTTGAACCGTAACTACTCAATGTATCATTCCCACCATTACCAGAGATACTATCATTACCAAACCCTCCTGATATCACATTGGCTACGTCATTTCCTATAAGAACATCTCCACGAGAACTTCCGATAATATTTTCAATTCCCGAAAGAGTATCGAATCCTGCACGAACGGTATTTTGGGCAGTGAGTATTCTAAGGTCAACGGTTACGCCAAAACCAGGTCCGGGTACTTCTTCATAACTTACGGTGTCAATTCCTGCACCGCCCGTAATAATGTCGTCACCCCCCAATCCTTGGAAAAAATTATCGGCTGAAGTGCCTGTTAGAACATCATCATAGTTGCTTCCTATCAAACCTTCAACTTGATAGAATGTATCCATTCCTTCGCCCGTATTTTGTGCACCCCCAAATCCAATATTGGCACTAATGCCTAACACAGATCCGCTAAAATTAACTATATCCATACCAGTTCCACCGTTATAGTAATCATTGCCGTTACCCCCAATAAGGGTATCATTCCCACCATCTCCGTTTAGATTGTCATTTCCTTCGCCGCCATTAAGAATATTATTTCGGAAATTTCCTGTTAAGGTATCATTAAAGGAACTTCCTATAATATTTTCAATTGAGGATTCGTAGCCAATGTCAGAATTTTGGAGAATATAAACGATAGTATCAATTCCTGCACCGCCTGTATTTTGAGCTCCATTAATAGATAAATTGACAGTGACGGAAGTAGAGGCAGTGCTGTAGCTTATGGTTGTTCCGGCAAGACCATTTGAACCGGTAAGTATATCATTACCGTCGCCGCCAATTAAAATATCGTGTCCAAGCCCTGCAATTAAGGTATCATTACCGGCTCCTCCATCCAGAATATTATTTGAGATATTAAACCCAACTGCGACGTCGCTATCCCCTGAATTAATAATGTCATTACCATCTCCTCCGTAAAGTGTATCGCTTCCAAATCCACCGTCAATAATGTCATTTCCTGCACCGCCATAAATGACATTATTTTGGTTGTCATTACCTGTGAGGGTGTCATTGAAAGAGCTACCAATAAGATTTTCTATGTTGCCGAGTGTATCTATTCCCGCGCCAAGGGTGTTTTGTGGACTGCTTAATGATAAATCTATAGTGACACGCGACGATGCTGTAGAATAACTAGCTGTATCATTGCCACTGCCTCCATCTATGATGTCGTCGCCTAGTCCCCCCTCTAAGATGTCATCGCCGTTGCCGCCGCTCAACATCTCATTACCGGCTTCACCATAAAGCGTATCATTGCCATCGCCGCCATCCATAATGTCATTTTCGGATCCACCATACATTAGGTCATTTCCTCCTAAGCCGCGTAGAATATTAACAAGTCCATCTCCGGTGAGGATATCATCAAATTGGCTTCCTGTCAGATTTTCAAATCCTATTATTGAATCTACTCCTCCAGGTAAAGCAATCAGGACTAAATTTGCATTCACACCTGTGCTTATGCGTTCATAACTTAAGGTATCGCTCCCCGTACCGCCATCTAAGAGGTCATGGCCGGACCCACCAGCGATGATGTCATCATTACCAATATAAATGATGTCATCACCAGCTCCTGCAAAGATGATGTCATCGCCATTACCGGCATCAATGGAATCAATTCCTTCGCCAGCATCGATAAAATCATTGCCATCTCCTGCCTGAATAGTGTCATTGCCGCCCCCCCCATAAATTGTATCATGGCCAAGGCCGCCAACTAGGGTATTATTTAAGTCGTTACCTATGAGAACATCGTCAAAGGCGCTTCCTATGATGTTTTCAAAATTGGCAATTGTATCTATTTCCGCACCACCTGTTGTATTTGGCGATGTCATAATTGTAAGATTAACATAAACCCCACCGCTAGAAAGCGCATAACTAAGGGTGTCTACGCCTATTCCGCCGTCTAAGATATCATTACCCTCTCCCCCATCAATTAAGTCGTTACCGGCTCCTCCATGGATAATATCATTGCCACTTTCTCCATAAATTGTGTCGCTGCCACCAGTAGTGAATGTAAGAGATTTATAGTCGCCGTAGATGGTATCATTGCCATCCCCCCCATAAATTGTGTCATTGCCTGCAAAAGCAAAGGATAATGGTAAAGAGGAATCTTCTCCATAAAGTGTATCATTGCCCGCTCCGCCATTAATCGTGTCACCACCTCTACTACCGGCGATCACATTGTCTAGTCCGTCTCCTGTAAGAGTGTCATTAAAATCACTTCCGATGATATTCTCGAAGCCTGAAAGTGTGTCATTGATTTTTTCTAAAAGATTAGTAACGAAAGAGCCTGTAGCCCCCTTTCCGAAACCGAGAGTTACAGGATTAAGATCTACTGTAACCGCCCACTCTGCATTTGCATAAGAGACTGTATCATTTCCGGCTCCACCGGTTAAGATATTAGTTCCGGCACCGCCATTGATAAAATCATCTCCCGCACCTCCATCCAGCCTATTATTTTGTACATCTCCGATAATACTATCATTGTAAGAGCTTCCTTGAATGTTTTGTATAGTTGATAGGCCTCCAGTAATTCCGAGAGACGTTGAAAAAGGTGTGACTAGGAACGCATATCGATCAAAGTTATACCCGACAAATTGAGCTCCTGTTGAGGTAAGGTCTATATCTAAGACGAAATCCAAATCCTCCGGATTAACAGTCATATTACTATAGTCAGCTGTATTAAATCCCAAACCACCGTTTAGAAAATTACTGCCAAGACCACCAATTAGAGTGTCATTGCCACTATCTCCATTAAGGATATCATTACCTGGGCTTCCAATGAGGGTGTCATTGCCGATTCCTCCACTGAGGGTACCTGCAGATACAAGAAAGTTAACGTCGTGCACATCTGTTCCTGTAATATTGAAGCTAGCAGATAGAAGTCCCGTAGCTGTTTGATAATCAAAACTAACTGTAAGTGTTTTACCAAAGGGTAAGAAGTCAAACGTATTGTTATTAATCAGAGAGACGGACCCATCCGTTTTGATAATCAATTGAGCCGGTACGTCATTTTGGTACAGTGGATGAGCAGCGACCAATGCATTATTAAAATAACCAAGCGACGTAATCGAGAAATGAGCAGCTTCACCTTCGCTAAGAGCCATAGGTTGAATATCAAGGGATCCAACTGACAAAGGAGCGGAAAAGCCGGAAATTGTCACGTTGGAAGCACTTAGTACTGTGGTAGAGAGGCTGCCGAGAGAAACAGGTAAAGAGATGTGTCCGTCCGTTGTGGATGTGAGAGCTACAACATCATTTGTTCCAGTAACCAAGATAGAGGCTGTTGCAGGAGCTGAAAGGGCACCTGTCTCATCTTTTGCAACGTAGGTAAAAGTCACGACGGCCGTCTCACCTTCGCTTAAGTAATCAAAGTCTGTTCCCGGTGTAAAGACAATATCTCCATCTCCATTCAGAGAAAAATGAGTGCCTGAAATGGAAGCAATGCTGATTACAGAATTATTGTCAGCATCAGTATCATTATCCAGGAATGTATCCTTTGAAATGATAAGATTTGCATTTTCATTTGTGATTGCAACTTGTCCATCTTCGACAGCAATGGGGGCATCATTTGTCCCATTAACTGTGATAACAATGTCTTCAGTTGCCGTTCCATCAAAGGACGAAACCGTAAAGGTGTCAGTAACGTTTTCTCCTTGAGCTAAGGCTTGAGTGCTTTCCAAAGAATTGTTGAGATTGTAAGTCCATTGACCTGCTGCATTCATGGAAAAAGTGCCATAATCACCATTTTGTGAAGATAAAGCAAAGGAAGCTTGCCCCGCGTCTACATCTGTTGCGCTTAGCTGCCCTGTAGCTAAGAGCGCTCCATCTTCGGCGACACTTCCGCCAGCATTTCCTGTAATGACGGCTGCATCATTGGTTCCATGCACGGTGATAACAACGTTTCTCATTGTCCCATCAACAGAACGCACTGTAAAGGTATCCGTAACAGTAGCGTTTTCAGCTAAGGCCTGTACAGCCGCGGAAGCATTGTTAAGATTATAGGTCCAAAGGCCTGTCGTATTCATAGAAAAAGAGCCATAAGTACCATTTGCAGACAAGGCGCTAAAGGATGCTTGTCCGGTATCAACATCTGTTACTGTTAATTGACCTGTCCCAGAGAGGGTTCCATTTTCTGTAACGCTCCCTACCGCATTTCCTCCAATTACTGCTGCATCGTTTGTGCCAGTAATGGAGATAATAATAGTTTTGGCCGTATTATCAACGGAACGAACTGTAAAAGTTTCCGTGGCGGTAGCACCTGCTGCTAAAGCTTGAACGGCGGGTAAGGTGTTGTTTAGATTATAGCTCCAGAGACCGTTTGTATTCATAGAAAAAGAGCCATAAGTACCATTCGTAGACACCGCGCTAAAGGAAGCTTGGCCTGTATCCACATCTGTGACTGTTAGCTGACCAGTCGCTGACAGAGTGAGATCTTCTCTTACTGCTCCGGATGTATTTCCTCCAATAATCGCTCCATCATTGGTGCCATTAATTGTAATAGCAATGTTGCGAGCAGTGCCATCCAAAGATTTGATTATGAAGTTATCTATGACAGTGGCCCCTGCAGGCAAAGCTTGAACGGCCGCCAAAGAATTGTTGAGGTTATAAGTCCAGGCCCCGCTTGAATTCATGGTGAAAGAGCCATAGTTGCCAGAGACTGCTGGTATGGCAACGAAAGAAGCTTGCCCTGTATCAACATCTGTGACAGTAAGTTGACCTGAGGCTACAGAGGTTCCATTTTCAGTTACGCTGCCGAATGCATTGCCCCCAATCACAGCTGCATCATTAGTGCCAATGATTGTGATGTTTAAACTAGCTGACGAAGTTCCACCCTTTCCATCAGAAATAGTATAAGTAAAGATGTCATGTGCTTCTTGGCCTTCAGATAGAGATTCAGAGGTCGTATTGTTAAGTTCATACGTCCAAAATCCACTTGCGGGCATATTTAATGTTCCATAAGAACCGACTGCATTAAAAGGGGTAACTGATAAACTATCAAAAGCATCCACATCGCTATCATTGGCAAGGACATTGCCTGTTAAGTCAACTGCCTCATTCGGTGCAATGCTTTCTGAAACAGTTACAAAATCAAATCCTGCAATAGGAGCATCGTTAAGACCTGTTACAGTAATAGAGGCATTAGCTATATTTGACAAAGCACCTAATTGATCTTTTACAATATAGCTATAGTTGATAGTTTGAGAATCACCCTGAGCTAAATAGTCAAAATCTGAACCGGGAGTAAAGACAATATTGCCCCCTACTAAAGAAAGATGACTGTCGCCTGTAATTGAGGCTATGCTAAGAACACTTCCATCGTCTACATCTTTATCATTGGCTAAAAGAGCAGATGCCAAAATTGTTAAATTGGCATTTTCATTGGTTGAGGCACCATTTCCATCATGATTAGCAACTGGGGCATCATTCAAACCTGTTACAATGATAGAGGCCGAAGCTGCATTAGACAAAGCACCTAACTGATCTTTTGCAATGTATGTATAGTTAATAGTTTGAGAAGCTCCTTGAGCTAAGTGATCAAAATCAGTGCCGGGAGTAAAGACCACATTGCCGCCTACTAAGGAAAGATGACTATCGCCTGTGATTGAGGCTATGCTAAGAATACTTCCATCGTCTACATCAGTATCATTAGCTAAAAGAGAGGATGCCAAAATTGTTAAATTGGCATTTTCATTAGTTGAGGCACCATTTCCATCATTATTTGCAACTGGGGCATCATTAACACCTGTTACTGTGAACGAAGTGGAAGCTGCATTAGACAAAGCACCTAACTGATCTTTTGCAATGTATGTATAGTTGATAGTTTGAGAATCGCCTTGGGCTAAATGATCAAAATCTGTGCCGGGAGTAAAGACTACATTGCCGCCTACTAAAGAAAGATGACTATCCCCTGTGATTGAGGCTATGCTAAGTATACTTCCATCGTCTATATCTGTATCATTAGCTAAAAGAGAAGGTGCCAAAATGGTTAAATTGGCATTTTCATTGGTAGAGCCTATATTTCCATCATTTTTGGCAACTGGAGCATCGTTAACACCTGTTACTGTGAATGAAGCGAAAGCTGCATTTGATAAAGCACCTAACTGATCTTTTGCAATGTATGTATAGTTGATGGTTTGAGAAGCTCCTTGAGCTAAATGGTCAAAATCAGTGCCAGGAGTAAAGACAATATTTCCTCCTATTAAAGAAAGATGACTATCCCCTGTGATTGAGGCTATGTTAAGAATACTTCCATCGTCTACATCAGTATCATTAGCTAAAAGAGAGGATGCCAAAATTGTTAAATTGGCATTTTCATTAGTAGAACCTACATTTCCATCATGATTGGCAACTGGAGCGTCGTTCAAACCTGTTACTGTGAATGAAGCTGAAGCTGCATTAGACAAAGCACCCAATTGATCTTTTGCGATGTATGTATAGTTGATAGTTTGAGAAGCTCCTTGGGCTAAGTGATCAAAATCAGTGCCAGGAGTAAAGACAATATTTCCGCCTACTAAGGAAAGATGACTATCGCCTGATACAGAAGCAATACTAAGAATACTGCCATTATCCACATCTCTATCATTGCCTAACAGAGCTGATGCCAAAATTGTTAAATTGGCATTTTCATTTGTTGATCCAACATTTCCATCATTAAAGGCTATAGGAGCATCGTTTGTGCCTGTGATAGTAATATCTAATTTTGCTGTATCGGTTCCTCCATTCCCATCAGTAATATTATAGTTAAAAATCTCGTGTACGATTTGGCCGGATGATAAAGTTTCGGAAGAAGTATTATTGAATGAATAAGTCCAAGACCCATCTGCCTGCATGGTTAACATTCCATAAGAGCCTATCATAGGAGCTAATGAGGTGACCGAAAGCGTGTCTAATGCATCCACATCGCTGTCATTGGCAAGCACGTTGCCCGACAAATCGACTGCTGTATTGGGGGCTAAGCTTTCTGCGACTGCTGCCGAATCAATGGTTGCTATAGGAGCATCGTTTGTGCCGGTAATTGTAATCTTCAAAATAGCAGATGCCGCGCCTCCATGCCCGTCTGAAATAGTATAAGTAAAGCTATCGTACGCGATTTGTCCGACTGATAAAGCCTCAGAAGATGCATTATTGAATGAATAAGCCCAAGAACCGTCAGACTGCATGGCCAAGGTTCCATAATTTCCCGCCATAGGAGCTAATGAGGTGACTGATAGAATATCTAAACCATCTATATCGCTGTCATTGGCAAGGACATTGCCTGCCAAATCAGGCGCTACTGTAGGGCCCAGACTTTCAGAAACAGAAGCAGTATCATTGAGCGCAATAGGTAGATCATTCATACCTGTCACAGCAATTTTTACAGTGGCTGAGGTAATTGTTGTATAATTAGTTAAAGAATTGGTTTCTTTGATACTGTAAATAAAATAATCATTTCCTATCTGACCAGCTGAAAGGGACTGAATATTGGCTGCATTTGTCGGATTGTAGCTAAAAGTGCCGTCTGCATTAACATGGACGGAAGCACCCATCGCTGTGGTTACGTCAAATGATCCATCAGAGTTAGGGACGGTATTATTTTGAACAGAGATAATTTTCTTTGATGCTGCATTTGTTATTGCATCATCATCATTAGTTAATATGGAAGATAGATTAACCAATGTATCTTCACTAGCTGTATAAAAATCGTTAGTGGCTTCAGGTCTTAAATCCAGGAGAATTTTTTCAAAACCTTGAATAGTTAAATTAAAGTTAAAGCCTAAAATAGAATTATATACACTGAAATTGAACTTTTCATTTGGCCCAATGGCTGAAAAATCCCTAAGAATACTTGAAGATATAATGGCATTATATTGACTTCTTGTGACAAGAAGTTGCAGCGTATCATAGCCGCTCCCTACTTTGTAATCATCTGTGAAACCTATATTTTGGGTAATATTATGATAAACAAGATCATCGCCGCTGCCTCCGGTAATCCTATCGCTACCTGCACCGGCGTTTAATATATCATTCCCACTACCTCCAACAAGATTATCACTGCTTGATGTGCCTGAAATGGAACTCTCGCCTGAATCACCCGTTATAGCTGCCATAGTTTACCTTTAAAAATTAAAAATATTAAGAAAAAATAAAATAAAAATATTTTGTATTAAGTATTGAGAATCATATAAAGAATTATTAATTTTCATACTTTATTACTTTATATACATTGTTATCAATCTTCTAAACCATATAACTATATATTAAAATAAATTTTGAAAATAATCAACTGTTTTAAAAAATATTCTATGCATTTGATTGAACAGACTATAAAAAAGTAATTACAAGTAGAATAACCTGTTTTTTATGGCTGCCTTTTTATGCTTATAGTTGTTATTGGATATTATTCATCGCAGTTTGAGGGGTAGACTATGAACAGAGTATAATCTCTTAATTAATTTAAAAATTAATTAGAGGATTTTGATTGTGAAAATTTGTTTCTTCTAACTTTTGTATGCTAAGCTTCATCATTTCATAAGCTTCTTCATGAGAAATGTCATCTGACTTTCCAACAAATTCACCTCCTAATCCGCCTGTAAGCGATGCATCAAAGACTATTCTAGGTTCAAGAAGTATAAATTTTAAAGCTCCCATGACGCCCCCTTAGTTTAAGGCAATACTTTTGATATAAATCTCTATTCATTTATAAAGGATGTTAGCGCCATCAATGGGCTGGTTAGAGCGGTTCTTTATCCTTAAGTTCATTATAATATAGAGCGCAAAAATATTCAACTATTAATTCAAATTTATTATATATATTTAATAAATTAATAAATCCTAATAATTTATATTTATAAAACTATTGAAAATTAGTGTTGATTACCTTCGGACAGAATTAAAGCTAAAGCCATGCTTCTTAAAGTTATTTAGCAGAGGCAGGCTGACTACCAAAAATTGTATAGATGAGTCTCATAGGAAATCACATTAGTAAAAACTTTTCAACCTGTAATCTTTATTCGAATTTCTTTTTATATTAATTTAAGATTCGCTAAGCTAAGGGTAGCTCAGGCGAAAGTAGGGCTATGAATTAAGCAATCTTCATTTCATATTAATTTCAATAATTTCAGTATGGTACATGAAAAGTTACATTCTGGAAAAATAAAAAGATAGATTTGGTTACCTGGGAAATCAAAATTGCATAACGAGCCATTTGCCAATTTCTTGGATGGGACTATTAACCCGAGTTTGGGTTTCTCTCCTCGATAATAAGAGAATCTCGCACCCTATCTTCTCCCATTCGCTCTTCAAGCATATCGATTTGATATTCTTTTCAAAGCGAAAGGACAAATCTACGATATCCCCTACTTTCAATGAAATAAACCCAAAACTCAGGTTACTACTACTTTCAACAATCTTATTAAGAAGCACGCTTTAATCCGATCACATACTATGAATCTCGTGCTTTTTATACTTGTTCGCTGTCGTGATTTCATTATATCATAATTTGCACGTACAAAATAATAAAATTTGTTCAAAAATAAATTTACGGTTAATTAAATAATGAGTAGACAATAAATCAAAATTATTTTAAAATCATAGCTATTATATTTAATAGGATGTAAATAATGTCAATTACACGAAGAACAGCCTGGATTTTATGGCTGCTGGCCTCTTTTTTTTATGCTTATCAATATGTTTTAAGAGTCATGCCTAATATTATGCTTGATGATATCATTGAGCAATTCGAAATGGGAGGGGCTGCGATTGGGCAATTTTCCGGTATTTATTATATCGGCTATGCCCTTTTTCATTTACCCGTTGGTATGATGCTTGACCGCTACGGCCCCAGAAAAATTATGACCGGCTGCATTCTGCTCGCTGTGCTTGGATTATTGCCCCTGATCTTTACTAACCATTGGTTATTTCCTATTGCTGGCCGCGCCTTAGTGGGAATTGGCTCTTCTGCCGCCATTTTAGGCCTTTTTAAAATTGTGAGGATTTCTTTTAACACCGAGCAGTTTTCCCGCATGCTGAGTTTAGCTGTCACAGTTGGATTGATTGGCGCTATTTATGGAGGCGGGCCTGTCAGCTACATGAAGGATTTATTTGGATTTCATGGAGTGGTCAAAATCCTCGCTGGCGGAGGCATTTTGCTGGCTGCGGTGACGTATTTACTTATCCCCGAAATAAAAATACAAACCCAAAACTCGGCAACAGCTAATTTGAAAGAGGTATTGAGTAACAAAAAAGTTCTTTTGACCTGTCTATTTGCAGGGTTAATGGTCGGCCCTCTCGAGGGGTTTGCAGATGTATGGGGAAGAGCTTTTTTGAAAGATGTGTATGGTTTGGACGGAACATTGGCCGCTACGCTTCCCTCCTCAATTTTCATTGGCATGTGCTTTGGCGCTCCAATTTTAAGCTTTATTGCTGAAAAAACAAAAAACCAAATGGGAACAATGATCGGATCGGGATTGGCCATGATTATCAGTTTTTCTTCGCTCATCATTTGGCAATTATCAACCGGCGCGGTCACTTTTCATTTCATCCTGGTTGGGATCTGTTGCGGCTATCAAATTCTTGCCATCTGCAAAGTTGCTTCTTATGTTCCCGAAGAAGCAGCTGGGCTGGCAACTGCAACGGCTAATATGATTATTATGACATTTGGCTATGTTTTCCATGCCACCATGGGAAGCGTTATCAATGCCATGGGAGGGCCATCCTCGCCCCAAGCATTAGTTTACGGCATTGCGGTAATTCCTGCGGGATTATTGCTTGGGACCCTTGGTTTTTCCTTTTTGTTCGTTACAGAAAAATTAAATAAAAAGGAAGAGCTTGCCATTTTAGAATGTAAAGTTTAACTTTATACCCAAGTGAAATTTTAATTCACTTGGGTATGATTAACTTTACTGAAGAGGTTTATATGAAAAAACAACACTATTTCACTTTCCTTATGGCAGCCTTTGCAATCTCAGCTAATTTACATTCCCATGGAATGGAAAGCCAAACTAAAAAAGCGGCTCAACATTCCCCCTACTACGGACCTACCGAAATAAATGGCAAAACGATGGAAAGTTTGGTCGTTTTTGGGCCGGCCAAAATCAACAATTCCAATATCACTCAAACAGCCACCCTTAAAGGGCCTGTTGACGCAGAACATTCTACCTTTAATATTCTGCATGTTGACGGCATTGCAAAGTTTCATGATGTAAAAGCCAATATGTTTTCAATCAATGGACCGGTTATTGCCAATGACAGCAAATTGGATGAAATCTCAATTGCCTCAAATGAACTGACCCTTTCCAATACTGCCGTTAATAGACTTACCGTAAGAATCAACAATTATACCCCTGACAAACAAACGGTCTATCTTGAAAAAGGTTCAAAAATCGGCACATTAATTTTTGAATCTAAAAAGGGTGTCGTTGTCATGGAAGATTCTACTTCAAAAGTTGAACATTTGGAAGGCGGGTCCATCAGGCACAATAATCAACAAGCCACTAATCGCTAAAAAATGATGGAATTGAAACAACAAAATCTTTGTTGTTTCAATTCCATGCCCAACCTAACTTTTCAAAAGTTCTTCTTTGTGTACTTTAGGGCTCTTTCTTTGTGTACTTTAGGGCTCTGTGGTTTAACCATAGACAGCAGAGCACACAGAGATTTCAATATTACAATTGCACGTTTAAATTTCCCAACTTGAGAACCCCCATGAAAAACCGTTTATTTTTTTTTCTTATCTTTTTGTTCGGCTTTCAATTGAACGCTCAATCAAACGGCCCTGATCTAGAAACCTGTCCGGAATTGAGCGGCCGGATCGTGCTTCCGACTGATCACGGGTATGAGAAAGGGCGCTTGGTTTCAAATTTTTATTCTTCCAAAAATAAATTTCCTGATGTCATTGTTTATTGCCAAGATACTCAGGATGTCCAAGACGCAGTTAAATGGGCCCGCTGCCGAAACGTCGCCATCCGGGTTCGAAGTGGAGGACATAACCATGAAGCCTTCTCAACCGAAACAGGAGTACTTATAATTGATGTTAGTGAGATGAAACATCTCCATATCAATAAGAAGAATAATACTATAATCGTTCAGCCAGGATTAACCGGTGGGGAACTGTACAACCGTTTGTATGAAGTAGGTCTTACCCAGGTCGGAGGAACGTGTTCAGATGTCGGGATTTCGGGCCTGGTTTTAACCGGGGGGATGGGGCCTCTTTATCGGAGGCATGGACTCTCATGCGATAGTTTGATTGCTCTGGAAATGGTGGACGCAAAAGGAAATATTATCTTTGCCTCTAAAGATAATGCGCATAAGGATTTATTTTGGGCTTGCTGCGGAGGAGGAGGCGGAAATTTCGGGATTGTCGTTTTAATGCACATACAAGTCTATCCTGCCTCCCCTGTCACTTGGTTTAACATTGGGTGGAATTGGGACCAGCCTGTAGAAAAGATCATCGCAACATGGCAGGATCTTTTTTCAAACGATGACAAAAAATGGTTCTCTCATTTGGACCTCTGGTCAAAAGCCTTTCAGGCTGAAAAATTTAAAAAACAGCCTTTAAAGGCCTTAGGAGTATTTTGGGGCACTCCGGAAGAAGCCCGTCAATCCCTTGCCCCTCTCCTTAGTTTGGGGCAGCCGGCAGATCAAACAATCGAGCCGGCCACCTGGAAGAAAGCCATTCAATTATTTGAGGATTCAACAAGCGTATTTATTACAGAAAAGCCTGAATACAAATCAACCGGTGCATTCGCTATGGAAAAAATTCCTGAAGAAGGCATTAGGAAAATCGTCAATACATTGAAAAATACGCCTTCCCCGCTTCTTAATGTGCTTTTCTTTTCTATGGGTAAAAGCTCTGTCGGTCCAAAGGAAACGGCCTATTACTACCGCGACGCTAAATACTTCCTTAGCTATAATAGCCAATGGCTACGGGAGGCAGACGACCAAAGATCGGTTGCCGAACTGGATACCCTGCGCAACAGCCTTCTTCCATTTACCACAGGCGACTATGTGGGAAATCCCGACAGAAGCATCAAGGATTATATGACCGCTTATTACGGCGGTAATGTGGAAAAACTGCAGGAGATCAAACAAAAATATGATCCCGAAAATTTTTTCAAATTTGAACAAAGCATTCGTCCGAATGCAGGTCAATAACGAACAATCTAAAGTCTCCGGAGCGGCTGTTATTTCAGCTGCTTCAAATCAATTGCAAAAAAAGCTTCTTGCGTATACGTTCTCCACAAAAAATGGAGTGAATTGAATGGCTACGCGCTTGATGGGCATTTTGAATGTAACGCCTGATTCCTCTTTTGATCAAGGGCGTTGGTTCGATTTTGACCTTGCCCTTCAAAGAGGCAGGCAAATTTTCAAGGAAGGGGCTGATATGATCGATATCGGCGGTGAATCGACCCGCCCTGGCGCTCCTCCTGTTCCACAAGAAGAAGAGCTTAAGAGAGTGATTCCCGTCTTACAGGCTTTAAAAAAAGAAATCCCCATTCCTTTTTCCATTGATACAATGAAGCCAGTTGTGGCGGCTGAGGCTTTAAATGCCGGCGCAACGTTTATCAATGATGTCACAGGATTTGCCGATCAGGAGATGCGCCATTTGGCTGCCGAGGCGGGGGTTCCCATTTGCGTCATGCATATGTTGGAAACACCTGCAACCATGCAAAATGCTCCTGTTTATCCCGATGGGATTATTCCTTTCCTCTTGCAATGGTTCAGCCGCCGGATCGATCTCTTGCTTGCAGCCGGGGTTAAAGAAGGACAAATTTATTTAGACCCTGGAATTGGCTTTGGAAAAACGGTTGCTCATAATGTTGAAATTGTACAGAATCTGCAAAGCATCAAAGGATTGGGATTTCCTGTATTAATTGGATTGTCGCGTAAATCATTTTTGGGAAAAATACTCCAAAAAACATACCCCGAACTGCTATCTGCCTCCCTTGTTGCCAATACTTTGGCCATTCTTGCTGGAGTGGATATCATACGCGTTCATGATGTTGCAGAGCATCGCGATGCGCTTAAAGTCATGCAATTTTTCACCCCTTAATTGAAGGCTTGACATGTGGGTATTTCATTTAATGGTTCCGGCTGTTGAGATATTGATCATTGCGATCATTGTCTACTACCTGCTTTCATTCTTTTGGAATACACGCGCCATGGACCTTCTTTACGGAAGCCTGGCTTTTTTAGCTTTTTTTGCCCTTTCTAAATGGTTCAACCTGCCTGTTTTGGAAAAACTGATGTATTATGTGGTCAATGTGGCGGTTGTGGCATTTTTGATTATTTTCCAGCCTGAGCTGCGCCTGGCTTTGTCCAAGCTTAGCCTCAAAAGCAAAAAATACAGAGAAGTCACCGAATTTGATAAATTTCTTGAAAGCATCTCTCAATCCATTTACCGCCTTTCCGAGAGACGCATTGGGGCATTAGTCGTTCTTGAAAATCAGGATTCACTTGAAGACCTTGCCAATAAGGCAGTCCTCATAAACGCCCAATTTTCCCCCGAACTTTTGGAATCAATTTTTATTACCACAACTCCCCTGCATGACGGAGCTGTGATCATTCGTGGAACAACAATCCTATCCGGGGCAACAATCCTTCCGCTGGCCGACGATAGTACGCATTTGTCTAAATCGATGGGGACCAGGCATCGTGCAGGCTTAGGTATCAGCCAGCTTACAGATGCATTGGTAATTGTAGTGTCAGAAGAAACAGGCAAGGTTTCGATTGCGCGGGATGGAATTATGACTAGAGGGGTTAAGGTGGATCGTTTCAAGGGAATCATTAGAAGTGTCTTCAGCCCTCCTAAAACGACGATACCGGCCAGTTTGAATCTTTGGGAACAAATTAAGCTATGGAACCGCTGATGCTCCGTTTCATTTATCAATGGCAAAAGAAACTTTTTGCTTTGCTGACAGCCACCGTTATTTGGTTTTTTGTTAACCACACGATTATATCAACTGTAAATATTCCCTCCGTCCCAATCAGGGTCGTTAACTTGCCAGCTGATAAAACCATTACAGGCATGCTGCCCAATGGATTTTTGTCTAAACGAACTCCGCTAAGCCTGACCGGAACCAAAAACGTCATTGATCGACTCGAAGCTGGCGATCTTGAGGTCATACTGGATGTTTCAAACCAGCCGAACGAGCAGATCATTACGATTTCGAAGAAAAATTTAGTCAGCCTAAACCCCAATGTGAACCTTTCAAAACATGTCACCACAGTCTCTCATCCTGAATTTATGGTCAAAATGAGCGAGCTACTGACAGAAAAAATACCCATTACCATCCATCGTCCTATAGGTGAGGCCCCAAAAGGTTATGAATTCTTAGATATCTGGCCCCTGACATTAAGCCAAACTGTCAGCGGTCCCTATGATCAGATTTTAATCCTTAAAAAGCAGGGGCTTGAAGTTATCTTTAATCTTGAGGATATTCAAAAGGAAGAATTGGACGCACTACAGCCTAATTTCCCTTATGACGACGAGATCAGTTTTTATGTTCCAGATCCCTGGAAAAAAATACCCATTCCCGGATTTTCACGCCCCCCAGAGCCGATCAATGACCCTGAAGCTAAATATCTTCACTTAAGTTTTTTAAGGCAGCAATTAATTCCCATTCAAAATGATCTTCCTTTGCATGTTTATTACCCGTTGAAAAATAGCGAACATCTCAATCCTGACACTTATGCCCTTGAGCTTAATTCATTTATACAGCAAAAAAACCATATTCCAATATTAAAACTCCCTCTTTTTGCAAGCAATGTCAGCCGCTTATTTCTCGAAGTGGTAAAAGACAACATTGAAATTCAAATTGTAGCCGCCCCTAAAACAGAGCGTGAAAAGCTTGAGTGGGGCATTGGTTTTGTAGACAAGGACCATCTTGAGGATATTTATGTGGCATTTCTTTTGAGCGATATGAAAATGAATATGGGACAGTCCCATTCAAAAGCGCAGGAAAGAGAAACGTATTTTAGGCATCGCTTTCAAAAATACATGCAACGGTTTACGCTCTATATCACCTCTGAAAAAATGCTGGAATTGGAAAGTACTTTAAACGACCATCAAATCCGCATCGAAATACCTCATCTGCGGGAAGGGACTTAAGACAAAATGCCCGCTGAACGCTTTTTTATTGAAGATGAGCTATTTGCGCAGTCAAAAATTATTCTAAAAGGAAGTGAGTTCCACCATTTAGCCAAAGTGATGCGAACCCAAAAAGGGGACGCGGTCGAAATGGTAAACGGAAAAGGCACTCTCGCGCTTGCAACAGTACAAGAGGTCAGCAAGGAGCAGGCTTTCTTATTCATTAACGAAGCAAGAACAGAGCCTCTTTTACCGCCAGGACTTATTTTGGCTCAAGCCATCACAAAGCCTGACCGGCTGGCCTTTATTCTTGAAAAAGGGACTGAACTAGGCGTCGATGCTTTCTGGTTTTTTCCAGGCCACTTGAGCCAGCATAAGGAACTCTATCCCCAGCACCAGGAAAGGGCCAGGGCCGTAACTATCGCTGCCATGAAGCAATGCGGCCGCCTTACGCTTCCCACAATTGAGCTAAAGCCTATTTTAGATAAATGGCCAACGTTCGAAGGACAAAGCTTTTTTGGAGATTTGGATCCTGAGGCGCCATGGCTCGGCAGTCAGGAAGCGCAGCCCTCATCCAAACGCCCTGTTATTTTTTTTACTGGGCCTGAAAGCGGTTGGAGTGATAAAGAGGTGCGCATGCTTAAAGAAAAAGGAGCAAAAGGGGTCAAGCTCCATCATAATGTTCTGCGAACGGATACTGCTTCCATTGTTGCATTATATGCTCTGTTACCAAAGTTTTAAGCTCAAATTTGTCAATGATTTAATGACAGTGGGAATAACTTGAATTGGGAACTTCAGAACTTCTAAAGTCTAATGAGCATTTTTAGGCTAGGACAATACCTTTATAGACAAGCGCTTTTTCAGGATCTAGCGTGACCAGCTGCCCCTCCTTGAGGATATGGCAGGCAGCGTCCGCACGCAAAAGAACCGGCTTGCCCATTTGCAAGGCCCATTTTTTGGCAAATTTTTCAGAAACCACATCATTAATATGGTTTTGTAAAATAATTCCTGTAGCTTCCTGCATTAAGGGGAGATAGGAATCATCGCATTTGGCAATGACCAGTAAACTATCCTTAACTTCATAAGGTTTTGTGATTTCCGGCGCCAGAACAATCACGGCATTGCCATGCACACGCTTTCCATAGCCCACATGCCCTCTTACCAACACATCGCCAATACTTTCAACGATCATCATATTGGTCGTCCCCGGATAGCCGAAAGTAGTCCCGGCCGTCATCACTACAAGATCTCCGTAACTTACAAATTGATGTTCAAGCGTAAAGGCGCTTAATTTTTCAAAGCTTTCATTCAAAGAGGGATATGCCTCGCTTAAATAAGGAATGACGCCCCAATTAAAGGCTAATTGATGGTAACATTTGACATTAGGCGTCATGGCTATAATAGGCATTTTAGGCCGCAGCCGAGACAACAGGCGGGCCGTGGATCCCCCATGCGTAAAGGCAAAAATGGCTTTGGCATTGGAACTATAGGCCGTTTTAACAGTTGCCAGCGTAACTGCAGAAGGCACGTCATGGTAGACAAGCGGCGCATGCTGATCAAAAAAGGCTCTATAATTGAAATCAGCTTCCGCTTCTTCGACAATGCTGCGCATAACATTCACTGTTTCAACTGGATAGCGACCAATGGCCGTCTCCCCTGACAGCATAACGGCAGAAGTGCTGTCATAGATGGCGTTGGCCACATCAGAAGTTTCAGCCCGAGTAGGCCTTGGGTTATTGATCATCGATTCAAGCATTTGTGTTGCTGTGACCACAGGCTTGCCGGCCAAATAACTTTTGCGGATCATCATCTTTTGAAGGCGGGGAACATGGCTGAGAGGCACCTCAACACCCAGATCTCCCCTTGCGATCATTATCCCGTCAGCGGCTTGTACAATGCTGTCGAAATTTTGTACTCCTTCGCTATTTTCAATTTTTGCAATTACCAGAGTGTCAGGTTTTTTTTGTTCTGTCAGTAACCGCTTGATGGCTAAAACATGTTCGGCTGAACGGACAAAGGAAGCGGCGATAAGATCGATGTCATGCTCACAACCAAAATGAATGTCATCAATATCTTTTTGCGTGACAGCAGGCAAATTTAAACTGGTATTCGGGATATTGACCCCTTTTCCTGAACGGATCACTCCTCCGTTATGAATTTCTATAATGACCCCATCTTCCACAATTTCCAAAACGTGCGATGAGATATAGCCATCATCAAATAAAATACGGATCCCTTTTGAAAGGTCCTCTAATAAATTTGCAGGATTAAGGGAGGCTCGGGTTTCGTCTCCGACCACTTCATGGTTCACAAGGCGCCATTTTTGACCAGGTTGAAGAGTGACCTGTCCCTCTTTAATTTTCCCCAGGCGGATTTCGGGTCCTTTGGTATCAAGCATAATGGACAAGGGAATGTTAAGGCGCTGTCGAGCTTCCTTAAGGTTGTGGATGGTAGCTAAATGTTCGGCGTGGGTACCATGACTGAAATTGAGGCGAGCCACATTCATTCCTGCCCGCATCAATTCTAGAATTTTTTCCAGCGAGTTGCAGGCAGGGCCCATCGTACAAATAATTTTGGTTCTGATCATGGCGCCCTTTTTTAATAAAAATCTACAAGCCTGAGGTATAATAATTTTTTATTATTTTTACCAGTCTTCGATTAGGGAGGATAGAAAAATCCTCTTGGAACCTGTTCAATATCTGTGATCAGATTCTTAAACGGCCATTCTATACAAATGATAAATGAAGCGCTACTGCCTTTGTTGAAGTGCATATATCTCTAATAACGCCATAAATCATTGACCAATTGATTGACTTTTGCCTGTAGCGGGTAATCTTTTCTAAATCCTTTGTTAAGCCAAATTTTTAATGCCTCTGCATAAGTGCGCCCAAGTTCATTCGAGGCATGTGGATGTGTTTTAAGCTTAACTTCTTCCGCATCATGGATGAAGTCTTCGTTGATCATTTTTTCATCGAAATCCATCCATTTTTTAAATTCAGGTTGAACAAGCTTGAAAGCTTCACTCCACGACTCTGCATTCAAACAAGTGCTTAAAGTTTCCAAATCCTCGCCCACGAAATCGAGCAGGCGCCTTGCTGCCATTAGAAAAAATAAAGCCGCCTGCATGCTTGTATAAGTGCAATTGCCTACTTCCTGATAAGACATAGGTTCATAATATATTTGAATACCTCCAACTTTTTCAACCATTTCCTCAATAGTCATTTGCTGGTTTTTCTCTGCCTCCTGTCTGCGTGCCCGTTGCTTTATAATCTCAGGAGTCAGCAGTTCAGGATTTGGCAAATAATAGACTGTAATTCCTGGTTGCATGCGGCATCCTTCACCTCGATTGCAATGGATGTAAAAATTTTTAGCAAAATAGAAGTCAGCCACTGAATGCCAAACATGGCCTGAACCAATGCCAATAGGCCCTAATAAATTTGAAGAAGCAATTTCATCTGAAAAAGATAGGATGTGCTTTTCTTTAATATAATCGCTGGTAGTAATTTGATTCATTTGATTTACGATCCATTGATGGCCGGCTTGATCAAATGAAGAATTCTCAATTCCAAATAAGTCATAGGAAGAAGCGAGCATTGGAATGGTAAAGGCTTCGGAAAAGCCTTCTAATTTAACTTTCTTTTGGCTGGGTAAATTAACTTCTCCTCGTAAATGATTCACATGTCCAAAACGTTTAATTTTAAAAATTAAATTTAGCTCAAAATTGTTTGACCGATGTGAATTTAAAGCCTGCAAACTTAAGGCGTGTACATTTTTTCGGGTTATCTTTGCTGCCGTCCGACGCAAATTTTTATTGCCTTGAACTTCCCCTGCATACCCATGAGAGTGATGTCTAATATCCGTTTCATCGCTTTGAAATCCTTTTAAGACTAAGATAAAATCAGTATCGTCCAATGGCGGCATACAGGCATTTTCTGGCTGGGGTGTCGGGTTCGTCTGTTCGATTGGATTGATGAAAGGGGCAGAGGGTACCGAAATGGGAACATGTTGATTATCAGGAGTCAAATTGGATGGGGAAGAAAAATAATTTTCTACAAAATGCGCAATAGATCTTATTAACGGAATAGAAAATGCAATCGCAGCCATTTTATGAACTATTTTACCTCTCCATGTGGCTGATTGTTTGGCCTGTTCCCAATGATAATTGACTTTGGGATCAAAAAATTCAGATTTTAAACAAGAAATCATAAAAAAATCCATTTGGTATTATAAAAACGCATAGTTTGATCGATTTATTTAAATTTAATATAAAGGAAAGGTTAGGATTTGTTTTCAATCACCAAACTGAAAATTTAAACATTTACATTCAAAAAAATCAATGAGTTGGTTAACGTTCAAATATATGTAACGATTTTTAGGAAAATTATGAAATCAACACTCTCCTGCTTCATTGTTTCTATGCTGTGTTTCCTTCCGCTTGCAGCCATCTTACCGCCTCTTTATCAAGATGCAAAAGAAATCACATCCATATTGAGCAATTCAGATTTCGATAAAAAGCTCCATTCAGGAGAAGTCATGCTGAAAATTGAAAAGAATGCACAGGGGTATGCAATCACAACGAACCAGCATCGCCTACAAGTGGATGTTAACTACTCTATAAATGCAAAAATCGGGCCTGCTGATTATACACTCACTTTTCATGAGCCTGTAAGCTTATCGAAGTAATTCCGATTTCACATTAGGCGCTTTCGGCCCCTTTGCCAATCTATACAATCTAACTTAAAAACCCTCTTAGGATGAAATAGCAATTCCAAATACATCTTAAATTTTAAACAATTTTTTCTATTATTTTGCACCATACGGCTGTGTCAGCAATTCTACTTATGCTGTTAATTCAAAATTGTCATTTTCATGCCGTCTAATCCTGTCTTTATGAAATTAAAAACATTCCATTCCATTCGCTGTTGTGTTAAAATTATTCTAAAAATGTTGTAACGCCTTATGTATCAAGAACAAATTATTCTCAAGAAAGTCCGGGTCCATAATCTTAAAGGTGTGGACCTGACCTTAGATAAAAATGAATTGATTGTTTTTACCGGGGTCTCAGGATCTGGCAAGTCATCGCTTGCATTTGATACTATTTTCACCGAGGGGCAGCGGCGGTATGTTGAATCCCTCTCTACGTTTGCCCGAAGGCAGCTGGGAGAGCTCTCTAAGCCTGATCTTGAGCATGCGAGCGGGATTTCCCCTACTATTTCCATTGAACAAAAAACTGCCGGCCGCAATCCCCGTTCCACAGTCGGCACTTTAACCGAAATTTACGATTATCTAAGAGTCCTCTTCGCCCGCGTTGGCATTCCTCACTGTCCGGTAAGCGGAGAGGCAGTGACACCTCAAAGCAAGGAACGGATTATCAAATCTGTTCAAAGCTTACCTCTTCAGACCAAGGTCATTATCCTGGCTCCCTACGCCCGTGAGAAAAAAGCTGAGTTTAAAGAGGATTTTCAAGAACTTATCCGTAAAGGTTATACACGGGCGCGCGTAGACGGCAATCTGGTCAATTTGACTGATGACCTTACCTTGGATGGAAATATTGCCCATAGCGTGGATGTAATAATTGACCGGCTGACAATTGAACCTGCTGTATTTTCGCGCATTGCTGATTCAATGAACCAGGCTCTGCTGCTTGGAGAGGGAGTTTGCGCCGTATTGGATACAGCAACTCAAAACGAACAACTGTTTTCGATGCACGCTTACTCGGTCCTTTCGGGGTTGTCCTATACATCGCTTGAACCCCACGACTTCTCATTTAACAGCCCTTCGGGCATGTGCCCGCGTTGCCATGGAATGGGGACCATCCATGAATTCAATTTAGAGCTGGTGATCAATCAGGAATTAAGCATCGCTGAAAACTGCTGCTCGGTCGCGAGCGCCTATCAAACGGTCAAGTATGGGAACATCTATGATAATTTGGCCGAGCAGTATCATTTTAGTGTACAAACCCCCTGGAAGAAGCTCTCTCCGGAAGCCCAAAAAGTTTTTCTCTACGGTACAGAAAAAAAATGGACCCGCATGCACTTTGTTCATCCCCTTACGGGAGCCAGATGGACCGACCATATACAATGGAAAGGGGTCCTGTATGACGCCCACTCCCGATTTTCCGAAGCCAAAAGCGATAATTACCGCAAAAAAATGCAAACTCTTATGTGTATTCAGACCTGCCCTGATTGCTCCGGTGAGAGGCTTAAAGCCTATCCTGCAGCAACTCAGCTTCAAGGCAAACGGATCAGCCAGATCGCTGCAATGACAATTTCAGATTGCCATCGTTTTTTTGATTCTATCCTGCTTTCCCCTCAGGAAACTTTAATTGCCGAAGAGCTATTAAAAGAAATTAAACAAAGGCTTCAATTTTTGCTTGAAGTTGGTCTCCACTATCTGGCCTTAGACCGGACCGCTCCCACCCTTTCTGGCGGAGAGGCCCAGCGGGTACGCTTAGCCTCTCAGATTGGTTGCGGGCTCGTCGGCATCACTTATATTTTGGACGAGCCTTCGATCGGGCTGCATCCGCGTGATAACCGCAAGCTCATCGATACCCTCAAGCATTTACGCGATATGGGGAACACTGTCATTGTTGTCGAACATGATGAAGAGACCATTTGGGAAGCCGACCGGGTTGTGGACTTTGGACCAGGGGCTGGAATCCAGGGTGGAAGCATTCTTGTTAATGGCAGTGTAGGAGAGCTAGTCCAAAGCTCTGAGTCAATTACCGGTGCCTATTTAAGTGGAAAAAGGCAAATCGAAGTTCCCAAAAAAAGAAGAAAGCGTTCAAAAAATTTTTTGGAGATTAAAGGGGCGCGCCATCACAACTTAAAAAATATCCACGTAAAAATTCCTCTAGGGCTATTTATAGCAGTCACAGGCGTTTCGGGATCGGGGAAATCCTCTCTGATTACCGATATTCTTTATCCAGCTCTTTCAAATACTCTTCATGGGGGCGAACACACCGTCGGAGGGCACGAAAGCATCAAAGGTTTGGAAGAAATCGACAAGGTGATCGCCATTGACCAGTCCCCCATCGGCCGCAATCCCCGCTCCAACCCCTCTACCTACATTAAAGTTTTTGATGAGATCCGCGATCTCTTCTGCCAACTGCCTGAAAGCAAAGCCAGGGGTTACAAGCCAGGCCGTTTCAGCTTTAATGTCAAAGAAGGCTCTTGCACACAATGTGAAGGGATGGGAATGATCAAGATCGATATGGATTTCATGGAGGATGCTTGGGTCGACTGCCCGCTTTGCAAGACCCGTCGGTTCGATCCTGAAACTCTATCCATCCACTACAAAGAAAAAAATATTTATGACATTTTGCAAATGGATGTGGGCGAGGCCCTGGAATTCTTCGCGAATATCCCGGCCATTAAGCATAAGCTGGAAACCCTTCATCAGGTAGGGATGAACTACATTAAATTAGGGCAATCTTCCACTACCCTTTCGGGAGGAGAAGCTCAAAGGGTCAAGCTGGCTAAGGAATTGGTCAGGCCTGCAACAGGAAAAACCCTTTATATTTTCGATGAGCCGACAACCGGGCTCCATTTTCATGACATTAAACATCTGCTTGAAGTCCTCCAGGCCCTTGTGGCCAAAGGCAATACAGTACTTGTAATTGAACATAATATGGATGTCGTGAAAACAGCTGACTGGATTATTGATCTCGGCCCCGAAGGAGGTGCGGGAGGGGGGAGCATTGTAGCAGAAGGAACTCCAGAACAAATTGCCAAATCTGAAACTCCTACCGGACATGCAGTGCACCATGCGCTTCATCCTGAATTGGAAGAAAAGGTAGCTGCCGCTCTTGGCGATCAAAAAAAGAATAAAGGAAAAAATAATCAAAAAGATAAATTTATCAGGGAAATTACTGTGACGGATGCCGAACAGAATAACCTGAAAAATATTTCTGTCCAAATTCCTAGAGAAAAAATCACTATTTGCACCGGACCCTCGGGATCAGGAAAATCTTCGCTTGCATTTGAAACAATTTATGCCGAAGGACAAAGGCGCTACATTGAATCGCTCTCACCCTATGCCCGTCAATTCGTCAAGCAGATGCCGAAGCCTAAAGCCGGGCAAGTCACAGGGCTTTCCCCTGCCATTGCCATTGAACAAAAAGCTCACGCAGGGAACCCACGCAGTACTGTGGGAACCATGACCGAAACCTACGATTATTTACGCATCCTGTTTGCAAGATTAGGGACCCCTCACTGTCCTGAAACGGGTGAGAGGATCACAGCGATCAGCAAAGAGCATGTGGTCGAGCGGATCCTCTCTTATCCGCCTGAGGACAGGCTTTATGTAATGGCTCCGATAGAACTTAATAAAAATGAAAAATTTGAAGAGGTCATTTTCCGTTTTCGAAAGCAAGGCTTTTTGCGGATCCGTCTGAATAAGGAATTTTATAATCTGGAAGAGCAAGAGATCTCGCAGATTCCTTTTAACCGGAAACGAAAAAATGAATTGTCGCTCGTGATTGACAGATTGAAGGCCGATAATGCCATTAAGGCCCGCCTTTTTGAAGCTATTGAGAACGCCGCCTCAATCGGAGGAGGGAAGCTGATCGTTCTGCGCAATGAAGAAGAAATCCTTTTCAATTTAAGCTTCGCTGTCGAAAGCACAGGAAAATCCTACCCTGAAATTACTCCCCATACTTTTGCGTTCAACACGCCTGAAGGGATGTGCCTCGATTGCATGGGCTTAGGCTACCAGTATGGGGCAAATTTATCTGACCAGGCCGATATCTTGTCCCATTCAACGCTAGGCCTGCTCCGTTTTTTTTGGCAGGATGGGTTCAGCCAAGGAGCTTTTGCTTATTTGGAAACGGTTTTAAAGGAAGAAGGGATCGATCCCTATGTTCCTTTACGGGAGCTCCCGATCGAGCATATTCAATTTATCCTGCAAGGACCGCCAGTCGAACGGTGGACCACTTCGTCCAATGGCCTTAAGTACCGCTGGATCGGCATTAATCCAATTTTAGCCAAGGCTGGAAAGAGCGCCGTCGGCCCAAAAAAGGAGGCGGTGATCCCCCTTTTGCAAGAGCAAATCTGCCTTTCCTGCCAGGGCTCGCGCATTAATCCATTGGCCCGCCATGTGATCCTGCACAATCAATCCATCGATGAGTTATGTGGCCTTCCTATTGAGAAAGCCTTATTATTCGTCCAGAATCTTCAATTCAATTCCCAAGACAAAAAACTCTTAGAAGAAGTTTATACGCAGCTTCTAAACCGGCTGAATTTTCTGTGCGAGGTGGGGCTTCAATACCTTTCCTTGGACCGGAGGGCACCCTCGCTTAGCGGGGGGGAGGCCCAGCGCATCCGTCTGGCCCGTCAATTGGGCAGCGGCCTGACCGGTGTACTCTATGTTTTGGATGAACCGACCATCGGACTCCATCCGCGTGATAATGAGCGTTTGAATTCAGCATTAGGCAAGTTAAAAGACCTTGGGAATACCCTTCTGCTGGTTGAACACGATCCCTTAACGATTAAAACAGCGGATTACATTCTTGACTTCGGGCCCCATTCGGGAAATGAAGGAGGACATGTCACCGCAAGGGGAACCTACAAGCAGATTTTACGTAACCCAAAATCTCTCACGGGTGCTTATCTGTCGGGCAAAAAGACCATTCCGATCCCCCCTAAAAGACGCTCATTGACAAAGGGATTCCTTCAGATCAAACAGGCTAAAAAAAATAATCTAAAGGATGTCAGCCTAAATATTCCTTTGGGGGCCCTAACTTGCTTTACAGGAGTTTCAGGATCAGGCAAGTCTACTTTGTTAGAACAAGTCTTACTTCCAGCTCTAGCTAAACGTGCATTGGGAGATGTAACCCGGATTGAAGGGACTGAAATTTCAGGGCTCTCCCATTTTGACAAGGTCATTTCCATTGATCAAAATCCGATCGGCCATACCGTCCGCTCTGATGTGGGAACCTATGTCGAAGTTCTGTCGCGCATACGAGATTTTTTTATCACATTGCCATCTGCCAAAATTAAAGGCCTGCAGCCGAAACATTTTAGCTATAACCATCGGCGGGGAATGTGTACAGGATGCTGGGGTCTGGGCTATAAGCGGGTGGAAATGCATTTTCTACCTGCAGTCAAAGTACTCTGCGAGGATTGCAAGGGTTTACGACTGAACCCGATCAGTTTAGAAGTCTCCTACGCAGGGAAAAACCTTGGCCAATATCTTGATACGACGGTGGATGATGCCAAAATAGCCTTTCAAAACCATCCCCGCATTGTTCGGATTTTAGACACACTCATTGCTGTAGGGCTCGGCTATCTGAAGCTGGGGCAAGAAACTGCCACTCTATCAGGCGGGGAAGCTCAGAGGCTTAAACTTAGCCGTGAACTTGCCAAGCGAGCAACCGGCAAAACCCTTTATTTATTGGATGAGCCCACCACAGGTCTGCATAGCGAAGATATTTTGAAATTGTTGAAGGTGCTGCATAAGCTGGTGGACAAGGGGAACACTATGATCATGATCGAGCACAATTTAGATATGATTAAAAATGCCGATTATATCATCGATTTAGGGCCTGAAGCTGGCGAAAATGGTGGCTACATTGTAGCCACCGGTACCCCGGAAGAAATCGCGCAGCAAAAAAACTCTTATACTGGAAATTACTTAAAGGACGTTTTGTAAATCACCCTATTTTCTATTACAACTTTGAAATTCTATTATCAAAGGGGGAATTATGATGGAATTTTAGTTTTTATGGAGCTCTTCAAAAATTCTCCTTAAATTTGCGCAGAGATCTCTCTTCTTATCATCACAGTGTTTTATATCGAAGAAAGGAAAAAAAATGAAAAAAACGAAAATTGAACCAAAATTTGAATATGCAGGTCTAGGATTCCCGGTGATTTTGCAAAACGTTCCCATGATTGAAGTGCGTGGAATATGGACTCCAAATATTGACTACAATCTCTTACAAAAAGTCGTATTGTATGCTTTAGCCAATGTGCCATCTGTCTTGACGGGAAATCATATTCGTTTTATTCGTGCCTGGTTAGGTTTGACTCAATCAGAATTTGGGAACCTTTTTGGTGTTACCCATACTACTATTGTCAAATGGGAAAAATCAAAGGATCATTCAGCGAAAATTATGCTTTCTACCGAACGTGAAATTCGCTTACATATTTTAAATCAGCTTTTAAAAAGAGCGGAAGATTTTCGTATTGCATACCGTTTTATTCATGGACTTCAATTCCATACAGAATCTGAACCCATCGAAATTGATAGCCTAAAAGATTTGATTGCAATTAAAATTTGAAGCGCATTTGCCACACGAATTTATGGAAATTCATTTCTGCTTTTTGCCATTTCCCCACAGGAAAAAACCATATTCTTTCTTGCTTAGCGGGCTTTAACACAAGGTGAACTTGTGGCCTTTTTTGGTATTATTCATCCCATATGTCAAATGGCAAAAATTTATAGATCGATAGGCCAATAACAAAGAATAGAACTATTCAATCTTCACTCTCAGTCAGATCTTGTTGAAACCTTCGATTCAATGAAGGATGGCAACAAGAAAGCTAATAAAAGACCAATGTCTTAATTTAACGACTTCTAAACAATAAAACTGAGTCCATGCTTAAATAGATTTAGAGCAGTTAAACATAACCTTAGAAATACTTTATTAAAAATTTATATGGCGAGATTTTGCTAATTAAGATAAATTTTTTTTTGCGAAATAATTTAATCGAGGTTTTATGAAAAGACTTTTTATGTTTATGTTATTTATTAGTACCAGCCTATTTGCAGGGCGTCCTATGACATATGATGACATCATTCGTATTGCAAAACCGATGCATGTGCAGATATCACCCGATGGCAAGCAACTTGCCTATGTCACAAGACGAGGGGATTTCGATAAGAATCGTAATATTGATACTCTCTATATAGGTTCCATTGATTCTGAAGTTTTTAAAGAATCCCTTGTTATAGATGAAATAGCACAGCTTATTTGGAACCAAGATTCCGCTCGACTTTTTGTGCTGAGCAAGGAAGAAGGAATTTACCGCATTCGATGTACAGGTGATAATGGATTTGATATACTCATTGAAGAGCATGATCCTATAAAAAGATTCACTTTTTCCGAAGATGGGTCTTTGATCTACTATACACTTACAAAATTCACTCCTAATGAGATTATAGAAAAAAATAAAGCGGAAGGTTATGTTTATAACTGGGGAATAGATACACCTTCTCTGATTATGAATAAGTATAAAATCCCTGATCATGAAGAAATCTGGTCATTTAGCGTCCAGTTGCACACAAAACAGTGGCTTATGTCTATTCCAAACGGAAACTGGCATTATGACGAATTTTATCTACCGCTTATCGAATCTTTAGAATTGTCTGAAAATGGTAAATACCTGCTATTACAAGTAAATCGGTATGGGGATAATAGTAGTGGGGATGTGGGTTTTTCTTCGGATATTGCCGTATGGGATATTGTAAAAGAAAATTGGAAATTGCCACTAACTCCTGCTCCGAGAAAACGCTACTGCCCGCGATGGGTAAGGAATGATCAGTTTGTATACTCAATATACTCATGTAAAGATCAGCTAGGAGGATTATTTGTCTTTGATCTTGCTACCATGCAAGAAAAAAAGCTTACATGCATTTCAGATATATCTTGGGATGAGTGCTATTTTTGGGATAAGCAAAATGCTATTTTGTATAGGACAAAAAATCGCGCTCTTTATCGTATAGATATTAAAAATGACAAGATTGAAAAACTTGATGATGATGCATATATTGAAAAGGCTTCTTTTAACCAGACCTGTAGCCATTTTGCCTATGTCTCTCAGTCTTCCAATCTACCACCAGATATTTATCTTTATAGTACTTCGACCAAGGATACAAGGCGACTTACAAAATTAAACCCTCAGCTAGATGAAATAGCCCATGGATATGTGGAAGCTATTAATGAACGCACATCAAATGACCTTCCTATTAGAGGATATCTTGTGCATCCGGTAAATCAAAAGCCGCACGTGCGCTATCCAATTATCATCGCCACTTATGGATTTCATGGGGATTTTATTGCGGATGCTGAGTGGCACAGCTCCTTTCCGGCCCAACCACTTGCAGCAGAAGGCTATATGATTCTCCTGCTTAATTTGCCGGGCTCAGGACAAACGATAATTGGTGATTATAAAAAAGCTCAAGAAGAGGCGGGATGGTCCCTACTACCCATATTTGAAGAATCTCTAGATTTACTCGCAAAAAAAGGCGGGGATACAGAAAAAGTAGGCGTTTATGGCTGGAGCCATGGAGCTTTTGTTGTAAGTTTTTTAATCACTCATTCGACTAAATTTCATGTTGCCGCTTTGGGTGAGGGGGGATCCTACAGTCCTTTCGGTTTCTTTGAGGGAGGCATGCCGCACGTAACACAAACATATACAAATCTCTTTGGTGGTCCACCATGGGGAGCTACTCTAAAAAATTATATTCCCTATTCGCCATTTTTTCACATAGACAAAATAAAAACTCCGCTGCTAACAGAGTTAGCGCACCATATAGGAACCAGTGGTGGCGAATTTGAACTGTACGTTCCACTTCGCTACTTAGGGGTTCCTGCAGAACTTGTCTACTACGATAATGAAGAACACATCTTCGTTCAACCAAAGGCACGTTTAGCCTCTATGGCTCGAAAAGCCGACTGGTTTAACTATTGGCTTCTGGACAAGAAAGATCAGAATCCATCAAAAAAAGAGCAGTATGACCGATGGGATCTTATGAAGATTCAACAGACTGTTAAAAATTCAACCTAAGGCCGATCAGGGATTAAAAAATGCACCCAGCGAGCATTCGCTACTTAGGGGTCAATCGTAAAGGGTCAAACTTAACCCCTTTACGAGTCAATTGGCAGGCATATCAGGCTTAGTCATAGGTCAACCGCAAAAGCTTTAACTACTGTGCATAAGCGTGCCAATTGACCTTCTAGTGCTATGTAATAATAGTTTAAGCCAAAACTTAAACTATTATTAACCGGAGTTTTGGGTTTATCTCGTTGAAAGTAAGGGATATCGTGCCTTAGATTTGTCCTTTCGCTCTGAAAAGTATATCAAATCAATATGCTTGAAGAGCGAAAGGGCGAAGATAGGGCGCGAGATTCCCTTATTATCGAGGGGAGAAAACAAAACTCAGGTTATACACAGCACTTAGTTCAATCAGGCCTGTCAACCTATTGAACAATTTAGCTATGAATTTGTTTGGCATCCAAACTTTCGATAAGGCTATGGAGTGCAGATGTCGGAAAGCAAACATCTGGAATCTATTTTAAACTACCAATACCAGCTGACTCGTTCTTCTGTCATTCCTTTGAACGACGCACCCTTCCATATTCCGTTTTTGAAATTTACCGCCGTCAAATGCGCATCATCAAAATTAGCCTTTTGCAAATTACTATTTTCAAATGAAGTCGATTCAATTGTTGCACGGATGAATTGAGTTTTTTCAGCCCCCGCCTTGCGAAAGCTGCAATGACGAATGACTGCCTTAGTGAAATTGGCTGCATTGAGGTTTGCATAAGAAAAGGAGCAGGAGATTAGTTGGGCTCCTTCAAAATGGGCCCCTTCCAGATCAGCCCCATCAAATTTAATCTTTCTTAGAACCATCCCTTCGAAATTACATCCCCTTAGATTGGCCTTCCGAAGGTCCATGCCGGCCAAATCATAATGTCTTAGATCAGCAAAAGAAAGGTCTAGTGGAGCTTGCCGCTGCATTTCCAAAGGTTTGAGATTTTCGAGATCTTGTGGATTTGCTGCGAAAATAAAGACCGGCACCCCTATTAAAAAAAATTGCATTAAGAAATTAAACATATTATCCTTGTTGACTTAAGGTTGAGTATTCTGGTGAGAGTAAGGTATTGTGCCTTAGATTTGTCCTTTCTCTTGGAAAAGAATATTAATAAATATCCTTGAAAAGAGAAAGGGCAAAGATAGGACGCGTGGCGCGAGATTCCTTATTAATAAACAAAAATTCATTTTATTTTTAACAATCAATATAAAAAACCAAAAAGAAAAAGGGGTATTTCCCCTTTAAGTGGTTGAAGAATTCCATCTTTTACTAAATAGCAAGGGCCTTTGATTTCCTTCAGCTGACTTTTCGTTTTATTTTTACCACCTACCTCAAATATAATATCTCGAGTTCTATAATCAGCTTGTTTAGAATAAAATAGTTCTTGAGCAGCATTTTGCATCGACTGCACAAAAAATAGCTCCCTTTCCATTCCCTTTGATACTTCATGGCCTAAATATTGCTGCATCGTATGAATAATATTTGTATTATCAAGCAAGATTTTTACAGGCTTTCTAGCTCCAACACTTCCACCTTCGAAAGAGCGCATTTCTCTGATCATCCCAACAGTTGCCAAAATAGAGGAGTAATGTTCTACAGTTTTTTGATCAATTCCAAGATGCTTTGCTAAATTATGAAAATTCAGTTCTCCTGGAGGAATGGAGGCTAAATAAGTTAGCAACTTTTTAAAATATTGAAGATTGGAAGTTTTTAAATTAAAAAAACTAGCAATATCTTCAAATATTGTTTTCTCAATTACACGGGCAACTTTTTCATAATAGGCATCCGGGTTTTCAAAAACAAAAGGATAATATCCATTTTTTAGATATTGATCAAAGTACGATAAAATTTTTTCAACCTCACGTAACTTAACAAGCGAGGAGTCGGTATTATTAATAATATCAGGGAAAGAAAGGGGTTCCAAATTAATATTCAAATGAAAATTAAGAAATTCACGAAAGGAAAGGCCATTGAGGCGATAGAGCTTAGCTCTTCTTGACAGGTCATAGCTTCCTTCGACAAGATTCAACATCGAACTGCCTGAAAAAACAATTTTTAATTCGGGAAAAGAATCATAGATATTTTTTAGCTCCTGATTCCATCCTTGATATTTATGAATTTCATCAATGAAAATAGTATTATAACCTTCATTGATATGTAGATCGTTTATAAATCCTAGCAAAGTAGTTTGTTGAAAATAAATGGAGTCGGCAGAAAAGTAAAAAGTTTTGCCTTCTGCATATAGTTCATTCTTAATATATTGTAAAAGCAATGTAGTCTTCCCCACCCCTCTAGGGCCAATTAGGCCCGTCAATCGATTGCGCAAATTAAAAAAGGGGTATAAATAGCGAAAATGCCTGGCGTCCAAGCTTTCGATAAGGCGATGAAAAGTAGCTGTCAGAAAGCGAAACATCTGGAATCCATTCTATTTTTTAGGCTTTATTTCTGGAGTGTATTCCAGATATTAGCTTTTGTAAAGGAAAAAGGCGAAAATAGCATGCATAAAAAAAGAGGCCTTCTTATTTAAAGAGCCTCTCTAATCAATTGCGATTTGATTTGGACTAAGTTATTAGTATGTTAAACTCTTAGCTTCAGCTAATTTTTTTTCTAAATGTAAATTAATTTCTTTTTTGGCCATATCTATTGCTTGTTCAACCAAAATATCAGATTTTGATTCTTTGAATGAAGTATATATATCGACCTCACTGGTATAACAACATTTCATCTTCGGATTGTAATTGGGGTACAGCCATGTAGAAGAATAGCTTTTTGGTATATCTATAATACTGGCTTCATAGTCTAAGTTCACACTTATATTATTTAATTTAATATCTAAAATACCTGCACATTGCATTAATGCTTTGTCGATGTCTCTTTCTTCTTTAAAAGTTCTCATAAAGCCATTTTCTTTAGAATAATCACCAATACTAAATTTTACTAAATTGATAAAGGGCTTAAAATTTGTAATAATCTTTTTTGCAAATTCTTCGGTGTGCTTACCATCTTTATATTTCTGGCTGTTATCTGTAATTTCTTTAAAAAATAAACTTGATTGTCTTAAATTTTTTAAGGAATTAAAATCTGCTTGGTTAAGAATTACATTGAAAATTTCTTCAGGAAAAAAATTTAAGTTAATTTTACTGCATTCAGCTAAATTAATACTTTTATTTTCTAAGCCACTTAAATAACAACTAAATGCATTTGTAACACTATTCATATTACCCTTATTTTAAATTTATATTTATATAAATAATAACAATATTATATTTTTTATAGTTAAGAAATTATAATTATTTAAATTTTTATCAATTTGAATAAAGAAATAAAAGATAATTTTAAAAAGACAGATAGGAAGGAAATAGATTAGAATAGAATATAACAACCTTATTCATTTGCCGGAAACGGCTTCATTTAACCAAAATATTTCCCATGTTTTTCTTGTTTTTGCTTTGCAATTGGCATAAAGTATCTGAAAAAAAATGCATTTTAGGAGGCATCATGACAGAGAAGGTAAATCCCATTCCTGAAGGTTTCAATACCTTGACACCCTATATTATTGTCAATGACGGGGTAAAGGCCATTCAATTCTATGAAAAGGCATTCGGGGCGCATGAGACCTATCGTAGTAAAATGCCAAATGGTAAAATTATGCATGCACGCCTTAAAATCGGTAATTCAATGTTAATGCTTTCTGATGAATTTCCGCATTCTGAAGGCTGCGGCATGAAGGCTCCTGCCTCATTGAAAGGGACAACTACAACTTTAAATCTATATGTAGAAGATGTGGATGCGCTTTTTTTAAAAGCGGTTAATGCAGGCGCAAAAGTTTTAATGCCCCTGGAAAATATGTTCTGGGGTGACCGCTATGGTCAAGTTGAAGATCCTTTCGGTCATATTTGGAGTTTGGGGACAAGAATAAAAAACATGACAAATGAAGAAATAGAAGAAGCCGCGGCGGCATTTTTTTCTAGTGGAAGCGAGCAAAGCTAATTTTTATCACAGTTGACAATTCTTTTTAAAAACGCGTCATTCTATGCCGCGTTTTTAAAATTTTAACACGGGAAATTTTCTAATTAGATTGCATTTAACGTGTTTATTCCCGCATTAAAATAAATCCTTTTTTCAGATGTCGCACTTTCTAAAAAAGCGCAGAATTTAAGGGATACTGAGTCTGCCCTCTTGTTAAAACGACATCTATTTCAAGAAAGGCTGTAGAATTAAAGATACTAGAAATTGTCTTGGCCTTTACGCATCATGACCTATAGTTGGTAAGGCGTTAGAAAAAAAGATCTATTAACCTGAGTTTGGATTTTTTTTGCCCTTTCGGCTAGCGTGAAAGCTCTCGCGATTGAATAAATAACTTTGAGGGTCATATTGATTAATATTACCCTCAAATTTATTTTTCAAGCCCGAGGCTTTGACGAAGCCCAAAGAGCGAAAAAACTCCAAACTCAGGTTATTAGTAAAAATTAAGTTGATTTATCTATTTGAGACAGGCTAAAAATTAATGCTTGACGACGGCAACCATTAGCCAAAAATTTAAACGTCTAGTCTTTTAGATAAGGAATGGACTCGAATGATCCATTCCTTATCTATACCCAAGTAATTTAAAAAAATTTGAATAGTTGGGTTAAACTTTCGCTTATTTGTAACGTCGTTTTTTATGTGGCATTTCTAAATTGGTTTGGCCGGGAGTAATTCCTTTTTTAACAGACGATGCAACTTGCTCAAGCTTTTGGTTTTGCTCTTTGATTTCTTCTCTCGTCACTTCATCATGCACAATCCGTTTTTTTAGATCTTGATGCTTGATTGTTTCATGCTTTGCCCCGTCCTTGATGTCCTGTTCTTTTTTGCGACGATCAATCTCATTACGCATCTCGCCCATTTTTTTTAGAAAGGCCAATTTTATTTTTTCCGGCACATTGCGCATCTGTAATATTAAAAAGTCCATCACAGTTCCGCTTAAAAGCTGGGCGCGGGCCAGGCTTTCTTTTAAATAATTTTGACTCGTTTCACGGCGAGCTTCTGATTTCTCTTCTTCCTGTTCATCCTCAATTTCTTCTTCGGGATTTAAACGAACAAATTCCTCAAACGTTTCGGCAACGCTGCTCAGGCGCTTAGCTTCCATTTCAGAAAGCGGCTTTATACTTACTTTTTTTCCGTTAATAGCCAAATCAGGCTGGCTTTGCAGGCTTTCAACGAATTGAGGGCTGATAAAGGCATAAACCATATCCCCTTTTTCAACAACTGCTACAAAGCGGTTATCCTTTGACCAGTTATGCAATTTTTTAATTCTTTCTGCCGGGCTTAAATCGGCCAAATCGAGTTTCTTAAGTTGCGGCCTTTTTTTAGATGCAATAAAAAGATCGACACGGATACCCTCTCCGGAGAGGCCGGCAGGTTTCAAAATTTGTTCGAGTCCAGTACTTTTAATCATATTTTTCCTTGCTTACGTGTGATTTAATACTTATTATTCAATAAGAAAGTAAACTAACATAATATTATATTTTTAACAACCATAAAGCTTTTTCTTAAGCATATATTTAAACAATTACAACCTCATTTTAACATATCATTTGATTTACTCAAATCTTTGTTACGCTATTTCTTCAAAGGGAGTAGCAATGCTATATGTTTTGAATAAATTTTTTTACAATTCCCTCTTAATTCTCTTTCCCTTATGATGAAAATATTTTTACGAGGTGGAATGGAAAAAAATAAAAATCAGATTATTCATATTGGAAAATTGCTCCAGCCCCAAATGAAGGGTATTTATTTGATTTTAAAGCGGCCGGACTCTTTTCAGCACGTTTGGTTCACCTTATCTAAAGCAGGCGAAGAGAAAGCAACTTCAGTCTGGGGAGGAACACCTCAGGAGGCCATTCAGGCAGCCCGCAAAATTTGGAGAGAGGGGCCCTTCCAAACGATAAACTGCGGGTTTCGCTATACATTGCCAGAAAGGGATCAACACGGGGCAAATGCCCTTTTCTGTCAAATGGCCGCTTCCTACTCTTCCCCAACAGGAGTTTATTTTGAAGAAGAGTTGGGTGCCAACTGTATTGTTCAGAATGCTTCACTGGAAGCACGCGATTTATACAAGAGATTAATAAAATAATGGCCGACCCCCTCCCTACTAAAACTTTTACCTGCCTTTTTTGCCGCCAAATTTGCCAGTTTGACCCTCCCCTTTCCCTTGTTTTCTGCCCATTTTGCGGAAAATCTCAAGAAGAAGGAACTCCCCCGCTACCTATTCAAAGTGATACCTATCAAACGATTAAAACCATTGGCAAAGGGGGGATGGGAGAAGTTTTTTTAGTTTATGATCCTTTTTGTGGCCGTCAGATCGCTCTAAAAAAAATCCGCTCCGATCTAATTGGCCACCCTCAAATAAGAAGCCGTTTTCTGAAAGAAGCGCATATGACCTGCCAACTGACTCACCCTGCCATCATGCCTATTTACACTATTCAATCTGACGAAACATCCGCCTATTATACAATGCCTTTTGTTGAAGGCGAAACTTTAAAGCAGATCATTAGAAAAACGCGACGGCAGGAAAAAAAAGGGGAGAAATTAGACCATTTGGGCGGGTCTATTCCAGCCTTGATGCGCATATTTGTGACGATCTGCCAGGCTGTTGCTTATGCTCATTCAAAAAATGTCCTGCATCGGGACCTTAAACCTGAAAATGTAATGGTAGGAAAATATGGCGAGGTTTTGATACTGGACTGGGGACTGGCAAAATACATTGATAGCGCCCCCTCTGATGAAATGGAAGAACCTTCCCTTCCCTCCTCGATCGCCAAACGAAAAAACATCACGCTGACTGGAAAGGTCGTGGGTACTGTCGCTTATATGGCTCCTGAGCGTGCTCTTGGGATGCCTGCTACCATTCAGACCGACATCTATTCGCTTGGGGTCATACTCTATCAATTGCTTACCCTTCAAATTCCTTTTAAAAGGGAATCCTTGGAAGATTTTCGAAAAAATATGAGAAAAGAGGAATATCATGATCCTGTATTGACAGCTCCCTACAGGGATGTCCCTAGAACCCTGGCGCAATTTACAGAAAAATGCCTAGCCCTCAATCTTAATGAGCGTTATCAATCGGTTGACGACCTGATCAGGGATGTTGAAAATTATCTTGAGGGTAGGTCTGAATGGTTTCCTGCAGGCCATTTGGACAGCCGCCAAAAAGAGGACTGGGAATTTCAAGAAAACGTTTTGATGGCAGGCCATGTTGCTATTACTAGTCTCACTGAAGAGGCAGAATGGGTCAGCCTGATGGTCTCCAAGCAATCTTTTAGCGGGAATACTAGAATAGAAACGGAAATATGCATAGGTGAAAAAGGAAAGGGCATTGGATTTCTGCTAAGCATACCTGAGGCGGGCGAAAGACTGCATATTAATGAAGGATATTGCTTGTGGTTTGGGTCGGATGACAATCGCACAACAAAATTGCTCCGCTCAAATGTGGAAGTAATGCAAGCTCCCGAGATTTTTTTAAGGCGGCAGGAATGGTATAAGGTCAGGATTGAGAAAATTGAAAAATCTATTCATGTCTATCTCAATGATATCCCACAATTTTCTTATATTGCCCATATCCCCCTTATCGGGACTCACATCGGAATGCTTGCTAGAGATGACGATTTTTTAATCAAACCTCTTCAGGTTTATTTGGGCAGCTTAAATTTAATGGTCAATTGTTTGGCTGTCCCTGATGCCTTCTTAGCCCATCATGATTATCCCAAAGCTTTAAGCGAGTACAGGCGCATAGCCTATTCTTTTCCCGATCGACCTGAAGGTCGGGAAGCCCTCTTCCGGGCAGGGCTTACCTTTCTTGAACAGGCCGAAAATTCGGAAAATAAAGATATTTATATTGATGAGGCTTTCAAGGAATTTGAAAAATTGCACGGGACGCCTGGAGCCCCGCTCGAGTACCTAGGTAAAGCCTTGGCTTATCAAATACTTCATGAAAGCGAAGAAGAGATCAAATGCTATGAACTGGCCTATCGTCGTTATCCCAAACATCCTTTGCTTCCAATTCTGCATGAACAAATGATCTCCCGGGTGCATGAGGTATCCAGGCTGCAGCGTATTACTGCCTACCGATTTACTTTACTGACTGTCAGGCATTTGCCTTTAAATGCCATTGATGCTCATACACGCCGCCTATTCAACAGTCTCCAAAAGCATTGGGAGCATTTACCTTTCATTGAAGAAATCCTCTCTAAACACCCCTCTGCTTATCAAATAGGATTTTCAAACATTCTGGCTTTTTGGCTGGCCAAGCCTTATGTGCTAGGTGAAATTATTGATAATCTATTTGAGAAAGGTTCTTTCTTTTCAGAAGACATGCATAATTCCTTTTTTTTACTAATCGAGCTCGGTTCATGGGAATATGCAAATGAAAAAATGAAAAATCTTCAATCTTCCTCTGATATACCGGCAGGGAATAGCTTTGCCTGGTTTGAAACTCTAATTGCAAGCCAATCACAGCCCCTTTCCTCTGTGCTTGAAAATTTTTATTCACAACAACCCAATCCCATTAAAATGAATCAGAAAAGGACGGTCCTTTATCTGCTCGATCAGGCTCTTGACCGTCAGGAATTTAATTTAGTCCACAAATATGCCAAATTGATTGAAAAAGATGAACCTGCCCTCGACTATAAGTTTGAGCTTTGCTTACGCCAAATTTGGGCTTATTTGCTAGAAAAAAAATGGCAAAAGGCTGGAAAGCTTATTACAATGTATCCCATCGAACTCTTAAGCACCGATTCAACGCTGCTTCATTTTTTATATGGGTGCTGGCTCCGGGCAACCGAGGGAAAAGAAATGTCCGATATACATTACATGGGGCTTCTTCCGGTAAACTACCCAAGAAGCTGGACCCTAGCCAGCCATGAATTAATTGGCACGCTTTCCCCGTCCTGGCATCACAAAGCCTTCTTATGGGAAAAAAGACAGCTTTACCGGCAATTAGCTTTATATTATCATTGTGCAGGAAAAAATACCCAGCAAGCTCAAGAGAGTTATTACCAGCAGTTTATCCATGTCTGACAAACCTTTTACCTATCCGGAAATTGACGAAAGCAAAGTCGTTTTCCAAGAATCCCTGATCAGGGTTAGCCGCGATATTCTCCGTCTAAAGAACGGAACGCCCTATTCCTATTATTCTTTAAATACTTACCCCTATGCTGTCATCATTTTAGCTACTAATTTAGATGGCTACTATATCTTGAACCAGGAATATCGCCATCCTACCGGACAGTTTCTGTTGAGCTGCCCAGGGGGCTATATTGATAAGGACGAAGACCCGATCGAAGCAGCAAAAAGAGAACTAGAGGAAGAAACCGGCTATCAAGCCTTAACCTTCGAACTCATTGGAAGCGCCTATCCTTATGCGGGGATAAGCAGCCAAAAGACCATTTACGTAAGGGCTAAGGAGGCTGTCAAAAAAACGGCCCCTCGTTTAGACACCTGCGAGATTATTCAAACAAAATTATTAAGTCCCAAAGAACTTGATCAAGCCATCAGCGAAGGAAAAAATTTAGATGGCACGCTTTGTACGGCTTTATTTTTCAATCAAAGGAATATATTATGACATTTATCGATACATTAAAAAATTATACTAATGAAACAGCGATACCTGCCTGCAGATACGGAATAGCTGTTGGCGTGGAAACGGGCAAAAAATGGCTAGGTCTTACTGTCACTCACCTAAAAGAGCTTCCAGCTTATATGAAAAATGACGTTAAAGTCGCTGCGGGCACTGTCATAGCTGCAAATATCTTATTTTTTTGGGCGGCTAAAAGAATAGCGGCTGCTTTTGATAACCGTATTTTTCGCGACCATACTCCTCATGCAGATGATCAAATTTGGGTTAAAAATAGAGGGCTGGATATCATCGCCGGCGGAACCGTATTCGCGTTAAATGTTTTACTCAGCAAGGCTTGTCAATACCCATTAAGCCGGCCTGTGCAGGCAGCACTCGTCATCAACACCCTAGTATTAAGAAATGTTTTTAACATAGTCTAACTATTAAAAATCCGAAATTCAATTCGGACGTTTTTGGATGATTTTGTCAAATTTGGAATTTAACTTAAAATACACATACTATTAATTTTAGGGTGTTTACGTTATATTACATTGAGAGTCAAAAGGGCCAGAAGGCGTCCAATTGGATTTCGGAAATTACGTCTTTAATGTGCAAATTCATTTCATGTATTTTAACTCCATCATCTCTGTAAGAATATTTAAGTTTTTTTAAGAAATTGCAAATTTTTTCTTTGCAACCATTCCTACCTTGGAACATGACAAACTTTGAAAAAATTTACCCCACTTCAGAATCGGTTCTAAACAAGAAATCACTTTAAATTCAATTTTCTTTTAAAAAAATATTTACTTTTTAATTTCTTGCCCTTAGAGTCAAAAAACTTTGAGGTATGTATCAAAAATTGCCCTAGGTTGCTTTTTGAGCAGTCATTAAAAGTATAAGGATTTTAAGGGAGAATTCACCTCTCCTTCAAAGTTATTGAGTTTTTAACTTGCTTAAAAAATTCAAATCGAGGCCTAACTGATCGATTTTGTGATTTTTGCTAAGAATGACGTTTGATGGAATCCGCAAATGGATCTTGGCATTGAACATCAAGAAAGTAAAGGAACCAAAATAGATCAGAAGAGTTTGCAATTTTAGTGCTTTGTTGCAAAAAGTTTTATGGCAAATTTGAGCTTGAAGCTCCCGCGGTTGACGGATTTAAAATGACCCAATTATAACAATATGGGGTCATTTTAAATACGCCAACCCGTGGCTTCGAAATTAAAATTTTAGCTTAAAACTTTTGTAACTAGCACTGGATAGGAAAGAAGTAGCTTTAAACAATTAAACCCAATTGATGGTAAATTATGAAAAAAATATTTTTTTTGTTTTCGATGTTCTTTGCTTTGAACGCGGCAATGCCCCTTGTTGCGGAACTGGATTATGATATTGCATCTAGCGTAGCAAGAAGAAGATGCTGTTCTAAAATTAGATTTAGAGATAGAAATAACTGCCCAACTACCTGTCCTACCGGACCAACAGGAGCAACAGGACCTGCAGGAGCAACAGGGCCAGGCAGCTCAGCTGAAATCGCTTGTTTTGGATCTTTTTACACACAATTCGATACCTCTTCTCCTGAGGAATTTGGCCAGGTACTTCCAGGTTCTTGCGTTCCGTTAAACCTCACTCAAGCGAATGTGGGTAATTTCGTTCCGGTTACTTTAAGCAATGGCGAACCTCCACGTGGCGAGACGGTACGTGCTTGGGAAGTTGAGACAGGATGTGAAGGAATTTATCATGTCGTTTGGGGTGTAAATTCCAGAAATACCGGAACAGAAATCGCATTGACAATCAATGGCGTTCCAGTTCAGGGGGGTGAAGTAGATACGGGTGCAGGCAATCAAACAACGACATATGCAAGTATCGTCACATTAAATGCAGGGGATCAGATTTGCATCCAAAACGTCGGCGAAATTGGAAGCAGTACGTTAGAACTTGGCACTGCAAATGGACCTGCACGCGGTGATAATAATACCGCCTTCCTGGTATTATTCAGGTTGCATGACCCAATCTTGACAAGATAGTCATCTCTTCGAAAGGCACAGAATTTAACTTTCTGTGCCTTTCTTGTTATTACCCGACCATCAAAATCTTCTCGTTTGTTGCTTTTTCACTTCTTTCTATGCTAGATTATTCAAAAAACAAACGAGCCATCCATGCCAAATCATTTGCCAAAATCGTATGATGCTAAATCCACTGACTCCAAATGGTATCATTTTTGGGATGAGAAGGGTTACTTTAAAGCTGACCCCCATTCGTCAAAGCCGCCCTATTGCATCGTCATCCCTCCTCCAAATGTGACTGGCGTGCTCCATATGGGCCATGCGCTTGTCAATACTTTGCAAGATATCCTTATCCGGTGGAAAAGGATGCTTGGCTTTGAAGCTTTATGGGTTCCAGGTACCGATCATGCAGGTATTGCCACCCAGACTGTGGTTGAACGTCATTTGATCAGGACCGAAGGAAGGAAACGGAAGGATTATTCCCGCGAGGATTTTTTAAAGCACGTTTGGACCTGGAAAGAAAAAAGCGAGACCTCCATCCTCGCCCAGCTTAAACGACTAGGCAGCTCCTGCGACTGGACTCGGCTGCGCTTCACAATGGATGAAAATAATAGCCGGGCCGTGAGGACCATGTTCAAAAAACTTTTTGACGAAAAGCTTATTTACCGAGGCGACTATCTGGTCAATTGGGACCCTGTGACTCAGACAGCACTGGCAGATGATGAAGTAGACTATGAAGATAGGCAATCCTTTCTTTGGCATTTCAAATATCCTTTGGCAAATGGAAAAGGATTCGTCCATATTGCCACCACACGCCCTGAAACAATGCTTGGAGATACTGCGATTGCCGTCTCTCCAGGTGATGAACGCTTTGCCTCTTTGATCGGACAAAATGTCTTCCTTCCCTTAATGGACCGCTTAATACCAATTATTGCCGACCATCATGTCGATCCTGCTTTTGGCACTGGAATGGTCAAGGTCACTCCGGCCCATGATCCTAATGACTACCAAATGGGGCTTTCCCACGGGCTTCCTTTTATCAACATTATGACCCCTGATGGGAAAATCAATGAAAATGGCGGTGTTTTTGCCGGACTCTCCATGGCCGAAGCCAGAGAGTCGGTTGTTGCCGCCATGAAAGAAAAAGGGCTGATTGAAAAAATCGAACCTCATTCTAATCGCGTGGGAATTTCCTATCGTTCAAATGCAGTGATTGAGCCTTATCTTTCCAAACAATGGTTTGTCCGCATGGATGGATTTGCCAAACAACTTCAGGAGACTGTCAAAAATGGGGAGGTCAAACTGCTTCCTAATCATTGGGACAACACCTATTTTCACTGGATTGATAATTTAAGAGACTGGTGCATTAGCCGCCAGCTGTGGTGGGGCCATCGGATTCCCATTTGGTATCATAAAAATGATCCCGAAAGGCTTATTTGCTATGAAGGCACTGACATTCCTGAAGAGGTGAGACTAAATCCGGACGACTGGTCGCAAGACTCCGATGTCCTGGATACCTGGTTCTCCTCGGCATTATGGCCGTTTGCTACGCTTGGCTGGCCGGATATAACTCCCGAACTGGAAAAATTTTATCCTAACGCCGTTCTCGTGACAGGGCATGATATTCTATTTTTTTGGGTAGCCCGAATGCTGGCTATGGGCAAATACGCAATGGGACAGGTCCCCTTTCCTGAAACGTTTTTGCATGGCCTAATTTATGGAAAATCTTATTGGCGTCAAAATGCCCAGGGCGGTATCCTGTATGTCACTGATCAGGAACGGCTCGATTATGATCTGGGTAAGCCTGTTCCCAAAGAAGTCTCTTCGAAATGGGAAAAAATGTCCAAATCCAAAGGGAATATTATCGATCCTCTTGAAATGATCGAACATTATGGAACAGATGCCGTTAGAATGGCCCTATGCGCCAGTGCCACACAAGCCCGTCAAATTGATCTGGATAGGCGGCGCTTCGAAGAATATAAAAACTTCGCCAATAAAATTTGGAACGGGTCCCGCTTTGTTTTCATGAACCTCGAAGGGAACGAACAGCAGGGAACTCTCTCGCTTACTGCCCACGCTTTTTCCCAAGGATTAAATGAGAACTTGCTTTCCCTTGAAGACCGGTGGATTATTTCAAAGCTAACAGGCACTGTCAAAAGGGTCAATGAGCATCTTCAGCACTATCATTTTGACCAGGCGGCAATCGAAGCCTATGATTTTTTCTGGAAAGAATTTTGCGCCTATTACCTTGAGATTGCCAAACCTGTATTATTTGGCAAATTTGGAACAGCCCAAGAACGTCTCAATAAACAAAAGCTCTTAGTTATCGTTCTTTGCCAGGCCATTCGCCTCATGCACCCCATGGCCCCATTTATTACTGAAGAACTTTTCCATGCTTTAAAAGAGCAGATGGAAGGGGTGGAAGAAATAAAAGGGTGCGACCCCTATACGCAGGATTGTGTTAAAGCCTTGCGAAGCAGTGCTTGCATTATTGCTCCCTATCCCCAAGTTATCAGAGAAAGAGATTGCCATCCTGAAATAGATAGCACATTCACATTGATTGAAGAAGTCGTTTACACCATACGCAATATAAGAGGCGAAATGAAACTATCGCCAGGTACAGCTACAGATGTTTATATCATCGGACAATCTGATGATCCTGAATGGCAATCGGTCAAAGAAAATACAGCGATCATCTCAGCATTGGTCCGCACGCACCGCATTGAATTTGAAACCAAGGAACCCTCCATCGGTTTTGCCAGCACTGGGGTGCTGCATAGGTTAAAAATTTTGCTACCTTTGCCTGAGGAGCTTTTAAAGGCAGAAAAAATCCGCCTCATCAAAGAACAGGAGAAACTGGAAATTTCTATGGACAAGTTAAAGGTTCAGTTGGCTAATGCCGATTTTGTCCATCGGGCACCTCCAGCATTAATTGAAAAGCATCAGCAGCAAATGGCTCAGGCAGAGCAGGAGCTGAGCGAGATAAAAGCAAAGCTAAAGAATTTCAGCAGTTTGTGAGTCCCTATAGTTTTTAACTCACCTTACGCAAAAGGAGCAGACGAAGAAGTAGGTCTTTTGAATCTCAATTAATTCAAAAATGCTCGCAATATTAGTAAAATATTGCTGCGCTTTTTGAATTAATTGATTTTTCAAAATCCCTTGCTTCTTCATTTTGCTCCTTTTGCGTAAGGTGAGTTTTTAATTTAGAAAACTATTTACAAAAATTTTCTTTATCAATAAATTTGAATGCTATCAACGATAGAAAGATTTATTTTTTGAATTTGTTGTTCAAAATTAAAACTTGAATGAGTTCAAACTGTTTTTTAAGCTGGGTACTGTATGAAGAAATTAATTTTTTTGTTCTCAACACTGTTCGCTGTTTACACTTCTGTGCCTCTTAGCTCAGATATGGATACCAAGGATCAGCTCAATATAACGAGAGGATGCTGCTCCAAGATAAAATTTAGAAAACCATGCAAAAACATCTGCCCTCCAGGACCTCCAGGGCCAGCCGGACCGGCAGGGCCAGTAGGAGCAACAGGAATCCAGGGAGCCACAGGACCTGCCGGAACTGGGGCCGGTGCAACAGGGCCAGCAGGACCTACAGGACCTGAAGGGCCAACAGGATTTGGTGCTACCGGGCCTCAAGGGTTTATGGGGGCCACTGGAGCGACTGGAGAGACGGGAGCAACTGGTGCTACGGGAGGCGCTAGCGCAGCTGAAATTAATACTTTCGGTTCTTTTTTCACTCAATATGATACCTCCTCCCCTACTGAATTTAGCCAGGTCCTTCCAGGCTTTTCCGTTCCGCTGAATCTCACACAAATTAATGTGGGCGGTTTCATTCCGGTCCTACTCAATAACGGATCTCCTCCAGCAAATAGAGGCGAAACAATTCGTGCATGGGAAATAGCCTCAGGTTCTGAAGGAATTTACCATATTGTCTGGGGAGTTTCAGCGAGTAATACGGGCACTGAACTGGCATTGGCAATTAATAATAATCCAATTCAGTCCACGGAAATAGATTCAGGTGCAGGCGACCAAACGACAACCTATGCGTCTATTCTTTCATTAAATGTGGGAGATCAAATTTCCATTATAAATGTGGGGAATATTGGATCTAGCACTTTGGAGCTTGGCTCTGCTAGTGGAACCGCGCGTGGAGATAACAATACTGCCTTTTTAGTCCTTTTCAAATTGCATGATCTCATCGATTAGTCTTTATAGTAGGGCACAGAAGGTTAAACAACCTTTTGTGCTTCTTTGATATTGTTAATTTATATTATATAACTGCATCATTCATTGTTAAAGTAAAGGGATCAATAATGACGCTAATGGAAAAAATCAGCCAGGATATTAAGGATGCTATGCGCAGCCGCGATCAGCTTCGCTTGGATACATTGCGCATGCTTAAGTCAAAAATATTGACTGTTGATGCAAGAGGCAACGTCCCGGATGCAGAAGTTGTAAAGCTATTTAAAACTTACTTTGGCAACCTTCAAGAAGCGTTGGAGCAGTCCCAGGCGGCTGGCCGCCCGGAAGCCGTTGAAAAATTAAAGGTTGAGCTTTCTATTGTTCAGGAGTATCTGCCGGCCGGTCTATCGGCAGAAGATACAAAAAAAATCGTGATGCAGGCCATTGAAGATTCTGGAGCGAAAACGAAAAAAGATCTGGGTCTCGTGATGAAAGCGGCTATGAAGCTCAATAGCACGATTGATGGGAAGCAAGCTAAAGATATGGCTGCGCAGTTATTGGTTGATTAGTCGTTTACAAATTACTTCTAACGAGATAAGCAGGTCACTCCTATCGGCAAAATAAGCAGGATAAAAAGCAATGAGTAGTTGTTTGCCTGCAAATCTGTTAAAATATCTTGTCGTCTTATCCTGCCGCTTAGCGATCTTGCCCATCCTGTAATTCATACAAATAGCTTATGAAAATTAATCGTATTGATTGTCCAAGATCAAATGAATGAGCACGCTACCTTTTTATTAAATATTATTGTTAGGTCAAAACTGCAAACACCTGCTCTCAATAGCCCCTATATCTCTTCTAAACTTGCTTTGTCATTTTTTCTGCTGCCAGCGACACCCCTTTTTTCTTAAAAAAACACTCTCTTTGACCTCTGTTGGCACTGTGATTAACGGCAAAAATTCCATAGCCATTTCAAAGCGGGCTTAGCAAACTGAATTCCAATTTTTTAAATTCAGTGGGTATAAATGGCAAAAAATAGTCGATTTGTTCTATATGTTAATTGAAATTCGATTTGATAAAAATTATAGGGAGTATATTGATGCGTACAATGCTAGTGGATAGTGTAATTACTAATACACAAGAAGTCCTACATACCAGATTAAATAACCTTTCTCACAACCATAAATTTTTAGGAAGGTGCTGCTCTATTCCTGTCGCTGCAGCGGACGTTATCTTAGAGATGCTTAAATCATTAGCCGTCATCGAAGCCGCAGCTATGGCTGCGATCAATTTAATAGGAAAAGCATTTTCTTCCGATTTTAATTTTAAAGATGCGTTAGGCAACGCAGAATGGACCCTTATTCATATTGCAAATGCCCCGATCAAACTCGTTGCGGCCCCTGTTAAGTTTATTTATCAGTTCTTTGCGATCCTTTATGATCCGGAAAAAGTAAGTCATTTTAATTACTTTAAAGAATCGTTTAGGACTTAGAATCTAATTTTAAGAATAACTCGTTATTCATTGGGTTTTACAAGGGCCCTTGCCATTCCTCGAAAGATGAGGTAGTGGAAAGGAAAAAGTGCATACCAATAAATTCGTCCCAACAACCCATGCGGGCGGAAAGTAGCAGTCTGATAAAGAGTATGATCAACGATTTTGAATTCGAGCCAGGCTTCGCCTGGCAACTTCATTTCGGCATACAACATCAGGCGCTTGTTCTTTTCATCTGCAACCAGCACACGCCAAAAATCAAGTGCATCCCCCTCCTTCAATCGATGGGGATGGGTCCGTCCACGGCGAAGGCCTGTCCCCTTGAGCAAATTGTCGGCAAAGCCTCTTAGTTTCCAGGCCCAATTCATATAAGCCCAGCCATTCTCTCCTCCCAGCGACCAGATTCTTTCTTTTATTTGATCTGGTGATTGCGTAAAAAAAACTTCCTGTTGATCGCAAAGTGTTCCAAAATTCGGAACTTTTACATAGGTTGAAAGGTCGGGGTTAAGGAATGAATTTCCAATGGCGTCTTTCCAAGAACTCGAAGGGACATTATCTTCCTCTATACAACTAAATGAACGGCGCACAGCGCTTTCAAAATTTAAAAGCTCCATCGGAAAGATTTGGTGAATGGTGTTTTCTTTGCAGATCGCATTATTTTTAAGGCTTTCAACAAGCGATCGGGCTAAGGGAAAACTAGCTGAAGTAATAAAATAGAGCCAATAGGATGAAAGCTTTGGAGTTAGCACAGGGACTGTAATAATCCACCTTTTCAAACTTCGGACCCTGGCAAACTCATGAAGGAGGTTTCGGTAGCTGATAACATCCGGCCCCCCAATTTCAAATTGCCTGCCAATGCAAGCTGGGTGCCCAAGTACAAGCTTTAAGTATTCAAGGACATCGCGGATCGCAATAGGCTGCGTCATATTTTTGGTCCATTTTGGCGCTACCATAATCGGAAGCTTTTCAACAAGGTCGCGAATAATTTCAAATGAAGCGCTCCCCGCTCCGATAATGATCCCCGCCATAAGTGTAGTCACAGGAACCTTTCCCTGGCGCAGGATCGCCTCGACATTTTTACGTGAAGCGAGGTGGTTCGATAGCTGTTCATCATTTACAATACCGCTTAAATAGATGATTTGAACAGCAGCCGTTCGAGACAGCCTATCCCTAAAATTCACAGCCGATTCAGCTTCAAGGGAAGTAAATTTTTCAACCGACAGGCTCATTGAATGAACAAGATAGTAAGCCGCTTCGATATCATCAGGTATTTGTTCGAGGGAATTTGGATCCAGAAGATCCGCCTGAATGACATGAACTAACTCTTCAAATTTGGGGGGTATGACCATTCGCTTGCCGCTGCGGACAAGGGCATACACTTCATGCCCTTGCTCTAAAAGAAGCGGCAGCAGTCGTGTACCAATGTAGCCGTTTGCACCCGTCAGCAAGATTTTCATTAAAAATCTCTACTTAAGCTTTTAAATTTTTCAAGCGCTTGTTTTCGTGCCTGGGCATGATCAACGATTGGGCTTGAATAGCAAAATTTGACGTCCGGCCCGGCTTTCCAAGGCGTATGGACCAAGGGAGCAGAAACGTCTGCAAGTTCTGGGACCCAACGCCTAATATAGGTCCCATCAGGATCAAATTTTTCACTTTGCAGGACTGGATTAAAAATGCGGAAAAATGGGGCTGCATCGAAACCGCAGCCTGCTACCCATTGCCAGCTGGCGGAATTATTGGCAAGATCGGCATCCACTAAAGTGTCCCAAAACCATTTAGCCCCCTCCTGCCAGGATAAAAAAAGATCTTTAATTAAAAAAGAGGCGCAAATCATCCTGACACGATTATGCATCCACCCTGATTTCCAAAGCTGGCGCATTCCTGCATCCACAATCGGGTAGCCTGTCTCCCCTTTTTGCCATTTTTTTAAAAAGCCGTCATTTTTTTCCCATGAAAAATTAGAAAACTCTGGGCGCCACGGCTGTTCGGGGAGCTGAGGAAAATGGTAGAGCTGATAATAAGAAAATTCACGCCACCCTATCTCACTGAGGAACTTTGAACTGTCAGGCAGGTGTTTGGCAATATGATAAATTTGCCTTGGACTTACTTCGCCAAAGTGCAAATGAGGGGACAACAATGAAGTTGAGTCCTCACCCGGGATATCCCTGCCTTGTGCATAGGCCTTAAGTGAATGAGCAATAAAATGGCCAAGTTTGTTATTCACGCTTTTTTCGCCAGGATTCCAGCTATTTTGCAAGCCTCCCGACCAATCGGGATGATGGGGTAGCAATTTAAATGAATCCAAATGTTCTGATTCAATTATTTTTGTAGGAATGGAAGATGGATCAGGCAATGGATCGTTGATCATTCCGATCTCCATGCATCTTCTCCAAAAAGGGGTGAAAATTTTAAAAGGTTGTTGTTGTTGATTCAGGACTTCCCAAGGTTCAAAAAGAAGGCTGCCGTTAAAACTTTGGCATTGCAGGTGAAGCTTCTTTATTTTTTGTTCAAGTTGAATAGCATAAGGTTCATAACAACGGTTCCAGCATATAGTAGCATCAGGGTACTTTTTAATTAAGTTTGAAAGAATGCTTACCGTCTCTCCTTGATGCAAGAAAAGCTGCGATCCCTTTTCACGTAGATTTCGATCAAGCGAAGTCAAGGAATGGTGAAGCCACCAACGGCTCGCCCCTCCCATCTTCCATAGGCCTGGTGTGAAGTCATCTAAAATATAGAGAGGGATAACAGGCTGTCCTTTTTGGCAGGCAAAGTTGAGCGCAGGATTATCTTTAAGCCTTAAGTCCTGACGGAATAGGACAATGATAGGCGCGTTCATATTTTTCAGCGAAGACTCCTGATTTTAAAATTACTCACTAATTCCATTCTTTAACATTGACGTGAAATTATATATATATGATTGTGAAATTTTAGTGGGATTATCTTAAGAACCTGTTCAATTTCTATGATCAGGTTCTAAGCTGCCGATAATTTCTAATTATGTAGCTAAAGATAAAAGTAAGCAGTAAATTGGCAGAATGGGTAAAAAACAAGAAAGAGCCTTTAAGGTGATTCCTAAATTTCATCGATTCGAGCGAAAATAATGGGCATTATCTTTAAGTCAAACAAACTATCAATATTTGTTCAAAAAAAATCTAGGAGAAAATATGAAAAAACTATTTACGGTGATTGCAGTAAGCTCATTTGCCTTAGTTTCTGCAAATCAATACAACCAACAGTCTGAAAATCAATCTTATGACCAAAAAAATGCTGATCAATCGGATCAAAATCAGTCATATAATACAACGGATGCTAACCAGTCATATAATCAAAAGAATTCCTATGGTCAGCAGCAATCTAATCCTTCTTATGGCCAGCAGCAACCTAACCAATCATATGGTCAACAGCAATCCAATTCATCCTATGGTCAGCAGCAAGCTAATCAATCAAATCAACAAAATCCATCAAATGACAAACAGCAGTCCAATCAATCCTATGGACAACAAAAATCTAATCAATCCAATGACCAACAGAAGTCTAATCAATCCAATGACCAACAGAAGTCTAATCAGTCCAATGGACAACAAAAATCAGGCCAGCAGCAGTCTCCTCAAACTAATGAGCAAAGAAATCGCGGCCGACAAGCTGCTTCTGATCAGGGGATCCGCCAAGAAATTCAAGACGAACTAAGCCCTGGTTGGTTTGCAGAAGGTTATCCTAATGTCACTTTTGACGTAAATAATGGTGATGTTATTTTAAGGGGCACGGTCGATTCGCTAAGAAATAAAAACAGTATCGAGAAAGGGGTCAAAAAGATTGTGGGTGTCAACAAAGTAGATAACCAGCTTAAAGTCTCTAAAGAGAGCGCAAATTTAAATGCCTATTCTGAATCCGATCTGCAGGACTCTGAAAGAAAATATCCGCGCGATTCCGCACAAACTCCTGAAGATAGACAACTAAATGCTAAAATTAGAAATGAATTGAACGATGATTATGAAAATTTGAACTTAAAAACCGCAAATGGTGCCGTTACAATTAGTGGAACGGTAGATTCAGGAGATGACATCCAAGACATTACTAATGAAATTAAAGATATTACAGGGGTAAGATCTGTTGATAATCAAATTAAAACGAAAAACCAATAATTCATTTTATTTAAATTGGCTGTGAAACACTAGATAAAACTAAGCAGAATACCAAAGTTCATTATCTTTTTTCACAGCCCTTAGAACCTGTTCATATCTATGATCAGGTTCTTAAATGTCATTCTGTAAAATCCCAATCCCCTTTTCAATTTCCTGCCTACTAATCGATTCAAATGTTAGCTATTTAGATTGACCTAAAATTATTTATATAAGATTGTGAATTTTTAAGCCCCGATGTATCTAGCCCCTATCCAAGACAGCAAATTTTCTTCGGAGAAAGATGAAAAAAATATTTATGCTCATGGTCATTTGCTCTAATATTATCGCTACTGCTGCCCATTCTAACGCAACCCTGTCAGATCAGGAAATAAAGCAGGAAATCCATGATTCAATAGGTTCAGGCTGGTTTTCAAAAGGATATGAAAATGTTTTATTCGACGTCCAGAATGGATTTGTCACTCTTAGAGGGACGGTCGATTCGCATGAAAGTAGCCGGAAAGTTGAAGATAGTGTCAAAAAGATTGAAGGTGTCAGGCAGGTAAACAACCAAATTGCCATCTCTAAACAAGGTCTTACTGCCTATTCGGATTCCCAATTAAATGATTATGAAAAAAAATTTCCCCAGGACGCTGCTTTCGATAAGCAGGATAGACAAATCAATGCAAAAATACGAGATAAGGTAATTAGTAAGTGGTTTTCAAATGGGAATAAAAAATTAGCGCTCAAAACTGCTAACGGAGTTGTGATCATTACAGGAACTGTTGACTCCTCTGAGGATGTACAAAAAGTAAGCGATCTAATTAAAGAGATTGAAGGCGTCAAATCGGTTAATAATCAACTAACGCCTAAAAATCAATGATATTTCAAAAATATTTTCTAAAAGTTAAACTAAGGGGTATTATATGAGAGCATTGGTTTTTCATCATCCAAAAAAAGTCTCTGTTGATACCGTCGAAGATCCAAAAATAGAAAAAGATGATGATATCATCGTTAAAGTCACCTCGACAGCCATCTGCGGTTCAGATCTTCATATTCTAAATGGCTATGTACCTCAGGCCAGGCCCATGGTGTTAGGGCATGAGTTCATGGGGATTGTTGAAGAGACAGGAAAAGAGGTCAAGCATGTTAAAAAAGGCGACAGAGTTGTAGTTCCATTCCCAATTGCCTGTGGACACTGCTTTTTTTGCAATCATGGATTGACCACCAATTGTGAAAATACCAACAGTAACTACGGGCCTGAAGGAGGGGTGCTTAAAGAAAAAGGGGCAGCCCTTTTCGGCTTTACCGATCTTTATGGGGGGTACCCAGGCGGCCAGGCAGAATATGCCAGGGTACCGTTTGCCAACTTTAGTCCAAAAATTATTGAACCTGAAATATCTGATGAAGAAGTTTTGTTTACAACAGACATTTTTCCTACCGGCTGGGCAGCGATAGATTGGGCCCAATTGAAGGGGGGTGAAACCGTAGCGGTTTTTGGCTGCGGCCCAGTAGGAATTATGGCCCAAAAAGCCGCCTGGCTGAAAGGTGCCGGAAGAGTAATTGGAATTGATATACTTGATTATCGTTTAGATATTGCTCGCAAGGCTGCAAATTCCGAAACCCTCAATCTCCATTCAACGGATGTCGTTCAGGAAATAAGAGACCGTACAGAAGGAAGAGGTGCTGATGTTTGCGTGGATGCTGTTGGAATGGAGGCCCATCGTTCAACCTGGGAAAAACTTTCAAATTTCCTCCATCTCCAAGCCGGAACAATCAATGTCATTAAACTTTGCGCTAGTGCGGTTAGGCGCGGCGGTACTATCTCGGTGGTCGGTGTCTACTCCTCGCCTTACAGCAATTTTCCATTTGGTCAAATTTTTGATAAAGGCATAACCATAAAAGCTGGCCAGGTTCCGGTTCAGCATTATATTGATGAGCTGTTAGAATTAGTGAAAACACGCAAGGTTATTTTGAATGACATCGTGACCCATACCTTGCCTCTAGAGCAGGCTGCATATGCCTACGATATTTTCCTTAAAAAGCAAGACAATTGCCTCAAGGTCATTTTGAAACCGGGAGGATAATAATATGGGCAACATTACCAACCACAGCGTAGAAAATTAACCTTAAAGCCTTCGCTTTTTTAAAGAAGCAAAAACAGGTCAATGTAAAAGAGGCGTTAAAGCCTCTTTTTTTGATACAAAAAAAAATTCTTTTCTTTATTTTCCTATAATGAATAATATTTTTGTTACAAAAGCTTAAGCTCAAATTTCAACTTCACAGCCCTGACCCCATCTATGCTATTATTGGGTCATTTTAAATCCGTCCCCTGCTTTGAAGTTACAGAGCACTAGGAGTACCGATGAGCTCAATTCTATTTTTTTTAATTATTCTTTTTTGTCCCTTCAGTAGTCTTTTCCTATTTGGCCAGGAATTCCAGCCAAGAACTGATAGCAAGACAATTGAGAAAGATAAATCAAAAAAACTTTTTATTGAATATGCCAAATTCTACAAAATGCCTGCTGATGTTGATCTAAAAGATATCACCGAAGAAGTTTTAAGCAGTCCCTACGTTAAAGAAGCGCAAAAAAAATGTATTCTGAACCATCAAAGGCGTTTGGTAGTTTTTACTTATCCAAGCGATGGATTAAAAATTAAAGGTCTTATTAGTTTTGTACCTGATCCTCAGAATCATCCCTTGCTAGTTTTTTTAAGGGGCGGCAATCGGATATTTGGAATTCCTAATCCGGCCAATCCCCTGCTTTGTTTAGAGCAATATACTGTTATTGCCACTCTTTATCGCGGTGGGGTTAGCGAAGGGACCGATGAATTTGGAGGCAATGACGTCAACGACGTAAAAAACTTAATTGATTTTATGCCTGAGCTCGAGAACAAACTTAACATACAATTTCTAAACAAAAAAAAATTCATGCTGGGAGGGAGCAGAGGGGGCATGCAAATGTTCTTAGCCCTCGCCCGCTTCCCCGAACTTCAAGCTAGCTTTTCTAAAATTATTTCGCTTTCAGGTTTGCTTGATATGCGCCAATGCATGGCTTTCCGACCCGAAATGGAAGATATGTTCATCAAAGACTTTGGATTGGTCAAAGGAGTGAATGAAGAAGAATGGATTAATAAAAGGGATCCTCTTTTAACTGCTGACCGGATCCTGCCCAAGCTTCCCATCTTGATTATTCAAGGGACCCATGATAAGCGTGTAAGCCTCGAAGATGGCCATCATATGGTTGATAAATTACAAAATAATGGAAATCAAGTTTCCTATTGGGAAATTGAGGGAGCTGATCATTGCTTGAACAATATTGAAGAAAGAGAAGAATTAATTTTAAATTGGCTTGAAGAATAATTGGTTCAATTAATGCTTTTGGCAAGAAATATCATTGACCCTAAAATTAATATCGGTGATCTCTCAAAAACACTTGTCCTCGCCTCAATGAATCCCATCCTCACATCCTGCTTTATTATAGGTTGACCCATTTTTTAAGTTATGATATTGTTAAAAATATTATAGTTTTGTTATAGCTATAATTTAAAAATTTTAAAATATTTATAGGAGATAAAATGATTATACCAACAGAACAAAAAATTTCCACCTCTTAATTTCACCAACAATCAACTGATAGATGTTATTAATTTAATTAAAGAAGATAATATTGTTGCTCTATATACTTCAGGCGCCTGCAGGATTTTCCATGCAATTTTTTCTATCCAGCCAGATGCTGCAGAAACAGATATTCTTAAAGATCACAGGGTGATTTATCTTGATTGCAATAAAATGCCAGGTCTACTTGAGGACGGTGAGTGGGAATGGTACATAAAAGATAAAATTAAAAATGTAGTTGAACTTGGTAAGAGCAGTGAACTAAGACAAGCAATAATTAATCAATCTTCTGTCAAGCATAGTGAGCAAATTTCATTAGGTTAATTTTATTAAGGAGGTCTTTTGGCCTCCTTTTTAGCAAAGTTTTTTAAAATTTTATACTTTAATTAATAATTCAGGTGTCTTTATACTTTCTTTCCAATTTATGGATTTTATTTATTGAGATACTAGTCAAGCTACTTTAGTCAACAACTTACCCAATCATTATTTTAGCATTAATATAAAAAGTTTTTTGTTAATTTTTATAAAATTTATATATAAAATTTAAAAATTTATCCCTAATAAAAATGAAAATTTTAAATATGCTATATATAATCAATTATAGTGACTTATAAATTTTTATAAGATAAACTTTGTGAAAAGTTTTAGAATTAATTCATTTGGGGGTAATAATTGGAAAACTCATCCCGTTTTTCATACAATTCGGAATCTATACGATTCAACGAAAGACTATTGGACCAAAATTGTCAGGAAATTATCAAATTCCCTAAAGACAATCCAGGCGCTATCCTAAGTGCAAGCTCAGGTGTGTTAATTAGGCCAGATCTAAATTGGAGCTTCTATGTAAAATCAAATACTAATTTATTAAATTTAGATGAAACAATCGAAGTGATCAATGAGACATTTAAAGAAGTATTAAATGAATTTGAAGGAAAATCAAATTTATATAATTATAAAAACGACTTAGAGAATAAATCGATATTTTCAAATGATAATTCTGACAAAGAGCTCAAGGAATGCTTAATAAAAGAATTAGCTATGCTTAGCGGCTTAAATAATCTTGTGAAATGTTACAATGTCCGATATGATCAAAATAATGCCCTTCAGCAAGATCTTAGCAAATTACATCAAATCCAAGATATATATGAAAAGTCTATTCTCGCTCATACTCAATTAATAAAAAAATTTGAATTTATTTCAGAAAATGAAATATTAGAGTGTATGCCTAATAATATTTCGTTAACTAAAGGAATAAATCTAGGAAAAGAAATTCTCCAAAAACCAGACAATGCTATCAATAAATATTTAGAAATAAAAAACGGGCAAGTTCATTTTATTTTAGCTCCTCCTGCTGATTCGCACCAAATAATCGATTTTTTGAACGAAATAAAATATTCTCTCGATGATAATGACTGCAAACTAAATGAATATGAACTTCTTGCACTCGAAGCCCTTGCTTCGACCTTGCTTTATTCCTATGTTATTAATACATTTCCCGATTTTGACATCATCCTTGAAATTTTAAAAGCTATTAAATCAGAAACATTTAGACAATTAAGCAAAGCAAACCAAGACATAGTGATAGATCTAAGAGGTTCGGATGAAAATCAAGCCTTTTATCAATTGATAAAAGAAAAATTAGAATTGACTCCTAACTACCCTAGAAATTTTTGGCTCGACCCTCGCTCTTTGGAAAAAATGCAATTTTCTATTCCAATACTTAATGAAATTAGAAAAAAAATAGAAAATCCTTTATCTGAACTTGATGACTCTTTCCAATGCATTTACGACAATTACGGACTTGGCTTTCAAATTTATTTTCATTCTAGCCAAATTGATTCCGAAAACTCCCAACTTCTTATTTTTCTCAATGAAAACTGTTCATTTGCACGTACTGCCAGTATAAACCATCAGTTGGGACTACTTGGTGATCCAATAATTCTTTCTTATGCAGAACAAGTATTAAGTAATATCATTACATTAGATGTACTAAGAAATTACCATTCAGAACTCTCCCAAGGAAAAGTTGACCTTATTGCTTCTGGCTACGATAATTCCGGTTGCGCTGCTACAATCATAGCTAATAAAATAGCATTTATCTATCCAAAAATTCAAGTTAGATCCATTGCAGTGGGTTCAACCTCTTTCGTCTCTACGGAAGATGCCTACAATATGAATAAAGCAAAAAATTTCTTTCCTATCAGACTTAAATATGTCGGTGACAAAAATATAGATAGAAAAATTGGAGCCGCCTATAGCGACGATACATACTATACTTTCCCTCTATTTGTTGAATACAAACAACATGTTTTTGATATAAAGAACCATAATAAAGAAGAATATGGCAATGTAATTAATTTTATTCCTGCAATGACGAAGCCTCTTTTATTATTGAACATATATAATGAATTTAATAATTATATTAATTATGGAAAACTAGACACAAGTTTTATCTCAAAAATTAAATTTACAGAAAAACAGTTAGTTGGATTTGATAAATTAGTTAAATTTGGCCAAGATCAAAACCTTATTAATTCCCCTAATGTATTTATTAATGTAGATAATAATCAAAATTTTATACTTAAAAAGTTACCTCCTAATCTCTCAGAAGAAGAAAAGACTATTTCAGCTCTTAAAGAAATTGTTAAGTTTTTAAAAAATATAGAAATAATGAGCAGTGTTACAGCAAACAAATCTATTAATTTAATACTTATAGTGGATAGATTGTTAATTAATTATATCGGATCTAATCTTAATCTTTGCAGAGGTAAAACTCCTGAAATAATTGACCTTTTTATTGAATTAAGAGAACTGGCCATCAGCCGTTTGAAATATTTAAACCTGGAACACCCTACACAAATTACTGAATCACTGAAGAAAAACGAGCTACTTTTAAAGGCTATAGATAGAATAGCAAAAAATATGCCGTATAATAAAGATAATAAAAATTTTGAAAAAAATAAAATACTAGAACGGATTGATTTAAATAATGATAAATTTTTAGAATTTTTAGGATTTAAAATAGCTTTCAAAGACAATGAAAAGTTTGATGATGAAAATTACAGCTCAATTTTACACAAAGATTTAAAAAATAAATATGAAATTTTATTATATACACCTGAAGAAATTGATAAAAAACAAAAGATTGTAATTTGCCTAAATGGAGATGATGTTCTTGGGGTGCAGGATAATACCAACTCTATCTTTGGTGCAGGAGATAATGTTATACTTTCTAGAGCTACCATTTTAACCAAGGAAATAATTAAAAATTTAAATTTGGAATTTAAAAAATATAGTTTTAATCCTGATGATGTTGAAATTTTTCTCACCGGGTTTGGTGCTGAGGGTGCTGTCGCTGCGGCTGTGGGATACGAACTTGCCTTTAAATACCAACACTATTTGAAAAGCATCATTTGTTCAATTGGATTCGGTGCTCCCAGATTCACTGAAAAACATGGCGTAAGGCTAATTAAAAATCAGAATAATTTTCTTCCTATACGGCTTTTAAGTGATACAGATAGTACATTTGATAATAGGCCTCTTTCCGATTTAATTAAAACTAATGTCCAGTTATCGCCTGAAAGTTATTATAGAATTCCCTGCCATTTAAGGACTGGAGTTTTTGACACCTTAAAAACTCATCACAAACCTGATTTGTATGGAGACGCACATTCAATTAAAAGAGCAATAAAAAATGCTTATCAAATGATAAAAATAGGGGAAAATACAAAAAATGAAATTTTTGCCACCATCCAATTAAAAGATGACATTAAAAATAACCGCATTATTAACAATACCAAACATAAGAGCTTGTTTCATTATTCCGATTTACCAATCGAAGCTTTTCAGAAAATTTTACCAACTAAGCTTATTAAAATATTTAACTATTGTGTTGATTTATCTGAAAATCAAAATATCACGCAAATTGAAAAAGATGAAGTAAAAAAATTCTTTAAAAAATTTATTAGCGCAATTAAAAATTCTGATTTCAATGAAAAAAATCAGATTCAAAATTCTTTTCTTATTAGCATGTTCAAGCAAGGATACAGGCCTGATTTACTTTTTGGAGGAAAATGGAAATTGCAAAAATTGATTTCTGAGGATTTAAAAAATGCAATGGATGCTGTTGATAATGCCTTTCAATTAAATGATAAATCAGGAAAAGAGCTGATTTTGAAAAGAAATTTTTATCGAGGTATTTTGGCTGGTGACCTGTATGGAAATCGTTATAAGCCGGCTGGTTGCGGTGTCAACGGAGCCCTCTTCTTTAAACATCTTGAATCTGGAATTCAAGATGAAAGAGCCCTTCTTTCAGATGAAAAAGAATATCGCAGTTTCATTGGGGTATTTAAACCGCATCCAGAAACAGTGATGAAATTTTGTAGTATGTTCAATACCCAAAAATTTGGAGAGAGGGCGAAAGAATACATAGGAATGGCAGCTTATTTGAATAAAACTGATTCTGATTGCAGGGTTAATAATGAAATTTTCGCTTATGAATTATTTCACCTATTCGGGTTTGATCATTATATTAGTTTCCCAACCACATTAAAAGTTAAGAACCACAATCATTCGAAACGCCCTGCAAGTTTTTGCGATTTTTTACCTAATTATGATCCTGTTACATTCCATGTAAAAAAAGCTGCATATAAAACAATAGAAGAAGATAAAACCAATTTTTTAGATGATAGTTCACAACAATATAGCCAGAAAGAATTAACTATCTGGCAGATATCCAAGCTTTTTGACTTTTTGACCGGAAACTTAGATGGCCACGAAGGAAATGCTTTCGTTAGGATTGAAGATTTAACGCTGACTGCTGCAGCGAATTTTGATTATGATAAAGCTTTTCCCACTACAAAAAACCTGAACTTTAAAAACCAATATAAATGGGCTGATCTTAAAATATCAAAAAAAAGTTTTACTTTAGATACTATTCACGCGCTTAGCGGGATGTTAAACGGTGTAGAAGGAAAGGCATTAGAATTTCTTAAAAAAGCGCGTAAAGAAAATATGAATAACTTTTCAGTGGAACAATCTAAATGCATGATTGAAAGAATTCAAATATTGCAAAGAATAATTAGCGGAGAAGTTATTACTCTTTCAGAACTTGTAAAATATCAATTGAAGATTGGGTGATTATTGTCTTGGCTTATAGCTTGAGTTTTGGTTTATTTCATTAAACTAACAGTTATCGTGCCTTAGATTTGTCTTTTCTATCTGAAAAGAATATCAAATCAATATGCTTGAAGAGATAGAGGGCGAAGATAGGGCGCGATCATACCAGCAAAAATTTTCACCATTAAAAGTTTAAATGGATAATATCAGTTTTTAAAATCTTTCTAAACGGGCAAATCATCCCGAGCAGATGGGACAAAGAAAATCCATGCAAATTAATATAGAAAAGATACGAATATCAGAAGAATACTCAGCCTAAAAGCTAAAGGTTGAACAAAAAAAATGCAGCCTCGAAAGGCTGCATTAGCTTATTAGAATTACAAAATCATTTCTTCAGCTTTTATTACAGTTGTCCCGTTGTGAGAATCTTTGCTTACCTTGCCAAGATACTCAGGCAGCTCCAGTCCAGCCAATGAGGCAATGTCATGCAAGGCTGGCAGCGATTTGGTAAATTGACTGATAAAATTTGAAGTGGATGACCCTTTTCCAGATTCATTCGTGCCACTATCCCATACAGTAATTTTATCAATTTTGATATTTTTGATAGCCTCCACTTGTAGCTTGACAATTTCCTCAAGCTTTTCAACCAGAAGCATCGTAGCTGCGCTTTTACTGTCATCTCCACATGCTTCTATCAGCTGTTTATAGCCTTTAGCTTTGGCATCGAGCAGCATTTGAATTCCTTCAGCTTCTGCTTGCTTAATTGAAAGGATGGCTTCTGCCTCTCCCTTGGCTATTAGAATATTTCTTTGCGCCTCGGCTTCTGCCTCTATTTGAATAATACGCCGTTTAATTTCCTGAGGGACGATATCCTCGGCCTCCATTTGCTGCGATCTCGTTGCAGCGATGGCCTTTTGGATTTCAAGTTCAGCCTGTTGTTTAGCGACTTCACTTCTTTTATCCGCTTCAGCTTGCTTTTCAGCTAATAATGCCGCTGATAAAACCATATTCCCCTGCGCTTCATTCTCTCCCATATTGGCTTCCGCGTGATAACTGGCGACCTTGATTCTACGTTCCTTGTCGGCAAGTGCTTTTCCGGTTTCACCTAATCTTTCCTGTTCGGCCATGTCGATTTTAGCCTCGTTCATCGCCATCGCCTTAGCCTTCTGTACATCAATTTCAGCGCTTTGACGGGCGATCTGACATTGCTTATCAGCTTCTGCCTGCTTTTGGGCTAAAAGCGCAGCTGCAGCAGCCATGCTTCCCTGAGCTTCATTCTCTCCTAACACTGCTTCAGCATGATAAGTGGCAACTTTGATCCTTCTTTCCATATCGGCCTGAGTTCTGCCGATCTCACCCTGTTTTTCTTGTTCGGCTACATCAATTTTAGCCTGATTAACAGCCATGGACGAAGCTTTCATCCCAATACTGCTGATGTATTCTGATTCGTCTGTAATATCGGTAATATTGACATTGATGAGGGTCAGGCCGATCTTATGCAATTCAGGTTCAATGTTATTCTTAATCGCTTCTAAAAAGCGTTCTCTATCCTGGTTGATCTCTTCAATTCGTAAGGAAGCAACCGTTAGCCGAAGCTGGCCGATAATAATCTCTGTTGCCATGGATTCAATTTCTTTATGGTCCAAATCAAGCACTCTAACCGCCGCATTGTTCATAATCTCCGGCGTAATGCCCACTGCAACTGTAAAGGTGCTAGGAACATTAATACGGATATTTTGATGAGAAAGGGCCCCTTTCAAGGGAATATGGATAGTGCGGGGGGTCAGTTCAAGAAATGCGAAACCTTGGATCAATGGCCAGACAAAAGTGCCTCCGCCATGATAGCATTGAACTGTGCGACTTCCTGCTATCCGTCCATAAACGACTAGTACCTTATTGGATGGGCATCGGCGATACAGCTTTGCCAAAAAAAATATAGTAGAAAAGATAAAAAATAAAAAACTGATTATCGTAATGCTTAAATAAGAAAGATCAGAAAATTGAAACATAAAATACCTTAAATAGAATTTCAGCTACATTTTCTGATATAAGTATAATTAAAAGCAATTGCATAAATTTCAAAAGAATTTATAGCTTTTATAAATTCTTTTAAAACTTGAGAAATTATTTTTTCTCGATAAGGCAAACACTGGGATGGAAATGAATTGATTCAATTTGTTTACGAAAATCAACCAATTGAACTTTTAAATTTTCGGGTAGTTTATCAGGATCAGCACAAACTGCGGCTGCCCCAGGAAAGTTCACATGATCTATTAAATTTTTTAAATAACCAACAGTTGTCCCCTCATTTGCTTTTTCAACATTTCCGCTTCCTCCATAATTTGTCCAATAGGAAGTGTGCAAGTCTTCAATAATATATAAACCCCCCTTTTTCACGCTGGAAAAAAGGGCCAGAAAACTTGAAATTTGCTGGACCATGGTGTGCCCTCCATCATCCAAAATAATGTCAAAGGGTCCTTCTTTAGATGCAAACTGTTGAAGTTTGGGTATATTGCTTTGATCAATAAAATGGTATTTGGATCGATTTGATTGATAAAGTAAATATTGATTTGTAATATCAATGAAATGCAAATCTGCTATTGAAAAATAACCTTCCCAAAATTTGACAGAATCCCCTTTGTAAATGCCGATTTCCAGGAATTTGATCGGTTGATTTCTGCAATTTTTAAAATATTGGGAATAAACTTTCGTGTAGTTATGGTAAGCGGAACTCTTGTCTGTCCCTGCAGCCAGGGCTATGCCATCCATCCATTCATACTCAGTTTGATCATACTCAATAATTGCTGCCTGAATAAAAAAATTAGGTTTGAAAAGGAGTGTAAAAAATAATAATGCAAAAAATATAATTGATCTCATAAAAATTCCTTTTTAGGGTAAAATTTGCCGCCTTGTTAAGGTTTAAAGAAGATATTTTAAAAAGGAATTTTTAAGAAAGGAAATTATTCGCCTAAGGTTCTAAGTGATCATTAATTCTGGCTGGGACAAGATGGTCAATCCTGCCCCCAAAATTATAAATTTCACGCACCAAACACGAATTGATATGCCGAAATTCAGGTCTGCTCATCAGAAAAAGGGTGTCTATATCAGAGAGCGCCCGATTTGCAGTGCTTGCAATATATTCAGATTCAAATTGATCAATTGATCGCAATCCCCGAATCAGGAAATCGACCTGATTTTTTTTAGCAAAATCAATTAATAATAAATTGGTACTCACAATTTTCACATTATCAAAAGGCTTCACCACATCTGTTAACAATTCAAGCCGTTCAGGCAGTGAAATTAGGTGCTGGGTTTTTAAAAAGTTCACTGCCACACAAACTAAAAGGGAATCACATAGTTTAGAGGCTCTTTCAATGATATCAAGGTGGGCCAAAGTGGGAGGGTCAAAAGTACCTGCGTACATAGCAATTTTCATTGGACAATCCCTCTAGTTTCAAGGACATACTCTTGAACTATATTTCCTTGGATGAGATGCTCCTGAATAATCTTTTCAAGCACTTCCGGGGTACATGAATGATACCAGACACCCTCAGGATAGACCACTGCAATAGGCCCCTGCATGCAAATACGGAGGCAGTTTGCCTTTGTGCGAAAGATCCCTCCTTCTTCATCAAGGTTAAGCTCTTTCAATCGGGCTTTAAGATACTCCCAGGATTGCATTCCAGCATCGTACTTACAACATTTGGCCTTGGACTGATCGCAGCATAAAAAGATATGCCTTTTGATTTTGTCAATTCCTAGTAGCTTAATCTTTTCACTAATGTACGACATAAATTTACCCGAGTGTTTGCTTGCCCTTATAGGATTATGCTCTGTCAGGATCAAAGTAGATGACCTATCGGCCTTGCATGCCCATAACATCATCCAGGAACTCACTATATATTTTACTTTAAATTATGGTTGTCAGCATTTCACTGAATGTATTCTTAATATCAAGATTTAGCAATTAGGCATTAAATTTTATCTGGTCTAAAAAAGGTATTTCCCATCTTGAATCTATTTCTTTAATTTGGTCCAGAATGAAGGGAGTTTGCTTGAGATCCAGGCTCGCAATTTCAGCTAAGTACCTAATAATTAACATTTCTTCAATTTTATTAAGGTTCTTCATTTTGATTGCCGTTGCAATTGCTAAATCAAAAATTTCTTGTTTTTTTGAAATAGCGGCCAATTTTAAAATTTCTTTCATTTTTTTGTCTAAATCATCAATTTGATTGATGATTTTTAAAAGTGTTTCATCAGAATTTAAACCTTGAATATTAAATTTGATTTGTAAATGAGTAATCAAAAATAATAGCTTGGAATTTTCTTCATATTGTTCAATTTTAAGTTTGCTTGAAAGCTCAATTGCAAAATTCAATATATTTTCTACAGTAGGATTATAATGCTCACATTGTTTGGCCAAAGCAAGAAGTGTGCAACATCTTTCAAAATCATCCTCAATCAATTGAGCAATTTGATAGATTAACTCAAAGGTATTATTTTTCCAGTAAAACCAAGTATATTCCTTACATTCTTTAGGAAATCGAATAGCTTCATTAATCTCTAAAAGTAACTTACATTTTGATAGAGGATCATTAATAAGATTTAATTGTACATAAAACATTGGAATAATTAAATTTAAATCAACGCCATCATTTCTGGATAATGAAATTTCTATTTTCTTTTTTATTTGATTACAGTAGGCTTGGATCACTTTTTTTATACACTTTATCTTCTGCTTTCGATCATTCAGTGAAAGTGCCATAACAATTGCATTTTTAAGATTAATTGGAACAATACTCTTTGAAATAGCTTTAAAGGCTTGATTATAATCTTCATAGGCTTCTGGCCGTACCAATTTCAATTCATTAAGCAAGGCCCAAGCAGTTATTGAGGCCATATTAGCCCTATCTATATTCCCATATTCAGTTTGGGCCTGTGTCAACTTACTTAGGATTTTGATTCTTTCAACACGAGTGCAGTGGGTAGGACGAAAGCCATATTTTTTTTTAGTTTCAGTTAACAAATTCAAAAATTTTTCCCAACTTTGGATTCCTTTTTCAGGATCAACTTTCGTTAGCAAACCTGAAAGCTTAAATGTTGTTTCATATAGACCATCAATATCAGTAGTATCAAGAAGTAATACCAACTCTAAAGCTCTTTCTAGAAGTTTTTTATCTGGATAAGCTTTGGAATTTAGAATAGCTTCCATTAAAGGTAAAAAATCATTTACAGTGGGTTCTCCCCCAACAAAAAAACCTTTTTTACTTTTTGTCCCGTAGGTATCCATAAAGATGAGAGTTTGTTCTGAATCGATGCTCGAGAGGGCCTTTATCATGGAGTAATAAAATTTCCATTCTAAGGTGTCGCACCACTCTACATAAAGATCTTCATTTTCCTCTTCATCCCAGTTATTTCTTTGCTTAATTTGAATTGCTTTTTGCAAATTTTGAACATATCCATTTGAACCCATCGCAATTTGTTTTGGTATGATCGCTTGAAGTAATTCACACTTATCCAGATCCTCGTTGCTGGACGATTCAATGAATTGCAGCTTTTGTAGTATTTGAGCTTGAATTAAGCGATTTTTAAGCAGTGGATCATTTTCAATTAATTGCTTACTAGACTTGCATGTTTTTGTCATAAAATGGATACATTCATCAGAAAAAATTTTATGATATAGTTCCTTTATGTGCAAAACTTCAAACGGATTACGAAAGATGCTCTTATTTATGGCATGACAAGTAGATGCTAAAAAACATAGCTCTTTACTGCTTAAAACCTCAGAAAGTTGGTTTAATAAAGACGGAATAAATTTAATCGATTGAGGTTTAGGTTTATTTTCTTTGTTACTATTACTAATGAATAGAGGTTGCAAGTCATTGGATTGATCAAGCTTGGGTATCATTTTTCCTCATTAAATTAATTTTAAGAATTATATAAAATACTATTTACTACAATAAAATTATAGAAGCCTTTATTAAAAGTAAATAGCTAATGAACTTATTGTCGCTGGGAAGAGACGAAGAAAAATCTTTAAAAAACTTTGATTAAATTTAGCCAAGTTTTATCATGAAAGGATTATTTTATTTTTATAACAAAAGATTCGACACGTTAGACTGCCCTATATTAAGTTAAATAAGACACTTGCTTGATTTGTATTTTATAAGACCATTCAGGCACTTCAGCCTTCAATTTATTCATAAAGTACCTGGCCAGACTTAGCCTTAAGTCGACCTTGTCAGGCGAATCCATGCTCAAATATGATGTAGAAGATCTAACCGCAGTTTCACTCTGCTGTAGAGGGATAACCGCATCATCTATATAATAAAAATCTACCATTTCTTCCTGTGGCCTCAGGATTTTGAAGTTTTGACTTAAAATTTCCCATACCTCGCCCGAATGTTTTTGAAGGTTCTCTTCTCTCATTTCAAAGAAAAAAAGCGCCTCTATTAAACGGTAAAAGCTTGGAGATGTACGCCCTTGTTGCGTAATGTGCAGAAAGGACTCTATTAGACATCCTTTCAAAACCTCTAGACTTCGAATAAAAGCAGGATCACTTGACTGGTAATCGAACAAGCGGCCCATGTAAACGCACATTCGGTCCCAAGCGAGGTAAAGGACCAAATCATGCATTGTATCAGCGGGATTTTCTATTAAAGCCGTTTCATAAGCGACAAGAGTGGAAGACAGCTCTTTTATGGGGTGCTCTTTGTGTTTGATCGCGTGCAATAGAAATGATGGATTAATTTGAGGCAGCGCTTTAATCTGAGTTAAACATTCAGCAAATAGGGAGTCATATAAATAGAATAAAGCTTCTTGCTCTTGATTGACCAATAGGGCTGCAAGGAAGGCCTTGTAAAGGGGTTCTTCAGAATTAAAAACAGGCAGGTTTTTAAATAACGATCCTAAATTGAGATATTCTAGCAAAGAGGACCACCCAAAATAAACCTCACTGCCCCCACTTAAAATGGCATTTTCAGTCTCTTGATGGTCAAGCAGTTTGATGACTTGTTTATCGGCTAGGAATTTCATTTTGTTATTCGTGCCAGCCATTTTTATCCAAGAATTCTTCATAGGTCCCGAGATGAAGTTCCTGCTTTCCTTCGTGGCAGATGACAATTTTATTCAAGTTCATTCTTTTCAATATCAATTCGCTATGCGTAACAATGATCACAGCGCCTTCAAAATCTTCAATGGCGTCGATCAATGCTTCGATAGATTCCATGTCCAGGTGATGCGTTGGCTCATCCAATAAAAGTAAATTACACGGGGTGGCAACAATTTTTCCAAGGAGGACGCGACTTTTTTCTCCTCCAGATAAAATGGAATTGAGTTTCTTTGATTTATCGCCGCTGAACATCATTAATCCGCAAATAGACTTGACCTGTGTCAGGTTTAATTTGGGATTGGCCGAGGCAATTTCTTCTTCAATTGAATGTTTAGGATGAAGCCTATCGATATTAGTCTGACCAAAATAACCAATTGAAAGGTTTTCAGAACGTTTTGTGGAGCCTTTATTGGGGGCCAGCTCTCCTGCCAGCAAACGCAAGATGGTTGATTTTCCTCGTCCGTTTTTTCCAATGATCGCAATTCTTTCCCCTTTTTCAATGGAAAGTGTCAAATGCTGAATTAAAGGATGCATGGTCACGCTATTATATGAAAAAGAAAGATCTTCAACCTCCAGCATTTTTTTGCCTGGAAAATTTGCTTCATTGAATTTAAAATCGAGCTGATAAAGATTCTTTAAATTTTCTAAAACCGGAATGCGGCCGAGCATTTTTTGTTTTGATTGGGCCTGGGTGGCTTTTGAGGCTTTGGCTCCAAATCGGGTAATAAATTCCTGTAAATGTTCTCTTTTTTTCTCTAAACTAAGGCGGGTTTTTTCATGGATTTCTTCTTTTTGCATGAGTTGTTCAAAGAAATGGATCGTGTCACCTTTCACCTTGCTCACCTTCTGACGATGAATGCCCATTGTATGAGTTGACACGCTGTCTAAAAATTCGCGGTCATGCGAAATTAAGATAAATTCACCGCGCCAATCTTTTAAAAACTTTGTAAACCACCGGATCGAAACAATATCTAAATAGTTTGTAGGCTCATCCAACAAGAGGCAATTTGGCTCCGAGATCAATACTTTCGCAAGATGGAGCCTTAGTTGATATCCGCCCGAAAATTCCTTTGGAGAGCGTTCCAGATCCTCCTCTTTGAAGCCTAAGCCAAAGAGGATGGTCTCCGCCTTATAAATACAGTCTTTTTCATCGGGATGAAGTCCTAAAGCAGCTTCTTCGATCAAAGTGGGTTGAGTAAAAACAATATGCTGATCAAGGATCCCGATTGAGTAATTTTTTCTTTTGGCAATGTTGCCCTTGTCGGGGCTTTCTTTTCCCATGATCACCCTGAAAAGGGATGATTTTCCTGAGCCGTTGCGACCGACAAGCGAGCAACGCTCCCCTGGCTGGATGCTGAAAGAGGCGTCTTCAAACAAAGGTTCGCCATGAAAAGCTAAAGTGAGGCCGTCTACCTGGATCATAAATAAAAACTCTAATAATATATTTGTATTTATTTATTATAACAGATGCCGCATCTAAAAGAAAGCAAAGAACCTATCCCCTTAATTATTGAACCCCACTCATATTAGTGGAATAGGCTATAAAGAATTAATAACAGGCAAGATATTATGCTATTAGAAAGCAACCAGATTATTGTGGTTGTCTCTGCAGATTGGGGAGCAGTGGAGGGGAGCCTCTATTGCTATCAGCGTGAACAATTATGGAATTTAGTACTGGGTCCCATCCCTGTTTCCCTTGGCAAGCATGGAATGGCCTATGGAAGAGGCATTCAAAATTTTAGCGATCCCAGGGACAATAGAAAAAAAGAAGGGGATGGCAGATCCCCTGCCGGAGCCTTCTTGCTTGGACCTGTATTCGGAAATGCCCTCCACGCCTGCTGTGCAAGAAACATGGATTTTCTTCTGATACAGGAAGGTTTGGAATGCATAGACGATTCGCAATCTATTCACTATAACAAATTTGTTTCTTCAGAAATGGTTCAAAATAAAGACTGGAAATCGTCTGAGAAAATGGATGAGATAACCCTGTATGATCTTGGGATATGCATCCAGCATAATTCAAATCCTGTGATGGCTGGCATGGGGTCAGCTATTTTCTTCCATAGATGGAGAAGCGAAGGCGCAGCCACTGAAGGATGCACCGCCATGCGCAAAGACGATCTGGAGGCTCTTGTAAACTGGTTGAATCAAGCAGACTATCCTTGCCTGGTCCAATTGCCGATCCGCGAATACTTAAAACAGAAATTCATTTGGGATTTACCAATCCTACATGATTTCTGCGGCTAAGGCAGCCAATTCTGACCGTTCTGTCTTGTCCAGGAAAATATGTCCGAACATTTTGTGCCGCAAAAATTTGCTGACCACGAATGTCAATCCATTCGTGTCCTTGTCCAAATAAGGATTGTCAATTTGAGTGGGATCTCCTGCAAGGACAACCTTTGTCCCTTCCCCTGCGCGTGAAATGATTGTTTTTACTTCATGCGGTGTTAAATTTTGGGCTTCATCGATAATCATATACATTTTAGGCAAGCTTCTTCCCCTAATATAGGTGACAGCCTCCATTTCAATTTTCTTACTGTCCATAACCCATTTGAGCGTTTCATTAGACTCGCCGCCTGTCGAAGCACAAAGAAATTCCAAATTATCGTAAATAGGCTGCATCCAATGGAATAATTTTTCCTCTTTAGTCCCAGGAAGATAGCCAATATCCCTTCCAAGAGGAACTATAGGGCGTGTCACTAAAATCCTGGAGTACATGCCCTCATCAAATACTTTCCGTAAACCGCAGGCCAAAGCTAGAATTGTTTTGCCAGTACCGGCTGGGCCCATCAAGGTAACAAGCTTTATATCATCCCTTAACAGAAGATCAACGGCACACTTTTGTTCGACATTGCGCGGTTTAATCCCCCACATTTGATTTGTTTTAAGCAGGCCCTCAATACTTCCATTCAGTGAGTCGTATTTTCCTACAGCGGAAGAATTTTCGGGAGAGGACATTACAAAGTATTCATTGGGAAGAGGATTTAGATTAGGGACGTGTATCTTTCCATCCTTATAAAATTGGTCAATATCATGTTTTGGAAGGCTTAATCGATGGATACCTTTATCAATTGAATCATATGAATATTTAAAATTTTCATAGTCTTCGGCCTCCAGCCCAAGAGCTTCAGCCTTGATCCTGGCAGCAAAGTCTTTGGAAACAAAAACAATATTATGACCCTCTTCGTGCAAAAGATAAGCAGCCATAATGATCCGGTTATCGTTTACCGTAAGCGTCAAGCTAAATTTGTGTTCTACAGCTGTTTCTAATTGGATTTTTATGATGCTCCCATTTTCAAGTTTAACCCCTGAATGCAAGTTGCCGGTTCCCATTTTTTTCAACGAATCTAAAAAACGAATTGTTTCCCGAGCATTTTTTCCTAATTCATTCGGCAAGCGTTTCATTTTGTCTAATTCTTCTAAAACAGCGACCGGAATTGAAATATCATGGCGAGGAAATTTCAAAAGGCATGCTGGATCGATAAGAAATACGTTTGTATCAATCACAAAAGTTTTTTGCGCCATAAGAAGATCCCTCATAAAAATGATTAAAAAACCTTTGTATAGATAAAGGTAATTTTTCATCAATAGAGTGTTTGTGAAATTTCAATAATCAGCACTCAAGGACCTTAAGTGCTAAGTAAATATTGCAAATTATTAGCCTTTAAGGTAAAATATAGTTCTAATAATATTAGTTATGAGCCTGTTAAAACCATCGGGTGCATCAGGCTTTAAGAAAAAAAGGAGAAGGAATGCAGATTAAAGTAACAGAAAAAATATTTAGTATTACACCCTATATATCCACAACCTGGTCTCAGATAGCCGCTTTACACATGAAAGGAAGCAATCTAGCAGTGACCCTAGTAGATGGAGATACTATCCTTATTCCAAACCTTTCCCCAGAAACGATCACCCTTATTTTCCAACATCACTCTATGCACCTGGAAAAAGAACAGCCCCCTGTCCAAGTTCAAAAAGAACTATTTTCGGGCAATCAAGTTTTAAAAGAACTATTAGACCCGCAAGGAGAGCCAGGTTTTAGAATGACATTCGGTCCATTGGATGGTCTAAATACCGCGCTACAACATAATCCATCCCAGGCAAATGCTCCTGATCTGCCACCTGAGATTATTCAAAAAATTGGCGCCATCGCTCACATCATTGCTCCCTCTGATGAAGCTTCCCTACCACAGCCTGAGCTTTTTTGTAATTGCTTCCATTGTCAAATTGCCCGGGCCATCAATGCTTCCACCCAGCCAATATCAGGACAGAATGAAGAGCAGGAAGTTGTGACGGAAGATGATCTTAATTTCCAGGAATGGTCGATCACGCAGACAGGCACACAATTATTTTCTGTGACCCATCGACTGGATGCTCTGGAAAAATATAATGTCTTTCTTGGGGATCCTGTAGGCTGTACCTGTGGAATACAAGGATGCGAACATATATTGGCCGTGCTAAAAAGCTAGTACTAGTGCTCTTGTTCTTTCCATAAAAGCCATAAAACATTAAAATCCTTTTTCTTTCGCAAAACATAGAGGCTGTGAACAAATTTAGATTCCACAAATTGTCCGGATTTCTATTTTCACAGTCTCATACGCGATCTCAACACTTATTTCATGAGGATTTAATTATGAGGAAAACCCTTCTTCCCTTAGCTGCGTTAATTTCATTTTCTATTCCTGGTTTTTTAACTTCGTCCCCCGACGAAAATAATTCAACCCCCTCTTTCATGTCCATGCGAAAAAAAGTGGAAAAAGTGCCTGCAGATCTTTCTGCGTTTGAGCCATTTACAGGAAGGATCACAAAAAATAAAGTAAGGTTGCGCCTTCAGCCTACTTACGAGGGGCATGTATGGAAGGAATATGCAAAAAACGACCTTATTTTGATCTTAGGGGAGACTGACGATTTTTATGCAGCCCGTCCTCCGGAAGATGCAAAAGGATATGTATTCAGGACCTATATTTTAGACAATGTAGTCGAAGGTTCAAGGGTCAATGTTCGCTTAAAGCCTAACCTGGAATCCCCCATTATTGCTCAGCTCAATTCAGGCGACCGCATCGAAGGGACGATCGATCCGGCGAACAGCAAATGGCTGGAGATCAAACTTCCTCCAACCGCCCGTTTCTACATCGCAAAAGAATATATTGAAAGGGTCGGCGACAGCAATCATCTTGCTAAAATGGAAAAAAGAAAACAGGAAGTTTCCTCACTGCTCGGTCAAACCGAAGCTTCCAGCCTGTTGGAAATGCAAAAACCTTTTAACCAAGTCAATGTCGAAGGCATTAAAGCAAATTACGAATACATCATCGCCAACTATGCCGATTTTCCAGAAGCTGGAGAAAAAGCCAAGGTCCTTTTAAACAACCTGCAACAAGCTTATGTCGCAAAAAAAATGTCTTTTTTGGAATCCCAGGCCAACTATTCCTCCAGACTTCTTGAAGCTAAAAATAAGCAACTGGCAGATGAGCTGAAATCACAAAAATCTAAGCTTGTCACACTGGAAGAGCAGTTAGAAAAAGAGCATCAGGAAAAACAAACGTCGATTGCTGAACTCACTCCAAAGCCTACTAAAAAGCCTACCCAGCTACCTATCAATATGGCGGTTTGGCTTCCAATTGAAGAAGGCCTATTTGCGCACTGGTCGGAAACAACAGGCAAAAGCAATCCCAATGTATTCTATGATGAACAAAAACAACATTCTTTTGTTTTAAAAGGGGTGGTCGATCCTTATAATCGCCCTGTCAAGAATAAGCCGGGTGATTACATGCTCATTAATGCTGCGAGCAAATTGCCGATTGCTTTCCTCTATAGTACTCAAATTAATCTGCAAGATTATATTGGACATGAAGTCACCGTTCGTGTTTCTCCACGACCTAACAACCATTATGCCTTCCCCGCTTACTTTGTTCTATCCTTTGAATAAGCGTGGAATTGCGCGAGTGGGCTCAATTTATTTTAGCTTCCGACACCCTTGCAGGCAAGCTGGCGCAGCCTTCCATCTTAACGGATGAGGCGCCCGGCCTGCCTATGTTTTGGAGCGAGCCTGCGCGCCCTCCAGGCATGTCTTTTTCCAAACATTCCAAAGAAGAAAAACTCCCTTCCTTCCAGGAACTTCACTGCCCGGACAAACGGGCCATCTGTCTTCACCGTTTTGCAGGACACGAATTATTGGCTGTCGAGATCATGGCCTTTACCCTTTTGGCTTTTCCAAGTGCCCCCAAGCACTTTCGTAAAGGCCTTGCCAACACATTAGCTGAAGAGCAAGGGCATGTCAGGCTTTACATGCAAAGAATGGAAGAGCTCGGCATCCGGTTTGGCGATTTGCCTTTATATCGCCATTTCTGGAAACATACTCCTCATATCAAATCACCCTTGCATTATATCAGTCTGATGAGTCTGACGTTTGAAATGGCCAACCTAGATTTTGCCCCAATGTATGGCAAAACCTTTTTACATCATGGGGATGAAAGTTCATCTAAACTGATGGCGCAAATTTTAACGGATGAAATTGCCCATGTCGGCTTCGGCTGGAATTGGCTGAGGCGATTTAAAGGTAATGAGCTGACCGAATGGGAGGCATGGGAAAAAACATTATCATCTACCCTTCTGACGCCACAAAGGGCGAAAGGATTCGTCATGCTCGAAGAGCCCCGCTTTAAGGCCGGCATTTCCCAAGACTGGATCGAAAAATTAAAGCTTACGGGTAAGCATAAGAAGTAATTTCGAAATTTCCTCAAAAAAAATACATGACAGAATAGAAAGGATAATAGCAAATTTTTTTGTTAGAATTAAAAAATAACTGGAAAAATATAATGATTGTTATTCTTTAATAAGGAATTTAGAGAAGAAATACATTACAGAATATTCTTCCGTTCGAAAGCTTTAAGATAACGGGTAGGCAGGATATCAGAACTGGGGCAGGATAATAGCAAAATTTTGTTAAAATGACAAAATTTTCCTATCCTATCCATCTTGGCTATCATGTATTTAAACATCCTAAGCATTCATCCAATCTTTTGCGCTTTTGAATAACCTTTGCAACTCTTCAAATTGATCCCCGTTCGCGCCATTGTTTTTATCGGGATGATGCCTGAGCCATGCCCGTTTTTCAACTTTCCGCGTTAAAAGAGCCTGCATCCCGATTTTATCTTTAATTCGGAAAAGTTGCAGAAGATTTGGAACCCCGGTTAACTCTTCCAGCCTGGTCCATTCATTTTTTTCGAGGTCTACATTGCCAAATGTTCGATTAGATGAGAAATAATTACTATAGCCATTTTGTATAAAATCATGATCTGCCTGCACCCTTTGGTCATAGGCGGTTCTAAAATTTATTTTTAAGTTTTCCAAAAGTTCAAGCCTTACCGAAGAAATGTCCTGTTCTTCTAAATTTGTGATAACTTGTTTCATTGAAGATTCTAATGGACGTTTTAGCTCCGCTACTTCTAATAGGGGACTTAATGTAAAATAGCTCGCTTCCCCCAAAGTAACAAATATTGTATCGAAAATAAGTTTTCTAAAGATTAGTTCCCTCGATGGCATCCAGTTATCTAATTCCTCATCCTTAACAATTGAATCAGTAACAAAACAGTTGATTTTTGTGACGTAATTAACCGTTTCAACGATCTTATTTTTACAGTACTTTGCAAATTGCTCTCCTCCCATCTCAAAATTCATTTCTATTGGGATTGAGACCAAAAAAGAAGCATGGTTGGGGTATTTTTTTTCATCGATAATTTGCCCATTGGCACAATCGACAAACTTCATGCCAACTTTTTCAGCAGGAGATCTAGGTAAGAGGCAACTTAACTCAATCTGCTTATTTTTAAGATGACATTCTAAAAATATTGGTTGAATTATTCCATTTAACTCAAAAGCTTGCTTAAATTCATCTGAAAACATTGTGTTGAGAGGGAGCAATACAGCCTGCCAGGCAGCCCGTGTGGCTTTTGCTTCAGGCGTCATTCTTTCATGTTGAAGGAAATTTAACAAGTCCTGACAAGTTTTAACCTCGGCAGCTGGTTCGTCTCTAGGAATTGCATTCATTCCATACACTGGCTCTTCAACCGGAACGGGTTCACATCTTATTTCCGATCCAAGAAAAAGAGAATATCCTTTTTCAAGCAGTGCTAGGAAGCTTAAAAAAGGATAAATCGCAATCATGCTAATCCGTTTTGCCAATTCGACTAGTTTACCCTCAAGTGGCAGGGGGCTGGCAATTCTCGCATTAAGTTCTTGCCGCCAGGGGATAAAGTAATTTGGTTGAATATTCATGCATCCTGTTTTTTAAACAAATTTTATTAACTTTATCGCTCATACATTCAAACGATAGGCCGTTGACATTTAATTGAATTTAAAGAGATTCAAAAAAATTGCAAATTTGCGATTCAACCTCAGCGTTAAGTAAATGCTCAGTTTGATAGACAAATGATTCTTTAGTTGCCCCATGGATCAACATTAGCATACTGAACTTATTCAAATAATTAAAAGAAAATACGAGAATTTGGTACAGTAAAGCGACAGGATTTTCACTTGCTTCTAAAGCAGCTTTAATTGTGCCTTGTTCAGTCAATTTAATAAAATCTTGAGCTTCTTTAATCAAAGCAAATACCGTTTCCTCATCAAGATCTTTCATGGCCCACAATTCATCTACCTTGAAGTCTTCAGGTGAGTTAAGGCAGCGCATAATTTCGATGCAGTCAGCGTCATGGATAATTGTTTGTTCAACAGAAAAAATATCCTTGCTATCCTTTTCAGCAATGCATCGACTATAGTGGTCCCCCAAATTTTCCGGCAGCCTATTAATTTTGGTATAACTATTTTCAGGCAGATCATGGCACAAAACCTTCTTGCACTTTTCTCCACTTTCCTTATCCCACAAATCTATCCCGTCATTTTGTCTGGCACAGTCATGCAACGTAGCGGACAATAAACAGGGTTTAATATCCTTAGGCAAAGGAATACCTTTTTCTCGATAAAGCTCGGCAAGGGTTAATGCGAAAAAATAGGTCCTTACGGCATGAAGTACGCCATGGTGCACCCGCTTTTCGCCATTGGGATAGGGCACTTGATAAAGTGGGAGCGCATGCTTTAAAATAATTTGATTGAGTGCTAAATGATCCGAAGAATCCACGCAAGGGGTTAGGCTCATCACTTGGCTATTACTATGATATAGAGGAAAATCATCCAGCTTTTTTAAAATTGCAATATCTTTTATGGTCACCGAGTTTTCCAGATGATGCTCTACCAGCCACTCCTGTATAAAAGGGATATTTTTATCATCGACAAAAATTAAGTCGATTTCCTTACCAAGGGCAGCCTTGGAAAGAAAGAATTCACTAGTTGTCCCTCTGCAGTAACTTTTGAAACAGGTCGAAGAGAACATCAGTGGAAAGGATTGTGTAATAAGTGAGCGTTCCTTTTCAGTAAAATTGATTTTCGGGGCAGTATCAAAGAGAGATAGCAGCCTTTCGTATCGTTTCTTACAGGGACGCATTTTTTTTTGGATAAGAGCATCTACTTCTTTTTGAATAAGAAACTTTACGACATTTTCAGCGGTAAGCTCTGCATTATTTGGAATAACCTTCTTTAAATCTCTCAAAAGATAGGTCGCATCAGACACTGCACGAGGAGTTATTCCATTTTTTTTACTGTGGGCTTTCCTTGCTAAACTATCTTCTTCATCGATGTTATCAGGTAAAGCATATTTTTTTAAAAGCAATAACTCTGCATCTCCTGCAGCACGTGCTCTTAAAATTTGAACTATTATTGACTTCCAATGAGCTTTAGGACATTTAAAATTATCAAGGTTCCTATGCAGGTTGGATAAAGGGTTATCTTGAAATAAGTCTATATATATAATATTAAATTTAGGAAAGGCTTCTACTATTTTTTCATGAATCTCATTTTCATTTAAATTTTTTAACTCTTCGATATTAAATTCCAGAGCTTTTAGAAATAAACTTTCTAGGTAGCATTGCTGCTCCAGGCACTGCCTTTTGACATCTTGAATCTCATTTGCAAATTTTTGAGTCATCTCATTAAAAATTTCTGGTTGCCATTGTTTAAGGCGGATCAAATCAATGATTGTTGGATCCCATCTATCATTATCCGGAGAAAGTGTTTTTAATGTTTGCAGCAGGTAGGTGAATTGGTTGGATGGATAAAATGATTGACTAGTTGAAGTGGCATATTTCCAACAACGTGCGAAATTCCGAATGGTATCAGTAGAAATAGCAGTTTGGTTTACAGCCCCAACATTCATGCCTCCTAAATTGATTTCTCCAGACATAGGAGCCAAGCCCATGTCAAGCAATCTTCCAGTAGGGATAATTTGAAAGCTGGTATAGGGCAATAGTGTTAAAATAGAGCTATTAGTACCATGAAACCATAATGTTTTTTCCGCTAAAGCCAGACTGTCTTCAAGGCCGCTACCCTTAATCAAAAGTTCTGACTCAAAATTATCAACTAGATTTTTCCTTGCCTCTGGCAAGTATACGTCTGTTTTAAAATAAGTAGGTAATTTGTCATCGAAATCCTCAGTTGCGCCTCGACCGATTCTTCCAAGTGTTTTTAATTCTTTATTTACTTGATCTACTACTCTAAAGGGAAATTTCTTATCTCTTAACTCTTTGAGCAGATTTTTAAAGTCGATATAAAATGAATCGGTTTTGAATAATTTCTTATAGATTTTTTTGTTTTTAGACAATTCTGCCACTTCTTGAATTGAGACAAAATTCTTTTGACTTAAAAAACTTATATCATTGCTTAAATTAAATTTGATTTCTTCCGTATAGTTGCAGGAACCGTTCAAAATTAAATTATTGTTTGATACTTTAAAAATACTAAAATTCATTAAAACCCTCATAATACCATTTATCAAAAATAAATTTTAGTGCATAATCCTCCGATTTATGGATATCATCGGAGTGTAAAATGGACGCATTTCAAAAAGAAGTAGATCAGCTGACAGGCACGGATTTTTTCCAACTT
>JACDAQ010000038.1 GCA_013695355.1 Candidatus Protochlamydia sp.
CCTTTCGGCTAGCGTGAAAGCTCTCGCGATTGAATAAATAACTTTGAGGGTCATATTGATTAATATTACCCTCAAAGTTATTTTTCAAGCCCGAGGCTTTGACGCAGCCCAAAGAGCGAAAAAACTCCAAACTTAGGTTATTAACCTGAGTTTTTGGTTTCTCTCCTCATATTAAGTGAGTCTCACTCTTTCTCTCTTCAAGCATATCAATTTGATATTCTTTTCAGAGAAAAAAGGTCGAATCTAAGGCACGATACCCCTTACTTTCAATGAGATAAGCCCAAAACTCAGGTTATTATGTTTTAACCCAAAATTATTTTGCAAACAATGTTAAAAAAAATTTTAGAAAGCGAACGCGTTTTAGCTTTTCAGGAGGCCTTGCAAAATCCACAGGAAATTCTTCTGGTTGAAGAGCTTTGGAATGCCCCTAAAGCCTTAGTCGCATCGATTGCGCAAAAAAAGACAGGGAAGCATATCCTAATCCTGACGGGAGCCAGTCAGGAAGAGGTCCGCCTATTCCATGATTTCTCCTTATTTACAGACAGGCCGGTTGTAGATTTCCCTTCCTGGGAAACAATGCCTTCAGAAAACATCCCCCCTAGTCCTGATATCGTCGGGGAGCGTTATAAATTACTAAAAGAAATTACGACCTCTTCAGAACCGCACATCATATTAACCGGCTTGCAAGCCTGCCTACAACGTTTAATCCACCCCTCTGTTTTCAAGGATCTTTATTTAAACCTCAAACAAGGGGAAAGCATAGGCTTTGAGGATCTGGTCCAGAAACTATTAAAAATGGGGTATCAAAGGAAATTCATTGCTTCAGATAAGGGAGAGTTTGCCATCCGTGGCGGAATCATTGATGTTTTTCCCGTTTCTTCGCCCGATCCCTACAGGCTCGAATTTTGGGGCGATGATCTTGAGTCCATCAGAATTTACGATCCCATTGGTCAAAAATCAGTCAGGCCTGTAGACAAGGCCGAGATTGCTCCGGGACAAGAATTGGAGCTTCTCGACTCCACCTCTTCTGCATCCATTTTAGATTACCTTGGCCCAGAAACCTTGATTGTTTTTGATGACCTTCTGGCTTTGGAAGACAGATATGCCTCATTGACCAGCCTTGGCGCCCATAGCAAATTTTTCAATACAATTGAAAATTTTCTGGACGAGCTGACCCCCTATCAAAAAATCTTCCTGTCGCAAAAACCGATCGAAGAGTTAAGCGAGGTCCGGGCACTCGATCGAAAGAAGCATGGGTTCTATTCGCAAGAAACTCCTTTTCACAAGCTGCAGTTCCAAATGTTCAACCGGGACTGGTCTGTAATAAGATGGTGCCACCCCTTCAATACAGTCAGCGGCTATCTTTTCTCTGAAGATGAAGGAGAGCCTAGTGGGGAAGAAATTTTGCATAAACTCTCTACGCTTGATCATGAAAAGACACGTCTTCTCTTTTTGTGCGGAAGCGAGCTGGAAGAGAACAATCTGCACCAACGCCTATTAGGCTCTGAAATCCATTTACCAAAACAGACTTCCTATCAGATCGGCTATCTTTCGGGTGGTTTTGTCATTCAAGATGACAACCTGGTGGTGCTGCCCCTGACTGAAATGACCCATCGGTACAAGATACGGAGGCAAAAACTAAGAAGCACCTACCATACCTCCCCCATCGATACATATGACCTAATATCAGGAGAAACGGTCGTCCATCTCAACAATGGGATCGGACGCTACATGGGAATGGAAAAGCGCCCCAATCATTTAGGAATCCCAAGCGAATTTTTTGCCATCGAGTATGCTGATCAGGCCAAACTTTATGTTCCCTTCAATCAAGCCCACCTGATTACAAAATATATAGGCTCAGGCGAAGAAATACCTAGACTGCACTCACTAGGCAGTGGCCGTTGGAAAAAAACAAGAGAGAACACAGAAAAAGCCATTTTGGGTTACGCTTCCGACCTTCTAAAAAACTATGCTGAACGGGCGATCAAAGAGGGATTTGCTTTTTCCGAAGATAGCCCTGACGTCAGAGTATTTGAAGAGGAATTTCCTTTCGTTGAAACAGAGGACCAGCTGGCAGCCATTGCGAATATCAAACAGGACATGATCTCGCATAAAGCGATGGACCGACTGATTTGCGGAGATGTCGGATATGGCAAAACAGAAGTAGCTATGCGGGCGGCTTTCAAGGCAGTAGTGGATGGAGGGAAGCAAGTCGCTGTGCTTGTCCCAACAACAGTTCTTGCCATGCAACATTTTGATAGTTTTACCGAGAGGGTGGCAAATTTTCCTGTGCGGGTGGGTGTATTATCCCGTTTTCAGTCGGCCAAACAAATCAAGGAAACGCTAATTGGTATTGCCGAAGGATCGATCGATATCGTCATCGGGACACACCGGATCATCAGTAAAGATGTCCAATTTAAAGATCTGGGTTTGGTTGTTATTGATGAAGAGCAGCGCTTTGGAGTGCGGGCCAAGGAGCATTTAAAGAAAATTAAGGTGGGGGTCGATTGTTTGACCCTTTCCGCCACACCAATCCCCCGCACTTTGTACATGTCCCTTATCGGCGCGCGCGATATGTCTGTGATCAATACCCCCCCGCAGGATCGTCTTCCCATCAAAACCGTCATTACCGAAACGAATGATCAGACCATTAAAAATGCTCTTTTGCGCGAACTTGCGCGGGACGGACAAGCCTTTGTCATTCACAATCGTGTAGAATCGATCTATGCGGTCGGTTCGCGCATCAAAAATCTGCTCCCTCAAGCGCGCGTGCTCATTGCCCACGGTCAAATGCATGCGGATGAAATCGACGCTACCTTCCATGCTTTTAAAAGCGGCCAAGCCGACATCCTTGTAGCCACCACTATTGTCGAAAATGGGGTCGATATTCCCAATGCAAACACCATTTTAATTGACCAGGCGGATCATTTTGGTTTGGCAGCCTTGTATCAATTGCGCGGAAGAGTAGGGCGCTGGAACCGCCGCGCTTATGCCTATTTCTTGGTAAAAAATTTGCGTACAATGCCCGAATTGACGCGCAAACGCCTTCAAGCACTTTCCGAGGCTGGAGGTTATGGTGGAGGAATGAAAGTGGCAATGCGTGACCTTGAAATACGGGGTGCAGGAGATATTTTAGGGGTTGAGCAATCGGGGCATGTCTCCTCCATTGGATTCCACCTTTACTGCAAAATGTTAAAGCGGACGATCTTGGCCCTTCAGGGCAAGGTTCCAAGCACATTGAACGAAACAAAAATAGAACTTTCAATTGACGCAAGGCTCCCGGAAGACTATGTGAACGAAGTCAGCTTGCGCATGGAAATCTACCAGCGGCTTGGGGAAGCATTTTCCTCTGAAGAGGTCGATGCCATTTGGGAAGAGGTGGTTGACCGTTTCGGATCTCCTCCTGAAGCAGCCCTCTACTTGTATCATTTAACCCGTTTGCGTGTATACGCCTCGCGTCAAAGCTTTATCTTGCTGAAGCAAGAGCGTATTTCACTAACCATTGAAAAGCGCAAAGGCGCTGATACTGTCATTCGCAAAATCTTGATGCCAAAATATAAAACAGCGCAAGAAATGGAAGCCAAAATTATCGCCGAGTTGGAAAGAACTCAGTGATCTAAAAGAAAAAAAATTCCCATTCCTCTAATTAAGTCTTTATAAAATCACTTGAATAGTCCGAAACATCCCAACTATGAACTTAGCCTTGCATCACGCAGCAAAGCTTTATTGTCCTTTATAGTGATTAGAGCAAGTAGCTGGCTCACCTTCATAGTTAAAGTTTAGTTAATAATTAATTTATTTTTGTTAAATCGTATTTATCGATATAATGCAGCTGTGTTTTAATACATATCAAAATAAGGTTATATTATGAAAATTATTTATTTTATTATTACTTATTCTCTTTTTTTGACAAGTTGCAGTACAATCAGACATCAACATCCGGAAACTGTTTATGTATCTTCCCATCCTCCAGGCGCAAACGTCATTATTGACGGCTATGATTGCGGGACAACTCCCCAATCCGTTGCTTTGCAGCCAAAATATGCACATGAGATTGTTTTAGAAAAAGCAGGCTATCAGCCGCACTTTTGTGTTTTAGAACCAAAAATTAGTAAGAAAAAAATTGGGTCGAATGCTTTATTACCGGTAGGATTTGCTGCCGTGGGTGCGGGGGCTGGCTATGTAGCTGCAGGGTGCACTACTATGGGGCTTAGTGCAATATTAATCCCAGCATTTGCCGTCGCTGGCTTAGCTGTAGGTACAGTAGCAGGAGCTGTGGGGACAGGGGTTGACCTCTATTCAGGCGATGCCAAAAAACTTTCTACTGATAAGGTTCATGCCCATCTAGTGCCTAACCAGTAACAGGCTACAAGCACACCATAAAGTTTTATGGTGTGCTTTTAAACTATTACCTAATCTATTTTGATGCTTTTTCAATACTAGCAATAAATTTAACTTAAGTCAGTTTAAATGGGTTCAATCAATTCAACATGTGAAATTGACAAATTTTTTTTCATTGAATAATCCTTCTATCCTTATTCTTAAGATTTCTGCTAATAAAAATGATTAACCTTTAATCTTTAGTCTTCCTATCCTTCTGTATTTTATAAAAATATTTTTTTTAATTTTTCTAACTTTTGCATAATAGCAGAGCAGAAAAATGAAAAATAAAATTTGACATTAACCCATACTAACTTAAAATTTATTTTATTTTTTTTAAACTTTGAGCTTTTTTCTTCCTTGGTATCAATTCTACCAAAGACTGCAAGTTTTTCAAAAAATGCCGCTAAATAAATTGCCAACCAACCACTTCAGGAGATAAATGATGGTCTATTCAAATTTAGAAACAGCAAATGAGACAGAAGAGTTACTTTCGGCAATAGATATTTGCGAAATGATTAGAAAACTAAAAATCCAAACGCATGATACATTGGATAAGCTGAAGGCCTTTTCTTTAAGAGAGGGTAGAAGATAAATTTCTGAGCTGAACGAACTTATGGACTTCACAGAACTTAATGATTTCTTAAGACTTGTTTTTAATGACGAACATCCTACTATTAATACAAAACAAACAATTCGAAAAGCGGATTACATCATTGAAAGTTGCAAGTCTAGTAGAGAAAAATTTATAAGAGCGAGTAAGAATGGTGGCCTTTCCTTTTTAGAACCTTATCAAAATTTGTTGACGTCGCAAAATTGAAATATGACAGATATAAAAATAAAGATCTAGATATTCATATTTACAAGATCAATGAAAATAAGCAACTTCCTCGAGGACTTGAGTTTAATAAAGATTCCGAAGGACACGTCTCTTTAACTGCTACCCAAGATATGTCTTGGAATGATATGATAATTAAACTACAAATGGTTAGTGAAATGTTAGAACACCATGCAACTATAAGGATTGGAATATGATGAATGATTATATGAAATCTTATATATTACATTATTCAAATCTTCACGACAAAAGTGTTAGTGAAATAGTTAATAGCCGGGTATTACCTTCAGAATCAGAAGCTAAAAAAATTGTTATCCTTTATTGACATTCTCTTCAAATATAATACCCAAGATATGGAGGAAGGAAAAATTATATTGGGTGAGGTGGCAGATAATGCTAATGTAGAAAAAGCGTCTTTAATTATTATTAGCATTCTTGAAGATAATAATTTTAGATACCTCGTTAATAATTGGAGGACTTAGGATTACCAGACCTCGTGAAGCCTAAGAAGAGATTCTAAATAGGATCGTAAGAGAATATTATTTTACAAATCAGGTTAAAACGAAGCGGAAGCCTGGGTTAACATAAATTAAACATTAGGATCTGAAAGAACGGCATAATTAACTGAATTAATTCATACCGTTCTTTCGTTGCTTCGTGCCTATTAAGCTTTTAGAGCTTCTTTGGTTAAAGCTTCCAGAATGCGGTTACTGCGATTTACAAATTCATGTAAATCATGCGGGTCCATTTCACGCTGCGATAATAGCGCCAGTTCATACACTTCATGCGTCAATTCAGTGGCCAATTCAGGATTCTGCCGGTCAAGCTTATGAATGGACTCAATCAATGAATTGTTCGTATTGATCACAAAAGTTTTCTTATTGAACATCGGAATTTGGCTACCACGCTCTTCGGGATCCATGCGACTCATGTATTCACGCATGCGCCTTTGTTTTTCGTCGATCATGATAAAGCCTGGCAAAGAATCGGACGCTAAACTTTTAGCCTCCACTTCAATCATCTCATTCCCTAGCTTTGAACGAATGAAATCTGCCAGGATGGCCGCTTCTGTTCTTCCTTCAGCATTCAATATAGTTTTCTCGCGGCTTTTATCCACTAAATTCTCATGCACTTCGGCATCAATTCTTTGAAAAAGAACGGGGTTTAACTTATTTTCAAGGAAATGAATGAGATATGAGTCAAGAGGGCCATTGGCGATCAATATTTCAATCCCTTTCTGCCTGTAGATGCTCATTACATGCCCGGCATGCTTTTCATCGACAGTGTAAAAAATTTTATTTTTCGCATTCTCCTGGCTTCTTTCCAAATAGTCCGGGATAGTCGTCCATTCCTTATCGGTATTTTGCCAAATCAGGCTATCTTTCACACGCTCATAAAATTTTTCATCTTCCAGGATTCCCATCTTCATAATGAAAGAGATGTCCTGCCAAACCTGGACGAACCGCTCCCTTTCGTTTTTATAAAGAAGGGTCAAACTGTCTGATACCTTTTTTGAAATATGGCTGGCCAATTGTCTGACCGTCCGGTCCATTTGAAGATAGCTTCGCGAAACGTTCAATGGGATGTCAGGACTGTCGATCACTCCTTTCAAAATTGTCAAATAGTTGGGAATTAAATCTTTGCAATTATCAGAAACAAAGACACGGTTGCAATACAGGCTGACACTGCTTTTATTCATATCATAGTCGCGACGTATTTTTGGAAAATAGAGAATCCCTTTTAAATTAAAAGGATAATCTACATTCAAATGCACCCAAAAAAGAGGGTCTTCATCCATTGGATAAAGCTGATGGTAGAATTTTAAATAATCTTCCTTGGTGCATTCAGAAGCTGGTTTAATCCATAAGGGCTCAAATTCATTAATGCGTGTTCCGTCCAAATAAATAGGATAAGGGAGAAAAGAGCAGTAATGCGTTAAAATTTGCTTCAAATGCGCTTTATCCAGGCTCTCATCATGGTCCTTTCCAATAAAAAGCGTGATCTCAGTCCCGCGCGTTTCGCGAGTTCCCTGGTCCATTTCATAATCGGACGAACCATCACAAATCCATGAAACAGGTTCAGCACCCGCTTTATAAGAGAGAGTATCGACCTTAACTTTATCTGCAACCATGTAAGCCGAATAAAAACCAAGGCCGAAATGGCCGATAATCTGATCTTTTTCATTACTCGATTGATACTTTGCGACAAATTCTTCAGCTCCGGAAAAAGCAATTTGGGCAATGTACTTTTTCACTTCTTCCGCATCCATTCCGATGCCATTATCAACAAATTTTAAAGTCCGCGCTTCTTTGTCTATTTGGATATCGATTCTAAAATCTTCATCTCTGGCCTCGATTTCTTCCTGGTCGCGTAAAATTCTAACTTTTTGAATAGCATCGCATGAATTGGACACTAGCTCGCGGACAAAGATATCCTTATCGGAATAAAGCCATTTTTTTATAATGGGTAAAATATTTTCACTGTGGATTTCAAGGGTTCCTTTTTCCATTTTTCACCTGTAAAATTTATGAATTTGATCTAAAAGTTTGGGTTTTTTTTTCCTTTTTGTCAAGGAACAAAAATTTCCACATCAGCTCACAAAGAGCATAGAGATGGGGTTCCCCCAATCATTCGGGCTTACCTGGAATAATTGCGATGCACGAAATTTCAATGAGTGCATCCAGAGGCAGTCTGGCTACTTGAATGGTTTGCCGGGCCGGAGGAATGGGTTGTTTAAAATAATTTTTGTACACTTCGTTTACCATTCCAAAATCATTGAGATCTTTAAGAAAGACATCGCAACGGACGACACTTTCGAAAGTACAGCCCGAAGCGGACAAAATACCTTTCAAGTTTTCAAGCACCCGGCCGGTCTGCAAATGAATATCAGCCTCAACAAGCTTGCCTGTGGCAGGATCGATTGGCAGCTGCCCCGAAACGTAAAGCTGGCCGCCTGCTTGGACTGCTTGTGAATAAGGACCAATGGCTTGAGGAGCATCTTTTGTCTCAATTTTTTTCATTTTTTCTCCTATTAAAAAATGTGGAATATATTCCTTTGATCCTTAAATAACAAGAGAGCTAAAATACGCATTAAATTAATTACCCCATTTTTATGCGTATTTTCGCCGCTCAAATCAATCCTATTATTGGGGACCTTCAAGGCAATACTCAGCGCATTTTGCAAATAATAAAATATGGAAAAGAACAAAATGCCGAACTAGTTCTTTTCCCCGAATTGGCTTTAAGCGGATATCCACCTGAAGATTTTCTCCTCCTCCCTCATTTCATGGAAAGCATTGAAAAAAACCTGGAAGAAATCGTCCAGGCATCCAAAGCAATTATCGTTGTCGTTGGACTCCCACGCCGCACACCTTTTAAAGGAGAAAAAATTCTGCATAATAGTGCAGCTATCATTCAGGATCAAAAACTCTTGGGCTATGCCGATAAGTCCCTTCTTCCAACTTATGACGTGTTCGATGAACGGCGCTACTTTGAGCCGGGAGGGCCTTTAAAAGTATGGAACCTGAATGGCGAAACTATTGGGATTACCATTTGTGAAGACTTGTGGCAACATAGCAACTTTATCCATTCGACACACTATAATCGCGATCCCGTCCTGGAATTAAAAGGAATGAACCCTACTCTGCTGCTTAATCTCTCCGCTTCCCCCTACAGTTTGTTTAAATTTCGCACCCGCTTAAAAGTCTGCCTGAAGGCTGCTAAAACCCTTGAATGTCCCGTGATACTGTGCAATCAGGTGGGAGGAAACGACAGCCTCATTTTTGACGGCCATAGCCTTGTAGTCAATCAGGATGGATTGATCCACTGTGCTAAGGGATTTTTAGAAGATACCTTCTTAATAGATGTTAAAAAGTTAACCCCACCTTTGCATGTCGAGCATCATCTCTTGAATGACCTTTATGAAGCGCTCGTCTTAGGGGTGCATGATTATTTCAAGAAATCAGGCTTCAAAACGGCATGCCTTGGACTTTCTGGAGGAATTGATTCAGCCCTGGTCGCTTCAATTGCGGCCCAGGCACTTGGCCCTCAAAATGTCCTGGCCGTTTATATGCCCTCCCGCTATTCTGCGACTGAAAGCTCCAGGGACGCGGCCCAACTGGCAAAGAAATTAAACATCCAATATCAGGAAATTTCGATCGAAGGCCCTTTTGAAAGCTACCTTAGCCTGCTCGCTCCCACTTTTGCGAATTATCCTACGGACACCACAGAAGAAAATCTTCAGGCACGCATTAGAGGAATGCTGTTAATGGCTTTATCAAATAAATTTGGCCATATTGTCCTTAGCACAGGCAATAAAAGCGAATTAGCAATGGGCTATGCAACTTTGTATGGAGATATGTGCGGGGGCTTAGGGGTTGTGAGCGATCTGACGAAACAACAAATTTATGCTCTTGCTGAATGGATCAACCGGCATGAAGAGATCATTCCCTGGAATACGTTAAAAAGAGCCCCTACAGCCGAACTGCGCCTCAATCAAAAAGACTCCGATTCACTCCCCGATTATGAAATCATTGATACTGTCCTGCAAGCTTATGTAGAAGAGCATCAATCCCCTCAATGGATTGCAAAACGCTATGGCTACCCCCTAGTTTTAGTGGAGCAGCTTGTAAAACGAATTCATACCAATGAATATAAAAGGCGCCAAGCCCCCCCTGGCCTCCGTATTTCAGAAAGATCTTTTTCAGTCGGAAGGCGCTTTCCAATTGTTCAAAAGTGGGTATAACATGCGATTTTTAATTCTTGCGATGATAACTTACACCTCACTTCTAGAAGGGCATGAGGGACATAGCAGTAGTACAGGAGAAAACCTCATTGACTGGATATTAAAAATAGGTGGACTCCATCTCGTATTTTTACATTTCCCTATTGCTTTGATTACAATGACAGTTCTGGCTGAAATCCTCAATATAAGGTATAAAAACCCTCTTTATGAGAATGCCGCAAGGTTCATGCTTATCTCAGCAGCCGTCTTGACTCCATTGACTGCCCTATTAGGCTTTGCGCTTGGTTTTGGGCAATTTTATGAGGGAACGATGAATGATATTTATTCTTGGCATCGCTATTTTGGCATTGTCACCACGATCCTGGTTTTATGGGCAGTCAGATTGAGGGAAAATTATTTTACCGGCAAAGCATTGCATTTGCGTTCTTACTATATTTGCCTTTTGTTTCTTTTTATTTCACTCAATCTGACCGGACTCTTAGGTGGCGCTTTAGCTTTTGGATGAGTTAATTAAACTTAGTCGAGTGCAATGAATTACGCTCAACTACCCAGTCAAAAGGTTAGGATTAGCTATTTTTTTAAAATGGTAATTAGTCCTGTTTTACTCCAATTATCCCAAAGGACCTCAACAGGCTTGTCCTGCTTAAACAAAATTTTAACAGCATATTCATAACCCAAAAGGTCTAAATTATCACTTGCTTCGACAGTCACGCTGAATTCTTTCGAATCTAATAGCTCTTTTTTAATTTTATATAAACACCAATCAATCCTTAAATAAATTCTAGTAATCGCATCATTATAACCTTCTTTATAATCCGTACTAAATTTAGAACGGGCGTATGAATCAGCATAGTGTTCAGCTTCGGCTTCAATATAAGGCGACAGTGCTTGATATGCTTCTAAATAACGTTTTTCTATCTCGGGCAATGAATGCCAGGGTCTTCCTGTAGATTGCATAATTTTCCTCTATTTTTAAATTTTTATTTTTTTTTATATTTTATGTGCTAAAACAAGTGGATGAATGCCATGCCTTTCTTCTAGTACGGAAACATTAGCAAGCCCGCTTTTTTCAAGGATAGAGAGAACATGATCCCCTGTACGCAGATGGGCACTCCATTTTTTAGGAAATAGATCTAAAATCTCTTTATAAATGGCACTTACTTTTTTTTCTTCTTCATCCATTTGCCAAAGGTGGGGTGGTTGAATAAAGCTCATTACAAAAATGCCATTTGATTTTAAGGCCTGTTTAACATTTTCAATTACTTGGCATAGCTGTTCATCGTAGATATAAAAAGAAAAGCCATTACAAATAATAGTATCATAGTGATCTTTTGGTAAAGATGACGTAACAATGTCACATTCGCAAAGTTCAATTTGTTCATCGTCATATTTCAACTGAATAGCTTTTTCCTTAACAAGAGAAAGCGATTCCTTATCGACATCATATCCACAAAAAAACACTTTTTTACGATCTTCATAGCTTGCTCCTAACACATCATACATCGTTCCGCAGGCCAAGGTGGCGACCTCAAATTTTCTGTTATTTGAAAATTCTTTGCTTTTTGAAAATAAAATTTGTTGTGTTTTAAAAACAGCGGATTGATAAGCACGCGGTATAGCATGCTCACTAAGATAAGTGATATCTAGAGGTTGGACATCCCCTCCCCAAAAATCTGTTTTCCATTGCGGATTGAAACAGGCAAAATATTCAGTAAATGGGCCGCTTAACCCCCCATTAAAAATATTGTGTCTCCAATAGGTAGACTGCTGAATCTGCTTCCAAACATCAGATCCTATCAGAGATTGAAGCTTGCTTTTTTTATCAAGATCGAATTTTTCTGAATTTAACAAATCATTAATAAAGTTGTTAAATTTCGAAAGATCTACAAAATGCTGTGTATGTGAATAAAATTGATTAATTTCAAAGTTCATAAAAATCTCCTTTTACGGTTAAAGATAATATCATATTATCAAAACCTGAAAATCCTTATTACCGTAAAATTTACCCTAGTAAAAGTAGATCCCATTTAGAATGGCAGCCTAGCTTATTTTTTATATTTTCAAAATAATGCTCTACAGTACGGCGTGAAAGCCCCATAATACTTGCGGTAGCCTGGGCGGAATTCCCCCTGCGAAAGAGATCGAGGCATCTCTCTTCCTGAGAAGAAAGAGGAGATAATTTTTTTAAGAAATCTTGAGAGATTGGATCAGCATACGCAAGAGGCAAGCCAGCATTTCTAACTGAGAATTTGGTTCCTTTTGCCTGCTTCATATTAAATCCATCTTCACTCATTTTGCTAAGCAGCGGAGCCATTTCGACTAAAAAAAAGCGGTTAAACTTTTTTAAATTTTCGAAATTATTCAAATAAACATCAGTGGTTTGATTTGTAGTTGCCTTGGTAGCAAAGAGAAACCCTTCAGCCTGCCCTTCATTTCTTTCCAGCATTAGAAATGTATTGTCCATTTGAAAATGATTTAATGAGGTATTAATTGAATCTAAATAAGTTTTATTCTGAGTTGTTGCAGTTAAGACAGAACCTGATCTAAGTAAATCGGGATCAACAAGATAGGGATTGTTGAGATAATACTGCTCACTATAATAAAAATCAAGTTGCGAGGGGTTATTTGACAGTGTAACAAAGCCACCTAGTTTATCTATTTTAAAATAGGTATAACTAAAAATATTAAAATGTATTTTTAATAAACTAGTTACATTTTGTATTTTTTTGTCATATCTAACGGTATAGCGCTCTACTATTTGATGTAATTCATTCATACAAATCAACAACTTAAAAATAACAACTATTATTATATAAAATTTAGTTATAGTCTATATCTTTTTCATTTTTAGGAAATTGCTTTTGGGAATTTTGTTACTACTGAGCTCAGGCTACCAAAACTCGAATAGCGAGGTTCATGCTGTTTTCAATTTAAAATAAATTGCAATCCTCTGGTAAGAACCCATCGTCTGGTAGTATTCCATTTCTTATTTGTTGGTCATTTTGAACTAAGTTGTTTTTTTCAAAATCGAGAGTTAAGATAAAGTGTCCCTGTTTGCCTGTCAAATCAGAAAATATCGGACATAAATAGTGGATTTTGAGAGCTGTAGTACAAATAAACATACGTGGAGAACATATCATGCCACCTATATTCTCGGGCAATTCGAAATCGATTAAATCAATAGAATTTGTTTCAACATCAAAATAGGCCATTTTTTTACAACCTTTTTCATAATATGTGATAAAAAGACGCCCATTGGAATAAAATAACTCATTAAAATTAGATTGGCCAGTGTTGATGGTTATTTTTTCTGCAATAAGTTGCATAGAAATTAATTCATCCTCGATTTGGACTTTTATAATAGAAAACGTTCGTTCATCTTCATGATAGGATGCACCAATAAAATGATTACCTTCTGAGAAGAATTGCTTAGAATTCGAGCTTAGCTCTCTTTTCCAAGGAAAGGGGTTCTCGGTAGTACAAACAAACTCTTTTATGTCTTTATAAGAGGCAGCAATGAAATCATCACCATTTTTAAGCAAAAAATAGTTCTCCCCAAAGCAAAGTTGAAAATTCCATGGGTCTTTTATTTCAAAAGGAATAAAAATTTCATTTTGATCTCCATTAACAATACTTAGTTTTGAAATAACTAATTTGTTATTACCTACAACATATAGTTCATCATTATGAATTTCTAATTGAATAACATTTCCTTCAAATTTAAAAGTCGACAAATAGTTGTAATCAGAACCAGAGAAAATAAAGACTTCAGCAGTTCCCCCTCCGTTTACAGCAATAAAATTATTATTGCGGGCGATACTCCAATAAGGTTTTTGGATTTCTAATTTTTCTGTTTTAGGCAGAACCAATGGATAACTAATGGCATTTTGTTTGGCTGAATAGAGTTGTAAGGGATGGCGATCATCGAAGCTAATATATTGAATTTCCGATTGACATTGAATGGGAAAAGCCCACATGCCTCTTGAAACTAATTCTTCTTTTCTAAAAGAGGGCCGGTTGGTAACCCAGTCAAAATTAAGTATAAATTGTTGCCTGATAAAATCTTTCCAGGGGCTTTCAGTTTGTGGAATAACATCGGTGAAAAAAAATTGAGTTGTATTTGAAATTCTGTTTGCTAGATTTTGCCAAAAAATTTCACCCGAAATTGTTTGATTCATCTGTAAACAGACTCGTCCAAAATTGACAGCAGTTCGAATAGTTCCTAACACTTCAATTCTCTTGCTTGGCTCAGAATTTGGCCAGCAAAAAAGGGGTAAAATATCCGTTGAAGTTAATGCATGGAAATTCATCTATTTTCCTTATTTAGGCCTGGTCCCAACCCCAGGGAAGGATGTCGGCAATTTGTGTTTCAGGATGACGCAGCATCATCAAACGGTCAAAACCTACCGCGACGCCCGAGCAATCAGGAAGCCCTTGTTTAAGGGCCTTTAGAAAGTTAACGTCTAAGGGAAGCTTATTTTTACCAAGGGCCTCTCTATGGGCATTTGATTCCAAAAAACGCTCCCTTTGCTCGTCCGAATCGGTCAATTCTCTATAGCCATTGGCTAGTTCTATGCCTTTATAGTAAATTTCAAAACGTTCGGCTACCTGTTCAGTCCCATGCCATTTTTTTCTGGCAAGGGCTGCCTGGCTTGCGGGATAATAAGCGAGGACGCACAAACTATCCTCTCCCAGCCCGGGCTCGATCTCATAACCAAGGATTAGGTTCAGCACTGCGTCTCTGCCCTCTTCCAGAATCGATGGATAAAAAGGAATGCCTTGCTCCTTTAAATAATTTACTAATGCTTCAAAGGGAGCAATGCTATAATCGATGCCTGTTTTCTCAAGAAAAAGATCGCGGTAATAAATGACGGTGCTGGGAAGTTCTCCGACAAATAAACGGATGAAATCAGTTGTTTCCCTGATCATGTCCTCAAGAGTGAAGTTTAGGCGGTACCATTCAGCCATGGTAAATTCTGGATTATGCTTGGGGCTTAATTCCCCATCCCGAAAGACATGAGAGAGCTGATAACAGTCGCCTATTCCCTCGGCCAATAAACGCTTCATGCCATATTCAGGAGAGGAGTGCAGGAAGCAGCGATCCTTCCCATTATAAAGGGCAGGAATCAGATCAATATGCGCATCGATCGAAGCCCGGATGCTCAAAATGGGGCAGTCCACCTCGAGCACATTCCTTTGGGCAAAAAATTCGCGCGCTCGCCTGAGCATTCCAGCCCTGTCCTGCAATCTCGCAATTTTTAAGGAATCAATTGACACGGGAGACGTATTCACCTGTACGTGTATCCACTTTAATTTTTTCGCCCTGATCAATAAAAATCGGCACTTGGATCTTGGCCCCGCTTTCTAAAACCGCAGGCTTCATCACACGTCCGGAAGCTGTATCACCTCTGACACCTGGAGAGGTATCTGTAATTACCATTTCCATGAAAGTAGGAGGTTGGACTGTGACGGGCGCTCCCTTGTAGAAGACGACCTCGTAAAGGTGGTCATCGATCAGCCATTGAAGGTTATCCCCAATGCTCTCTAAACTAATTTTAGTTTGTTCGTAGGTTTTTTCATCCATGAAAATGACCCCATCGCTTTCTTTATAGAGCATGCGCATTTGTTCTTCAGCTACATCGGCCAAGTCCAACTTTTCACCAGACTTATATGTACGCTCTACCACCCGCCCAGTGATGATATGCTTCATCCGGATCCGGTTGATAGCCTGCCCTTTGCCCGGTTTAAAAAATTCATTGCTTACTATGACAAAAGGCTGCCCATCTACTTCAACCTTTACACCGCCTCTAATTTCATTAGTGCTCATTTGTGCCATTTTAGTTTCCTTATGATAAAATTCAGGTTGACACACTATAATATAAAAAAGGATGATAAGTCCAGCGCTTCTTTAGGGAAAAAATCATGTGGTTTAAAAAATATCGGGATTATAAAATCGACAAACCTTTGATCAAAGAGCAGGTCAGGCCAGGCAATGGAATTATTGGCTGTGAAATGCATGATCTGAATGGATGGGGAACGGAACATCATCAAAAAAAATCCCAACAACATAAATATTCATTTAAATTTTGGAAAAAAAGTGACTGAATATTATTCGTTGTTCGAAATGCACTTATGTTATAGAAATGCGCTATAATCACTAATCAGGAAGCTTTATGAACAGACATCCCGAGCAATCAGAAGAAGAGCGCCTTTTGCAAGAAAAAATTGCCCAGGACACGTTGGAGCGCTACTCAGGCTCCCCGATTGAACAATTCCAGCCTTACATCCTCCTCACCAACTTTTCAAGATATGTGCATTATTTTGCAGAGAGCCGCCAGGTCCCAGTCATTGAAGGATCAATGTTTAAAGTCGCCCATTCTCCGGCTGAAAAAATTACGATTTTAGATTTTAAAATAGGTTCTCCTGCTGCAGCCCTGATTGTAGACCTTTGTGCTTTCCTGCCTATACGTGCAGCGTTACTGCTCGGCATGTGCGGCGGCTTAAGAAGGCATTATCATATCGGAGACTATTTTGTCCCGATCGCCAGCATCAGAGGAGAAGGCACGTCAGACTTTTATTTTCCGGCTGAAGTCCCCTCCCTGGCCAATTTTTTAGTACAAAAAATTGTCACAAACGTACTGGATGAAACAAAAACCATTTACCATGTCGGTATTACCCATACGACCAATAAGCGGTTCTGGGAATTTGATCAAGATTTTCGCTTTCGCCTGCAGGCCACCCGTCCGCAAGCCATTGAAATGGAATGCGCCACCCTATTCATTGGAAGCTACAGCCATAAATTACCTTTAGGCGCTCTTTTACTGATCTCCGACCTTCCACTGAATAAGGATGGAATCAAAACAAAAAAAAGCTCTGAAAATGTTTTCAACAATTATACAGGTGAGCATGTCGAAAAAGGCGTCCAAATCATGGAAGCATTGGATATAGCCCTAAAGCATGAAGCCAAGGGGATCTTCAGAGGCAGCCGAAGGCGATTCGAAAGCACAATCTTGGATTAGAGTCAAATGAACGAACCCGCTCCAGCAAAAGTTAAAAAAAAAACTTATACTCCTTGGTACTATAGTAAGTTCTTTAGCTACGCTTTTGCCGTTTTATTGATTTTAACGATCATTCTTCTTTTTTCTCAGGTCACCGCAATTTTGACCCCGGTTTTTGATTTTGCTTCAATTTTATTTATCCCCATTGTTTTTTCGGTCCTTTTTTATTATTTTTTACGCCCTTCCGTCTATTTTCTTGATAACCTAAAAGTCCCCCATTTTTTGAGCATTATTATTGTTTATTTTTTAATCGCCATCAGTTTAGTACTATTTTTTGCCTTCCTGGTCCCCATATTGGCTGTTCAAATTACAGCGATCGCCAACACATCCGTAGATGCGCTGGAAAAAATGAAAAACTCCAGCTACTCAATCAGTTTACCGGGTTTTGAGATCAATCTTGAGGGGGAAATTCAGGAGAGATTATTAAGTTCAATTCAATACGTCACTTCTATTCTTAGTCGAAATTTTCTGGATATTTTCAAATATGTCACCCATCTGGCAACCCTCCTGGCTGTCATACCTTTTATTGTTTTTTACCTATTAAAAGATGATCAATCCTTCATGATTGGTTTCCTCAAGCATGTTCCTGAAAAATTTGGGAAAGAAGTGCATAAAATTCTAAAAAATATCGACGAAACGCTTTCGAGTTACATTAATGGACTTCTTTTGATTTCATTTAGCGTAGGGGCGATGCTCTTTGTAGGCTATTTAATTATAGGTCTGAATTATGCCCTTATTTTATCTGTGATAGCCCTGGTCCTGACGTCCATTCCTTATCTGGGCCCTTTTCTGGCCATTACTCCAGCTATTTTAGTCGGCATTTCAGAGAGTCCGTTTATGGCGTTAAAAGTTATGGTCGTCTTTATTATTGTGCAACAAATTGAATCCAACGTCATTTCGCCCCAGGTCATTGGCCAAAAACTTAATATTCACCCCCTGACACTTATTTTATTATTGCTAGCAGCCGGATCTCTCTACGGTTTGATTGGCCTATTACTGGCCACTCCTTTTTATGCCGTATTAAAAGTTTTATTCGTCAATCTTTATAAAATTTATTTGCTTCGCTATCCGAAAATTCAGGCTTCCTTTTCCAATCCATAAAAAAATAATATTAAAACATAAAAATCCCTATTGAATTAATAGTGGATTTAATTTAACTTGTTTTAATTAATAATAAATCAAATAATTGGGAAATATGAGAATTAACGAAACAACTACCTCCTGTTTTAACACAGTTCTAGAACCTGTAAAAAAGATATTGAATTCCACACATCTAAAGATTCTTACTTGCTTTGTTGCTTTAGCAGCCTTAGCTTATGGAATTCACTCCTTAGTTGGAAGGATTAAAAGGCGTAATGAACTTCTAAATGGACCAATCAACTTATTTAATCGTACAATCGTTCCGAATGAACCGAATGAGCGGGTTGATCCATTGACTACGCCGGTACCCGTAACAGACTTCACAAGTTTTCTTCCAAGCGAAATTAAAGAACATGTGGCAAATTATCTTGACGCAAATGATTTAGTCAATATTACCCACACATCAAAACACTGGAATCAATTTGTAGATAAAAGTTTGATTTCCCAATTTTTACTCATTCTCAATAATGCACGAAGACTTGATCTTTACAGACATCATACGTTAGAAATTGAAAAATTAATTGCTCAATTCAATCCAAATCTAGTTTCTAAAAATTACTCAAATCATTCAGAAGTTTTATTAGAAATTGTAAAAGTTGAAATGTTGTCTGATATTGAAAAAGCTAAAGAGACAGCTTTACGAATAAATGATAAATCGACTCGTGCTCGAGCCTTCTTAGAAATCGCCTCCATAGATCCTTTACATAGTTTAATTGAAGCCAAGCTCATTGCAACAGAGCATGTGGGGTGGGGATGGGGATTTGATGGAATTAAAAGAGAAATTGTAAAATTAGAATGCTTATATAATCTTGAAGAAGCAAAAGTAACAGCTGCTTTAATTCGTGATGATCATGAAAAATTTAATGCCTGGAAAGAAATCATTAAAAAAGAAGCCTTAATAGATATTCAGGCAGCCAAAAATTCAGTTCTTACGATAGAGGACACTTATGACAAAGACTGCCTATACTTGGAAATCGTTAAAATTGAAATGTTATCCAACCCTGAAGAGGCAAAAGCAACAGTACAGCTCATTCAACATGCATCCTATAAAATCGAAGCGCTTGTCGAAATAGCAAAACTAGATGCGATCCCTAATTTTGAAGAGGCAAGAGCTGTAGGGCGGTTGATGCTTCCACACTTTCATGAGAGATATCAGGCTTTTTTAATAATAGAAAGAGCCCAGGTTGAAGTCGTCAAAAGACTAGCCTCTTATAAACTTCCTGAAGCCAAGGCTTTAGCACAAAAATTTGATGTTGGTTTTCTGAAGGGGTTAGCCTTAGTGGAAATCGCAAAAGTAGAAACTTCACCTGATCTTGAAGAATTAAAAGCACTTGCCCTTAAAACAGCTCGCCTACCTGGAGGAATGCATGATGGGACCGAACTACTATTAGAAATTGTTAAAGTTGAAGCATTACTAGATGCCAACGAGGCTTTGGCCACTGCCATGCTTTTTAACACTATTTATAATCATCAAGAAACTGAACAAAAACTCATTCCCGAAATTATAAGGATCAAAGCTTTATCCAATTCAGATGAGGCTAAAGCCCTAGCTCATTTGCTCCCATGCGCTTATTTAAAAAATCTATCTTTTTTGGAGATTTTAAAAGTGGAAGCAAAAAATAATGTCTTACAGGCAAAAGCAACTTTAGAAGAAATTAAAGACAATGATCGTTTAAAATTTGAAGGATCGCTATGTCTTGCAGAAAATGCATTAAAGAAAATTATTCCGCCTGAAAGAAGATAAGCTTTTTAAGGAAGGGGCGGGTATTAACCTATATACCGCCCGACTCAGCATTCAAGCATTAAAAGTCTATTTGTGATTGATCGTTAGAATCATTGGTGCTACTGTTTTAATTATAGCCAATTTGAAAATATAATAAGAATAAGTGAAACAGGTAAAAGTTTTTAGCCATATTTCAGGAAATTTAACTTTGAAAAGTAACACCTCTCAATTAACCCTTTCTACTGCTCTTAAAATATTAACCTGCTTTACTTGCTTTGCAGCTATTACGTACGGAATTTACTCGTTTTACGGAAGGATCAAAAAACGAAATCAGGAAGGTGCTCAAAATCGCAGCCGGATTGATAGACAAGCTATTTTTAATCGTACAGTCCTGGGGTTGGATCCAACAAGTCTATTGCATCACGAAAATCAGGCCTCCCAAATCTTAAGCGAAGCAAAAGCACTTGCAAAAGATCAAGAATCAATGAGTTACTACCTTCTTAATCTAATTTCAAAAATAGAAGCTCGCTATAATCTTGCTGAAGCCCAAGTAACCGGCCAGCTCGCTGAGGATGAAGGACTCCTTGCAAATTGCAGCCGGCAATAATCCCGCAGCAAAAAATGCTTTACAGTTTCTCCACCAGTACAAAAAAGACCCTGCCCGCCTCGAAATCGTTAATGCAGAAGTGCTGTCCAATCTTGCAGAAGCTAAATTAACAGCACAGGAAATTCAAGAACAAAATATTAAGGATAATGCTTTATTAAAAATTGTAGGACACGAAGCAACGCTTAACCTTGCAGATGCAAAAATTACAGCCCAACAAATACAAGACCAATGGATTAAAGATCGAGCCCTCTTAAATATTGTAATAGTGGAAGCATTAACTGATCCTGAAGCAGCCAGAATCACATCAGAGTTCATTCAAAGGCCACTTTGCAAAGTTCTGGCCTACTTGGAAATCGGTAAAAATCATATGCTCAAGACTTTGCCGAGGCAAAAAACATTGCCCTGAATATTCGGGATCCTCTAATTAGAAATAGGATTTTCTCACGGATTGCACGCTTTGAGGCCTGGTTCAATCTTAATGACGCAAAAGCCACAGCAGAGCATTGTCAGCACCATGATAAAGTTTTAGCATTCTGCGAATTTGTAAAAGTTGAAGTGTTATCTAATCTTGACAATGCCAAAATACAGCACAGCAAATTGAGGACAGAGATAAAAGATCTAGCACTTATATTGAGAGACTGTCTAATCCTGAAGGGGCGAGAGCTACAGCCCAATTAATTAAAAATTCGTTCAATAAAGTATAAGCGTTCTTAGAGTTTTCAGATCTTGTTGAATCCAAAGTAGCCGCAAGCCTGATTAATGAGGAGCTTGAGAAAGGGAAAGCATTTTTAGAAATTGTAAAAAAAGAGGCTGAGTCCGATTTTACAGCAGCGCTTATGACAGCTCAAGAAATTCAATCCTATCATAAAGTGCACGCCCTGCTCTATCTTTACGAACAAGCAAAAGAAAGAACAGCTCGCGCAAACTAGCCAATGCTTGGTTGGTTAATTAGTTTTAGCAATGAATAATTCACTAATTTCTACTTAATAATATAATTATTCCATTTAATTAAAAATTAACTAATTATTCACTAAAGAAAATGGCATTTTATTAACGGGCATGGTGGCGGCTCCGTTTGCAGCCATGGGGATAGGTCTTGCTATCAATCAAGTATTTATTAAAGTTTTTAATATCTCTCCAGCGCTCCGCCTAAAATCCTCCCTTATGGAACGTGAAAAGTGATGGAGATATTAAATCGGCCTGGTGACATTATATTAACCACCGCTAATTCGATCCTAAGCCTACTTCCTTTAAAAGAAAGCCAAGTTGACTGCTTGATGGATTTGTGAATTTTTTAATCAGCTCTTAAAGCTGCTAACTTTTATATTTCTTTATCACTGAAATACTTAAGATAGATAAAATTCGCTACCTATGTTACAATATCCCTCAATTCACAAGGTATTAATATGTTTTTGATTAGAATTTTCTTTTTTATTTGTTTTTTTAATCAAGTTTGTTTTGCAGACTTGCCCGAGGAAACTGTTTACCTCACTTGGCAAAACGATCCCACAACCACAATGACAATTCAGTGGTTAAGCTCATTGGAAGACGAGTTAAGCACTGTTCATTATCGGAATGCAGAAGACTATAATTGGCAGACAGTAAATGGCTTCGCAACTCAATTCCCCCATTCTAAAAACTTACTGATCCACCGTGTAGAGCTAGCTAAATTAAAACCTGGCGGAAAATATTTTTTTCAATTTTCTTCTAAGCAAAAAACTTATCTATTTACGACTATGCCCTCTGATCTAAGTGATCCAATACGTTTCGTTGTAGGGGGAGACATGTACCATGACAGCATTGATCTGATGATTGAAATGTGCCATCAGGCGGCAAAAACAGAACCTGATTTTGCTTTGCTTGGGGGAGATATTGCCTATACTGTCAGTTCGTCAAATCAAACCTTTCAAAATATTGAACGCTGGGTCCAATGGTTAAAGGCCTGGAGCAGTAGCATGGTCACTGAAGGGGGCAAGCTCATACCAGTCATTGCAGCAGTCGGCAATCATGACGTAACCGGACATTTCGACCAAACGCCTGCTCAGGCCAAAATATTTAGTTCCTTATTTCCAATGCCTGGCGAAAGGATTTATAACGTCCTTGATTTTAATAACTACTTAAGCCTTTGGATAATGGATTCAGGCCATGCCAATTCTATTGCAGGACCTCAAACCCAGTGGCTGAAACAAACGCTTGATTCCCGACAGGATGTGAAGCATCGCTTAGCAATTTATCATGTCCCTGCCTATCCTTCTGTACGGGATATGAATAACAAATATAGTTCTGAAATTCGACGCCATTGGGTTCCTCTTTTTGAAAATGGCGGCTTGCAAACGGCATTTGAAAATCATGATCATGCTTACAAACGGACTTATCCATTGCTCAAAAATAAGCCGCATGAAAAGGGGATAGTCTATATAGGAGACGGTGCTTGGGGCGTAGAAAAACCGCGTGCCATGAAATGCAGGAAAATACCTTTTTTTATAGCTAAATTTGCCGCCCTGAGACATGTCACAGTTGTGACTCTTTCTCCTGATTATCAACACTATATAAGCATCAATAATTTAGGGAAAAAAATAGACGAATATTACCGTCCTTTCCAAATCCAACCTTCTGAAAAAATCGAAGAACAAGAATTACAAGAGGTTCCTGCCTAATCCATCGGAATATTATTTCATCATACTAACAACACCTTCTTGACAAGGAAGAGTATTTCAAATAATTTGATGTTTTGATTCCAAGGAAAAATGCAATGATAAATTTATTCAGATTCCATCTAATTCTCAGTTTTTTTTTAATTGCGTTTTACGCTGCATCAAATTTATTTGCCTTTGAAGAATGGGATTTGCAGCCTTTCCATTTGAATAAATGGGATTTAAATTTGGCTAAGGCGCCACATTATAATTTCAAAACAAAACATTTTGCGCTTACCGCACCACAAGCTCCTATAATCCCTACATCTAGTGAAATGGGTGTGGACAAAGGTGTTTTAGTTGTCACCTATCAAACGGATCAGCAGGGTCAGCGCTTAGACCGCATCCGATTTTGGCTTATAAATGAAAAAGAAGAAAAAACTTTGTACCCAAAAAAGGATGAGTTTGTCGCTTACCACCATACTAACCTGGAAAGAACAGTTGTCATCAGCAATTTACGGGCAGGGAAATATCGTATTGAGTTCGTCCTTCCTAACGCAGATAATTTTTTTGAAGAAATTCCTTCACGGGATGTAAATGTTTCCGAAAAAAATGTAGCAAAAATCGATCAGGCTATTCCTTTAAAAAAATCTCAAAAAAATTTTGATATCGCACAAGTCGATGACCGATTGATCAGTTCCATTTATCTCAATAATTTTACTCCCCTGCCACCCCCTTTTCCTTTTGCAAGCAATCCTTTTGCACCTATACCTGGGGCCCCCATGAGAATGGCAAGTTTTTCTTTGAATGTCACCCGCCCCGTGGCATGGAAACTCATGCTAAGAGGAAGAATTATTTATTCATCAGTAGGATCGATTGCCAATTTGCCTATTGCTCCCGATTTCAACTATTATGTATTGGCAGAAGAACTCCCGGGATTCACTCTAAAATTAATTCCTCCTAACCCCTTCGATGTTGAGCCGGGAAGCAATACTGTAATTGAGTTATTTTATAACCGTGATTTTGGATACGTCAGTATAGAAACAACCTTGCCTCCGGATGAAACGTCCCTTAATATAGTTTTGACAAATTTACAGGACCCAGCTCAGCCTCCATTCCAAATCGTTTTAAATTCGGCTGATGGAAAAATTTCATGGCAAAGCAGTGGTTTAGGAACCGGAGATTACCTGGTATCTTATACCCTTTCCAATAAGGTCCTTCCAATTCCAAATCAACATGTCATTGTTCAGAAGGGACGCACTACAATTTTGTCTCCTAAATTTGTGAGCAAAGGCAGTTTGGAAATTAACACAGATCTATCTGAAAGCATATTTACGCTGTTCGATGAAAGAGGAAAAGAGGCCGGTCAGGGGAAAGGGCTCAAGCATACTTTTTCAGGGCTGGAAAGGGGCTATTACTTAGTCAAATTTTCAAGTACCGATGAACAGCTATTCATTCCACCTGCCGATCAAAAAATATTTATTGCACCGAATCAGACAGGTAAAATAAAGGTCAGTTATGTCAAGCAGGGAAAACTTACTATCAGCAGCAATATCGATCACTTTTCTGTGAAAATAACTTCTCTTGATGGAACTGAAAAAACCAGCCCCGAAACAATTCAGAACCGTTCGGAAAACTTTTTTTTACCCGAAGGGCTTTACCGAGTGTCCTTAGAGCCTCTAGACGACGCTTCTATTCCTAAACCTATAGAAATTTCAATTAAAAGCTATTCACCTCAAACAATTTACCTTCCTTATAAATTTTCAGAAAAGCAAAATCCGGACGCTTCTCCCTCCCTCCCTGTCCAAACAACCACCGCTCCAAAAAAACAAGGGAGAAGACTTCCAAAAGAAGAAATTGTCAGATCAAAATTTGTGATCATACCTGCGGGACCTGCTATCATTGGCGACCCTTTTTCCGATGAAAAGCAAAATGAAAGACCGGCAAAAGAAATAGACATACCTGCCTTTGCCATTGCCATTTTCGAAGTTACTAATGCTGAATTTGCTGAATGGCTAACAGAATCATTTCAGTCAGCAAAAGCAAAATGGGATAGAGACCGCCCCGGCTGCCTAATTGATCAAGAGGGTCATCTTTTATGTAAAACATTAAAAGCAAATCCTCTTTCTCAGATTCAGGCTGGAGGGAGTATCTTTACTTCAATTCCTGGTAAAGAAAATTATCCTGTGATTGAAGTGACATGGTATGGGGCAAATGCTTATTGCAAAGATAAAAACTGCCGTCTTCCAACTGAAGCTGAATGGGAAAAAGCGGCAGGTATGTCTCTAACTGGGCAGGATGGGTTGCTCATCCGATATAAATTTGGTTTTGAAAGGGATATAATCGATCGGACCTGGGCTAATTACCGCTTCTCAGAAACCTCTACCAAAGAAGTGCGCGTACGATCCACACCGGTCGGTTATTATAATGGCAAAAATGCCCTTCCTCTGCTTAGCAATGATCAAACTAATAAAATCACGCATGATGCAAAAAGTGCCGCAGGAGCGTATGATATGAGTGGCAATGTATGGGAATGGGTAGCTAGTTGGGATGAACTCGATCCTCAGGAAATGAAAAAAATCGCCAAAGGAGGGTCCTATGATAGTTTACCTGATGGTGTGCGTGTCTCAGAGAGAATTTCCCACCCATTAGAACATTCTGATATTTTTACTGGCTTCCGCGCTGCAAAAAACGTCACAATAGAAGAGCCCCCAATACTTCAATCCCTTTGAAAAAAATAATTAAATTTTATACCAAACGTAATTCGAAATTTGGGATTTTTCATTTTTACATGAGAGGTTATCCCCCTTCCTCTCTCTGTGATCTCTGTGGTTTACATACTTATACTAAGGCTGTTAAAAATTTTTACCGCAGAGCTCACATAGATCACAGAGAGGAAAGAAGTAAGTGAATTATTTCAATTTTGATTTCACTTGGTATAGCTTCCCGATAATAATCTCTTACCTTCCCAGCTGAATGCAAATTCATTATACTTTCGGCCTTAAAACCCTATTTTTATTCTACTTAAATATATATTCTTAACTATATTTACTTAATTATAGATTGATTTACTAATTATAACTATACTATAATATTATTTAGTAATAAGTTAATTGGAGGGTTATTTATGGATCCATTGCATAGCTTTAAGGTTATTAATCCAATGCATACAGGACCAATCTCCTCACCTTCCGAAAATGCACAGGCTAAGGATAATAAAATACCCTCTGCCATTAATTCAATTTCCGGGATCAGCTCTTCATCCTCTTTAGAAATTGAGGCGAAATCCCTAAACGATCTTCCTAACTTAGAACACGCTTTAGATGAAAAGGAAGCCTTTATAGAAGAACACTTCGAAATGCTGGATGAAAGCCGTCGGCAGGAAGAAATAGCACGAAAAATTATTAGGGTTGAAAAAGGCATAAAGGCAGCTGTCAATATTGTTAGTGCCATGCCAGATCCGGCCTACAAAATCTTAGAAAAGATATTACCTGCAGAATTATTAAAAAAGCCTATTTTTTCAACTCAATTCAAAGTGCAACTTAAAAATGTTTTTAATTCTTGTTTAAAAATCACGCAGTTTTTGGACATTGGTGCTAACGGCCTGGCTTTAATTTATAGATATAAAACAGTGGCTGATGCGAAAGACATTTTAGCTTCTTTACAAGATAGGCTTACGTTTTTAGTTGAGGCCCAACCAAAAGATCAATCTGAAAACGAAGAAATTATTGAATTAAGAAAAATAATCATCGAACTTTCAACCAATCTGAAGATGGAGGAACAGGATTTGTCCTTTCAGGCAGGCGATTATAAATTTGAATTAGTCTCATCCTTTTTTCGATATGTAGAATATCCTGTTAATTTAATTTTTTCCTCAGGGTCGTCCGTTTTTATCAAAACCGGGATACCAATTATTCAGTCGACAATTGGCATTGCCAATTCTCTATACAATTTTTATAAAGACATTGTTAAACGCACCACATTTACTTCCTGGGATAAAGGATTTCAAAGTTGGGTCCAAAAAACTCAATTGATCATTGACAGGAGTGCAATTGATAATAACATACAGAAAGAAATCATAGATCGAAGTATTAAATTTTTAAATAATGTGCCTGAGATAAATAATGAATCACTTGTAAGTCCAACAAAAAACAATGTTGCTTTACAGCCAGAAATTAAAGCAATTGGAAAAGAAATATTTAATAAATTTCTACATGAATACCAAAATAAACTACAAGATATCTCAATTAATGAAAATGAACTGGAAAGACTGGGGAAACACCTTGACCTACCCTCCTATTTAATGGATTTTACAAATCGTCCTGCAATAACCCAATTGATCGCTCAAATGAGTCCGGAGGAAACTGAACTTTTATTTGATAAATTTATTTCTTCAAAGAAAGAGGGCTTGCTTCAAATTGGTTTATCCACTGAAAAAAAAGTTTTAAATGAAAATGCCCAATTTTTTGAAAAAAGCAAGCAGCTTTTAATTAAAAGAGAAGCGCACTATAAATATCAAATAAATAGGATCAAACCACGAATTAATGAGCTAATGCCGGTCATTAAAGAAATAAAAAAACCCATTTTTGATGTTCTCTTTAAAGAATATCAAGAAGTTTTGAATATTCCTGACTATCCTTTAGAAGCATTAAACGATCTGGAAAAAAAACTGCACCTGGATGGCCGCCCCTCTACCGTTAACACTCAGTTTAAAACAACTCAATCTAAAGAAGAAATGGATATTTTGTTTGAAAATTATTTAGCTCTTGAAACAGATGACTCTTTGCTTGGCTCGTACGTTGACTACCAGAAAACTATCGAACAAACAACGAAAAATGCCCTGAAAGAGTTAATAACAAAAAAAAATGAGGTTGAAGAGAATTTCTCAAAGTTTAAATTTACTCAATCTGCCGTTACATATGGTATTGCACAAGTTACGGCCATCGTTTCAATCAGCCTAGCGGTTATTGGGCTTTTAACTACCCCTATTGCTGGGGCGGGCCTTATTTTAATTGCACTGTCCGTTCCGCCTATTCTTTTCTCAATCGGTTTTATGGTTGCTTCAAAATATTATAATCAGCTTTATAGACCGCAAGAATCAAGCCTTACTACATATGTAATGGATATAAAAAAAATATTTAATGTTGTTAAAATGGCAGTTATAGAATATCAACAAACTGCAAAAGAAAAAAAAGTGATTGATACTGCGGAAATTCTTGCCAATTTAATTAATCCCGAAAGTGGTATCGAAAGGGATAACGAATATGAGATGAAAGAGGAGCTGGCGATCGAAGCCTTTGAACAAGCAGTGGAAGACCGCAACAAATACAGGGGTAAAATCGATAAATGGAATGCTAAACTCCAGCATTATCAAAAAAAGCTTGAACATGCAAGATGGAATGACTTTGCCTCTTATGCGATAAGGGATAAGAAAGACGCCCCATCCATTCCACTTGAAAATGTCGAAGACTTAAAAAATTTCACTTTACGGGCTGCTCACCTAAAAACAGCTTCTCCTTCGAAACCTTTACCTGCATTTGGAAAACTAAAAGCCTTAGATTCTCCCGATCTTGAATTAAACCAAGGGACATTGCAAGCATTCAATACTGCTTTTCAAATCACCGACCTGGATTTAATCAGTCCTGAAACTAAATCCTTGCTTGAAATCTTTTTAGGTCTGGATATGAAAGCTTTACAGGAAGATTCAAAAGAAAATTCTCATGCCATCAAAAATGCATTGCAAAAATTCTTTGTCATTAATAATGATGAATATGTGACTTTTATAAGAAACCAAATTGCTTACCTCGAAGCCAAACGAGAAAATGCCTAATGATTTTGAAATTGATCCAAGAAATTTTAGAGAAAGAAAATTTTGATTGTTCAATTCTACCTTCAACAGAATCTATTCCTTTAGAAATTCTTCTTGTCTCTGCCGGCCTTGATCCCAATCAAAAAGAAAAGGTAATTCATATCACTGCCCTTCCTCAACAAATGGAAGGTGTCAATACCAATTTGGCCCAAAATGAAAAATATTTTCGCGTTCAGTTTTCAACTACCCTGCCTTTCGAAGCCATACCCTCATCCTTAGCCCAAACAGCCAGCCTAATTTTATTTTTAAATCAGCTTTTAGACTGGCCAGGCTTTGAGCTGAATGAGCTTACTAATACGGTATCCTACCGGTACGCCTGGTTAACTAAAGAGTCTAATGTAGATTCTTATCAAATATTATCACTTATAGGATCTCTTCTTCTTTCAATTGAGATGTTTGGGGATACGATTGGACAAATAGCTAGCGGACGCTCTACTTTCAATGAATTATTAGCTAGTATTGTTGACTTTGGAGATAAGATTAATAAGAATAACAGTTAATATCATATTTCAAGAGCAGCTATTCTGCTTGCTTTTTTAATTGTAAAGTGTGAAAATTCTAGGTTGCGGCTTTATAAAAAATTAATATTTATAAAAAGTATCTTCATGTCGAATTATCTTCCTCCCTATTTGATGGCTTCAAAACCACTTCCTTTTGAGGAAGACACTTTTGAATTCAATTTAGAAAAAAACGAAAATATAGAACCTTCCAGTCCACTTGACCCCTCCCTTTTTTCGTTTTTACAAGAGCCACCTACTTTGGAAAGTGATCTTGACCATTCCCGCTTTTCTCAAGTTAGACCTATTCCCAAGTCTGAAAATGGAATTAATGAAAGTTTAAAAAAATCAAATGGCAACGAAGATTTTCTTAAAGAATTGGATGACTGGAAAAAACTTTTTGATGGGATATTAAATGAATACAAAAACATCATTGGTAAGCATAAAGATGTTTTGGATTTCTTGAAAAATTTTAATAATTGCCGGGATGAACTTCAAACGCATTTTCCTTCCGAAGACTTGAACCTTATTCATGATTATTTAAATGCCGGTTATGCCGGGATTAAAATTTTAAAGCCATTAAATAAAGCAGCTCTCCATGCTGTGAAATGGTTTGCCTTGCAAAAAGCAAAGAAAGAACTTGATATGCTTCTAGCACGTCATAAGGACGAGCTAAATGAAAAAAAACTGCCTTACAGTAAAGACAAAATCATTGCCCAATGTTATAAAAACCTAGAAAATGAACAGCAAAATGCAGTAAATAAAAGTACAAACGAAATATTGAAATTAACAACTTATCATTTTGTACCTCTTTATGTTTCCAATTCTATTAATTTGCTACCTAATAATGTTAAAAAATATTGCAAATTAGGCTGTGCCATCTCCAAGGAATCGAGCGAACTGATGGAAACCTGGGGAAACAGGAAAATTTTCAAAGGCTGGCTACAACGTTTAAATACCCATCGGCATGTAAATATTGATGATGCTCAAACACTCCAGCATCAATTGAAAAATGATATAAAGATTTTTTTAAAAAATTTAAAAAAATGTGACTCTTCAGAAGAAGCGCAAGATTTATTGGGAGAGTTTGATATTGTTTTCGATGTACCGAAGGATCTTTCAGATTGGCGTGAAATATTAAAAAACAAGAAGTTAAAAGAATTTTTTTCACATCAATACCAATGCCATAAAGGGCAATTTTTAGAATTTGACCAAAATTCTTTACGAAGCCTTTTGCAAAAAAGAGAAAATAACGAACGTTTAATGCATTTTGATCGTATGTTACTATCGCTCGAAAAATTAAACTTTATTTATGAAGGCTTTACTGATTTATCTATTACAGAAATAAAAGCGCAATTAAAAGATAATCATATAGATTTTGAAAAAATTCCGAATTTTCCAGCAACAAAAGAAGAATGGAATAGTAAAATTGTCGATATCGATTTTAATATTTTACTTTGCACCGAATGGGTAACCTACAATGAAACAGCTGACCGATTGCTCAGACAAGGGATAGAGGTCAGCCTGCTTTTAAAGATCAATAACGAATCTAACATATTGATGTTCAGAGGAATCGAACATGTACTTTCTATTATTTTTATAGGATTTCGCATGTCCTCTTACATTCCAGGCCTTCAAAAAGGATTAGAAAGGATATATATAAATCCCTTTCTGGCTGATTTGCCTATTCCAGCCATAGGATTATTAAAAATACTCACACCCCGCTATAATTTCACTCTTGACGGTTTATTTATTTTAGCAATCCATCATTGTGTGGGCCGTTATTACAAACCCCATGAATATAGTATGGAAGGATATTACATCAGTTTCTTGATTTCATGGTCTAAATTAACCGCCCAAATTGAATTTTGCCTCTATCATGTTAAAAAAATCCTGCTTGCTCTTCAAACGGAATTTATTGAAAAATTAATTCTTAAAATTCAGCCCACTGTGATGGATGAGCGCTACGATGAATTAAAAATTGCATTAGTTGCTTATAATGCCAAGACCAAAGAATATCAAATTCAATTGAACCAACAATTAAAACAGTTAAAATTAAAAGATTTAGACACGCTCCTTCAGCCAAATGATGTGAAAGTTAGTGGACCGAATGGCGAAGAAAATTATTCACCTTTGCAAAATTTGATAGACACTCTAAAAGGAGTTGATAAGGAATGTCTTTCCGAATCCACACTTGATTATTTTAAAGAACATTTAGGGATAGATTTGAAACAAGAAGATGAGGAAATGATCCCTAAACAAATTGAGAAGTTTTTTACCAGAAGCGAAAATGATTTTTTCAATTCTTACAAACATAATCGCGAAAATTTTTTAAGTAATATCGCTAATTAGCACAATTTTGATTCAAAGCACTTAATTTGACATCAGACTCCAAAATTGGCCCTAACTAACTGTCGAAAGGACTTACATAGACCTTCAATAGTTCACTTCATAATATTTATTTTATTCCCTTCACTATTTACCCTCTCTCTTATTTTTTGGAGAGATTATCCCCTTTCCTCACTCTGTGATCTCTTTGGACTCTGTGGTTTTATAAAGGCTTTTAACAATTTTTACCACAGAGCCCTTATAGATCACAGAGAGGGGAAGAAGTTTAGTAAATTCCATTTTTTGAATTCACTTGGGTATACCACCAGATTCACTGCGCATAGAGATTGTATGTCAAATTAATAATAAATAAAATTTTTTTTTACTTATTCTTCAGAATTCAAATCTACCTTTTTACCTTCATCTTCAGGAAGAATATCGGTAATGGCTGCCTTATAAAATTCCAATTTGGCTCCATCATACATTTTTACAATGACGGTGTTCTCGCCTACGCGTAATACTGTCCCAATAGTTCCCATAGCGACAACTCGATCGCCCTTTTTTAGCGCGGTGCGTTGATTTTCCAATTCTTTACGCTTCTTTTGCTCTGGCCGCCATAAAATGACATAGAAAAACAAAAAAGCAATTCCAATCATAACTAATGTTTGCCAAAATGTTTGATCTGGGGGGGGCATAGCCTCTTCTTCATCAGCAAAAACTTTTCCATTGCCTAGCAGACTAAGCATTGAAAGTAAGACAAATAGCTTCATTTTCATTTTTATTCTCTTTAAAAATTTATTTTCTTTCCAAAACTACAATATTTTCAACATGGACCGTTTGAGGAAATTGATCAACCGGCTGCACGGCCTTTACATGATAGCCATCTTTAATAAGAAATTCCAGGTTAGCTGCCTGAGAAGCAGGGTTGCATGAAATATAAATTAATAAGGGGGCTTTAAGGGCAAGTATATGATGGATCGCCTTAGGATCCAAACCTGCCCTTGGAGGGTCTACCATTACAACATCTGGCCTGCATTTCCCCTCGTCTGATAAGGTCTTCAATACATCCCCGACATCTCCAGCAAGGATCGTGATGTTCGAAAGGCCGTTTAACTTAATATTTTCCCGCCCATCCAAGACCGATTCAGGGCTGATTTCAATCCCTAAAACTTCTTTGACGTGGTTTGCAGCGCATATTCCCAACGTTCCAGTCCCGCAGTACAAATCATAAACCACTGCCCAAGAGGGCAATTGAGCCATTTCTAATGCCCTTAAATAAAGTTTTTCCGCCTGCTCGGTATTAGGCTGAAAAAAGGCTGTGGGGCTGATCCGAAAGTGGAGCTGCCTCCCATTCAGATTAAGGGTTTCACGAATGTGGTCAGGACCATGCAGAAGCAATTCATAAAAATTGGTCCGTCTGCCTTTGGCAATTTGCTGAATACGAACAAAAATTGAAAGTTTTTTATCTTCACTTACAAGTTCAAAATTTTTTCGTAAAGCCTCCACTAAGGATTTAAGTTGCAATTTAGATAAAGCATAATCAGCATTCCCTGAAACAGTCAGCATGACCATGCGATCGCCTGTACGCTGCCCTTCTCTTATAGTAAGAGTTCTCAAAGACCCTGTATCCTTTCCTGAATGGTAAGCAGCCAGGCCTGAGTCGCCCCACCAGGCATTAACAACCTCTGCGCATTTTGCAAACCAGGACCTTGGCAGATGACATTCTTTCATGTTAAAAACATGCCCTCTAGTCCCATAAAGGATTAAACCTAAATAGCGGTTGCCGCTTAAATCGGATGAGAAGCTCAATTCCATTTTATTACGGTAATGCCATTGAGAACTGGGTATGATAGGATGCCATACTACATCGCTATTAAGATAAGGATCTAAATAAGCTTTAATCCAACCTTCTTTTTGCTGCAGCTGCAGCTCATACGGTAATTGCTGCCATCTACACCCTCCGCACGCCCCAAAATGAATGCAAAGAGGCTGAATACGGCTGGCAGACGGTGAAATGATTGTTTGCAAACGGCTTTGATAGATCCCTTTTTTACGCTTAAGCAAAAGGGTTGAAACCTCATCTCCTGGTATAGCAAAGGGGACTTCCACCTCAATTTGCCGGCCGTCCTGACCAGAAGAAGGCCCCACGCCATGTCCTTCCTTTGAGAAAGCATTAATAGAAATGTCGGTAATACAATTTTTCATTGGTGCTCAATTTTACGGAAATAGTACTAAGAACCAGTTCAATATCTATGATCAGTTTCTAATAACCTGAGTTTTGGATTCCCCCACCCTCGATCTTAGAACCTGTTCAAAATCTACGATCAGATATCTTTTTTAAGAAACAAGGTACAAATCTAACGCACGACAACCCTTTAATGAGATAAAACCAAAACTCGGGTTAATAAAAAATACTCCGGGCGGCCATGAAGCTTTTAACTAAAGCTGCTAAGAAGCCTTATCAAAAAGCATCCACTGGACGCACAGAGTAGAAGTAGAGTAACTAGCTTGCAGCTCTTTTGGCTGTGACTCATTTAATTGACATTAATGCGCTCTTAAATTTGCAGACTTGGCTTTTGGCTTCGCTTTCACAGAAGAAATTTTAGACTTTGGCGCAGCTGCAGTTTTTGACTTTGCAGAAGAAGGTGCCTTAGCTTTAGAAGGTGCTGCTGCTTTATTTTTTGAGGAAGCCGTAGAAGTTGCTTTAGAGGGTTTTTTTTGTCCTTTGCCTTTCTTTTCTGAAGAAATTGATTCTTTGCGAAACAATTTTGCCGTCTTTTCCAGCTTGACTGTTCCGGTTCTAACGCGCTGAGATGCTGCCTTATTGCCATTTTCAGATTTTTCAAGATCCTGGGTAATATTGGATAAAAGCTCTCTCATTTGTTTAAAAGTGTCTTTTAATGACATGCGAAGAATCTCCTTTTTTGTTGAGTTATAAATTAACGACTAATTAAATATTCCCTTTAAACATATTGTGCAACATATTTCTTTCTTCTTTCAATTTTTTCTTGATTTTTTTCATTTTTGCCATTTTTTCACCCAAAAAAAGCAAAGATGCCCTATATTTATACCCAAATGATGGAGACGATTGTGATTCGTGCAATAATGACCGCATGCTTATTATATTCCTACCATCCCCTCATAGAAACTTTGGAGGAGGGCGCATTTGGGGGTGATATAAGCAGCTTTTCGTCAAAATTAAGCAGCGGGGAGCATTTGCAAAAGGGAGCAGCCTGCTTTCAATCCTCCCAAATGAACGCTGCTCGTCTATTCTTAGGCCAAGTAAAATGCGAGAAGCAAGCTCCTGAAGCCTTTTGCCTTGCCCAGATGTATTTATGCAGGATTGCCCTATCAGAGGGGAATAAAGCCGAAACACTCGCCCATCTTGACTTAATGAATGGCATTCTTAAGCCAGATCATCCATTAATGTACCAAAAACACTATCTCGAAGGCCTTTTTTATTTTCAGCAAGATGATTATGTTAAGGCAGCCGATTGCTTTGAGCGTTCGCTTCCACCCTGCTCTTCCGCCTGGAAAAATGTTGCCTTTACCTATTTGATCAAATGTCATTTGAAGCAAGCTGCAGCGCCATCCACAACAAAAGAAGAAGCGGAAAATTTACTTAAAAAAGGCGAAGAAGTTGTCAAATGGATGCAGGCAGCTTCAAAAATGGAGGAGCATTCTGTCGGGGAGAGCTGGGTCCTGGCGGTTTTATATGAGCTCTATTTAATAAAGGGAAAAGTGCTGAACAACTCGAATAGCTTCAATCAAGCTGAAGCCCTGCTTTACGGCCAGGGGATATTTTTGACAGAAGAAGAAAAAGGGATCGCCCTGCTTAAAAAAGCCGCGGCATCTCCAGACTATGAAGAAAAGCAAAAAATATATCTGCCATTGCTCGAATCTAAAGGGCGGTTGTCTGCAGACTCTTGGTATTGCAAAGGGCTAAATGAATGCGAAGAAGCAAAAAGAGTGTCTGGCACCCCCGTTTCAGATGATCTTTTTTTGCAGGCAGCGGAGTCTTTCAAATGCGCATGCAAGCTTTACACATCAGTCTCGCCTATCCGCGCCGCTAAAGCCTTGAAACATGCGGCCCTTGCTTACAGCTTTTGCGACAAAATTCAAGCCATAAGAGTTTTGGCGCAATTAATTGAAGGCCCGCTTTATAGAGAAAACGGGACGGAGTGTTCAGCACCTGCTTTGCTGGGGGGGCAAATAGCACTTGGCTTAACATGCCCGGACGAACAGGCTGAGGCAATAGCATATATCAATGGATGGATCCAGGCCTTTCCTGAAATAGAAGATAAGCTAACTAAAATGAAGGGGATCCTTTTAACCAAAGAGGGGTCCTGGAAAGAAGCGCAGGAATTACTTTCCGACTTTCTTAAGCGCTATCCCATTTCTACTGAACGAAGCGAAGTTTTGTTTTGGCTTGCAGAATGTGCAGGACATTTCAATGAAGAGGAATTAAGAAAAACCCATCTTCAGCAGGTTTATATTAATGACATTTACAGTCCTTATGCCCCTTTAGCCTATTTCAATTTATTTTCCTCCAGGGAATATATGCGGGGGAGCCGCAAAGCCCTAAAACATTTAGAAGGCATGGCCAACTTTTTTCCTGGTCACCCGCATTTGATTACTGCTCATTATTTCCTGGGATTAAATCATTTAAAAGACCGCTCTAATGACAATGGAGATGTTATAAGGCGGAAGGATGAAATTGCTGCAATTGACCATTTTCAGCAGGCTGAGTCAATTTATGATGAGCTGATGGCACAGAAAAAATTTCTTCCCGATGAAATTCCCTATTTTTTTTTCATCAGATATAAAGCCATGCTTGACCGCGCTTTGACAAATCGGGCCATAGCGGAAAATGCTTCGATGGCTAAAAAACACATTTTTTTAGAATATGCCGAAACCATTTTCGAAGAATTGGTTGAAAGACTGCAAAAACAAAACCTTTATCCACAAATACTTTACGAAGCAGAATTCGAGCTGGGATGTACTTATAGTAAAAGAGGCAACGTAAAGAAAGCGCTGCAGGCATTCGACAGCCTGATTGAAAGCTCAGCCGCTGCCCCCTCATCCTCGGCCCTTGTCTACTTACTCTCACGGGTCTGGTTTGAAAAAGGCTTATTGGCCAACAGCCTTAACGATTATCAGACCGCCCTTGAATGCTTCCTTCAGGCTGAACAAAAAAATGAAATGTTAAGCCCTGATCAAAGGCTTGAAATCCTGATCGCTCAAAGCGAATGCCATAAGGAACTTCAGCAGTACGATAAAGCGATGTTAGTTTTATCCCAGGTTGTGAACGATGAAGCGATCTCAAATTTGCGTGTAAAAGCGATGTATTTAAGGGCTGATATTTACAGCCTTCAGGGCCGCCCTGAACTAGCAATGAAGCAGCTGGAAGCGACAGCCAGAAAAGGAGGAGAATGGAGCAAAAAAGCCAAAAACCGATTGGAGCAAGATTATGGATTTTAGTGTAAGCCTAGCAACTATCTTCTTTTATGGATCGAATTTGAATTTGATCCTGCTGATTATTATCGGATGTTCGATAGCAAGCTTTACAATTTTTATTGAAAGGTTAATGCAGCTTCATCATTCCGAAATTGACACCAATCAATTCATTATCTCCATCAGAAAAACTATTAAGGAAGGTAATTTTGTTGAAGCGGTCCAGATTTGTGAAAAGACGGGAGGAACCATTGGTAATATCGTTAAAGCGGGGTTGATAAAACATAATCGAAAAAAAGAACAAATTGAATCAGCTATGGAAATTTCAGGGCTGGTGGAAATAGCTAGACTGGAAAAAAATGCAAAAATTCTATCAATTATCGCTTATATATCCCCTTTGATCGGATTACTGGGAACAGTTCTTGGATTTATCCAGGCCTTTTCGGAAATGCGTTTAAGCGGTCTGGTTGACATCTCCGCTACCAGAATAGGGGAAGCCATGGAATATGCCCTGGTTACAACAGCCGCAGGATTAGTCGTGGCAATACCATCGGTCTTGGCCTATAATTATCTTGTCAGCCGTGTCGAAGGATTCGTGCTTGAAATGCAGACAGCTTCTGCAGAAATTCTCGACCTTCTCCTTGAATCCAAAGAAGAGTTTTCAAGTTACTTATGAAATTCAAGACCCGTTTAAAGCCTTCCGCATCCCTGATCGACTTAACGCCGCTTGTGGATGTCATTTTTTTGATGTTGATCTTTTTTATCGTCACATCCGACATTCTCCCATTAAAATCATTGAATATCCAAAATCCTTCACTTCCTGTCGACTCTGCCCCTTTGACCACGCAGCTCCTTCTCGTCATGGATGCACACCACGTCATTTATCTTGGGTCTAAAAAAGCGATTGTTGATCTGGCTTCTTTAAAAGCTCAGTTGGAAAAGGAAATTGAAAAACTTAAGGTACATCAGCAAGGGCATATCCCCACTCTTGTCCTTAGCGTAGATAAAAAAGTTGAGTACGGTCTTTTTTTAAAATTATTTGCCATCGTCCAATCTTGTTGTCCTCAGATCCGCCTGGCTTATCAAACCGCTGAAAATGATATAAGCGATTTGGAATAACTTTAATGCTTAAACTCGAAAAAAGCGGTCGTTCGGCACACATTAACATTACTTTTAGAGAAAAAGAGAAGATCTTTAACCCTTTATTTTTTAAGGCTTTTTTTTGTGCTATTTTATTGCATCTTACGGCATTTAGCTTGTTTCATGTGCAGCCATTCGCCTTAAGTTCAAATTATATCTATCCTCCTGTCAGAGTAAATTCAGAACATGAACCTTTACTCATGGCCCCTTCTTTATTAATCGGAGAAGTTGAAAACGATTTGTTTCCCATCCCCCCTAAAATGGCGGGCCTCCCCCCTTCCAATTTGCTCGCCCTATCCCCATTATTCGAGCAAGTTCTTGACCTGGATTTGATCCCATTTCCATCATTCGACGTATTAGAACAACGTTATTGGCCCTTGCCTCCCTCACCCCCTGTGGAAAAGGCTGCCATACGTCTTTTTATTTCAGGTGAGTTAGCGGATCATCCAATAGTGAACAAAGAATTACAAAAAATTATCCTCTTGGACAATGGGACCACTGAACCATTATATGTAAGCTATCAAGTAAAAGCAGAAGAGAAAACAGGCACTATTTTTTGGCATCAGCGCCTTAATAGCAGTGGATCGGACGAAACCGATACCCTGACAGAAAAAATTATGCTTGAGAGCAAATTTCAAACACCTTTCATTGCCCCCCTATTAACAGGTTGGGTCCATTTTGTGGTCTATCCTGCTACTCAGGATAAATAATTTCTGTTATATTCTAAAAAATAATTAATGGATAGCTAAGGCAGAAAAGCAAACGAATACACGAAGAATTCTGCGACATTAATGGCATTATTTCCATAGACTTTGTTTATTGTATCAACCAATTAGGCTTTATTTATTGCTCCTTTGAAGTTTTAACACAAACTTAATGGAGGCTCATTTATAGTGGGGAGTATTCCAAAATTGTATCCCTCTTTATCATAAGGCAGCCATGATCCAATCACCCCAGTCCGGACCTTTGCATCACAGTTCAGACATTCCGACTATCCACCAAACTGGAGTTCCAAATTGGAGAATGGGTGAGCAGACGCACGGATATTTATGGCGGATGCAACGAATAGTTCAGGCAGCGGCTTTTGCCATTTTTGCCTTGCTATCAGAACCATTTTTTCCAAGGACCCTAAAGAATTTACTCTTTGAAGCCTGGACGGGAAAGGAAATGATCCTTGAAGAACAGCTAATTGCGCATCCTATTCAACCTATACGTAATCCTGAAATAAATTTGACAAATCCCCCTCCTATCATTACTATCCCCTCAAATCCTCCAATACTACCTACTGAAAAGAAAAAGAAAAAATTCTCTGAAACAGATTTGGGACCTCGCATAGTCCAAAAAGGAATGAATGTAGAAAAATATTCTCAGGAAGAATACAAAGGGAACACTCCAAAGGCCCAGAAATACATCAAAAGACTGAAACATATCTCTGCATATTTTAACAAAAGTTTTATTTATCCTGTTCGGGGCGATGGCAACTGTTTTTGTAATGCGGCCTTGGCTGGATTAGTCCTTCTAATTGTGAAGAATAACGAAAAAAAAGAAAAAATCATCCAAGTTTTAATTGAATATGCTTCCAAAACAGAAGCCTATACGACACCCGATCAATCTGCTAACGCACCTGCATATAGTAAACTTTTTACTAAAGAAGAGGATTTTGAAACAACCGTCCAATTTTTAAGTGATGGAACCTTATCCTCACTTGATTTTGAGAATTATAATTTTACTTCCAGTTTTTCAAGGGTCCTACGTTATCTAATTTGCTGCAATCAGGCAAATGCAGGATTTGCACCAAATGAAATGTCCCTTGAAAGTGGAAGTGAGATAGATATGAATGCGGTGGTTATTCTTAATGCGCTTTTTGATATCAATTGCAAAGTCGCTGTTTTGCAAGCCAATTTGAATGAGGCTAACCCCGTAAAACCGGAAGAAATATATCTTATTCAAGGAAAGGATATTTACGATAATTCGACTTCAATAATAAATACCCATCAGAACAATGGGGACCAGCCTTGCGATTTCTTACTGATCCGCAAAGATGCACATTATATTGTGCTGGTTTAACCACCTGTAGTGATTGCATGTAGTTCTATGGCGCAAATAGTAATAGCAATTTCAATTATTTTATGATCCAACTTAGCTTTACCTCTGCATTTTTATTCTATTTAGGAACTACACTCTTTATTGTTTTAGGGCTATGGATTTATGCGCATTATAAAGCACGTAAAAAAATAATTTTATCCTCCGAGAAAACTTTATATGTTTGCGAATTTTGCCATTTTACTTATTTGGAAGAAAGCCTAAAAAAATTAAATCAATGTCCACAATGCGGTTTATTAAATAAAAAAAATCAATTTGGAAATTTCAAAAAGATTAAAAATTGATAAGCAGGCATAGCACTTATTTCCCCGATTTAAGATAAAATTGAAATTCGAACTGTGTAAACAAACGGTTACATAGTTCGAATCCAATTAAATTAGTTATCTATAGTAGTAAATAACTTTGCCTCTTTGAAAATTCTTAATTTAAGAATTTAGAATTTCCGATGTTCATTTTGCCACGCAACAAAATTTTCATAAGTATTACCAGAATGCCGCCCGATTATCCCATAGATTTCATCAGGTATAATTGCCAGTTCTCTAAGTTTTTTAATTGCAATAGGCATAAGCTTATCAAAATCGCTCTTCGTAAACGCAGCATAACCGCCACCAGGACATAAATGTAAAAAAAATTTTCCACTGTCCTTATAAATTACTATCCCTTCGTAAAAATAATTTGGATTATTAGGATTGTCATAACGATCTGGTGTTAAACAAATCCCCCCTAAATCTTCTATTGCATTTTGATTTTTATATACAAAATTATCCCTAAGACCACTGGTATCTTTTGATTTAGGTAAATTTACTACAGCGCTAAAAACTTTTTCATAAAAATTCTTAATTTGTTCTTTTGGATGTATAACCGTTGAGTTCAGTTGTATATTTTGAATTATTGCAGCCATCTTCCATAAATCTTTATCTTCCAAAAGTTTATAGGCATTTTTGTGTGTTTGTGAAAAATTTAAAAGGTCTTTGATAGGAAGCAAAGATAAAACACATTTTTTAATATCTGAATTTAATTTCATAATTTCACATTCACAATTATTATTAAGCAATGCCGAAACTTTTTTCGTTTCTTGCAAAATAAATTGTCCTTCCGCAAAGGAATCCGTCCAATTTGAATCTTTTCCTAGTAGCGCTACGCTTTGATTAGTCGAAAGTAACAAAGAAAACCAATTATCTGTATCATTTTTTTGCCAATTTTTAAATTCACAAGGAACTTTATATTTTTCACATTGTACTGATAGGATGGGAATAGCAGACGCTCGCTCACTATCAGAACCAAAAAACAAGTGTACTTGCAAATGATCTTTATATTGATTAATTTCAACATGCCCCAATAAACCGCAAAGCCCATTTAAACTTTGCCATACTTTAGCAAAGTCTAAGTTATTTGCTTCTTTTTCAATTTCTTCCACTTTTATTTGAACTTCAGGAATCATTACTTCTGAATAATCATTTTTAAAATACGAACACATTCTATTAAAAACTTGCATATCAGTCTCCTTTTTATTTAATTTAATTATTTATTATCAAATAATAATTTGGGTTTTATAAAATATGTGAAGTTTTTTTTTACTTTAACTCCTCAGAATTTGAAATTAATTATATTGACATATTTTTATATTTCATCAAATTTGAAATTAAATGTGTGTGATTAAAGGAATCCCTTATTCAATGAAATTGCCTAATATTTCTATTTTAAATTTTTCCCTTGTTTTTTTGGCCTATACTCTAGCTGCCATTGGTGGCCATATGCTCTCCATCCCACCCGGTAATGTCACTCCCCTCTGGCCTCCGTCTGGAATTGCCCTTGCTTCTATGCTCATTATTGGATATCGAATATGGCCTGCCCTTCTAATTGCCGGCTTTATCAGTACTCTCATTGCTTTTCCTCTTATTACCGCTGGCACCCTTTTTGGCTCTTTGATCATTTCATTTGGAATTGTTATAGAGGCCTTTTTGGGAGCCTTTTTTTTGAAAAAATTAACTAAAACAATCAATCCGATAAATAGCATCGACACTGTGTTTATTTTCATGTTTTTGTCCTGCTTCGTCGCTTCGGCGGTTGGAGCAACTATTGGAACCAAAAGCCTTATGTTATTTCAAATAATACCCTTAGCGGATCATCTTTGGACATGGACCACTTGGTTGCTGGGAGATTTTTCAGGCTGTGTGAGTGTCGGTTCTACCATTTTAATCTGGAAGGCATTCAAAAAACAATCTTTAGCAAGAGAAAGATTATTAGAGCTAATTATCCTTCTTGCGACAGTTACCGCGTTAAGTTTTTTTATTTTTACAGGACATAATCAACTCCCTTTTACTATTATCCCTTTCATAATCTGGGCTGTAATCCGCTTGGGTCCTCATTGGGGTGCGGGTTTATGCCTGCTCGTTTCTCTGATTGCCACGTTTAATATTTCCAAAGGTTATTTCATTTTTGGTGGGAGTACTCTTAACGAATCGATGCTTCTCTTTCAAACTTTTGTCATCGTTTTGTTTTTAATTGACCTCACTTTATCCGCACTTTTAGAAAATCTTTATAAAGCGAACCGGGTATTGGAAACACGGGTACAAGAAAGAACTGCCGATCTTTACTCCACTTTAGAAACACTTAAACGGAAAGAAGCCCAGCTTTTGCAATCGGAAAAAATGTCCTCTCTTGGAGTATTAACGGCCGGTATAGCCCATGAGATAAATAATCCAATTAACTTTGTTTTTTCAAGTATTCAACCTTTAGGGAAAGATATTGATGATGTACTGAATGTTCTTGATAAGTATACCCATCTGGATGAACAAACGGATAATAAAGAAGCATTTGCAGAAATAGACGCGCTAAAAAAAGAATTGGAGATCGACACAACCCTTAAAGAAATCCCCCAACTCATCAAAGGGATTAAAGAAGGGGCGACACGAACGGCTGCAATTGTTAAAGATCTACGTCTTTTTTCCCGATTAGATGAATCTCAGCTTAAAAAGGCTAATGTCCAGGAAGGACTAGAGGCGATGCTCATGTTGATGCACCATCAATTAAAAGACCGTATTGCCCTTAAAAAAGATTATGGAGAAATTCCTGAAATTGACTGCTTTCCTGGGAAAATTAATCAGGCCTTTTTAGGCATTTTCACCAATGCCATTGAGGCCATTCAAGGAAAAGGAACGATCACAATAAAAACCTATAGGGTAGATGAAAAAAATATAGCTGTTTCTATTAAAGATACCGGCAAGGGAATTCCACTTGAAATCATTAATAAAATATTCGATCCGTTCTTCACGACTCAACCAATTGGCTCAGGAATCGGATTAGGGCTGACGATTACTTATTCCATCATTGAAGAGCATAATGGTTCTATTGATGTCAAAAGCGAACCAGGCGTAGGATCTGAGTTCATTGTGACCCTTCCCATCAGCCACTAACTGGCGACCTCTACTTTTCTCCATGGAAGTTTAAATTATAAACATTCACTAAATTCATAAAAATAATAAATTAAATATAAATATTTCTTTTTAAATAATTATAAATACTGTATTATTAATAACTTAGTAACACTAATAATAAGTTAATTAAATCTATTTTTAGATATGGATTCTTGATGAATATACAAAATACACCATTTCCTGAACCCTATTCTACAATAGAGAGTTACACAGGATTAAATCTTAATAAAAACAATCGTTTTATTAAAATATCGTTGGAGACATTAAATGTGAATACAAAAGAAAATGGCTGCGAAAAAAAACAGCTAGTTCTTTTTAAAAATGTAATTGAAAAACTAGAAAATATTAATAGTAATTTAAAATCATTGGAACAATTAGAAAAATTAAATCCTAAAAAAACAACGCACTCTGTTCTCACAAAAAATAATAAGCTAAGATTTGAATCATATAAAGAAAATGGGGATGAAAGTGATCCACTCGTCGATTTAAAAGCAGATATTATTGCCGCTGTTTTTTATGAAAGATTTAAAATCTCCAAACAGCCGGAAAGTACTTTACTGGCCTATCATCGTATTGCTTTGGCAAATGCATTAAAATTGCATGTAAAGCAATACTTTGAATCAGAATTAATCGAATCCTCATTACTGGTTTCAAAAGAAGATTCGTCAAATTCAATTATTCTGAAATCTCAAAATTTTTCTAATTCTGTTCCTGAACTCCATTTTTCAGATTATTCCGATCGACTAAATGATACAAATTTACTTTCTCCCAACGATTCCCCCCTAAAAAAAAGAAATAGCATATCACGCAGACGTAGTTTAGGAAAAATTTTGGGGTCTGAAGAATCATTCAGCGGTTCCTTTTCTTCTAAAAGTGCTTTAGAAAAAACAAGTTCATCCAGTTCTAGCAATGAAAAAATTGTGACGCCTCTTAGCTCAAGGTCTCAAGATATAAAAAGAACAGAAAAGACATTGAAAGAAATGGAGCCGGGTATTATTGCAAAAGAACTTAGCATGGATGCTCTTAATTATTGTGAAACAATTTGGTTGCAAAAACATACTAAGGAAAAAAAATATAAAGATATTAGAAAATCATGTGAAGAAAAAATAGCATTTAATGAGAATATTTTGATTAAACAATTCAAAGAAAAGCCGAATTTAGGAATTGTCTCACAAGAAATAATTACCCGAGGAATAAATAATTGTCTTAAGGTAGACTTGTTGAGCCAGGACATAAATCGTACTTTTCGGTATGCAAAAATATATGATTGCAAAAATAAGACGTTATATAAATCCTCTGATTCAGAAAATCAAGATCTCGCTCAATTCGAAAAGTTCTTATCAATCATATTAAAAGAAATAGGTGAGCCTGCATCACATAATATTTTAGACTTATGGAAAGAAGGCATAATTGAAAATGACGATGAAGCAAATGAACTATTCATTAATTCAATCAAACTTTTTCTGGATAAGTTATTAATTAAAAGCGAGAACGATAAAAATACATTAGAATATAAGCTATGGTTATTGCTTGGCACATTCTCTCAATCTATTTATACTGAGCCGTGCCTTAGACTGCTTAAATCTTTGCCAGATTTCAATAAGATTTCTTCAGCTCCATCAAATATGAGTATTCATCTAAGATTATCACCCGCACAATTTGAAATTGTTGTGAGTAATACAATCGAGCTTTGTAAAAAAGATAAGAAAAATCAAACTTTCAAGCTTATTATCGAAAATTGTCTTAATGCGAATATACTCGAATTTGAGTCTTGGTCCTCTAAAATTAACGTACGAGCAGTTCCCAGCAATTGGAAGGAAGGACATTTTAAAAATGATGTCATTAAGCCTCTTCAGTATATGGGCTTTGATGTGCGTGAGGGTTATTCAGCATTGACGCTTAGGAAAAAATCACTAAGCACTGGCAGCTTAATCTAAAAAACAAGATCCAAAATATAATAACTTTTAAAAATATTACGAAAACTTTATCGGTCGGAATCTTTAGTCTGCGCTTTGTTTACGCAGACTTAGCCTGCGTTACGTCATTTATACCAAATATCAAAAAAAATCCAAAATTTTTTAATTTAAGTGTTAGAGGTTTATATGCTCAACTAAAATATAATCAGCTCCCCTCGCTTTTTTGATGATTGATAATGCAAAACAAGAATTTTTTTAATCCTAATAATTTTAATAAAGTCATTCGATCCCCAAAAATTCCAATACAATATAAGCCTATCTTTAATTTAATGTTACAGCATCCCTATACTACTAATCCATAAGCATTCTGGAAGTCGGATATTCTACACAAAACTGCAAAAACACCAAAAAGATTTTAAGGCAATAAAAAATGAGTTGTGAGAGAAATATAAGGCGGCTGAATGATTATGTACCATGATTTCAAATTGCACTATATTAACCAAAAAAACCTTATTTAGGTTACATAAGCTGCAATGGCACTTATATAGATTTTAAGCTGCCTCTCCCCATATAAAATATTTTTATTCTTAAACGTGATTTTGGCCTTCTTGTATTATATGGAGTGCCAATTCGAAAGCTAGGGCCATTTTCTTTTTCTGAAGAATCAGTTCCTTGACTATTTTTTCGTTTAAAATTGCTATTTGCTTTTCCGATGGAAGCTTCCATTCCTCATTTTTTAAATGTTTTTTCAATAACTCTAAATCTTCCCCATTAAAAAATCCCCTCTCTTCAATTATCTGTAGGAGGTAGACCTTTTCATACATTCTCACAATCACATCAGTCAGTGTAGTTTTGTTTGGAAAAGGATAGCGCGGATCCCCTACAAATAAAGGAAGATAGCGGTCTAGATTTTGGCTTTCTACACCTTGCATTTTTAGTACCTTCCACAACTTATCGACACGGTGCATGTGAATTAAAGGCCGGCCTTCTTCTTCTTTAAAAAGAAGATGGGGCTGGTCAGCAGATGATTTTAAAGTGCTTGCACGCAACTGAAGAATAAGTGAGAGAAGGCTTATTTGTATTTCAGAAGAACGCACCGTATAATAAAGAGGCGTTTTATCCTCTTCGCATGTATTAAGTGCATTTGTAAACTCTATTACTCTCTTAATAGCTTCCACTAGCCCTTGAACCACTAAAGTACATTGTTTGTCAATATTTTTGGAATGAGCATAGTCTGTACAGCTAATCATCAGCTCTTGAATGGAATCGGCTGTCAGCTTAGAAAATGGAAAATCTATTTTTCCCCTTTTACTTTTATTAAGTTCAAAAATCCTTGAACGCTGATAAAAATGGATAGCAAGGCTTGACGAATAAATTTCAGTTAGGCCAGATGAAATTTTCAAAGAGACAAGCTCCCTACAAACCTTTTCACAGGAAGTCAGAATTGGACTCATATTCTCCTCGGAGAGCTTCTCTTTAAACCAAAACCTTTTTTTTAATTGAATTTCCTGTGATTCTATATGCGACTGCAGCACCTTCTCTTGAAACCAGGTTAGGTTGACTGCCTTAATACGATCGATTAAACATTTTCCATTATGAGAAAAGAGGAGAGGAGAGCCCTCATAAAATTCATTGATTGCATGAAAATGAAGTTTGCCGTTGGCCTTTGTTTTCAAAAATGAAAGAGCAATTTTTTCTGTCGCTTCCAAAAGGAGGAAATGATCCATTTGGCTTCTATTAATGAGGGATTTCACTTGATTTTTTTTTGATTCCTCAATCAAAAGTAGGTAGACTCGACTATTCTGCAGAAGATCTTTACATGCCAAAGCCCTAAAAACATAAGAATCTATCATTTCTTCGGAGCTTAACGGCTCAGGCTCTTTAAATTGAAGGGTATTTAACATTTCAAGATGTGCCTGAAGAGGAGTAGGATTATATAAAGTTTCGGAAACAATTTCTTGAAAGACTTTTACACCTTCAATAATTATTTCTTCTTTATCATCATGCACTTGGCTGGTGGGGATTTGTTTTTGATGCGTAATAAATTTCTTTAAAGGATTTCGAAGAACAATTTCATTATGAGCTTGATTTAAAAAATAGTTGGTATTTGAATATTCAACGATCCTTGCCAGTGCGTGACCAAGATTGGAATTGTTATCAGCAATAAATACTAAAATACTTAATTGCTGTGCCCAAATTTGAGCACTTTCTTTAAAAGAAAGAAGCTTATTTCTTTTTTTATGAAGAACAGCAAGAACCTTTTCTCCATTTGAGCAGGCCCGCAGCTCCTTCATGCATTCATAAGAAGTGGCTTGCATTTTTATTATATCAAGCAGGGCAAGGCGGGCAGATTTAAGATTAAGCTTCCAGAAATACTTACCTTCGGCTGAAGAAGATTGAAGAATTTTTTCTTTTATTCTCTCTTCCAAATCAATAAAATGTTCATTTATCTTGTAATGCTCTATAAATAATATTTGCAAATCTTCATGCTGTTGAATTAGAGGAAGATCTTCTTGAGAAATTTCATTCCGACTGGTGAGTGGTTGGAGCAAGGTTGAAAAGCAATGTCTTTTTAATGTTAAAAAGTCATTATCTTTTGTTTTAGGAATTTTATCTAAATAACGAATTAAAGAATCTGCGACAAACTCTAATTTACTTTCTTTATAAGCATTGATCTTTAAGACACTTTTGGTGTCTTTTAATATTGAATGTAGAGTAGTTAACATATTTAAAAACATCTTGTTTTTTTCATTAACCTGTATTTCATTTATTGAATCATTTCCTATATTTACTACAGAGCTAGCTATATTGCTAAATCTAATAATCAGGTTATTGTTTATTTTTTTTAGATTTTCAATTAAGTTTTTCTGACTATCTATCAAAGAAAGATTTTCTAGATTTCCAGTGCACATAGAATTCATTGTAATTGCAAGAGCTTCTTCGTCGGATAGGATGTGCTTAAAATAGGGTAATATTAACTGAAAAAAAAGATCTATTGCATGAAAAGAGGAACAAGGTGGGGGCGACCCTTGCATGAGTGAACCCTGGAATTCCCTTGCAGCCTTATTATAAGGAATGATCTGCTCTGAAAAATGATTAAGTTTTCTAATAATTATTAATGGAAAATAAATGCTTTCGGCCGCTAAAGCGTTAAAAATATTCAACTGATCAAAAGTGTAAATTTTTTTTATGAATTTTAACTCTTCAGAAAGATTTTTTTTAGTTTTTTTACAGTTTTCCAATCGTTCAACTTCTTCTTTAATGCTTTTTTGAAGAATTATTAACTCTTGGCTAAATGTTGCTACTTTAAGCTCAAAATTCAGCAAAAAAGGATCCCAGATTTTCATCATTTCTACAATACTGTCACTCACTTTTTCAAAGGTTTCCAAAGTCTTCAATTCTGCCTCAAGACAGTTTTTTAGAGTGGAAGTGGATTTACATAATTGCGCACTTATAATGAATTTCTCAATTTGGCTAGGTAAATCATTGGGATTCCCAATTAACTTTTTTTGATAAGTCTCTAGCAGGGCAATCAAGTTTTCATGATGAGGATATTTACGAAGATTTTGAATTCCTTGTTTTAATGAATCAAGTAAATGATTCTTGGTCATTTTTCGATATAATGTCATGGATGACAAGCTAATAGATAATGATTCCTTATAAAGATCTACTTGTTTGCTAGTGGGTGGAAATTTGAGGGCAAGAATTTTGGGATCAATCTCAGAATGTAGCGCAATAGAATGTTTTTTTAATAAAGAGGGTTTTGATGAAAAATAATGAAGAACATCCGCACAAGCTTTGATTAAAATTATATTTTGACGAGTTTCAGAAATTTTGAAAGACTCGTTTAAATTTTTTAATTCAATAATGTAAGTTTTTAATTCTATATAAACAGTTTGTGCATTTACCAGTGCAAGCTTGTTTTTTGCATTCCCAGGCTTTTCCCTCTCTAATTGACAATAAATTTTTAACTTTCTGAAGATTAAATGCAGACGAGCATTCACTTTATCTAATAGTTCCTGACCAGCGATATTTTCCTTTTCAAATTCATTCTTCCCATTTAAATTATAATAACAAATTCCCCTTGCTTCCCGAAGACGTGAAATCTTCATCAAATTGCGCATTGTTTGCATGCTCTCGATAAAGAGAAGGTCAAGCGCACTGCATCCCCAAAAAATCTTGTCATTTATCAAAGTTTCTAAAAATTGCTCAGCCTGCTCCAGAGACATTTCTTCGTTATTGAACATCATTTCTATTCCAAGAGCCCTTGCTTGCATAAACTCTGAAATGAATTGATCACTCTGGTTTTGCACATTTTGGAAATCGCTTAATTCTAATGTTGAAGGGGACAGATGATTAACATGCGTTTGAAAAGGATTCATTTTTTATTCCTTAATTCTTGGGGGAAAAATTCTAGTTATTAAGTAAATAAAAACTTAAATTCTTAATTATGAAATTTATAAAGCAAATAAGTATAAAAAGCGAGTAAAAATTATTGATTTAGCGTTCAACTCCCTAAAAAGGATCTCACCTTATGTTGACTAAAATACCGTTAAAGGCTGGTGACAGAACGCAAAAACTTATTAGTTCAAATTATATTTGTATCGCCTTTCACGTACCAATAAGTCACTTATTTAAATACAAAACCTATTGTATTTTTTCACCACAACTAAAATCTTAGTAATTTACTAGATATTACTTTCAATTTTTTTATCATTATAATTGGCTCATAAGTGTTTTTACAGAACCTCTGCTTACTGAAATTGAAGAAATAAACTAACTTTTTATCAGTCTGCAGCTGAGTAAAGCTTTTAAGCCGAAATATATGCAAAAGAAGAAATAGCATTATAAAAATTTAAAAACAAATTATCGAAGCGACGAAGATAAACTTTTTTTACTACTGCATTTATTCTCCCGAAGGAATTATTTATGGCTATCTAATTTATTGCTATTTCTATGAGAGGAGAGGTTGTTTTCTTTTGCCTGTGTATTGAAAGGCAATATCGCGGTTGTGGAATTGGAACTAACTTTTCGGAAATTTTGTTGCCCTTTTTTAATACTCTTAAATTGGGCGAAAGTATTCAACTCATTGATGGAACGTTTATGGCAAAGGAGCAGCTTAAAATGAAAGCAAATGAATTATAAAAACCTTTAATAAGATCATTTTGGATTAATTAGTCTTTAATACAAAACATTACAATAATAAAAATTTGTATATAAAATTAGAATAGTATACTATTACTATAAACAAGTGGGTTAATTTTATAAATTAATTCTTTATCATTATACAACACTAACGCATTGTCTACCAATTTGCTCAAAAAATATAATGTTTAATTTGAGATAATTTTAAAAACTTTTTTATTTCAAATCTTTAGCTACTCCTTTCGTTTCCACCAATTCAACTTAGGCTTTAGCCCGCCTGTTATTCTATTTCATCAGGAAAATAGTGATATAATGGATAGAGGGAATAAACTTAGATAAAATTTTACTCAACAAGAGTTATAATTTGATTCAATAATTCGCATGCATTCGATAATACATCTTCTGGAACTTTTTTCAATGGATGAAGTTTTGCTTTTCTTTGACGCCAGTCGAAAGATTTAGGCTGATGAGTTAATATATAGCTTTTGATTGCTTTGAGACCTTGATACTCAATTGAAAAGGGATTAGAAGCATTATATTCTGCAGTCGTCATCGGTAAGCCAATCACTATGCCTGTTCTCAAGTTAAAATTTTTTGGAGAAAGAACTAACATGGGATGTATATCTCTTATTTCCCGTCCTTTTTGTGGATTGAAATCAATCCAAATAATATTACCTCTCTCTGGGATCCATATGTCTTTGGACATTAAAACTTCTCTTTTCCCATTGGTTTGGATATCATTACTTCACCACCGTGCTTTACAGGATCAAATAAATTAAGTCTTTCTTGAAGCGTTAACTTTTGTTTGCCTGTGGGCTTAATAATTACACTGTCTTTATCAACAGATAATTCAACTTGGGTGCCGATATGGAAATGGGCACTTCTAGCTATCGTTGCAGGAATGCGCAACGCCAAACTATTTCCCCATTTCTGTACGGATAAGATTGCTTTTTTTAACATACTAACTCCTATGTATAAACAAGTATATACATATATGACAATTTTTTGTCAAACTCACTGGGGCCTCTCTTCTTTTTATGATGAAGCAATCTGCGTTTGTTTCGCCGGCTGTAATATGCATGTTTTAGTCAAACGATCCAATTTTTATTAGTGTGGAACAAACAGATTTGAGTCAAATGGGGCCCTTGTTGGAAATGTCAAAATTCTACTCTATTAATAATCCATCAAATAAAACATGAACACTTCGCCTTCACTTTGGAAAATCAAGCAAAGAACCCCTCCGATCCTCAACAACTTCTCAACTTGATCAAAGGAACATAAATTATATAAAGGATCGTCCTTACTAATTGACAAGGGAGTATTTAAGCAAGCTACTGTTAAATCCGAACCATGCTTGGGTGCCCCTTCTCCTAAAAAGATTATTAATATCACAAAAATTAAAAATAAAATCGACTTATCAACCCTTATTTTAACATTAAAATTGAAAAGGGGGTTGAAAATTGTTTACCCTGCGCCATCAGTTTTTTAATTGGATCATAAAAGGCTCTGAAAATCCTGAAAGAGTAGACTAGATGCCAAACCTCAATATACATATGTTTCCAATTAACTCCTCGGTTTGTGAGCAAACAAGTATCCGGAATTGACTGTCGATAATCTTAATTTCCTATGGGATCAAGAAGTTTGGGTTACAGAGGGCACAGCCTTTTCAAAGCAGCTGCAGGGCCGAATTATTCAAGTACATCCAAACAATCATATAGCTTATTTCAATGTCAATGGGTCTTTCAGGTAAAATCAATATTTGGCTCAAGGATGGAACATTAATAAGAACCTAATTATGATGAAGCCTACTTAGCTCATTAATAGCCTACATATGAATGGCCGTATTCAGATTAATAATGGAACAACCATAACCAAGCAGCAGCTTTTTCTTAAAGCCATTCAGCCCCGAGAACTGCGTTACCCCTGCGCAGGGTTATGTTGTACTTAAGCTACCATTCCTTTTCTCTCTTCGTGGAGAAGACAAAAAAAAAGCCTTAAAGCAAAAAATGCTTTAAGGCTGAAGAAAAAAACTTGGCGGCGACCTACTCTCCCACACTCTTGTGTGCAGTACCATCGGCGATGAAGGGCTTGACTTCTGAGTTCGGAATGGGATCAGGTATTTCCCCTTCTCTAAAGCCACCAAGTAAAAGT
>JACDAQ010000048.1 GCA_013695355.1 Candidatus Protochlamydia sp.
CTCGGGCTTGAAAAATAACTTTGAGGGTAATATTAATCAATATGACCCTCAAAGTTATTTATTCAATCGCGAGAGCTTTCACGCTAGCCGAAAGGGCAAAAAAACTCCAAACTCAGGTTATTAAGTAAATGGCGATCTCCACTAACAACAACTCGCATCTGCCTCTTTAGCCGCAATTAAGTATTTGCCATTATCAGGATCTTCTTGGATGATTATTTGCGAAAAGCGAGTTATCGCAATAAAAGAAGCAAGGGCTAAGAACCTGTTCAAAATCTTCGATCGGTTTTTATAATTAATTTTCTTACCTTAGGATAAATGATACGCCCTATTTCATCTAAGATAGATTCAGACGTAAATAATTCATAGTTATGATGGTTAAAAATTTGCTTAAAAACTTGGTCAGGAACGCCATTTGGCTTCATCAAAGCACTTGCGTAGTGATTGGCATCTAAAACTACTCATATAGGCATTATTTTCTCTTTGCTTTTCTAGCACTTTTAGCCGGCCTGCTTTCATGCTTAGCTTCATTAGAGATCTGATCAATCTCTTTTTGGGTGTATTCATTTTGATCATGTGAAAAATCAAGCAAAAAGCTTTTGGCCATTCTTTTACGCATGTCATCTATGCCGATTACTCTTTTCATATGCCTCCCATTTTATACAACTATTAGAGTTGCATAAGTATTAACCTGCAACACATTTAAGAAATTACCTTTAGAGTTAATGACAACCTAAGTATAGTTTTATATTTTGCTCTCTTTTAACACCTATTATGCATAAAAATTTTCCCAGCTTCTGCTTTTCAGCTATTATTTTTTCTTTAGCAATTCTATGCATTTCACCCCTTGCTGCGCAAAATTTACCCAAAATTACGAAAGAAGACTGCATTTCCGGTATCACAGTTGATTTAAGAGAGCCTTTATTTGAAGATGGCGTTTTATCAACTGAAAAAGGAGGTGTAATTACTGGCCCTCACTTACGTATACAGGCCCTTTCCCTGCGCTATACGCGCATAAATGACAAGGATTCTTCTGTAGCGACAGTCGAAGCTGAGGGGCAACTGATTGTTGAGTTTGGGGAATATATTTTTATAGGACAGAAACTTTTTTATGATTTTCAAAAAAATGAAGGTTTCATCGATTGCGCCCGCACCGCTATCGAACCATGGTATTTTGGAGGAGAAAGAATTGAACTTCGCCCTGATGGCAGCTATATCATTTATAACGGCTATCTCACCACATCGGAAAAAGATCAGCCTGAATGGGCCATCTATTCCAAAAAAGTTCACATAGAAAAAGAACAATATCTAAAAGCTTATCAAGTGCAGCTTCAGCTTTACCGCTATCCTATCTTATGGATCCCTTCTCTCAGTGCGAATCTAAACTCGATCTTTGACTCCCCTATCCGGTATCGCTTTCATTGGGGCGGTAAGCAAGGGCCGCGCTTAGGCTTGACCTATGAAATTTTCTCATGGGAAAGATGGAAAACATTTCTCCGTTTCGATTATCGGCTAACCCGTGGACCTGGAGGAGGGATAGAAACAAAATATAAATCTAAAGATGGAAAGACCGAGTTTCGAAGCATTAATTACATTGCTCAGGACTCATCTCTTTTAGACCCTAATAAAAAAATTATTTATCGTTTCGAAGGCTTTTTTAAGAGCAAATTCGATAATGATAAGACAACAATACTTGCTTCTTATGATAAGATTAGCGGCCGTGATACTCCAAGCCAATATTATGATGAAGATTTTGAATTTGACCGCTCGGAACGCACCCAGTTATTGATCAGAAGACAGGAAGAAAACTGGATAGGAAACTTTTATACGCGCCTTCGCATTAATAGCTTTCAAACAGTCAAGCAGGAGCTGCCAAGCCTGTCGGTAAATTACAAACCCTTTAGTTACCCGACTACCGGCATTATTTTTGAAAATTGGAGCAAAGCCTCTTACCTGGACTTCGCTTATTCAAAGCATTTGGCCGACGTTCATAATTACCATTCTTCAAGGTTTGAATACCGACCTACCTTTTATGCCCCATTTAATTATGGCCCAGTAACCTTCACACCTGAAATTGGCGGGGTTGGCATTTTTTATGGCGATAGTCCTAAAAAAGAATCTCAACTCTTGCTGGTTGGAAGGCTTGGATGGAATGCAGAAACACAATTATTCCGCTTTTACGGACCTCTTAAGCATGTGATCGAACCTTACTGTTCTTATCATTATCTTTCCTGCCCCACTTCATCAGCTGACCAACATTATATTTTTGATATCAATGACGGGTGGAGCTATTTGAACATGCTGACAACTGGGGTAAGAAATTCACTTTATTCAAAAAGCAAAAAGGGAGAAATATCACGCCTTTTCTTTGGCGAAATCTATACTCACGCTTTTTTAAAATCGCCCACCGAGCTCCCAACCATTCCAAAAATATATAGCCGTTTAATTTTCTCAGCTCTGCCTACTCTCCGCCACACTGTTCGGACAGCCTGGGATTTTGAACACAATGTATTGGACCATTTTAACTTTTTGACTGAATGGACGTTGAGCGATGACTTCGCCTTTTCGGCAGAATATGCCCATCGGAGCCCTTATCGTTGGCGCAAAGTGGACCAAGATAATTTCTTCTTAGAAAATTACAGGCCAGTCAAATGCCTGCTACATTCCTCTCTATCGGACAGGCGCGATACCTTCTTATTTCATTTTTTTTACCGTTTTCATCCCAATTGGGCATGTAAGTTTTCTTCACGTAAAGGTTGGAACAGAAGGCATGAGCCCAATTATCTGGAATACGAAATAGATCTACTTACAACCATTCAAACAGCCTGGCATTTAAAGCTTTCTTTCCAGCATAGAGAGAATGATAATCGTGTAGCGCTATACTTTAATGTAGGACTTGCAAAGCCTAATGTTAACAATCTACCGCGGATCGATCATTTCAATTAACATTTTCTATTTTGAATAGATAACTTAAAACTTTAAAAAGATAATAAATTTTTTATTATAAATCAATTTGAATTTTGTTTTCAGTTCTTAACATAAAATTAACAGATTATTGACATTATTCCTGCTTAACCCAAAACAGGAAAAAAATGAATATAAACACTATTGGTAGTTATTCAAATTATAAATTTAATTATAACAGTGAAAACAAAGAGAATACTGTCCATTCTAAAAACCGAGTGAAAATCAATGTAGATAAGCCTATAAATGTTAAAAATAAATATTATAACCATAAAAATCTTTTTATTATAACTACCAGCGCCGAAAATTTGCGCAAACAGGGAAAATTTTTAGAATCTTACTACGTTTTTCAGAAGGCCTTAACCCTTCCAGGGAGTAGGCAAAATATTTTTACCTTAAGCACATATGGAGAAACTTTACGTGGACTTGGTCTCTTACAGGAAGCGGCTCAAGTATTTGAAGAAGCTTTAAAAATTCCAGGCAGCCACAAAGTCCTTTTTACGGTGGGCAAATATGCCCAAACGCTATTTTTCCAAGGAAAATTCAAAGAGGCTGATCGATATTTTTTACAGGCAAAAGAAATTCCAGGCGGAGAAAAAAGTTATGAACTGATTAGCAGGCATGCTCTTAATTTATTCCTTCAAAACAAATATTTAGAAGCAGATTTTGAATTTAGGAAAACATTTAAATTATTTTCTATAGCTGCTAAAGACGCATCAGTTATGTATTGTTATGCCAAAAATTTGTATTCTTTGGGGGCAATACACGCAGCTAAGCAGGTCTTTCTAAATACTTTAAAACTTCCAAATGGAAATCGGGGCAATGTAACGATGTTGGGATATGTCCAATCAATGCAAGATATTAAAGAAATACAAAGTACATATAATGAATGCCAAAATGCATTAAAATTAAACATAGATAAAACTTCTTATTTAAAAATACATATGCTAGCCGAAATGCTTTTAAGACAGCAAATCTGCATCCAAACAAAAATCCTTGGGAAGAATTTTAAAAATGACAGCAAAAATACTCATGCCGCTAAACTAAACATTAACGCCCTAATAAAAGAAAAAAAAGAAGCTGAAATGATAAATCTATTTTTTAAAATAACATCTTTTTAGTAATTATTTTAATTAAATCTTAATATAACATTATCATAAAACTATTACGAGTCATGTAGAATTTACCTTAATGCAATAATAAAATAGGTGAATTACATGATTCAAGATAAAAACAATTATAATATTAATATTCTTTTACAAGACAATAATATTCAATATCAAGCTGATGAATCTCCCAGTAAAAACCCTTTAATAAAACAAAAAATCTCCTTTCTTTCAAAATCTGTTTATCAGTCACTACCTGACGAAGAGAAAAAATCAATTAAGCAAATCCAATTTACCGTTGTTAATAGTGATACGCTTCAAATAAAAATAAAAAAAGAAGAGGGCGAAATTGATTTTAATACCAATCTTTTCGAAGATGCAGATCAATTACGTTCAATTGAACTTATCCGTACCATTAATCAATTAGGAGTTGAGACGCTTCATTCCGAAAATGCGGAATCGACCCACCCTTCCCTACCCTTGCCTGAGAATGTCAAAATACAACTTCCAAAATCAAATTTCTTTGTAACTGTTTTCCGCACAATTCACTCCTGGTATATAAACCGTTATACATTGCAGCCAGCCATCAAAGAATTTACACACTCTTATTTTCAATATGTAAAAGATCTTAAGGATGCAGAAGCTCTGTGGATCGCTAGCGAGTTTAAAATTCAAAGTTTTGTTGATAAACAGTTTCTTCATATTAATGCCGGATTTCAAAATCCTCTTATTAATAGAGACGAAATTCTAAATGAAGTGGAAAAACAACTACAAACGAAATACCAAACTATCTATCGCCATTACACGGGTAAAGAAATTAGTTTGGCAGCCATGCATGCATTAAAAAATGAAAAGAAAGTGACTAATTGTGCTCAACTCTTTCAAAATTTAGCAGATAGCAAATTGGAATTAATGACTGAAATTGGGTTTGATTCAAGGCATCAAATATTAGAAGACATTCAAAACATCAAGAAGGAAATTTCTGTTTTACATGAAATGAAACCTGATTATGAACTTATGTTAAAAAATGCCAAAGAAGCTAATAAAGAAAAAGCTGAAAATGATTTAAGAGATGTAGAAAGATTAATTATTGAGCATGAAGAATTATTAGAGTTATCAAATAAAGCGCTTAATGATTTTGATCAATTTGCAATAAAACTTACTGGTGAATTACATATAGCTCAAGCCGAATGGACAAAAATGGTTGATGCCATGGACATATTGGATATACCTTTGGAGAAAATTGCCTATACTCCCCTGAACGTTTATACCGAAGAGAGCCTGATTTCTACCTGGAAAAGGATATTTAAAGAATTGAAAGAACAAGGGAATTTGAATGAACTTGGTCAAAAAGATGATATTGATCCCGCTTTATTGATCAAACAAATCCGTCTTGCTGACACTTATTTAGTAGCTGCACAACTAGTTCCCAATGAAATAAAAGATCTCTTGTTATCTGAAATTAATGCTGTCGATTTGGAAAAACTAAAAAGCATATTATGGTCTCAGCCTAATACACTGGAATTGAAATCGCGTCCTATAAGCAATGATTTGGAAAAGCGCCAACTTACTTTCCAAACATTCATCCAGCCTTTGCTTGAAGAAGAGATCAATGTTTTAACTAAAGTAAACAAAGATTTCATAGAAATTGCAAACGAGCTTAAAGATCGTCAATCCCCGCTTCTACAGCAATGGGCAGATAAAGCCATCAAGCGGTTAGAAATTAATGGGATTACCCTAAAAGAACAAGAGCAGCTGGTATTGACTAAAGATAGCTTGATCGACCAATTAATTGCCAGCCTGGAAGAATTGGGGGTTAATTCTTTCTACATCACCGGAGACCAAATCCTTCATTTAAAAGAAATGCGCAATCACGCAGCCCAACAAAAGGCTATAGGCATTGCTGGAAAAGGAGTGGTGAAAATTTTTAAGGAGAAGACAGGTGATTTCAAAACCCAAATGGATGCATTGGCCCAAAGCCTTAAACATGAAAAAAACCAACGTATTCCTCTGGACATGCAAATTCCGGAGCTCGATGTCCCTTTACTCGAGCTTGAGCTGGATCAATTTGAAAGCTACGTTGATCAACAAGAAAAACAGCTGGAAACTCTTCAAAAAGAGATAGCGGCCTTAAAATCGAAAAATGGAAACAAGGCTATCATCCCCCAAAATAAGTTGAAAAACGTTGCCCAACTAAAAGATAGCATTGCTTTGTTAAAAAAAGCCGCCAAGTCATGGGATAGTCGCTATAAGCTAATTGATAATCAAATAATTAGGTTAAAAGCATCCAACCGCTCGCTGCTAAGCCTTACCGAAAATGAAATTGCACTCATCCAAAAAAATATTTCTGATGCTCGTTTAAAAATCGAGCAGCTCGACAAGGAAGATGTTTCAAATGTAAAAATTTTACGGGATGAAGAACTCCGTATAAAAAAATTGGAGCAAGCGTTGTCAAATCCCGGAAAGGCTGAAGAACGAAAAGAGCGCATGAATGGAATAAAGCAAGAGATTGAAATATTAAAAGGGCAATTTAGTCAGTTTGCTAAAGACCAGATCGCTCAAATTGAAATTTCTTTACCATTTATTTCTGCATTAAAAAAGCTTGAAGTGAATACGACCAATGAGCCGATCATGCTTGAGATTTGGCAGTCTGTCCTCCAAAAACTTCAATACCAATTGATAAATGGCCACAACCCAGAAAAGACGCGACTCCAGTTATCAATTGCTTTAAAAACTTTGATGGCCCTTCAAGCTCCTGCACCCTTTAAAAATAGCATGGCAATTTTTACGGAGCTGATGGAAATACAAGGCTCACTAACTGAAGAGTTGCTGGATTTGTTTTCTAATCTTGAAGGATTTAATGACGTATACAATGAACTCATTGAAAATGCTCAGAGAAAAATTCCAGCTGGGAAAGTGATCGTACCAGGGTATAATGCTTTTTGGAATGAATTATCTCCTGCACAGTTAAAAGAAGTATTGCTCGCAAAACAAACTGAATTAAAAAACTCTAATGATGCAATTGATAAGAAACAAAAAATTCTTTCCGAAACAAGCTTAAATATTAAAAATTATGAGACGCTTAAAAATCCTGCGATTAAAAAGAAAGGCGGGATGCAAATATTAGTCAAAGAAGAAGATAAGCTTGCAAAGGAACTAATCAATTTACAATATCTAAATAAAGAAATTAAAAATAGCATCCATAGAATTAAGGAACTTCAAAAGGGAAATAGCGTTGAACTTAAACCAAAGGATTGTGCTCAAATAAAGCCTCATCAAACTGGAATAGAGAGAATTACCCCTGAAGAATGGCAGCAGCTTGAAAAGATGCGGAATGAGAGTTCTTCTAACGATTTAGTCAATTCGCTTTTCGAAAGCCGCAAATTGATCCTAGAGCAAAAAACAAAGATTGAACGCCTTGAATTAGATAAAGAGGAACAAATTGTGCAACTCAAGGCAAAAATTGAAGAAAAGCTTCAAGAAATCGATTCGGGATCGATCCAAGCCTATCGTTTAATTGAATTGGAAATTACCCCTTTGAATGAAGAGTTAGTTACCCAGATGTGGTCGGGCTTCCTTAACGAAATCGACGCTGCTAAATTCGAACATTTAAAAGATCGAAGCGCACAAGCATTGGAAGCGTTGGACAAAGATGCTTCAAGTTATTTAAGAGTTAGAAATGCTTTAGCTTGTACATCCATCCAAGAACTTCAAGATTTACTGAAAGGATCTGATGAAAATGAAAAAGTATTCTCCTACTTAGCTGATAGAAGAAAAATGGCTATTGAAGCTATAAAATCATTTAATCCGACAGGGGCTGAGGCCTTGCTAGGCACTATTGTCGTTCCCCCCATGCCCTTGGAAAAACCTGGGAAGGATTCGAAAGAAGCACAGGCATTTAATTCATATGAAATTGAAAATCTTAAGCTCTTGACTAAGGCAATCGAGCAAGCTAAAGCAAATAAAGGCTTAAGCGAAGATGAAAAGGAAAAAGTCAATGCTTTTGTGGCTTTCGCGAAAAAGAACAATGCGAGCAGCAAAGATTTTAATGCCAAATTAAGTTTGCTTCAGGACCGCAAACCTCTCGATATGAAAGCCACTATAAAAGAAATGGCCTTCGGTATCATTCCTGAAAATAAGCGCCTTTTCGAAAAAATTCCCTATGGGATAAGCGAAGAAGCCGTGCAAATTGCCATGACCTTATCCTATAACTTTAAGACACCTGAAATATTTTCCCCATTGGTTCAAAAGTTTGATAACCTGCTTCATAAAATTAAAGAAGACGAAGAAATTAGCCTCGCGGATCAATTGACCCTTCGGGAACTCGGCATGCTTCAAAAATGCGCCAAAATGAACCACGTCGAATCAAAAGATGAAATAGGGATTTTGAAACATCTTGAGCCTCTTGGAATTATGGAACGCACCCCCTCTTTCAAAGAGCTGCAGGTTTTATCGGACAAAGCGCAATTATTGCTCAACCAGGCCCAGGAAATTTTTAATCAGCAGTCCGATTATCGGGACGGGGATATTGTGGCAAATTTAGGTCGAAAAAAATTGGAAATGGCCGGAAGAAAGCCCAACAGTGAAGAAGAAGTCCATTTTAGCCTGATCACTCCCTATTGCCATGGGGCCAAACTGTATAAAAATGAAGGCAAAACGATGGTTTCACATGTCGTTGGAACTTATATCCAGGAAGAACTAAAAATGCTGGATGACGCTTACTCTGAAGTTTGGCGCCTTGATACATCTGCTTTGATCCCCTCTCAGCATCATGCCTTGATGCAGGAAAAATATGGGGCTGAATGGAAAAAAGAACTGCAGGAAAAATTCCAGGCTATTGAAAATCATATTCAGCAAAATAAAAAAGAGCAATTTTCTGATTTAAAAAACCCCTGGGAAAGACGAATTGATGCAGGTAAAGCTGACTACATTTGGGGCGGCCACGTTGCAAAAACGGATCGTGATTTTGAAAAAATGGCCGACAAGATGCTTGGGGAAAGAGAGGACAAGGAGCACATGACAATCATGATCTGCTCTGAATTTTCTTCGAAGACCACATTAGCGGCATTAGTCAAACTTAATCGCGACCTGACGCAAGAATTGGGTGATTTTCTGATCCAACAAGGCGATGTCGATCAAGGCAATAAGCTAAAGGCAGAAAAAAATGTTTTAGATTTACCTTTCGACCGAAAGGAAAGACTAAAATTGATCCATCCAGGACGCATGATCGACTTGCTCGTCAAGCGCAAATGCGTAAAAAAGCTTGAGCAGCCGAAAATTCTTAGTCAAATCTTGCGGCCTGAAATTGCCGCTAAGTAAGTAACCTGCGTGAACGGGCCAATTATCGGCCCGTTCTCGTTTTTTTTCAAATTTATTCTTACTAACTTTAATTCGCAATTTGGTCTAATTCCATGCTCTGTGGAATCTGTAAAATTAGTAATATAGTCTGTTATACTTAAATTTCATCATAACTTAATAAAACATTATTAAAACAGAAATACTTTTATTATATATTTAGCTTTAAATTTAATAAATTAAAAATCGGATTTTTATGATTTCCAATAATTGTAACAGAGTTAATAGTATTGATAGTGTTTTACAATCTAATAATTCTGAAGCTGCCTTAAAGAATGATTCTTTAATTGATGAAAAAATAAATCAACTCGGGGCTGCTGCTTTTCGTACAGGAGTTGAAGCAAAGCAAAGCCCTTCTTTAGAACAGCACATTGCAGTCCAATTGCAAGCTCCTGCATCCAACTTTTTTGCCTCTTTTTTTCGAATGATCCAATCTTGGTTGACCAATCCCTTTAGCTTCCTAACTCAATCCAATGCTTTAAAAACTGAACCATCGACTGGTCAATCAGAGAAGCGCCAATCCCTTCTTCAAACAGTTGTCCAGCCAATGCTTAAAGAGAAAATTGATAGTTTAATTGAAAATAATAAAGATTTTATATCTATTGCTAACGCCCTGAAAGATCGTCACTCACCCTTTTTGGAGCAGTGGGCAATGAAAGCCCTTAAAAAGCTTGAAAGCAATGGAATCAATAAGGAAGAGCAACAATTTCTCCAATTGACTAAAGATGATTTGATCGATCAATTCATTATTAGTTTAGAAGAACTTGGAGTTAATCATTATTATATCTCTAAAGCCCAAATTCTTCATTTACAAAATGGGCGTAACTATTTAAGCAGCCAACTCGCTGAAGCTGAAAAAATCAAACTAAGTGATCTTCAAGCTCAGGTCAATCCTTCTATCAAAGTGCGCATTCCTGAATTACATGCCCCTTTAATGGAATTAGAAAAGGATGCTTTTAAAGAGTACATAGAGCAGGAAGAAAAGAAACTTGCGGCTGTTCAAAAAGAAGTGGCTACCTTAAAGGAAAAAAAGGGTAAGCAATGCATTATTCCGCAACAATTAAATCGAAGCGTCCTTAATCTAAAGGAAGAAATTTTTCAGTTAAAACAAGCTTATCAAAATTGGGAAAACAGGGGAAAATACTTTAAACCCTCCAATTTAATTGTAGAGTTTGACGGCTCTAACCGAGAGGTAATAAATTTAACTCCAAACTTTATTAATTTAATTAAAAAAAATATTTCAGACTCTCGAATAAAAATTGAAAAAAGCAATAAAGAAGATCTATGGGATTCTATTTCTTCAAAAGAAGAAATTGCCCGTTTAAAAAAACTTGAGCAAGCTGTTGCGAACATCGATTCTGAAATTAAAAAAGCAGCTTTTGCAAAAATAAAAGCTGCGGCACCGACAGGCGCTAGAGCCTTATTAGGCAGCATTATCATTCCACCTCTTCCATTGCAGCCTATTAAAGGCCAACATGAATTAGCCTTCAACACTTATGAAATCGAAAATCTTAAGCTTTTGACCAAGGTGCTTGAAGACGATAAAGCCAATAAGCCATTCAGCAAAGAAGAAAAGGAAAAAGTTAATTCCTTTATTGCTTTTGCTAAAAAAAATGATGCGGCCAGCAAATCCCTGAATGCAAAATTATGTTCAGTAGCAGACCGCAAAACTCTTGGTATTATAGCGACAGTAAAAATGATGGGTTTTGACATCGCACCTGAAGATAAACGCCTTTTCAAAAAGATACCGTATGGAATAAGCGAAGAAGCAGTCGAGATTGCGATGACGCTTTCTTATAATTTTAAAACTCCTGAAATGTTTGCTCCTTTAATTCAAAAATTTGAGAATCTTCTTAAGAAGGGTGAAGCCAACGAAGAAATTATTGCAAGTGAACAATTGACCCTTCGGGAATTAGGGATGTTGCAGAAATGTGCCAAAATGAACCACAATGGATCTGTCCATGATAAAGGGATATTACAAAAACTGGAGCCTTTGGGTGCATACGAAAATACTACCGGCTTCAAAGAGCTGCAGGCGCTATCAAATAAAGCGGCCAATTTATTAGCCCAAGCCCAAAAGATTTTTAGCAAACAGACTGATTATCAAGCAGGGGATATTGTAGCCAATATCGGGCGCCAAAAGATTGAGATGGCCGGAAGAAAGGCAGATGGTGGAGAAGAAGTGCATTTTCGGCTGATCACGCCTTATTGCCATGGCGCTAAAATTTATAAAAACGAAGGCAAAACAATACTTTCCCATGTCGTCGGGGCCTATTTTCAGGAAGAATGGAAAATGGTGGACGACGCTTACTCTGAGGTCTGGCGGCTTGATGTTGCTGCCTTGATTCCTGCGCAGCAGCATGCTCTCATGGAGGAAAAATATGGAAAAAGATGGAAAGAAATCTTACAAAAAAAATTTCAGGCAATTGAGAATCATATTCAACAAAATAAAAACAATCAGTTTACTGATTTAGAAAATTCTTATGACAGGCGTTTTGCGGCAGGAAAAGCCGATTATATCTGGGGCGGTCATTTCGCCAAAACAGATCATGATTTTGAGAAAATGGCTGACCAAATGCTGGGGGAAAGAGAAGATAAAGAGCACATGACGGACATGATCTGCTCAGAGTTTTCTTCCAAGACCACATTGGCAGCTTTAGTAAAGCTCAATCGCGACTTGACAAAAGAATTAGAAAAATTTTTGATTGAGAAAGGGGAAGTGGAATTGGGGCAAAAACTGAAAGCAGATAAAAATGTTTTAGAACTGCCTTTTGACCGAAAAGAACGCATGGAGTTGATCCACCCCGGCCGCATGATCGACCTCCTTGTCAAACGCAATTGCGTGCATAAATTGGAAAGGCCGAAAATTTTACAGCAGATTTTAAAACCTGAAATAAAATAAAAGGTAATTATGATCAATTCCTCAGAAAATATCACTTCAGTTCATATGAATAAAAATTATAGTGCAAATGAAGTCAGGCATCTAAATATTTATCCTTCCATGCAGTCTTCAGTAAGCGGACAATACGAAAGTACAAATTTTCAGGAATTAGTCAAACGCATTAAAGAAGTCCACGAAGGGGTAATTTATTTCATTGACACACGCAAGGATACGCATTTTGTATTGAATAATTCAGTTGTATGTCTAAAAGCAGATGATAATTCTCAGCTTACGGCGGGACAAATTATTCAAAAGGAAGCGCAACTGGTTAATAATCTACTAGGAAAAATGTTGACGTTCAAAAGCAACCGTTTGGAAGACAGGCAAGAAGAAGTGACCAGCTCTTCAACCATCCAACAATTTGTTGAGGACAAAAAGTATTGGGGAATGCATCTTTATTTGAGATTTGCTTTGGAAAGATTTGGACCGCCGAATGATAGCGAAGTGGACGCATATCTTTTATTACTGGAAAAAATAAAAAATGAAAATGCCTGGCTTCATGCCAATTCAGTTGTAGGAGGCGATGCGGCCATGCTGCTAATCGTAATGGAGGATCTTTTGGCAAATGCAGCACACCAGCCCTTGAATGAAATTTTAGTCAAGCATGGGCGATCTGGAGATTTTCTTAAAACTCCGAAAGAAGACGACGAAAATGCGAGCAAGAAAATTGATAGAGCTGCATTTTTGGAGAAATTTCATATGTTTGCAAAAAACCGTTCGGAACATTCCTTAAGTTGGAGTGAATGGAAAACTCGATTTAAATGATTTACCTTTTAGATACCGTGGCCTTCTCGAGACTGTAGATATTTCTATGTAAATCGTTACAATCATTTAAAATCTAGCCTTTCTTCATAAGACATTGCTAGCTAGATGGGAAATAACTGTTTTCCCTTCATTAGAATGGGTCATTTCTTTGATCTATCTCGTGCTGCTAGAAAAGCATTTAAATAAAGCCTCTACCTTGGGGGAAAATCGTCCTATTCGGTAGTCACTTTTCTAAACTGAAGTGATTCTACAGCATTGTAGGGGTAAAAATCTGTTTTTTTATTCAAGAATTTGAAGGGTTTTAAAGGTATGTAAATAAACTTACAAATTTTATAAAATTTTTTGATTGTTTCACTATCAATTTAATAGGCAAACTTTTAAAACTATTTAGAAAATAAGATATTCATCCACAAGTAGTAATAATTCTTCCAAATTATTGTTAATTTTGTCTTAAATTTCTTTATAAGGAATAATTTGGTCCAAATTTACATATATTAACAGGCCATCTTAGAGGGATTTTACTAGAGCTAGCTTTTTCTTTTTTTAAGTAATTTTCGATATTTTTCTGATCGAAGTAGATGGGTTCTTCATATCTATTAGATTCAAGGGTTTCTTTTAAAACCAAAAAAGTATAGAAGTGCCCATTAGAGGGCATATCCATTGCTTCAATGTTTCATCCAACATAAACATTGGAGAGATTTCCTTCCAATCGAGATTGAACTGACTTTTAAACGTTTCTTGGTCTCTACAGCATATTAACCGCGCTATCTATAGGAGGCAGGCAATAATGAGTTTGACTTTTAAAATGCGCGAAAGCTCCCGCGGTTGCACAGTCTAAAAGTGACAATTATTGTTGCCCACTTCTTAAGGCTTCCTGATAACCTTCTTTGGCAAAAATGGGCGTATTTATAGGGCCCATCTGAGCATTTGGTGGGAGTTCTTGATAATAGGTAACCTCATTATTTTCTAAAGCGACGCTCTCCATGCTGCCATCGCTATAACTATAATAATTTTTTTTGGTAAAGGAAATTCGAATTTTCAATCGATTAGAAGGAAAAGGATATTCGACTAAATTATTATTTAGAGATTCGTTTGAATTAATCATTTGAAGTAGTTGTTCTACAACGGCAAGCAGCAATGCCCTTGCTTCTTCTTTAGTGGTCCTTTTTACAAGAACAAATTTTGCTCCAATTCCCTCAATAGAGGGGTTAATTTTGCCCCCAATAGAGACGTATTCGAGACCATGTTTTTTTTCCATTTTTTTAATAAATGAAGTAAATATTTGATCGATTATTGCTTCTTGATAAGTTGAGCGGTGGGTGTGGGGGTTGACATCCGTTGAAGCTTCGGCTCGCTTAAATGCCTCTTCAATTGATTCTTCAAAAAGATCAATACTTTTGTTAGTAAAAGGATCATTTGTAAAATAGAAAAAATGGTTTCTATTTTCAATTGCTACAGCCTTGCCATGAACATTGAATACATATTCCACACCTCCATCAGAATAAGATCCATTTGGCCCCTTATAAGAAATTTCAATATGGATTCGCTTATAGGTAATAGGACTCACCTCAAGAAATGGTTGTATTTTTTCATGCGCATTGATTTCCTTAACAAATCGATCCATTACTAATAAATGCAATATTCTGGCTTCTTCGATTGTTGCTCTGCGACGAGCTGAAAACTTCATCCCAATGACCTCGATCTTTTCATGCATTTGACCGCTGCCTCCTTGGGGAATGAGAGAAAATTCATCAAACATTTTTTTGCCAAACGTTTCGCGTATCTCCTCTAAATAAATGCCATATTTTTGATAAGGAGAATTAGATTTTTTCACCTCTCGAGGTAGCAAGGAAATTAGCTGCATCGAAAAAAGGACAGCTACAAATATTACAACAAGTTTATTTAATGTCATCGATCAATCATCGAATTGTAAATTTTATATGTTTTTCTTAAATAAGCTACATCTTGTCCAAAATATTTTTGATAAGAAGATTTAGCAAAACCATGGTCTACTATTTGATAGGCGAGGTCATTTATATGATGACTAATTAAATCATAGCTATGCGGTAAGGCTAATTCCTGGTGCCCCAGATGCTCCCAAAAAGAAAGTTGGAGACGCTCTTCAAACGATAACCGCTCTGGAATATGTATTACAGGCTCATTTTTAGTAGTGCTATCCATAACATTAATTCGATATGTTTTACCTTGATAAAATTTTATGCTTTCATAATTATCTACACTAATTTCGTTAAGCTTTTTATCGATATAGTGTTTACCAAAGAATAGGGCGATGTCATTTTTGGAGTAGGTATTTATTGCATCAAGGACATATTCTTTCGCAATAGGTTTAACAGCTCCATAAGTAACTGTAATGAGATGGTTTTCTAAATATTTACGTGTATTTTCTAACCACCACTGCTCGCAGAGTTCTAAAACTGCATTTGCAATTAATCCTCCTTCGCTGTGGGCAAAATGAGTCCAAAGTAAATTAGGGTTTATTGTAGGAATTAAATCTGCAAAAGATTTTACCATTTGACAAAGACTATAAACGGCTAATTTATTTAAACTCGCTTCGTTTTGAAATCGATACATATCCTTTAATATGTTTCCTGTTGTCGGATTATATAAACCGATACACAAAGGTTTTTCCGGGAATTGTTGCGAAATTAAAGCGCTCATTTTACTAAAATCACTTTTCTTTTCAGAATCATCTTCTGAACCAACCTCATCTTCAAATTTATTCATCATTCCATTTTGAAAAGTGATAAGGCCTATGGGGCCTTTTTGACCAAACGTATTTGTTTTGGATGGGAGAAGCTTATCTAAATGGTCAATAATGTTAAGCATTTTTTCTTTAATTTCACCTAATTTGTGCCAGTGTCCGCATGCCACAACACAATCAACTTCGAGTTTAGTTGTACTACATGGCCTATAAAAAATAGCCTTGCCTTTAATCCATTCCAGTTGAGAGCTATGCTTAGCAAAATTAATTAAATGACTTGGAATTTCTATTCTTATCTTAGGCCCTTTCATTATCTCCTTGCATTGCTGAAGGGCTATTTGATACATCTCTTCAACATTATATTCCAAAGTTTCCATTCTTTGGTTAAATCTGCCAATCATTGTTTTTGCGATGTCTTGGGGTATTTTAGCTAATTTGTTGCTTAACTCTTTCGCAGCTTGTTGTCCCATTTGAGCTAGTTTTTTAATGAGTCCATCCGCGGAATTTGAAGAGATGGAAGGGATATTTACCATTTAATTGTCCTCGATAAAATTTTTAGTGAAAATACTGTTTTTTAGATGGAGTTTTGCCATTTCCTCTTTAATTCAAATAAAATTTATAAATTATCCTAAGTGATAAAAAATATATATTACAAGAAGAAAATCATAAAAAATGGGTATGCGTATTTATTAATAATTTTTGCTTTTTTAATGAGTATCAGATGAGTAGCAAGGAGACGAGCTGATGAGGTGTCGTAAGCGTAGGAACAATGTCAAAACCGGTTTTAATAATTTACCTTTTTAGATACCATTGACCATCTTCCCCAAGGCGATTGCCCTGGGGTGTTGCAATTTTAGCCCTTCAAGCTTTCCTCAAGTTATTTTCCCATAGTCTATGCGATGCCTTGTTATTAGATTTCAGGATCTTAACAAATTGCTACAGCCTGAAGGGCTCGATATTGCAACAGTCAAGATTAACCCTGTAGGATAAAAAAATGCAGTCTGAAGGGCTTGATATTGCAACAGCCGAGGGCATTCGCCTGAGAACATGGCCATTCGCCCTGGGTTACGAACATGGCTTCAACAACCCTAAATCACAAAAAATAATTTGTCATTTTTACGACTTTAATTTACCGAATTTTATTATTTTTTTTGTTTTCAACAATTTTATTCTTCACCTGCCTGCCTTTTTTCTTCTAGAAGCAAATTTTAGTATGCGCTATGATAGCGCCCTTTATTCGCTCAATTGAGGTGTTGAATGATTCTTCTTGTCATAGGGATTGGCTATGTGGGCCTTGTCACTGCTACCTGCTTTTCAGAAATGGGCTATAGCGTCATTTGCCTCGATATCAATCAGGAAAAAATTGCCAACCTGAAACAAGGCATTGTTCCAATCTATGAACCTGGCTTGGAAGAAATGGTACGAAGAAATATTAAATCGGGGCGGCTGACCTTTACCACTGAATACGCCAGTAGCGTTCCAGAAGCTGATTTTTGTTTTATTGCTGTGGATACCCCCACCGATGCCCAAGGGAAAGCTAGCATTGTTCAGGTCGAACAGGTAGCAAGAAGCCTTGGCAAAAGCTTGAGCAATGAATGCATCGTCATCACTAAATCAACTGTACCAGTCGGAACAACCTACCGTGTCGCCTCCATTATTCAAGGCGAGCTTAAGGAAAGAGGCTTGGAAATTTCTTTTCACGCCGTATCCAATCCTGAATTTTTAAAGGAAGGAAATGCCATTCAGGATTTTATGAAGCCCGACCGGATTATTATCGGTGCTGATAATACTGCTGCTGCGGAAAAAATGCGCGTCCTCTACTCCCCTTTTATGGTCAATCATGAGCGGCTCTTGATCATGGACGTCCTCTCTTCCGAACTCTCTAAATATGCAGCGAACGCCATGCTTGCCACCCGGATTTCATTCATGAATGAAATGTCGGGATTATGTGAAAAATTGGGCGGGGACATTAATTGCGTCCGTAAAGCACTGGGTTCCGATGAAAGGATCGGCAATAAATTTCTTTATCCAGGCCCCGGATTTGGTGGGTCATGCTTGCCTAAGGATGTCAAAGCCCTTATCGCCCAATCTCATGAACATGGCTCGGTCCCTTCCTTATTGCAGGCCGTGCTTGAGGTCAATCAAAAACAAAAAATTGTCATCGGAGATAAAGTTGAGGCCTTCTTTGCAGATAAAGGGGGGATTGAAGGAAGGACCTTGGGGATTTTAGGGCTCTCATTCAAACCCGACACAGATGATATGCGTGAAGCCCCATCCCTTAATCTCGTCGAAAAACTTTTGTCACTCGGAGCAAGGCTAAAACTCTACGATCCTATCGCTATGGAAAAAGCTAAGCAACTTTTGGATTCTACCCATATTATCTGGTGCAAAAATGAACTTGAAGCCGCCGAAGGAGCTGATGCTCTGATTCTTATGACCGAATGGAAGCAATTCCGCCTTCTAAATTTTTCTTCTCTTTTGAAAGTAATGGATGGAAATACCTTTTTTGATGCCCGCAATCAATACAAGCCTGAAGAAATGGCGAAAAAAGGATTCAATTATTTCAGTATTGGCAGAGCGCCTGCTTATTCTGAATCTCCTCAACCCGCTTTACTATATATATAAATGACAAACATTGCCGCTTATCTAGAATCACAGGGCCAGCTGATCGAAAAACATTTAGACCAGCTGATTCCCGCCAGCCGGGGGCCTTGCCAGAATTTATTGGAAGCGGCTCGTTATGCCATTTTAGGTGGGGGTAAAAGGCTTCGACCTATCCTTACTTTGGCGACGGTCGAAATGCTAGGCGGCTCGATTGAAGCGGCCTTATCGGCCGCCTGTACCCTTGAAATGATCCATACTTATTCCATGATCCATGATGATCTACCCTGCATGGACAATGATGATTACCGCAGGGGGAAGCTGACCGTTCATCGAAAATATTCAGAAGGGCATGCCGTTTTAACGGGCGATTATCTTTTAACTTATGCATTTGAAATACTGGCTACAGACAGGGCTTTATCGGCCGATAAAAAATTGCAATTGATTACCATTTTATCCAAGCAAAGCGGTGCAGAAGGCATGATCGGGGGCCAGGTCTTGGACATGGCTTCAGAGAAAAAAAAAATTTCACTTGATACCTTACAACTGTTGCATCGCAATAAAACAGCGGCTTTGTTGACTGCTTCCGTTGAATTTGGAGGGATCATTGCCGAAGCAAGCGCGTCTCAATTAATTTGTTTACGCCAATTCGGAGAAAATGCGGGGCTCGCTTTCCAGGTGATTGACGATATTTTAGATGTCACATCCAGCGAAACAAAGCATGGACGCCTCACCGGTTCCGATGCGATCAATGAAAAATCAACTTACGTTACTCTATTAGGATTGGAACAAGCAAAAAAGTGTTCTCAAAATTTTTACCGTCAGGCTATACAAGCATTGAAGCCGTTGCCTTATGACACTTCATTATTAATGGATATTGCCAACTTTATGGTCCAACGCCAATATTAAAGGACGACTATGGAAAAAATTACGCATATCGAGACTTCTTCCCCCGCTTACAAAATCAAGCATATTCCGTTGAAAAGAATTTTTGATATATTTTTTAGCATTCTTTTCCTTTGTCTCGGCCTGCCCCTCTTTCTTTGCATCGCTCTTTTAATAGTGGCCACTTCCCCCGGCAAAGTGATTTATTCCCATGAAAGGATAGGACGAGGGGGCAAGCCTTTTCGCTGCTATAAATTTAGATCCATGTACCGCGATGCTGACACTCGCTTAAAAGAATTGCTCCTCTTTAATCCCTGCCTAAGAAAGGAATGGGAATCTTCTTATAAATTAAAAAATGATCCCCGTATTACTCGTGTGGGATCCTTTTTACGCAAAACTTCGCTTGACGAACTTCCACAATTCTGGAATGTTTTAAAGGGGGATCTGAGCATTGTAGGACCAAGACCAGTCATTAAAGCCGAAATGGAACAGCATCTGGGAATCAAGGCCTACAAAATATTATCCATCCGGCCAGGCTTAACCGGGCTCTGGCAAGTATCAGGAAGAAGCGATATCCAATGTTACGAAAAGCGGATTGAACTGGACGAGTACTATGTGGACAATCGCTCCATCGGCCTAGATTTAAAGCTCATTGTAAAAACGATTCCGGTCATGCTATTTTCCAAAGGTGCCTATTAGCATACTACTATTTTGCTATACAATTGGCCTGATGCTTACTTTTTCAACCTGGCTACCTCAGCTCCCTTTCTTTTATTTTGCCCCTTTTTTAACCTACTTATTTTACCACTTTAAAAAAATCGAATGTTTATGGATGGCAGCCTTATGCGGCCTTTGCATTGATTTGCTTTCTTCCCAAATGGCGTTGGGATTTTATGCCCTTAATTATGTTTTGACAGTTGAGTTTCTCTACCCCTATAAAAAGCATTATTTCCCAGAGAGCCTTTCCACACTTGCCATTCTTTCATTTATGTTCGCAATTATTTCCACCTTACTTCAAGTTTTTCTTTTTTACTGTTTTGGACAAAGTATTATTTTGAGTTGGGAGTGGGTTAAAAATGATCTCATTCAGATGCCCCTTTGGGATGCTTTATATGCATTTTTATGTTTTGCATTACCTGCCACCTTCCTGCATGGACGGCGTGTTACCCGAAGATCAACGACACTATTAAAAAGAAATAATCAACCATGAAAAAAAATCAACCCCTGGCCGAAGAGCTGCGACCTAAAACTTTATCCGAAGTAGTAGGGCAGGACCACCTTTTGGGTGATAATGGTTTGATCACACGTACTATTCAGCAGAAAACTCCCCTTTCCATCATTTTATGGGGGCCTCCAGGCTGCGGCAAAACCTCGATTGCCCGTTTATATGCAAAAGCTTTCGACATGCATTTTGTCTCCATGAGCGCTATCTTCAATGGCGTAGCGGATTTAAGGAAGATCGTTAAAGAGGCGCAAGAGCTAACCCTATTGCAAAAAGGGACGCTGTTATTTGTTGATGAGATTCACCGCTTTAATAAAGCCCAGCAGGACGCCTTCCTTCCCTATGTGGAAAATGGGACAATTATTCTGGTCGGAGCCACAGCCGAAAACCCCTCCTTCTATTTAAATGGAGCCCTTCTTTCGCGCCTGCGGGTGCTTCCTCTCTATCCATTGGATCCTTCAAGCCTGGACCAGCTGCTTAAGCGCTATGAAGAGCGCTTTAAGCCTTTGCCGTTGACTGAAGAGGCCCGTGTACTGTTACTTTCCTGGTCTCAGGGAGATGGGCGGTACCTTTATAATTTGATCGAAAACTTAGGTCTAATTTCCGAGGAAATTCTAGATGTTGAAAGTCTGGGAAAGATTTTGCAGAAACGTTCCCCTTTATTTGATAAGGCTGGAGACCAGCATTATAATCTGATTTCGGCCTTGCATAAATCAGTTCGCGGATCAGATCCTGATGCTGCGCTTTATTGGTTTACAAGGATGCTCGAGGGAGGAGAAGAGCCTCTTTTTCTGGCGCGAAGATTGATCCGTATGGCAGTAGAAGATATCGGGCTCGGGGACCCGGCGGCCCTTCCTCTGGCGATGGCTGCTAAAGATGCTTATCAAATGCTTGGCTCACCCGAAGGAGAGCTAGCCTTGGCTGAAGTCGTCATCTATCTTGCATTAGCCCCTAAAAGCAATTCTGTCTACAATGCTTATGCGATGGCCAGGCAGGCCGCCTCCCAAAGCACCCATTTGAATCCCCCTGCCATTATTTTGAATGCGCCAACACCAACTATGAAAAAATTGGGATATGGAAAGGGGTATCAGTATGATCATGACATGCCTGAAGCTTTCTCCGGCCAGAATTATTTTCCCCCTAAGCTCGAAAGGGAGCAATACTACCGGCCGGTGGAAAGAGGCTTTGAAAGGGAGTTGCAAAAAAGGTTGGATTATTTTGAACGTTTACGCAAAAAGAAAAGTAATAAAACTTCAAAATAACATTAAGCATGTCAGGGATGCCTTCAAAATCATTAAGATTAAGTTTGATGCCATCTGATTCGCTCCATTGGTTTCTTGTTTTTACCATTCTTTTTATCAATTTAGAATTCATATATAAAAGAGACACATTTTCATTATATAATTCATTATTCCAGGGGATATTTATTTTTGCAGGCGAATTACATAGCTCTAAAATCAAGGCTGATAATTTTTCGCATTTCTGCGCTGTTACTGGATCTAAAACAGATCCGCGAATTGAATAGAGCTCTAATTTTAATGTTTCAAGCTCTTCCTTATTTTTTTGAGCAATTAAAGATTTGATATTTTTTAATTTTAAAAGGGGATCGTCGAGATCTATTCTTGGCCGCTTGTTGTTATCTTCTACCTGAAAAGATGGGCGATTAATCTATTTGTTGAGGCAATATTAATATATACCTTACTAATTTTTCAATTGTGATTTTTAATAAATATTATATATTAAAAATGTTCCTTACCAAAAGATAGGGAGAGCTTTTAAAATTTTCGTCGTCAAAATTTTGCATCCTGAAACTCTTAAATGCTTACGTCCTGCAAGTCTGAGCCCCTGTTGGATTCTATCACGTTCAATTTTAAGAGAAGCATATTTTGAGGCATTATTTTCGAGCTTCATTATTTTAGGAATTGATTCATAAATTTTAAGGGCGCTTTTTTCTTCGAGTGATTTTGCACGATGATCAATAATACTATAATTTTTTGAAAATTTAGAATATAAAAAGGAATTTCTATATTCTAAATTTTAATTTTCAAATCACTTATTTATTTTGTTTAGGTAAAATTACCTGATATTCTTTAGTTGTGATCACTTCACAATCCGAGTATTGATGTCTTAGGGTAGGTTTATCAAAATCATGAGCATTGTCAAGATCAATTTGATCATTTACGAATATTTCAACTCCTTCATTGTTAAATAATACTTGGGTTCCAAAGGATGAACCCTCTAACGCGGTTAAAAGAAATCCATCTTTATATTGGCCAAAATGCCAAACAATATTATTATAATCGGAATCAACCTGCTGGATTTCTGGAACACATGGGGAGGTTGGCACACCTTTACCTGCCATTTGTTGGGAGGCGTGTGATTTCCCTTTTTTTTGCTTCTTATATTTGGGCTTGAATAGCTCGTTTAATAGCTCAAATTCATTAGAATTTTCGTAAGTTTCAGAATCTAAGTGTATTCCATTACTCAATATTTGTTCGATTTGTTGATCTTGATCGGCTTGAGCAAGTACGTTTATGCAAAGAAGCATTAATATCATGCATGTTTTTGTTAGTATTTTCATTAATATTTCCTTTTGTTTAGTTACACTATTTATTACTTGCATGGATTTTAAAAACAAATGATATTTCACGCAATAGGAAAGAGTAAAAATAAATTAGTAAATTTTTTTATAAGGAAAAAGCCCATTGTAAAATTAAAATTAAAATATTTTTTACTTTTTTTTAGGAGCCTACATCTATAAAGCCTTAAACGCTTAAATATTTCACTTAAAACCTATTCATAATCCTTGGTTGGAATTTGAATAGGTTTTTAGGCCACAAATTATTTTTTGGTTGTTTGGTTGAGCGTTGTCAATAATTCTTCATAAGAAATGCGTTTAAATTGATAGGAACTCCCTGAGCTCAATCGATTGAATAGGGCGACCATTTTGTCAGGGTCATCAATCGAATCTTCGTTAAATCCCTCTTCAGATAAAATATTGCACTGTTGAATAGGTAGGCTTTGATCTTCGAAGGGAAGAATTTGGCGGCTACCGTAAACTAGATTAGGATAGGTTAGAACCCTTGATCTAAGCTGACTGATCAAATTAATAATTTCAAAGTCAATTTTATGAAATATGCCTTCTCTTGGATTATTGTATAGAACACTTCTTTTAGTATTAATGATGTCTAAACCATAGGATAAAAGAGTTCTCGCAACCAAATCTGCCCGTATGATTTCATCATCAGACTCTCTGCATAATGGATAGGCACTAAAAGATTTTAAATTTCTAAGCTGGTGGCAATCTTTTAAAAGCAGTGCCGTAAATAAGGCATAATATCCACAGCCTGCAGACATTTTATCACCTTGATGCAGTAGATGCAGGATAATAGGCTTCTCTTCTGCTAAATAAATAGAATCGGGTAAAAAAGATTTAATGAAATTGATTACCTTGTCATTATAACGTTTATCATAAGAAAGATCTTCTGGTGATAAAGAATCGTAAAATCTTAAAGCGGCTTTTTTTTGCTCGAGTGCAATAGTAACTAGTGAAGCATGACCATTATAGCACAGCGGTATGTTGATGTGCGTAAAACCCTTTTTAACAACCTTTTCAATGTTATTTGCAGTGAAAGTTGTAGTAATTTCCTGATCCAGAGTATTAAATATTCTCATGGAATAAAAATTTTCTTCAATGCATCCCTCTATGCAATAGGGTAAATTAAAAACAACTCCCTCGCTCCCAATATCCCTCATTGCCCTGGACATCAATTTAGTTGAGCTGGAACCATAACCAATCCCTCCAATAAAAATGTTCGAAAGGTCAATTTTTATATTTGAAAGATCTACACATGCCTGATTATTTAATGTAATAAAATAGTTATTGGGAAAACAAAAAGCATGATGATTTTTCTGTGTGATCGCATTTTGATCTAGCTGTAAATCTTCCCTTATAGCTCTTGCGTATCGATTTTCTATTAAATTACATAATGAATTGCAGCAATTATTGATCATATTAGTTCCTTAAATAATTCAGTCAACAAAATAAATATTAGTTTATTATAATTAAATTGATGATCGTTGAATTGTAATTATATTTTAATTAAATGTAAATATAATATATAAAATTGGAAAAGATCTGCGAAGAATCGCAGATCTTTAATAGACAATTTGACCTTATTTTTTCAAAGGATCGGAGTGGGGCCGCTTCTTAGACTGCTCTCTTTTGATGCAGTCGACAAAAAGCTTGCTTTTGGCTTGCTGCATTTCATCTAAAAGAGTTTGGATTTGATCTTCATTCGTAATCCCATGGTCATTCATTGTACGGGCAAACACTTCGTAAAGAGTTTCACGGTAAATTTTTATTGCCGTATCCCGCTGGCTAAAATCTTTAAACGGGTTTGGCTCTAATAAAGCAGCTTTTTCTGCCACCCGCTTTTCCAATTCCTGCCCCTTTTGGGCAAGGTCTTGTGATATGGCCTCTGCCTGATCATCCTTAACATTGGTTTTGATCAATATTGATTTCACCAAAGGCTGTGGAAAATAGGTCATCAGCTCCTGCTTAGTGCACATGGATGGAATATCATCGGAGTCTGCTTTTTCTTCCGCTACCAATTTTCCAAAAGAGCTCAACGCTAAAAGGGTACAGCAAGCATAGGAGAGTATGTGTCTCATAATTCAATCCTTTTGAATTTAAAAAATAGCCCACTCTGTGCAAAATTATTGAACAGGGTTCTTAGACCATAAACAGTGCAAATTGTCTCCCTGGTCCTTAATCCTCATCTTCTGTTTTTTTCAATAAAATAACTATGAAAAATTGCATTTTTTTCTATTTTTATACACTGTATTTGCAATATTCTAGATACAGCCGTTGCACCATACGGCTTGAAAGATTATACTTATTAGATGGAAATAGTAAAGGAACCACATGATCATCGATGGAAAAATGGTTGCAGATGCAATTCAACAAGAACTAAAAGAAAAAATTAGTCTATCAACCGCCCGCGCGCCCTGCCTGGCTGTTGTGATTGTCGGCGAACATCCCCCTTCCCGTATTTATGTCAAACGCAAAACTGAAGCTTGCGAAAATATTGGGATGCGCTCATTAAAAAAGGAGCTTTCAGCCGAAATTTCAGAGTCTGAATTACTTTTAGAAATCGATCGATTGAATGTAGATCCCTCTGTGGATGCTATTTTAGTTCAGCTTCCATTGCCTGCACATATCAATCCTAATCGCATTACCTACCATATCGACCCTAAAAAAGATGTAGATGGGTTCCACCCCTATAATGTTGGCAAAATGTTGATCGGGGAGCTGGACGGCTTCCTTCCCTGCACGCCTTATGGAATTAAGGTATTGTTGGAAAGGTATGGCATCGATATTTCAGGCAAGCATGCTCTCGTGATTGGCAGGAGTAATATCGTAGGCAAGCCAATGGCCGCCCTGCTGATGCAGTCGACGCCGGGAGGCAATGCCACCGTAACGGTGGCCCACCGTCTAACAACTAATCTTAAAACTCTTTCTTTGCTTGCCGATCTTATCATCGTGGCCATTGGACAACCAAAATTCATTACTGCCGATATGGTCAAAGAGGGCGCTATCATTATAGATGTCGGGATCAATAAAGTAGCCGACCCTTCCAAAAAAACAGGTTATGCTATTGTAGGAGACGTAGACTTTGAAAACGTGGCCCCTAAATGTGCTTACATTACACCGGTGCCTGGAGGCGTAGGGCCTATGACCATTGCAATGCTTCTGAACAACACATGGCACAGTTACAAAAAAAAATTTAGAATTGAGCAAGCGTCATAATGGTGAGCGAATTGCATTTTACTCATATTTGCTCCCGCATGGGCTTAGCTGATCATTGCCAATCGGGCTTTCCCCTTATTATAAATGTGGATCGAAGATTTTGAACAGGTTCTAAGGTGTCTTGTTACTTCTTACTGCTTATCTGCTGAAGCAAACTGCCATATCCCATCAAAAATTGCTTTTTAAATTGATCTTCATTCCTTAGGATGTGCGAACGCAAGGTTCTCGAATAAACCTCAAATGGCTCAAGCTCCGTTTGAAAGCTATCACTCATACTCTCCAAAACAAGATTTGCCATTTCTTCCGCACTTTCCTGATCTTCCTTTCCAATATTCTCTGAAGACTTTTTCAGGAATTCCTTTTTTTTATTTGGTTCGGGATCTTTATCCATTTTCTTTCCTTTGTAAAGTTTTACTTCTCAGTTTGTAGGGCAACATTTTTATTTTTAATAAAAAAACAACTTTATTTAACAATTGATTAAAATCATCAAAGTTAATATTATGGGAGAAGATATTTTTTATTTCGTTCTCCAATTGAACATTTTGCTACTTCACCGCTGAAAAATACGCAGAGGGTCTCTACAAATTACCCAATATAACCTTGTAGGTCCTCTTAGAACCTGTTCAATATCTTCGATCAGGTTCTTGAAAGGTTTCGTAATTATTTATTAAAGTAGGTTAAAATGAACACGCTCACCATGCCTCGTAAGACGAGAATTGTTTTAACTGATTACCCTTACCGCCGGGATATCGAAAATCGGCTTTTACTCTCCCACTTGAGTGTTGTTGAAGTCGATTTATTATGCGAGATCCTCCACTGCTCCCTTAATATTTCCATTGAACAGTTAGCTGATAGCCTGGACATTGATCTAGCTGAACTTCTGCCAGCCCTCGACAAACTGGCCCCCATGAAACTTTTCAAAAGGCTTCATCATACCCTGATTGTTGATAAAGAGATGCGAAAATATTATGAAATTCAAATGGAAAAATTTGATGAGGATTTTGAACCTGATCTTGAATTTCTTCAAAGCCTGCTTAATAAAGTACCTATTCATGTTCTTCCTCTTTGGTATGCAATTCCCCGCCACTCAGACAATATATTTGCTTCTATCATCGAAAATTATTTTTTAACACCAAAAATCTTCCGCCAATATTTAAATGAATTAGAATTTGATGATCCCCTTTTGTCCAATATAATGGATGACGTCTATCAAGCGCCAGGCTTTAAAATGAGGGCGCAGACGTTAATTGATAAATATCATTTAAGCCGTGAAGCATTTGAAGAAGCCCTTCTTATGCTGGAATATCATTTTGTTTGCTGTTTAAGCTATACAAAAATCGGGAATCATTGGGAAGAAACAGTAACCCCCTTTTACGAACTGCATCAATTTATGCTTTTTGAGGACCTTAACAAACCTCAGCCTATTCCCTATACAAGCTCCATAGCCCACTCCTGTTCTGAAGAATTTGGTTTTATAAAGGAAATGGAAGCTGTGATTATAGCCTGTCAATCTACCCTACGGGAAAAAAAAGAATTTAAACCTCTTTTTCTTACCATCCAGGAAGAATATGCCCATCTTTTCGAGAAGTTGATTCAGATAGGTTATATCGCAGAAGATCACACTCAAAAAAAATATTCAGCGACCGAAAAAGGGCTTTTGTGGATAAAAAAAGCTATTCCTGAGCGGGTAAATGAACTGACTTTTCATTGGCTGATCACCCCCTCTCCTGCGGTGGATTCTCCCCACCTTTGGAATGCTCGTAATTTACGCTTAATTGAAAAATATTTAAAACGCCTTAAAACCAATGAGTGGGTTTACCTGGAAGACTTTTTAAAGGGATTTATCGCTCCTCTTGGTAACAGGGAAGCTGTCATGTTAAAGAACAAAGGCAAAAAATGGAAGTATGCCTTGCCTGTCTATCAACCTGAAGAGCTGGCTTATGTACGTGTAGTTATCACTGAACGACTATATGAACTCGGAATTGTATTGACAGGACAACATAATGACAAAGTTTGTTTTTGCGTCACTTCATTTGGCCATCAATTTATCCATTAGTATTTAATACATAGGTATCGATTTCAAGAGATCAACATGAGATATCAAGTTGTAAAGGAAATTTGACCTGGTTTTTCTTCTACTTTTAACCTTGACAGAGAGCCTGAATCGCGCTATCTTTTTATACCCAAGTGAGCTCAAAAATTGGATTTAACGCAGCCTAAAATTCCAAGTTTTGAATTCACTTTGTTATAATTCCAAAAATATAATTTTCAAGGTCTCGGAGTTTTATGAAATTTGTTATCTCTACCCAAGAACTGAATTATTTAATCGGAAAAATTCAAAATATTGTTCCCCCTAAACCTACAGTACCAATTCTTTCAAACTTTTTGATCGAAGCTTTTAATGACGAGCTGATTTTGACCGCCACTGATCTGACGGTTGGGATCCGCTGCCATACAGAGGCTAAAATCTTGGAAGAAGGAGCCATCGTCCTCCCAGCAAAAAGACTCGCGCAACTTGCGCGTGAACTAACTGTTGCAAATCTTGAAATTTCAACTAATAGCAATGAAGTCACGACACTTATTGCTGGTACTTCTCGCTTTAAATTGAATGGTATTAATAAAAATGACTATCCCCCGCTCCTTGATTTGAGCGATGCAAGCCATTTTCAAATTGAGCAAAGCAAATTGAAAGATCTCCTTTATCGGACATCTTTTGCCGTGTCCAAAGAAGACAACAGGTACGCCTTGACTGGTGTTCTGATGCAAATTAATCAGCGCCGCGTCAGCTTTGTAGGAACGGATGGAAAACGGCTGGCCAGGGCGCATAGTTCGGTCGATCTTCCTTTTGATTTCACTAGCCATTCCATTATTCCTTTAAAAACAGTCGATGAAATATTAAAGACGTTAGGCGAAGAAGGGATGGCCAAAATTTCAATATTACCAGATAAATTAGCGCTTGAGGCCAATCAAACCCTTCTCCTTACCAAGCTGCTATCTGGCGATTATCCAGATATTAACCGAGTGATACCCGAAAAATCAGATATCGTAGTCACCCTACATCGAGAAGAGCTCACTTCGCTCTTACGCCAAATTTCTCTTTTTACTTCGGATGACAACCGGTCGGTCCGCTTTATATTTTCTGATGGAGAACTGCATCTCATTGCCAACAATGCTGATTTTGGAGAAGGAAATGTCTCCATGCCGGTCAATTATCAGGGGGTTAAATTAGAAATTGCCTTTAATCCTACTTTTTTTCTGGATATTTTGCGCCATTGCAAGGAGGAAACCGTCACAATCGGCCTTACAGATGCTTATAATCCAGGGATCATTACAGATGGCGGTGAATTGCATGAATCATTAGAAGTGTCCCCTCTCTTTATCATTATGCCTTTGCGTTTGTCAGAAGACTAAAGCATAGTATTACCATACTCATCAAACAGGATTAGCAGGAGAAGATGGACAGGATTTAAGAAAACCAGATGAAACAATGTCTGTACTCTTTAAATCCAAAAAATATCCTCCCATTTGTCGCTTTAGCGATCCTGCTTATACTTATATATGATTACTAAAAAAAGTTATGAATTTCGGATATATTAGGTTGATGCTTATTCCTCAACCGCTGAAAGCGATTTTAAAATTAGCTGCAAAAATATGTGGGGTACTATGACTCTTCGTTCGCTCTATTTGCAGCACTTTCGCATTTATGAAGAAATTTTTGTCGAATTTAATCCTTCTATCAACCTTATTTGCGGGCCCAATGCTAAAGGCAAAACGACCCTTTTGGAAGCTATACGCTATGCCATGATCGGCCGTTCTTTCCGCACCTGCAATCCTAAAGATCTGATCCAAAATGGATTCCACTCATTTTTTCTTGACTTGCGCTTTTTGAAACATGGAATCGATCAAGTCCTCCGCTTCAGCTCTCAAGGGAGCGAACGGAAAATTTTATATAATCATACTATTCTTCCCAATATGTGCAGCCTTCTCGGAGTTATTCAAGGAGTTGTCATTACCCCGGATGATGTACAGCTGATCAAAGGCTCGCCAGCTATGCGCCGCCAATTTCTTGATATTCAGCTCTCCCAAACCGATCCGCTGTATGTCCACCATTTAACACGCTATGCTCGGGCTATGCGCCATCGTAATATTTTGCTTAAACAAAAGCAGCTGGCAACAATTGAAAGCTGGGAGCAGGAGATGGCCCACTCAACCGCTTATATTGTGAGGCAGAGGCAAAAAATTGTACAAGAGCTGCATCATCTAGTGTCCGATTATTACCATGCCTTGTCCGGAGAAATCGAAAATCTAATACTTGAATATCAGCCAAGCCTTCTGTCTATTGAGCCCGTATTTTTTATGGAACAGCTACGTAAAAATCGGCATCGTGAAATGCTTTTGGGGCATACCCTGACAGGTCCGCATAAAGACGACCTCTCCATAAAGATCGGCAGTCGCGAAGTGCGCCTTTTTGCCAGCGAGGGGCAGCAGCGAAGCTGCGTGAATGCCATCCATTTTGCTGAATGGAAGCGTCTAAAAAGCTTTAGTGAAGACAAAAATCCTCTTTTCATGATTGATGATGTGGCCATGAGCCTGGATACAAACCGCAAAGAGAGGCTCATGGAACAGCTTAAACATCTTGGCCAGGTCTTTTTGACCACGACCGACCCTTCTCTTTTAAACAATGCGCATAAAATCATCCTTGAATAAATTTAGACTCTTCCTTAAAAACTCACGTTTGACTGCAGGTTGAAGTTGCGAGATAGTCCAGCATGGTTTAACATTGTTATAATCTATTTAATCCCCTGAAAATTATGAACGACAAAAAGCCCAGCGACCTCGTCTCCAATAGACGAGCTACGCATGATTATGAGATCTTAGAAACTTTTGAAGCCGGCATTGTCCTTCAAGGGACAGAGATCAAATCCATCCGAGATCATGGGGCTACTTTACAGGAAGCCTACATAAAAGTTTTCGGTAGCGAAGTATGGCTTGTAGGATGCAATATTGCCCATTATAAATATGGTAATATTCATAACCACGAAGAAAAAAGAGACCGCAAGCTCCTGATGCACAAAAGGGAGATCCGACGTTTAAAAACAGCCACCCAGGAAAAAGGTCTAGCCCTAATACCTCTTGCATTGTACCTTAAACAGGGAAGGGTCAAAGTGCGCTTAGCCATGGCTAAAGGTAAAAAGTCTTACGACAAACGGGCAGACCTAAAAGAGAAAGATGACAAAAAAAGGATGCAACAAGCCCTTAAAAATCAACAGTATTAACCTGAGTTTTTGGGTTTATCTCATTGAAAGTAAGGGATATCGTGCCTTAGATTTGTCCTTTCGCTCTGAAAAGAATATCAAATCGATATGCTTGAAGAGCGAAAGGGCGAAGATAGGGCGCGAAATTTCCTTATTATCGAGGAAAGAAATCCAAAAATCAGGTTATTAGGCAGTGTTAAAATTAAGAATCATTTCAGTGGGAAAGACTAAAGAAAAATGGCTGGAAGAGGCGTTTAACGAGTATGAGAAAAGATTAAAGCCCGTCATGCACATTGAATGCTGCTGGGCCAAAGATTCTCAACAACTATTGGAATGGGCCCAAAAAGAACAGAACATCATCTGCCTCGACCCGCACGGGCTATTAATCTCAAGTGAAAAATTTGCAGATGTACTAGAAAAAGCCTGGGTCAAAGGTGGCTCTCGCCTGACGATCATTATTGGAGGTGCGGAAGGGCTGCCAGAATTGCTTAAAAAGCAATTCCAGCTGATCAGTTTTTCCCCCATGACCTTTACACATCAAATTACCCGCTTGATCCTCATAGAACAGCTCTACAGGGCTTTCGAGATTCAAAAAGGGACCCAATATCATAAGTAAATCAAAAATTCAAATTCGCTGAGGAACCCTTTTTTATTACATTTAAAATTTCATTTGCTGAAATTGTAGCTAATTCTGCTGACTTACAGCCTAATTTTGGATTTTTTGCATACATTAAGACCAAATTAGCCACTTCTTCGGCTCGCTTAAATTCATTTTTGATTAGGAAGCTTCTTGCTAGTATTAAATTATAATCAATTTTTAGCAGTGTGCCTTTAATTGCTTGTGTGAACTGAATGGCTTTGCTATATTCTCCGATTTCGAAATAAATTTTCGAAGCTTTAATGCAGCATTGATTTAACTTACCTTTTTTTGCTCCGGTACATTCTTCTTTGATTATAATTAATTCATTCAAAGCGATTTGATAAACTATTTCATTTTTGCCTTCGATTCTTGAAGTTTTTTTTCAATTCTTGATTAGTTAAATTTAATAATTTGTTATTTTTAATTTGTGAACTGATAAAACGGCCTTCATCAAAGAGCTCTATAGACATACAGCTCTTATACACTTCAATCAGCGCTAAATCACGAATGGTAGAGTTTTGTATTTTTTTAGCGATGAAAGTTCTGAGTGATAGCTCTTTTTGCTTAATGGTATACTCTTTGAATAGCTCTGAAAAAGCCAAACTTTGCTCATCTGATGGTAAGTAAGGAATAAAATTTTCAGCAATATCTGCCAAATCTAAAAGTAAAAGGATTTTGAAAATATCCTTTTTTTCCCGTCTTAAAAAAAGATTGTGTGATAGTTCATTAAGAACATCTTCGGCTTCTACCAACTGATGTGATTGAGAATAAAATTTATAAATTTGGGATAAATAAAAGATTTTTTCATCTCTATCAGAAGAATAATCGTTCTTGATCTGTACAAGGGCTTGTTGAAAATCATTTGATCGAATGAATAATTTAGTGGCTTCAGATCGAATTAATTTTTCATACTCGCCCGAATATTTTGAATAATGAATGGCATTCAGAGGATCATTCTTCTCTAAATAATAATGACAAATTTCCAGATTGGCTGCAGCTTGAATATCAAAAGCCTTTTTATATTGGTTCGATACACGCTTACTTAATCCAGATAAATCAGGAGCAATAGGGGATAAATGAGAAGCAATAATGGTGGCTTTTTCAATTGCTCCCCTTGAAAGAAAAAAGTCAAAAACTTTTTTAATCAAGGTTGCTTGGTAATCTATAGAATATTCATCCATTAGAGTCAAAGTTTGAACTGTAAGATTTAATGTTTCTCGCGAAGAAATAAGGTCTGCAACCCTAGCCGCCTGCCCTATGTCTTCGATTTTAAAATATTCTAAAAAAAGATATGATAGTTTTTTGTTAGTCAAATGGCTGGGTCTTAAATGGGCTTTTGAAGTAATTTTCACTAAGTTATAATCTAAAATAGACTTTTGATTTTCAGTGATTGAAATGTTTGGAATTTTTTTATCAGTAGAAGATAATAAATTTTTTTGTATAATTTTTGAGAGGGACACGTTCGAAGGAAAAGAAAATTGAACATCTCTACCTAAGCTTGGTATTTTGTCTAAATTTGTATGTATGCTTGAAATCTGCATGGAGGCAATCCTTAAATAATAAGTAAATTTTTTACTAACATAAAGTTTCTGATTAACTTTAATTAGAGGAATTTTATTAGATTCTAGCTTTAAATGCACTTTGCATGCAATTTGCTTTAAAAACAGCTGAAAGAATGGTGATTTAGTGAAATTACTAAATAATTGTTATAGTTAAGAGGAGTTCATTTAATCAAAAAAATAAAAGTAATGACTTTAATTCGGGTAATTGGAAAACGGATTTATAGTGTCAAAGATATTTAACGCTATTTCTAAGTTCTGTGGTAGGTTGCTCACCACAAGCTCGAGATTCTCTCTATGGAAAAATTTGTTAAATGCAGAATAAGGTTTGAGGAAAGGGAAAAAAAATTTTCTATATTTTTTTTCCCTGCGCTACTATACTGCCTGTTTACTTGTACGGCGAATCGAGAAAGCGTATTTAAAGTATAAAATAGCGCCTTGAATTAAGGCTGAGCCAATAATGACATCTACTCCCCCTCTCACATCCAGGGGTGCAAACTTTACCAATACACCTAAAAGCACCATCGACCCCAACAAAATATAATATTTTTTAGGATAAATTAAAAATAAACTTACTGGATTTGGTAATGTTAGAATACGTTCAACACTTTTTTGAACAGTTTTAGCAAAAATGAAACGCCCCTTCATGAATCCAATCCAAAGAGCAATTGCAATTAAGGCCAAAGCACCCTGTTCTGAATTGCCAAGTAATGAGGATAGTGAATCTAAAACAGGACGCTTTAAAGTGACCAAATTTTCTTTAAGAATTGATTCAAAAATGAAGTTAAGTCCGAGGGACAAAAGAAAACACCCAATTGCCAGCCAGATTAATCCAGATAACACCACTAATGTTGTATGACTCACTTTCAGCATAAAAGCTCCTTTTTTTTCCAAAGCTTACCTTATTCCTTTTTTGAATCCTATTAATTTATTGTTATGGCCTTCTACAGCCCATGGATTAAAAGAAAGGAGCTGGGTTAAGAAATTCCTGCAAATAGCGGCCGTCCCTTCTTCATAAAGTACGAATGCGTTTTTCACGATAAATTTCAGCAGATCAGCCAAGCCCATAGATTTTATGTGCATATTAGCCTAAATGCTTTTTAAACATATTTTTAGGCCCTTTTCAGCTTGAAGCCCCCAGGGATGACCTACCCTATACTGATAATATTGGGTAGGTCACGATCGTCATAATTTTATTAAGTGTGGTTTAAGCATTGCACTTTGCAAATATTTGATTTTATCTATTAAGATTTCTCATTTCTATAAAATTTCATTTTTCACTAAGAACCTGTTCAATATCTATGATCAGGTTCTAAGGACTTATCAAATACAATGCTGCCAAGCTTAGCGCTGTTATAACTTTACAGGCAATTTTTCTGCGACCAAAATCTAATTGTTTTTTATGATTATGCATCAAAGAAACTAAACCATTTCCAATTTCACTAGCATTAACCCAAGTTGAATCTGGCAACAAAGAATTAACTAGGTAACTAAAATTATTTAATTTAAAGATTCCAAATAAACGATCTTCAACTGGGAAGTCAGATAAATAAATATATTTCAATTTATCACAATTTTGAAATTTTTTCATAAAAATAAATGTTTCTCTTACATCATGTTTTTCGTTAATTTTAGGGTTTAGAAGTAAGACAGCACAAAAATTTAGACTAATATTTTTTTCAAAAGGGAAGTGTGTATAAAATCTGCAGTTTAACTCAGTATTAAAATAGTGATTTATGCGATTTAAATAATTCTCATTATTCGTTACAGCGTGACTATCTAAATAATTTTTTTTATTAGTTTTAGCTAATTCATCTGGAACAATTTCTTTCCAGAAAAGATCTTCGCTACCTATTTTTATTAATGATTTGCTAACCTGGCAACAATTACCAAGATCATGAGGTTCAAGATATAAAAAAATGTTACGTACGCAATCTTGATCTAGTATATTCATTTTATGTCCTATTAAATTAAAACTTATTAAAATCATTTCAGTTTATTTTTATTTTTATTTAAATTCAATTAAATACTTTTAATTAAAACATTATGTATAGAAAAAAGATATAAAATAACACTCAGTTGTAATTTTTAAACAGGGCGGTACTTAGCCAAGTAGCAATCCTAAAGCATTTTAAATGGTAATTTTTTGTAAATTTAAAGCCACCAAGAACTTCAAATGAATGAATAAAGAGATCTAAATAATTAATCTTGCAGGTACTGCTAAATATGGTTAGAAGCATTAGAGGGTTAATAATAAAGCAATGAATCAGAAGAGAATGCAGTCAAGCCTTCTTTTAAACCCTACTACTTAGCAGAGTGGATTAAAAAATTGCAAAGTGCGAAGGCAAATTTAAAGAAGTGTACATTAAATGAAGATCTTGTTAAGATCAGCCAAATGTTTTTGCATTCAGGCAGATAATTATCCAATTTGAGACTCTTTGCTAATTTTGGTTGTGATCTCAAAGATATATTAGTCCTCGAATTTGCAAATTAAACGCTATAAATTTCTTAACTGGTTTTATAACCCCTTTCTAAGGATAGGATTTAAAAAGTTATGAGTATTTCTCTTTCCTTTATTCGAATTTTATTTTTTTCGATATCTACATTATTTTCCCTTATCTTTGCCACACAGCATTTAGAAGGAGGACTCAATCCAATTAATGCCGCTGTCGGAATTCTTAGCGGAATTGCCTTTGCAGGACTATTGATCGGAGCTGATTTTGCGTTTAGACGCTTTAATTTAAGATCCTTTAATACGGCTGTGTTGGGCCTTTTTTTTGGATATTTAATGGCAGAGGCCATTCTTTTTGTTCTGACAGGGGTAATGGGGGATACTTCATTAGCATACCTCGCACCTGCCCGTTTCGCAGTCTATTTGTTCTGTGCTTATTTGGGCATGGTGATGACAGCGCGTGCAGCGGAAGAAATTCATATCAGCATTCCATTTGTAGAGTTCAAGGCAATTGGCCATAAAAAGAAAGATATCCTTGTTGATATTTCTATTTTAATCGACCCGCGGATCATTGATTTAGCCTCTTCAGGATTGCTTGACCATGACCTAATTATTCCTCGGTTTGCCGTTAAAGAGCTTTATACCCAGGCTGAGAGCTTGGACGAAGGGGTAAAAACTAAGGCCCGCCGTTCTTTAGAGGTAATAAAAAAACTTGAAAGCATTTCAACTTTAGATCTTCGCTATGTCGATACTGATTTTCCGGAAATCAAAGAACCGATGACAAAGCTTATCCGCTTAGCCAGGTTTTTAGATACAAATATCATAACCTCTGACATTAATCGGATCCAGCAATCTTCCATTGAGGGAGTTCGCATTATTAACATTCATATGTTATCCAATGCATTAAAGCCGATTACGCAAGCTGGCGAAGTAATTAATATTAAAATTCAACGTTATGGCAAAGAAGCGCGTCAAGGGGTAGGTTATCTTGAGGATGGAACAATGGTTGTCGTCAATGGGGGTGCTGAATTTATTGGTGAAACAATAAAAGGGCATGTTCTGTCTGTTAAGCACACTTCATCAGGCCGTATGATCTTCTGTAATGCCTCTGAAGAAGGAGGCTTATTAATTGACACTGATTTTGCCCAATCCATGGCTGAAGCTGATATAGAAAGCAATCACAAGAATTACTTAGCCCTTTAGGCATGATCTTAGGAATTGGCAACGATATTATAGAAATAAAACGGATTGAACATAATATTCAACGTTATCAGCAACGCTTCCTTGACAGAGTTTTTACACCACATGAGCAGGGCTACTGTCAAAAGCGAAAAGTCCCTGCTCTTCATTACGCCGGCCGGTTTGCCGCTAAAGAAGCTATTGTTAAAGCTTTAGGAACAGGCTTCAGAAACGGGCTAACCTGGCTGGATATTGAGATAAATAACGATGCTTTAGGCAAACCTTTTATCAAGCTCTCACCCAAAGCTGAAAAGGTTTTTGATTCTCCTTTTTTAATGATCTCCATAAGCCATTGCAGTGAATATGCAACTGCTTTCGCCATTTGGATAACCAAATAAATAGTATTTTAAAAATTAATCCATTAAAAAATATCTTTATTAAATTAAATATTGTGTTATAATATTTAAAAAAAGGAATAACAATGAATATTAACTTGACTACCAATCATTCTAATTACTTAGATACTTTTATTCCTACAAATGTTGAAAATATTTCTAGTAAGAAATTTACCAATCTTCCAGAAGAGACTCTCTCTACCTTTTTTCAAAACTCAATTTCTGGTAAATTTCTTTCTCTTAAAGGCGTTGATCTAATCCTTAATTATCTACGAGAGAAGGGAGCAATTCAGATTCCCGTTGAGACAGCATCAGGCTATACGCAATTAACTGAGTATATTGATCGCATTTCTAAATTACCCGATGGGAAATATGGCCTTATTTTTTGTTCTAATCCTCCCCATGTTACGCCGATTTTATTTGAAATTGAAGATGGAGAATGCACAATAGTGATCACAGATAGCTTTGGACTCAAGGGAGATAGTAGTGCCCGCATTAGTAAATGGATATTTGATTTTACAGGGACCCGATCCTATATTTATACTGAACAACGTCAATTGAGTAAGACAGACTGTTATAATATTTCTATAAGAGATATGGTTTATATGTCAAAAAATAAGAATTTTAAATCATTTGTAATGGATAATTCCACAGATGAGCAGACTGAATGTATGATCTCTCTGCATAAATTGCCTATAGAGATGCATAAAATCACGCAAAATCACACCATTTTGAGCGATGACGAACTAAAAACCTTAATACCAAGTCAAAAGTCTGATACTGGCCAGATTACATTAAAACAAGCAATCTTTAAATATTCAGAAAAAGGTAACCTGCGGGCCGTAAAAAATTTTGAAAAATATGAGACTATTATCTCTGATTTTTTTAAAAATAGTCAAGATTTCCAATAATTCTAAGCTTTTAATGCTTAAAATTCTCTACTTTGATTTGTCTATACATCATTAAATTATTGTATTCGAAATAATTTATATTATTAACTTTTTTTTATAAATTATAATTATGTTATAATTATAAAATAAGTGGTGATTAAAATGATTTCAAATTCTAATTATCAATTTAATAATACCGAACAAGTCCAATCCCAACCTTTGAATTTTTTAAGTAATAATATTCAAAATGAGAAAAAAGGATTTCAATTAGATGTAAAGGTCAATAATATAGGGATTGAAAAAATTCTTACTAAAGAATCTACAACTTCAGAATGTTTGGTTCATAGCACAAAAAATCATTGTCAAGGCATCGTACAACCTGATCTATCAAAAAATTCGGTTAAAATTCTGATAGCCTCAGTCACTGATACATTAGAGCACAATAATAGTGTAAATGGGATTTTTAATATCATTTCGCCGCATTCAAATCTTGATGGATTTGATTCAAATAATGAATCTCAATTCATCACGTTAATTGAAACAGGGTCTGCAAAAGACCTGGCAAATGAATTACAAAAGTTAGATAAGACAAAAAGATCGGAAGTGATTCTCAAATTTTTGAATTCCTATGCAAAAAATAGCTGGAATTCTAATAAATACGAGCACCTAGTCAAGGCTTCCATAATGGCTTTTCCTGAAATTAAAAAATATTTGGATTATTCTACATCGGGATTAATGTTATCACTTGAAGGGGTGAATTTAATTTTAAAATATCTTGAAGAAAAAGGCTCATTACAGATGCCAACATCCGTTACTTCTGGATTTAATCAACTAAATGAATTCATTGATGACATCTCCAAGAAGGGTGAAGGGAAATATGGGACTGTTTTTTGCATGTCGCCCCCCCATGTGGTTCCCATCTTATTTGAAGTTAAAAATGGAGAAGCTACGATTGTTATTACCGATAGCCTTGGAGCTAATCTGCAAGATAATAATATCCTCAGCCAAGGTATTTATGAATATACTAATACTCCCTGCCATATTTTTACCTCAGTCCGTCAATATTCCTCTACCAATTGTCAAATATTCGCAATACGGGACCTGGTCAGCATGTCGAAAAATAATCAGATTATTGATTACGTTAAAGGTAGTATAAAAAATAATATTAGCGAAAGTACAATATTATTCGATAAATTACCGCCAGAAATGTTCAAAATATCACAGACCAGGTCTATCATTAGCGAAAGTGATAAAAGTGCAAAGATTCAAAGTAAAAAAACACAGCTTGGCAGTGAAACACTAGAAGAAGCCATGAACCGCCATACAATAGAAGTAGAGCGGATAAAAGATGGAAAACCAGTTAAAACCCAAATCAATCTAATGTCTGTTAATAAATTCGAAAAATATGAAAAAATTATAATTTCCACAGTCCTTGCCGAAGGAGTAAACAATAATTTATTGTAATTTTATCCCAAAATTATTGCTTTATTATTTATTCCCGAATAAATTTTTATATTTCTAATTAACAAAACTCATTCTTATACGAATTAAATCTTATTTATTATTAATTGTTAAATATTATCCTTATATATTATTAATAAAAAACATAGTTTTATGATTTATTTAAATTTCGCTATTAAAAATGAATGGTCTTTAACTTCCTATTTAATCGATTGCAAAAATGCAATAATGAGAATACTCCCCATTTAGATATCTCTATTGCTTGCCGTGCGTCGGCCTCTTTTCCGATTATCCTCACACCTACTGTAATAAAAAAGGAATTTCTATCTCCAAAATATCTTGGAAAATTGCCTGATAATGACGCGTTGACGTTTTCTGATGGAGGGTATTTTGACAAAATTCCCGTTAATTCAATGCAAGATAAGCAAGGAATAAAAAATAGAGGTCAAAACAATCAAAATCTTCAAACTTTAGCATTAGTTTTTGATGATTACAAAGAAGCGGTCCAATCCCCTTTTTTTGAGGCACATCAGAAAAGCACACGCTCTATAATTCTTTAATTCTTCTAATTTGATTGAAAGACTAATAATAGATGTATTTGCCAGAATTATTGGCGGTATTAAAGGCAAAATTATTTGAAGTATATCAAAAAGGGCTATTGAATACCTTAACCTATATCAAGGTGAATTATTAGCTCGCAAAATTTAATACTTTCGACGAACTTTTAGAACACATTCCTGCAGCAATTCAACTTAAGATGAGCAATCAAATGGGCATTATTTAAAGAACAAACAAGTGCAGGATGATATTAACCTGAGTTTGGAATTTTTTCGCTCTTTGGGCTGCGTCAAAGCCTCGGGCTTGAAAAATAACTTTGAGGGTAATATTAATCAATATGACCCTCAAAGTTATTTATTCAATCGCGAGAGCTTTCACGCTAGCCGAAAGGGCAAAAAGACTCCAAACTCAGGTTATTAAGAACCTATCAAACTAATCTTATTGGTTCAATTTGAGAGGTCCAAGTATTCGCCCCCACTGTTTCTACCCAGGTTGTTTGTTATGAAAGGATTTTGTCCCTTGGCCTCAGGCTCAAAAGGGAACTGTATTTATTTTGGTACCACTCAAACAAAAATACTAATTGATGCCGGAATTAGCGGGAAGGCCATTAAAGCCAGACTGTCGGAAATCAATGTCGATATTGAAGATATTGATGCAATACTCGTCACCCATGAGCATACAGATCATATCCAGGGACTTAGAGTATTGGCTTATAAAATGGGGATCCCTATTTTTGCCAATCATGAAACTGCCAAGGGCATTGTTGAGACTTTTCATGACTGCCCAAAATTCAAAATTTTTTCGACAGGCGAAACGTTTGAATATGGGGACCTTGAAATCCACCCCTTTAGCATTCAGCATGACACCATGGATCCTGTTGCCTTCATTATTCGTACCGGAGGCTTAAAACTAGGTTTCTGCACCGATCTTGGCTTTGCCACGTCCCTCGTTCAGACACAATTGAAAGACTGCGATTATTTATATTTGGAAGCTAATCATCAGCCTTCAATGGTCCATGCCTCCCCTCGCCCCATGGTTTATAAGCAAAGAGTACTCAGTCGTAGCGGCCACTTGTCAAATGAAGGGTGCGGAAATTTGCTATCGCATGTTTTTTGCCCTCAATTAAAACATGTGCACCTGGCCCATTTATCGAGCGAGTGCAATACGCCAGAAACAGCCATTGGAGTTGTAAAAGACATTTTAAAAAATAATGGAATTGATATAGAAATGTGTACCGCTCCTCAGGAAAGGATTAGCAAGCCTGTCTTTTTCTAATGTATCCATTTTAAATGGAAATATAGAGCCAGGTTTCGTCAAGTGGCAAGACGAACAAGCTAGAAAAATAAGTGTTATCCTAAAGCCAATTTAATCTCAATCTTATCGACTCCTATCTTCAGCGGAGACTCTTCCAGTAGCCAGCCTATCAGAGGACTATTTATTATTTTTTTCATAGCTGCTGGGAAAAAAATATCAGGAATTAAGCGTCACATTGCTGTCGACACGAAAGGCCATATGCAATTCAAATTACCACTGCGAATATTAATGATCGGCGGTAGCTTTGGAATGTTTTTATTGCATGAAGACGTTTATTGGATGTAGAAAACGTTCTTGTAGATGGAGGTTACAGTGGGATCCATTTGCAAACGGTGACAAGGTAGGGGCTGCTAAAAGAAGTGAGCATCAAACCAGTTGAAGAAGCTTCTATATGATTAGTAGAAGGCATTCGTCCAATGAAGATATAACCCTCTCTCTGTGTTAACTGTGGGCTCTCTGGTAGTTTTTATTTCCGGAATTTATTTCTTTTCACAAAAAAAATTTCAAGAGAGATTATAAATCAAAAAGATTCTGAACAGGTTCTCAGAAAAATGTTTGAAGAATTTGAATTACAGGATGCTCCTGTATTATATGATAAAAGATAAAATAGTTCACTTTCAATATCTCCCGAAAGGAGTGCAGGAATAGTAACCCAGTGCAAGGCCAACCCCGAAGGTAGTTGCCGCAGCTCTGGGAAGTACCAAAATGTGTAAGTGCACCCTGAAAAGGGTGCCTTTTGAATTCTTCGATTCTCCCACCCCCTGATCTTTAGTGATTATGGAGTAAAAAAACCTTTAATCTTATCTAAAAAACCTTTCCGCTTGGGTAAATTGTTAGGTCCTTCCAATACGCTAAATTCCTGAAGCAATTTCTTTTGCTGTTCGCTTAAGTGGGTTGGTGTTTCAACAAATACTTTTACCAGAAGGTCTCCTTTTCCGTGCCCATGCACATTTGGGAAGCCTTCGCCTTTTACGCGGAAGCTTTTATTGTTTTGGGTCCCTTCAGGTATTGTGATACGGCAAACATGGCTTGTAAGCGAAGGGACTTCTTTTTTGCATCCCAATGCTGCCTCGGCAAAACTGATAGGAAGGTCTAGTAAAATATCATTTCCTTCACGTTCAAATAAATCATGCGCTTCAACATGAATAAAAACATATAAATCGCCTGGAGGTCCGCCACCCTGTCCAGCATCCCCATATCCGCTCATTTTTAATCGCATTCCACTGTCAACACCTGCGGGAATATGCACCTTAATGTGCTGTTTCTCTTTAACGACGCCTTGGCCTTGGCAATTTTTACAAGGATCTGTGATGGTTTTCCCCTCTCCATGGCATTTAGGACAGGCGCTGGTCATTGTGAAAAAGCCCCGCTGCTCAAAAATTTGTCCTCTGCCGCCACACTGTGAACAGGTTTTAACACCTTGGCTCGAAGAGGAACCTTTTCCGCTGCAAACAGTACAATTTACATAATTGGAAATCACCAATTCCTTATCGACACCTTTAGCGGCTTCTTCAAAAGAAATTGTGATATTTACCCGCTTGCTCGCTCCTTGTCTGGCCCCCCTGCCTCCTTCGCGTCCGCCAAAATCTGAACCGCCGCCGCCGCCGAAAAAATCGAAAATGCTATCGCCGCCGCCGCCGCCCATTCCAAAAGCTCCCATAAAGGTACGCAGAGCTTCATCCATTGAAGAAAAACCTTGTCCTCCTCCTCCTCCAGCCGCAGCGCCCTGGAGCGCTTCTTTGCCATACCGATCGTACACTTGCCGTTTTTTTTCATCGCTCAGTACTTCATAAGCTTCCGAGATTTCTTTGAACCGTTTTTCAGATTGTGCATCTCCCGGGTTCTTATCTGGATGAAATTGAATGGCCTTCTTACGATAGGCTTTTTTAATTTCATCTGCAGTTGCAGAACGTGAAATTTCTAAAATGTCGTAATAATCAGACATAGGATCCAATGCTTTTTTATGAATTTAAATGAATTTTAGCTATCAAAAAAGATAGCATGAAAAAGTTTTTAAGGCAAGCTGTTTCCTTCCTTAAACACTTAGCAGCAAGGGGTAAGATAATAGAAAAACAACCCTTATTAATCAGTTAAAATCTGTAAAAGTTTTATGCTTAATAAGGGAGATCGGTAAAATCTAGCGTTGTTTTTTATATTTCAGCGCTGCTTTAGCTTTGGCTCGTTTCTTAATTGAAGGTTTGGAATAAAAACGATGAGCTTTGACCGACTTCATCACGCCTTCTTTATCAAGACGTTTTTTTAGGGCACGTAGGGCCTTATCAATTGAATCGCCAATACGAACTTTTACAAGTGACATTGAGTAAATCCTAATTTCTTAGTGTTAAATTGTGGATAGCAAACGAATCTGGTACGCAGAATTTCGATGCATACTTACGTTATAGATAAGACCATCCTAATGGAAAGCTGGGATAAAAAGCAAATAAAAAAGGAAGGCCAGACAATTCTGTTAATTATAATACATACACAAAGCCTCAATATATAGAAACTCAAAGCCTATTAATTTTTTTTTTTTTTATCTTTTCCTGTTCTGCCTCAGTTTCGCGCAAATATAAAAGCTCTAAATGCCCTCCTTTTTTACCTAACCCCTGGGCGTATGCTAATTTTATCTGCGCTCCGAGATGCCGACCAGAAGGCGCTTTTTCTACCCAAATCCAGGAGTTATCTGGGTAAAGCTCATTTAATTTAGCCTGGATCAAGGCCGAAGAAGGGGTGACCAAATGCTTAATTCCTGTAAGGTATGTGGCTAGCTTTTCCAGGGGAAGCATTTCTGGCTGTGTAAAAAATTGAACTTCGCCCGTTGAGTCCAATTTCCCTTTCCGCAAGTAAGCCCCCCCAATTCTTGCGTCAATGATCGAAGCGAAAGAAATCCCATGAATATCAGGAATGAATCCTTCAAGGCTTGATATTCCAATTAGAGGCAGATCCCATCCATAAGCTAAAGCCTGGGCGACTGCCACCCCAATGCGGATGCCTGTATATGAGCCTGGACCAATGCCGACTCCAATGCAAGAAAGAGTTGGTCCTTCAATGCCATGAGATTTCATTTTTTCCGCAAGAATCGGCATTAAAAAGCGGGATTGTGCCGATCCAAACGGAAGGGGCTCTAAAAAAATAGGCTCATCCTCATCAAAACACCCGATCATTCCTCTTTCCGTACTTGTTTCAATCAATAAACTGCGAAATTTCATATTAACTCGATTTTGCTAGGAACAATTATTTTTTCCAGTGTTCTGACAAAAAAACTATCGGTCATGCCAGAGATATAATCAATGACCGTTTGCACTGAAGTAGTTTCTGCCAAATATTTTTCATTCCGCTTATAAAGATAATGTTTCCAAAGATAGCTTTGATCACCTTCTTCCTCCTTATTTTTAAGGAGCCATTCAAATAAAATACGGAAGCTTAATTTGATTTTTGAGGATTCTACTTTTAATTTAGGATGATTGTATATGCTATTAAAATTGAAATTTCTAAGGATCCCTAGAGCTTCATAAGCTTCCTTTGAAATTGAAATTGCCTCTTTATTATAGCTATTACGGATAATATCAGCAGCTAAGGCTCCTAATATCTCTCGATTGGTCGTCCCCAGGTATGTGTTTGGAATTTCTTTTCGCATGATGATCCCAAGGTCAATTGCATCTTCGATATCTCGTCCAATGTAGCTCATTGTATCGCAAAGCTTTACTAAGCACCCTTCCAATGTCCCTGGCATGATATTGATGTCTGGATGATTTCTTTTCTTCTCTTTTTCCAGGCAATGGGATTCCCAGGTTTTTCCAAAATTAGGGATTAAAACCGCCCCCCCCATTCCCCCATCATGGCATAAAAATCCGTCGTAGACAGCCAGTCCTAAATTAAGTGGCTCTATGGACGTGAATAAGCGGCAGGATTGCAAAGGATGGGTGAATGGACCGTTATTGTATTCGATCGATAAGGCGGACAGATAACCTTCACCCTCATGTCCAAAAGGTGCGTGGCCAACATCATGTCCAAGGGCTATTGCTTCCACCAGATCTCCGTTCAAATGTAAAATCCCCGCAATACCCCTGGCAAAACTGCTGACTAATTGCACATGCAGACTCCGATGAGTGACATGGTCGTTATCCACAAGATAGACCACTTGGGTTTTATCAACATAACGTGAATAAGCCTTCGAATGCAAAATTCGGTCAACATCTCTTTTGTAAGGCATACGATGATCATCTTCAGGACCGCCTGGACGGTAATGGTCCTTAGAAAAAGCTGCCTTCTCAAATAAGGCCTCAGTTTCCTTAGTTTCAGCAATCTGCCGATAGAGGGCTAGAGGATCGGCTTCCAGGGAAACAGTATCGTGAGCTGAGTGCATATTTCTTCCTTTAAGCGGGTTCATACCAAAATCACATTGATAAAACAACTGTGATAGAAATATAAATAAATTTTTTAACGAATTGAAATAAATTCTACTTACTAAAGTATATATTGCATTTTATTTAAGAACATATATCATTCTCTGATTTTAAAAAATTTCAGGTTTAAATGGAATGTAATCTAATTAGAGGGGCCCTCACAAATAGCGATATTTTTTCAAAAATTGCAGATGGAATGGATAATTCTTTTGTTGCCAGACTGAAGTTGGTATGTATGCGTTTCAAGGAATTGTCAGATATTTATCTAAAAAGGCGGATAATTTCATTTTATAAAATAACTTCTTTATTTAACGAAAGTGTCGAAAATGCATTACATGATGTAGCTGCAAATATTTTAATTGCAGGCTACCAAAATCCCTATCTATTTACCAGTAACTCAGGCTTTATAGGCGCCTCAGGTTATATTTATAACCTTGCCACTGGCCGAGTACAAAAATTGTTGGGTCCTTGCAGCGATAAAGTCCTTTTTTTGAATTTTGATCTTTCACATCAAATTATAATAGGAAATTTAGAATCACACAGATTAGCCGCATGGAGTTTAGACGGTACCCTTTATGATCTCAAAAATGATATTAATTTTGAAATTCCGAAGAAACTTTTGCGTCGCTGTATGAATATGAACAATTCACTTATTGAGCAAATCAGGTCATTCAAACTATTGAAAGAATTACCTTCTCAAAAAGAAATAAAATCGGATTTCTTAATAACAGATCGAAAAATTTCCCATTTTTCGATTATTGATTCTGAAAGAGGTTGGATTTGTGCTTCTTTCATTAAAAAGAACGGGTGTGAAAAAATTGAAATATTCAATTTAAACGACTTTATCATTACTGAAAGAATCTTTTCCACCAATGCTCATGCAAGCATTTATGCTAAAGAAAAAGGGTGTTTAATATATCTGGATACCGAACATTCTATCGTTGTCAAAGATATTGCTAATAAAAAGATCATTCGTAAGTTAAAACTAAAAACCGAAGAGAAAGTTGAAAAATTATTTTACCATGAAAAATCAAATAAACTCATTATTATTAGTTGGATATGGCGTAAAAATTATGGAAAAAAAGTAGGTTATGAGTGGATTAAAATTTGTAATATCAATAATGAAAAAAAAGCGGCCTCTCTTTATTCAAAAAAAAAAGAAATTCTTTTATCCAATGCCTTAATTTTTTAGAGGATATTAATTTTCTCATATCAGGGGATAAACTTGGAAATATTTGTTTTTGGGACCTTGCTCAAGGCAAAAAAGTGAGAACGATTAAGCTAAATGAGGAAATCGAAATAGCACAAATGAGCTTTAATCAAAAAACCAGCCAAATTTATGTGACTCAAATAGATACTTCAAAAAATTCTTCCAGGCAAAGCATCACCTCACGGATTGATTTTAATAGTTTTGTCTAGGGTGCTTAATTGGAGGAGTTCTTTGTAAATTTATGATTGGTTTTTTGATTATTTTCATAAATACTCTTTCATTCATATATAATTTTACTAAAGCAACAATAAATTAATTTTTTTCATGTGCTTTAGCCTTGATTTTTTGGTTTTTTGGAATTTTTTTTAATCTGCTGTTTCTTCTGCTCGCCCCCTATAATCCTGGCTTGACACGAATGGCATTGATAGCTTAATTAGAACATCCTTGGTTACCAAGTTATTGGGACAAAATTCTCCTGGTCTCCATTTTTTTATTTTTGTTAGATGTCTGATACTAAAAATTGTTATTTATGAAAAATCAACAAAATAAAAAAAAATTAAATGAGGTAAGATCAGAAATTCTTTCCGTTTGGGATAAATGGTTTGAAATTCCACTGATTATTTTAGGCTTCTGTTGGCTAATTCTCGTTATTATAGAGCTAAATATTGGTTTAAATCCATTATTAGAAAATTTAAGTTTTACCATTTGGATGATTTTCATCTTAGATTTCATTGTTCGTTTTTCACTTGCACCCTTTAAAATCCTTTATCTAAAAACTAACTGGGTTACTGTGATTGCTCTTATAGTGCCTGCTTTTAGAATATTAAGAGGGTTTTCACTAATAAAGGCTACAAAAGGTATTTATTTAGTTAGAATTGCAACTTCGATTCGTCGAGGAATGCAGATTTTAGGCTCAGTCTTTGGACGGCATGGATTTGGTTATATTATTGGTCTAACCTTTATTGTCATTTTATTAGGTGCCGCCGGTATTAAAGCTTTTGAAAATAAGTTTGAGTATTATAGTGATGCATTATGGTGGACGGCCATGATGATTACAACAATGGGAACTGACTTTTGGCCCCGAACGGGTGAAGGACGAATTCTATCTTTAGGACTTGCAATTTATGCTTTTGCTATTTTTGGCTACATCACAGCAAACGTAGCCAGTTTTCTAATTGAAAAGGATAAAAAAGATACAGATGAGTATCAAAAACTATTAGAGGAATTAAAAGAAATTAAAACCGAGATTCAATCCTTAAAAAAATAAGATTATAAATATTTATTTATCCCATTTGTGGAAGTTTGTATTTGATAACAGAAAAAAAGCTGTTTTCATGGAGACTATGGAGGAATGTCAATGCCTTATTTACTTGTAGTACATATGACGCCGTATTTCACGACATACCATCAAAATTTAAATGAGCTTGGAAGAACTCTTTCTTTGAATATTGGATCTCTTATGAAAATGACAAGAGATGAGCCATTTGGAGCAAGCTATGCTATTTATGATACAGTCACGCACTTTGCATTGAATTTAATCAGAACTTCTCTTTATTTTTTCTACAATAAAATCAATAAAACACCTGGTTTTTGAAGGAATATAACGTCGTTGTGGATAGGCTACATAAATAGGAATTTCTGAATTACTGTAAGCACTCAACAATTCTTGTAATGTGCCTCGCTCAAGATGCTCTTTAACAACGTAATGGTGAAGTTTTACGATACCTAACCCATCCAATGCAAAATTCAACATCGTTTGAGTATCATTTACACGTATATATGGTTTAATGGTGATGACCTCCTTGTCGCGGAATAATAGTTCATTATCGGGCTTTCGCATACTATGAGTGATATACCGATGATTTTTTAAATCAACTGGTTTTTTAGGTGTGCCGAATAGTTTTAAATAATTAGGGGATGCACAGAACGAATAGGACGTTGTTGCTATTCTCTTTTGGATGGCATCCCCTGTTGCTGAAATACTCATACCAATCAAAACATCAATTGCCTCTACGTTTAAATCGGGAACGCGCTCGGCAAGCTCAAGGTTCAGCTCTATATTTGGATACTTCGACAGAAATTCACTCATATGCGGTAAGATATAAGAGGTTGCAAAATGTCGCCCACTAACAATTTTAAAAATTCCATAAGGGGCAGCTTTGACTTGTGAAATCCCATTCTTGCAGCTCGGATATCCTATCGTCAAAGTAATCGCTTTTTTCTCATCAGCATATTATCCACTGTGGCGCAGCATGTGTATTTGTTGGGGCTGTCATACTCACTTTAACCGTTATGATGGGAATTTTTAAATTAAAAGCGCTAGACATTTCAATAGTTATTGCCGCACTTTTATAATCTTTTTCGGAGTCGGCTTGATTATTCCAAATAGTTTAAGTCATGCCTTAAAGCCATATCAAATGGCAGTCGGGACAGCAGGATCAATTTTCGGAGGGTGTTACTATTGTTTGATTGCCGGGTTCACCTGGGTCATGAGTACGCTTCATAATGGAACTGCCCTTCCCTTGCCACTCTATATTGCATTGTTGGGATTGGTTTTGGCATGTGGCAGTCAACTGATTCGCTTACCTCAGTGTATAACACAAAAAAATGAAAGTTAACGAGACCTGCTGCGGATTTGCAGCAGGTGTTTTTGTGTTTTTTCAGAGCTTGCGATCAGCAAAGATTTCCAATGCTTGAGCCATGAATTCGGCTAATTGCAAATGAAAAGGATCTAACTGGTACTCGCGGTTAAGCTGAGCCAGCGCTTTATATACCAGTTTTGTAGCGTTATGATTTTCTTCCGTTATGCGTAGTGTTTTTTTATGATTCGCTGCACTTTGTCTGAAGCTGGGTCGTTTTCACTTTCGATGCAGTCAACGAGTTCTTTAAAGATGGCATGGGCTGTTTGGATTAAATTTTCGTAATATGACTGTTCTCTTTTTCCACCGTTGGGGTTTTTTATACTGGCTAGCACAAGCGCTTCGGCAACAAAATAGGATTCTTCCTCTTTTGCTCTCTTAATTATGCCTAAAGTAAATCCATCGAACATTTCTTGATCTTTCATTTTTTTATTTCCTTGCAAATGGTTGATTGTCCTATCGATAGTCTTTAACAAGCCCTAATTTCTCCCATTCATGTGTAATGGACTTTCTATGAGAATGAAGGGCTGTAAGCTGATCAAAATCGCTTTGCCCTAGCACCTTTTGGATTTGCTTTAAAGTAAAGCCAAGTTCTTTAAAAAACAAAATCTGCTGGAGTTGAAGCTCTTTTTCTCCGTAATACCTGTAACCCGTTGGATCGTGATATGCCGGTTTAAAATCCCTAACTCTTCATAGAAATGGAGTGTCCGATTTTTAACGGCTTCCATGAATTCAAAAAGATTTACATGGTACCCTCTACTACAAGTACATGCTCGATGACACCTGGTTTATGCGAGGATGAAATGTGCTCACACCATGGTAAAAGTTCTATTTAAAATTTCGCATTTGTTTTCTCATCATAGGAAAAAAGCGGAAACACTTTGATTTTATTGTCGCTTGGGTGAATGGTTTTTGTTTGGCCTATACTATAGACTCGTTGTTCATCTGCAACATTAAAGGAGTCTTATGATGCGTCTTAAAACTTTCGGAGTTTGTTTTGTATAGTGAATTCCCTCATACCGTTCATGGTGGAAGCCAAGATCATTTAATCAGTTACTCAACAACATCGCGCCTTTGAGTGATAAGGGCACATGACTGCTAGTCGATCATGATTATACGACGTTTGAAGGTAAGCAGGCTCTAGGGCATGCTGAGTGGTTTTTTGACAAGGCTCATGAAAAAATGAGAATTGGAATAACTCTGTAGGAATTTTTCAAAATAAAGTATAACCTCAATAATTGACCTGATCGTTAAGAAATAGAACATGTGCTCTGTCAATTGAAAAGGGCAAATGGGTATAGGTTGAATAATTTGTCTCAAATCAGTAAACTCATTCCACAAGACTTTTTGCATCAGCCGCTTTGTCAGGTTGTTGTTTAAGTTTGCTATTCTTAAAGAGCTGCCTTTGGGCAGCTCCGTAAAAGGCTTACCATATTCACTAGGATGCTCCATGCTGGACCAAGAACAGGAAGATAACTCTTTAGAAATCGAATTTGAAAACGCCATGATTAATTCAATTGAAGACAGCCTTCCCAATAAAAAAAATTCCGATCCGGATGAACTCAATATTTTTCCCCTTATTCGAAGACCCTTTTTTCCTGGAATGGCTGCCCCGCTTGTCATCGAACCAGGCCCTTTTTATGAAGTGCTTAAAATAATCGCCAAATCTGAAAACAAATGTTTGGGACTGGTCATGGCCCGTTCGGAACAAGCAGACATCTATAAAGTAAAATTTCCTGATCTTTTTGAGATCGGGGTACTGGCACGCGTGCTGCGGATTATCCCTATGGAGCAGGGTGGGGCGCAGGTTATCCTCAATATGGAACGAAGAATGAAGATTGAGCGCCCTGTCGAGGGTGCTAAAACATTAAAGGCCCATGTTTCCTATTATGAAGATGATCCCGTATTAACGACTGAATTGAAAGCCTACGCGATCAGCATTATTTCAACGATTAAAGATTTATTGAAGCTAAATCCCCTTTTCAAAGAAGAACTGCAGATTTTTTTAGGCCATTCTGATTTTACAGAACCTGGAAAATTGGCCGATTTTGCTGTAGCTCTTACTACAGCTTCCCGAGAAGAACTGCAGGATGTTTTAGAAACGATTGATTTGCAGCTCAGGATTGATAAGGCATTAGTCCTTTTAAAAAAAGAGCTCGACATCAGCATCCTGCAAAACAATATTAATCAAAAAATTGAAGCAACCATCAATAAAAGTCAGAAAGACTTTTTCTTACGGGAACAATTAAAAACTATTAAAAAAGAACTTGGCATAGAAAGAGATGATAAATCGCTGGACCGTGAAAAATTTGAAGCCCGCTTGAAGGAACGGACTGTACCCCCTGACGTAATGAAAGTGATCAAGGATGAACTTGAGAAAATCAGCGTTTTAGAGATGCAGTCTGCTGAGTACAATGTTTCGAGAGGCTATCTTGACTGGCTGACGACGATGCCATGGGGAATTTACAGCCAGGAAATTCATAATCTCGAAACAGCGGAAAAAATTTTAGCCGAAGACCATTATGGGCTTGAAGATATCAAAGAACGCATCCTTGAATTTCTTGGCGTAGGGAAGCTTGCAAAAGGTGTAAGAGGAAGTATTATTTGCCTGGTCGGCCCCCCAGGTGTAGGAAAGACCAGCATTGGAAAAAGCATTGCACGCGCTTCAAACCGTAAATTTTACCGTTTTTCGGTCGGAGGCATGCGTGACGAGGCTGAAATTAAAGGGCATCGACGGACCTACATTGGTGCCATGCCTGGAAAAATGATTCAGGCGCTAAAATACTGCCAAACAATGAACCCAGTCATCATGCTGGATGAAGTGGATAAAATGGGTAAGAGCTTTCACGGTGATCCAGGATCGGCTTTGCTTGAAGTGCTTGACCCGGAACAGAATGCTGAATTTCTGGACCACTACCTCGATGTCCGTTGTAATTTGTCAGAAGTTTTATTCATCGTGACTGCAAATATTCTAGATACCATTCCAGAGCCACTAAAAGATAGAATGGATATTCTAAGACTTTCCGGCTATATCATGCAGGAAAAAATTGAGATCGCCAAAAAATACCTGATCCCGCGCAACCGCAAAGAAATGGGATTGAAATCAGCGCAGGTTTCATTTACACAGGAATCACTCCGCACAATGATCAATGGCTATGCCCGCGAAGCAGGCGTGCGTAATCTTGAAAACTTGATTAAAAAGGTGCTGAGAAAGCTTGCCGTCAAAATTGTTAGGGAGCAGGAAAATTTAGAAAAAGAGCAGGCCCTTAAGAAAAAGAAAAAAGCCCCCGTTTTAATTCCAATTGTCAGACATTCTATTACTCCGACCAACCTGAAAGACTACCTAGGGAAGCCAGTCTTCTCAAGCGACCGGTTTTATGAAAGGACGCCTGTCGGGGTCTGCATGGGCCTTGCCTGGACAGCTCTTGGAGGAGCTACACTATACATTGAGTGCATCAAGTCGCAAGGTGAAAAAACAGCCATGAAGCTGACCGGACAGGCGGGAGATGTGATGAAGGAATCAGCAGAAATTGCCTGGAGTTATCTGCACGGACTGATACACAAATATGCTCCTGGCTATACCTTTTTCGAAAAATCACAGGTCCATATACACATTCCGGAAGGGGCGACCCCCAAAGATGGTCCTTCAGCGGGAATTACAATGGTCACTTCTCTTCTTTCCCTGTTGCTTGATACCCCTGTCCTGGATAATTTGGGAATGACTGGCGAGCTGACTTTGACGGGACGGGTCTTACCCATTGGAGGGGTCAAAGAGAAAGTCGTAGCTGCCCGCCGTTCGGGCTTAAAGACGCTTATTTTCCCTAAGGATAATCGGCGGGACTATGAGGAATTGCCCGATTATGTTCGTAAAGGGCTTGTGATTCATTTTGTAGAACACTACGACGAAGTTTTTGATTTTGCATTTCCAACCAAGCAACAGATGAAAATTTTATGAAACATCTTTCATGGGAAGAGGTATGCAAAACCAAACGAATTGACCCCGTGCAGCTTGAAGCACGGGTCTCCCAATTACGGCAAGAAGGAAAGACGATTGCAACATTGAACGGCTCTTTTGATCTGCTGCATGCAGGCCATTTGCATATAATCCATGAAGCCTCCCGCCAAGCTGATACGTTAATCGTCGCCCTTAATAGCGATGCTTCAATTAAAAAATACAAAAGCCCCGACCGTCCTCTTATTCCATTAGAATATCGTTTGCAAATGATGGCTGCTTTAGAATTTGTCGATTTTGTGACCTGGTTTGAAGAGACAGACCCCCGCTGCCTTCTTTCTCTTATAAAGCCTGATGTTCATAACAATGGATCAGAATATGGGGCCGATTGCATTGAAGCTGAAACCGTCCGTAATTATGGAGGGAGAATGCATATTATCAATCTCCTCCCTGGTCTATCCACTTCTTCCATCATCAAAAAAATACAAGGAACTATTTCATGCGGGTCATAGGCACGCTGAACGATGAAAAAAAGGGGTTCATATTCTCCTCATTTCTCCAGCAAAAAAAAATTGCTCACCAAATTGAAATAGAGCCTGTTACTGATTGGGGGAGCTCAGATTATGGAACAAGCCGCTGTAAAATATGGATTCTGGAGGAAGAGCAAGTGGACGAAGCTGTTAAGTGGCTTAATTTCTACCAGTTAAATCCTTTCGATCCTCTTTTTAATCTTGAAAAGCCCCTTTCACCTTATTCAGCCGTGCCTCCCCCAGCCTCACCAGTCAGTAACCGGCCCCTCCCTTCTTTATCGTCACCCCGTGCAAAAACTATAAATTGGGAGAACCAGCCGTTAGGGTGGCTGACCCGTTTTTTGATTGGTATTTGCTGCCTTCTTTTGCTTTTTAAAGAAATCGTCCCCCTTCCATTCAACGTCCCCCAGGAAGCTTCAGGCTTATCTCTTTTTGCCTCGCCTGTAGATAACAAACTCCTTTATGATTACCCCCAGTTTTTTGAACTGTTAAACCGGTTTATACAAGTGTATGGTTTTGAAGCAATCAATGACCCTGCAAAACTGCCTTACGAAGGAAATAGGCTCCTTAAAGAAATTGAAAGCACTTCTGTCTGGAAAGGTTTTTACTCGCTCATTACCGAAGGCGAATTCTCATTATTCATGCAAGGAAAGTTAAAAACTCCTTTATTTGAAAAAATCAGGCAGGGAGAAGTTTGGAGACTTTTTACTCCAGTATTGGTTCACGGGGATTTATTTCATCTTTTTTTTAATATGATCTGGCTGCTTGTTCTAGGCAAGCAAATGGAACAGCGTCTAAGACCTGGACGTTATTTTCTTTTCATCCTTGTCGTCGGGATACTGTCCAATACAGCCCAATATTTAATGAGCGGGCCCAACTTTGTAGGGTTTTCAGGAATTTTATGCGGCATGCTCGCTTTTATTTGGGTCAGGCAAAAAGATGCCCCTTGGGAAGGGTACCAGATCGACCGTCTGACTTTTCTTTTCATGATGATATTCATTGGCGGAATGGGGTTATTGCAGTTGATTTCTTTTATAATGGAAGTTGCCTTTAAAATTCATTTACCCCTTAACATTGCTAACACAGCCCATATTTCAGGCGGACTCCTAGGCTTTTTATTAGGCAAGTTAAATTATTTCAGTTGGAGGCTCCCTAAAAATGTCGGCTAGAGACTTAACGATACTTGGCTGTTCCAGCCAGCAGCCCACTCGTTATCGAAATCATGGTGCCTATTTGCTAAGATGGAATAATGAGGGCTTTCTTTTTGATCCAGGTGAAGGCACCCAGCGGCAATTCATTTTTGCAAATATTGCCCCTACTGTGGTTTCACGCATTTTAATTTCCCATTTTCATGGCGACCATTGTTTAGGGCTTGGGTCCATCTTAATGCGGCTTAACCTGGATAAAGTCACCCATCCAATTCATTGTTATTACCCTGCAAGCGGGAAAAAATATTTTGACCGGCTGCGCTTCTGCTCTATCTACCATGAAATGATCAATGTAGTGGAACATCCTGTTACGGAAGAAGGGATTGTCCATGATGATGGTTCTTTCCGCATCGAAGCTGTTTTTCTTGAGCATGGGGTGCAAAATATCGGTTGGCGTATATCTGAAGCTGACACAAGAAAATACGATGACACCAAACTGCGCCAACATGGCATTAGAGGGCCGCTCGTAAAAGAGCTCCAAGAAAAAGGAAGTATGGTCCTTAATGATCAAACTATTACTTTGGAAGATGTCAGCTGGATCCGTCCGGGGGACCGCTTTGCCTTTGTTCTGGATACTCTCCCCTGTCAAAATGCCATTAAGATTGCCCAAGGGGCTAACATTTTACTCTGTGAAAGCACTTATCTAGAAGAGCATAAGGATTTGGCAAGGCAGCATAACCATATGACAGCCAAACAGGCTGCAGCCATCGCCAAAGAAGCCGGCGCTAAGCAGCTAATCCTTACTCATTTTTCAGCACGTTATCAAAACGTGAAAATTTTCGAAAAGGAAGCCCGCACCATTTTCCCTAATTCCTTTGCTGCTGACGATCTCATTACTTTTCCCTTCCCTAAAGTTACTGTCAAGCCGAACAACTTTATTTAAATGTACACTACTAGCTGCTATCGATTTCTCGAACATCTAAAAATAATTAAAAATGCATCTGAGCATACGGTAAGGAATTATGCGATCGATCTCAACTCCTTCAAATTATTTCTTGAGCTTAATTCTCTAGGCAAAGAGCCTACATCCAGGATTACGCATCACGGCATTCATATCCCCACACCGCAGGATTCTCTATTAAAACTTGAAAGCATTGATCGCAAAACTATCCGTGGTTTTCTAGCTTGGCTAAGCCAGGCTAAGCAAAGTAAACGGACAATAGCCAGACGTCTCTCTTCTTTAAGAAGTTTTTTTAAATATGCCCAGGTACAAAAATGGATCGAAGTCAATCCGGCTGAAGAGCTGGAAAATCCAAAAATCGAAAAAAAATTACCAGTTTCCTTGAATTATGAACAAGTCACCCATCTTTTCAATCAACCAGCTATTGAAGACTATCTAGGATTTCGCGACCGAACTATCATGGAGCTCTTTTATAGTTCCGGCTTGAGAGTGAGCGAATTGGTTGGACTTAATAGAGAGGATTTTGATTGCTATAATTTAACACTTAAACTCAGAGGGAAGGGAAAAAAAGAAAGGGTTGTACCCATCACTGAAAATGCTGCTAAGTGGATTCAAACCTATCTCGCCCACGCAGAGCGGCATATCCGCTCAGCAACCCATCAACCTCAAGCAGATGCAGAGGCCATTTTTCTAAATAAATTGGGATCGCGTCTCTCCAGCCGTTCAGTCGACCGTCAATTTGAACATTATTTAATGCAAAGCGGCCTGGCTGGAAAAGTGACCCCTCATACGATCCGGCATACCATTGCAACCCACTGGCTAGAAAATGGAATGGACCTTAAAACCATTCAGGTTTTGTTAGGACATAGTTCCCTTTCCACAACGACCATTTATACGCAAGTTTCCACGAAACTTAAACGCAAAGTGTTCAATGACCACCATCCACGGGCTTAAAACCGAATTCAATGATCATTAGCCCATTTATCCTATAGGGATTGCACGAAAATTATTTCTTGTAAACCCATTTGACATTTCTGGGTGTTTCTGCTATAATAAAGAATTATTTTTTAGTTTATTATACTAGATACTCATTGCTAAAAAGAGAGGTATTAATGAGAGATCAAAACAAGTTCGATTTAATTCGGCCAATTTTCAACCAACCTTGTTTTAATGTAGATGATGTCAAAAAACTCGGAGTATCTCCTTCTAATATGGCTTACTTTATCAAAAAAGGACTTGTCAGAAAATTAGCACGAGGTGTATACCAAAGCACCGATTACGAAGGTCCTGTTGAAAATTTTATGTTAGAGGACCTAATTGATTGTATAAATTCCATTCGAGGAGGGGTAATCTGCTTGATTTCAGCCTTAAGCATTTATGACATTACAGATGAATTTAATAGGTCATATTGGATTGCCGTTTCACACAATACCTCAGTTAAAAAACGTAGTGGAATTAGGATCGTAAGATTTCGCAATATGGAGTTAGGTCGAACAACAATCGACCTACATGGAGTGCAAGTCCCCATATTTGATCGAGAACGTACAATCATAGACACATTTAGACTGTTAAGCAAAGAAACAGCCATAAAGGCTTTGAAGATGGCTTTAAAAAGCAAAGATCGCCTTGATCTCATCAAATTACAGTCATACTCAAAACAACTTAGATTTAATATATCACCCTATCTTATGACGGCAACAACATAAATGAACATTCTTTAAAAAGTCAGATAAAAAATATTGCTATAGAAAAAAAAATAAATTCCACCGATTGTTGGAAAATGCTTTTTCTTGAGCGATTCTTATCTAGACTATCGCGCTCCGACTACAATGATAAATTAATCTTTAAAGGTGGTTTTTTACTATCTTATATAATTCAGCTTGGTCGTGAAACTAGTGACCTGGATTTTACTTTAAAAAAAATGCACGGTTCAGAAGAGAATATTAAAAATGCAATGGATAAAATTTGTTCCATACAATCAGAAGATGGATTTTCTTTTAAATATGCAGGGCAAGAAACTTTAGGCCATCCTCATGGTTATGATGGTTGTAGAATAAATTTAAGTGTGATGTTTGGGAACCTAAAAGAAAAGATAGAAATTGATATTTCAATAGGAGATGTTGTTCATCCTATTGCTCGAGAATTTAACCTTTTTCAATATCGAGGTAAACCAATGTTTGAGGATGAAATTTCTTTGATGGTCTACCCAGTCGAAACTATTTTTGCGGAAAAATTAGATGCGATCCTTTGTAAAGGAGAAAATAATACACGTATGAAGGATTACCATGATCTATTTTTAATAATACGTGAATCGTATATAATCGATCATAAAAAATTGAAAGAATGTATTAAAAATACATTTTCGCACAGGAAAACAACATTTAAATTCATTGAATTTAGTCCAAAAGGACTTTTTTCATTAGAAAGGTTATGGAATAGTCATCTTAAAAATATAATCAATTCACCACAATATATGAACATGCCACAAAAGATCCAAGATGTTATAGAGACGATAAATATATTCACCAAACAATTAGATTTGGCTTAAATCTATAAATTTGTCACATTAGACCCAAACTTATCTCGACCCATGCATAGCGGCTTGCTCGCTCAACTACACATCACCAAGCAGATGGATCTCCAGCCGTTCAGCCATTGTCAAATTAAACTATATAAAGCAAAGCCGCCTGCGTGGAAAAATGATCCTCTATAGTTCAAAGCTAACGAGCATATAAACGTTTAAAAGCAAGTTTCCACTGCTAAAGCGATATTAAAAAGAATACCCAATTCATCCTAAAAACGGCAGTTGAAAGAAAACTTGATCCATCTACACTTGTTAATTCTTTAACAGAGGGTGATTATGATGCAGGACTTCTCCCTTTACCGACTCACCCAACAGGTGAGCTATCAAATACCAATTTAAACTGAAGAATCAATGTGGATGGGTTGGATTCGTCACGCAGGATATTAAACGCAGCCAAATTATGGCGCGCATCATCGCCCAGATTTACAATTGGTGGACTTCATTTCGTGAGATGGGTGGAACCAGACAGACACGCGAAGGCTGTTACAAGTAGACCATTGATGCTATATGGGGTGGCAAAGGAAGTTCAACATACGTGGCACATTACTATACGTGTTACATCAATGCATGGAACAGCTGTGGAAGTTTGCAAAAAAGTGGGTTCGCCGGCCTTAGCCTGATTTTTGGGGGTTTGGGGTCGGGAGCAGTTAACCTCCGTTTTTAGATTCATAGGCTCCGTTAGATTCACTAAGTTACTAACATTTGTTTATATTCCAAATTTTTCCTTTTTTTCAAAAATGCAACCTGCAAACCCAAATGAAGTCTTTGGGTGTTTTTGTTAAAATTGTGCTGATTTTAGAAGAAACCTTGAATAGAAATTATTTCGATGATCCAGGCTCGATTATTTTGCATCACATGAAATGAAACGAGGCGGGAGGAGACAAGGAGGTGTGGAGGATAATATTGCTTAAAAAGCAGCATTAACGTTATGGCCTTCTCGATTTAAAGGAATCTAATGCCTTATCTACTCCTCTATCTTGAGGTTATCGAATTTGATATTCTTTCATTGAAAAAAACAAATCTAAGAAACTTCTTACTTCCAATACAAAATCCAAAATTCAGGTTAATAACTCCTCATCTCCCTGTCTCCTTGTCTCCGTGTTATTTTCTAAGGAGGTAAGACAATACGTAGATTTACATATAGATTTTTGATTTTTATATTAAAGATTTATAATTTTAATTTCTATAATTTTATTTAATTAGAATATTGCATTTATTAAAAATTAATAAATTCATTTTAGACTATCGAAAACTTTAATCGAAAAGGCTATCTAAATGAATCAAATTAATAATTTTAAATGCGCATTCACTGATATTCAAAGTCTTATTAACGTAACACCAAATAATAAAGATTGTTTGACTGAAGTTTGGATTAATTATCACACCGGCCATCTTTCTGCTCAACTGCCTATTCACAGTTCGCAAAATTGGTATTTAACAGATTTAGCACATGAATTTCTTCTGCCAATAGAAGAGACTGCCTCTAAAATTAAATCACTCGATTCTTTACCTATCTTACCCGAATTTAAAGAGGAGCATCTGACAACAGACTTTTCAAAGCTCACATGTTCCCACCCTCAGTGGGTTTATGAAACACAAATGATCCATTTAAAAGAGGTCATCAAAAAGGCTTCCGACTGTTTTCAATTTGAAATTATTGGCTTAACTTATAATGATGTTGCAAAAGAAGTATTTTCTCTTGTCAATCAACGGCTTAGCTCTAAAGAACCCTTAAATGTGGAAGAAATAACTCAGTTTCATCATCTGCTATCTATGCTTAATCAGAAATCTCCTGAATCGCTTTCTCAAGAGTTCATACAACTATTTATAATTATTCAAAAACTTCAATCTTCTCTGGATTTATATTCTAACGATCGAAGCCTTTCACTGGAAACGACAGGTGGCGATAATCAATTTGCAGGGATCAACTCATCTTACATTTTAAGAGGAAAAGAGGGAGAGCGTTCTTGGGTTTTTAAACCTGAAAAAGGAGAATCGGGATTTAACGGGACAGGCACTGTTTTATGTGAAGGAATTCAACCTGGAAAAGGGGCAAAAAGGGAGCATGTAGCAAGTCTTGTAAATTATCATGGAAAATTTCCAATTCCCTATACAAGCTATGTCGATCTTTGCGGGAGCATTGGTTCCGTCCAAATTTTCGAACCGGGGTGTAAACCTTTACCTAATTTTTTAGATGATGAATCAAATCCTAAAAAATTAAAACAAATTCCTATTGAAGCCCTTCAATCCATGGTTTTGTTCGATACTCTCTTTGGCAATTGCGATCGACGGGCCGATAATGTTTTGTACAGGCCGCGAATTAATGAGGAGACAGGAAAAGATGAAATTCAGCTCTTTGCAATTGACCACGGAGCTTGCATGTCAGCTTCTTTTGATGACCCTTTAAAAATGGACCTTTTAGCTTTACCAATGATGATCACTGGAACCTACACTCAAGGATTAAAAGATCTTATTTTTAACGAGAATAATGAAGAAAAAAATGCCTTAATCATGCGCGAGCATGGAATTGAAGAACTAGCCATCGAATGGATGTCATTTGTTTCACAATTTCTAAGGTGGGGGTTGAGCCTTTCAGAAGAATATAAACAAAATAACGGGGTAGAATTAAGCCCTGCAGATCTGGCAATAGTTATTCTTAAAAACAGGAAATTACTTTGGGAAATACATCTCAATTCATCTGATGAAAAGTTTGAAGCAGAACAATACATCAAAGACATTTTGGAATATAAAGTTTATCTTAAAAAGCTGCAAAATGAGGAAACCGATTTAAATGATTTGGAATCGATTAGAAAAAATTCAAGGAAATGTAAAACAATCATGCGTTCATTCATCCATAAAAGTGCATGGATGGATAATATTTTTGAATACATTATCAAACCTAACATTGAAGAAATTTTAAAAGAAAAAGAATGCATTTTCATTCAATAGTTGACTTTTTTATCGCAAATTTATACTATCTTGACAGTATATTAATTATAGGTTTTTTATGTGGCAAATTGTCAATAGTGGAAATGCTCAGGTATTAGCTGATAATACAAACGGCTTAACCATTTATTCTTCTTTTTATGATAGAGCTCTTCGACTAAATGGTATTACTATTGCAGCTTCTGATAAAACCTTATTCAATGGCCGCCGCGTTATTAATTACAATGATCCTGATTTTACCAATGCATTTCGGGATTATTACTTTCCAAATGTTTTGCAGAAAATTGGATATGTAATCCATGAAGTGATTCCCCGCCAAACCTAACAGAGATGTTGAATTAAATTATTTATATCTTACTCACACAAAATTTTGCATAAGGATAACCAATGAGCCTTTCTTTTGATGAGCTTCCAAGTAAATTTCATCCCTATTTATTGGGCCACCCATCCTGTGCATCAAATTTGAAAGAAGAAATTGATCAGTTATTTCAAGCTCCACTTACCCCTTTGAAAGGAAATTATATTTTTACAGCCGGGCGATGGATAATTAAAGGAAAACGGTCAGACGGTTTATGCACAACTGAAGATACCCATATCTACCGAATTTCAAAGGCTGAGAAGATTCGTCGCTACATTAGTGAAAATCATTTAGAAAACCATTTGGTTGTCCCTCAAAAATTTCTTTATTGGAATAATGGAGATAGAAAATTTTATGTGATTTGTGAAAAGCTAAATTTATCACAAGAAGTCGCCCAGCCTGAATCTTCAGTAATCGCAGCCCAGTATGCCGGCGAAAGCCAAAGCGCTGGCGGTCAATGTAAAGCTCTAGCTGAGGGGTTTCCTCAGCGTAGTTTAACAATTGAACAAGCTAAAGCCCTAGCTAATATTTCAATTTTAGGGCTTACCGATTTATCGTATAATAATGCGTTCTTTACAACAGATGGCAAATTTGCACTTTTAGATACTGAACCTCAAAAAAGATCCCTAATGAAAAAAACATTTTCTGAAAGCCATTTTGGCTATTGGATGGGGAATAAAGATTCAGTTAAGGCCCAGCAAACGATAGCTGGCATCGCAAAGCTCAAAACATATTGCAGAGATGAGGCGGCGCGTAGAGAAATAGAAAAAATTGAAAATAGACACTTTCTTTGGAATAGTGCTAAGATAGTTGGCAAAATTGCCATGATGAGCTTGACTTATTAACCTGAGTTTGGAGTTTTTTCGCTCTTTGGGCTGCGTCAAAGCCTCGGGCTTGAAAACTAACTGTGAGGGTAATATTAATCAATATGACCCTCAAAGTTATTTATTCAATCGCGAGAGCTTTCACGCTAGCCGAAAGGGCAAAAAAACTCCAAACTCAGGTTATTATCTAATCCATTTTGTAATTGCTCTTTTTCCCTTTAATCGAACCGCTGCAAGAGCTTTACAAGTTTCTTTGCGTGTTTTAACAAGCGCTAAATTGATATTTTTAACACTCAATGGGGCAAGTTTATTACTGGTATGGCACCATAGTCATAAACATATGGAAGGTTTAATCCAAATTGTAGGATTGGAAAGGAATGGGTTCATTTAATTGTCATAAATCCCAAGTAGCCGTAAAAAATTGAATCACTTGGGTAACCCTGATAATTTGTACTCGTGCATTAAAAGGCTATTCACTCATTAATAATTGATTTAAAATATTCCTTTTGCTATAATAATTAACAAAATATGAGTTAATTTTGTTCTTTTAGCATCTCCTTCGCTTTTTTCATTGATAACTTGGACCCTATCCACATCTCCAAATGAATTACTCAGATTAATGGTGGTTTTGAGGCATTTATTTCCTTAGCCTATAAATTTATTTTTAATAATTAAATGGATTTTATGAAAGACTCGCTTATTGAGATCAGAGACCTTTCAAAGGTTTTTGAATCGTCAGGAAAAAGGCAAAAAGATTATGCCCTCAAAAATATTAATTTTAGCATTCCTCGAGGATGTATTTATGGCATTATAGGAATGAGCGGGGCCGGCAAATCGACTCTTTTGCGTTGTTTAACAGGTTTGGAATCCCCGTCTGTCGGCTCGATTTTGATTGAAGGTACAGAGCTGACGCAAAAAAAAGGCAAGGAGTTGAACCTTGTACGCCAGCAAATGGGAATGGTCTTTCAACATTTTCAGCTTTTTTCATCTCGTACCGTTGCTGAAAACATTGCCTATCCTCTGGAAATTAAGGGTATCAATTCAAGGCAGCAAGACCTTCGGGTAGACGAGCTTCTAGATCTAATCGGTTTAAAAACCAAAAAACATTGCTATCCTTCCCATCTTAGCGGAGGAGAAAAGCAGCGCGTCGGCATCGCAAGAGCTTTGGCCAATGGTCCGCATCTTCTTTTATGCGATGAACCCACTTCTGCCCTAGACGCTAGAACAACTGATTCCATCCTTCAACTTTTAGAGCGACTCAACAAAGAAAGCGGTTTAACTATTGTTATCATTACTCATCAGCTTGAATGTGTAAAGCAGATTTGCCATCGGGTTGCCGTCCTTTCAAAAGGGGAAATTACGGAAGAAGGAGAGGTCAAAGAGGTTTTCACCCGCCCTCAGCACCCCGTAACCCGGCAGCTATTGAATTTTGGAGCAGGGCAAATCCCCGAGGATCTATTCTATGAACGGGATGCAAACCGTAAACTCGTCCGCTTAGGTTTTGGGGGGGAACAGGCCAAAGAACCGATCATTTCTCAACTATTAAAACAGTATGATGTCGAAATTAACATCTTATCAGGCGGATTGGACCGCCTTCAAAAAACTATTGTGGGAAATTTATTTGTCGAGCTCTCCGGTTCAACCCAGGCTATGCAGGAAGCTATGGAATTTCTTCACAGCAAAAAAATTATCTGCGAGGTCATCTCATGAGTGAACAATTGCATTTAGCTTATCATCTTATTCCCCTGGAACTTTGGAATACCCTATACATGGTCTTCTGCTCAGCTATACTAGCTATCTTATTTGGACTTCCTCTTGGAATCATACTAACAGTAACCGATAAAGGTCATTTAAAAGAAAATCTTCCTTTGCATAAAGTTTTGGGGACCATTGTAAATGTGGGTAGATCATTTCCCTTTGCTATTCTCATCGTTGCTTTGATCCCGCTGACAAGATTTCTAATTGGAACCAGCTTAGGAACAACCGCCTCGATCATTCCCCTTTCGATCGCCGCCATTCCTTTTTTGGCCCGACTCGTCGAAACTTCTTTGAAAGAAGTGGACAAAGGCATGGTTGAAGCGGCCGTTGTGATGGGTTCCTCCCCTATGCAAATTATTATTAAAGTTCTGCTTCCTGAAGCGTTGCCAGGGTTAATTCTCGGAATTACAACAATGCTCATTAGTTTAGTGGGCTACAGTGCTATGGCTGGAACGATGGGCGGCGGAGGTCTCGGTAAAATTGCCATCCAGTATGGCTACCAACGTTTCAATGCCTTTTTGATGATAGTTACGGTGATACTTCTCATTATTATCGTCCAGGGAATTCAAGGCACAGGTCATTATTTGGTTAGAAAAATTAATCTCAGGCAAGGAAAAGGACTTTCTCAATGATAAAAAATCGCCTTAAATATTTAGCAGCCTTCATTTTGGGAATGGCCCTCCTCTTTTTGACCGGATGCTCTACTACTTCAGAACCTGAGCTTAGGGTAGCAGCAACGTCAGTTCCACATGGGGAAATCCTGGAATTCATCAAACCGCTCCTTAACAAAAAAGGGATCAATTTAAATATTGTTCTGATCGAAGATTATAATACGCCCAATCGGGCATTGCATGATCGTGAAGTAGATGCAAATTTTTTTCAACATCTCCCTTTTTTGGAGGCCCAAAAAAGGGATTTTGGTTATCGACTCTCTTCTATTGCCAAAGTTCATTTAGAACCGATGGCCCTTTACTCCAAAAAGTTTTCTATTATCGATAATCTCAAAATGGGGTCCCTTATCGCCATTCCAAGCGATCCATCGAACCAAGCAAGGGCCTTAAATATGCTTGAACAGCAAAAATTAATTACCTTTAAAAAAACCGCTCAAGATCCAAGCATATTGGACATTGCCAAAAATGAAAATCAAATCAAATTTCTAGAAATCGACTCTTCCTTGCTAGCACGCACATTAGAAGATGTGGATGCGGCTGCCATCACCACAAATTTTGCCTTGCAGGCTGGCCTTTCTCCCCTCAAGGATACGCTGGCCACAGAAAATGCACAGTCTTCTTTTGTGAATGTTCTGGTAGTCAGGGAAGGGGAACAAGATAGAGCAGATATCCAGGCTTTAAAAGAAGCCTTGACCTCCCCAGATGTAAAAGCTTTTATAGAGGCGCATTATCAGGGTTCAATTATCCCTGCCTTCTAGAGAAATCTGGCATCAATCCTAGACTTAAGAACCTGTTCAAAATCTTGAACAGGTTCTAAATGACTAAACTTATAACGCTTAATTGCAAAAATCATTATTTCTTTCTTTTCTTGCTAGCTCTCTCCTTCGCGTTTTCTTTTTGCATCCTTGGAGAATTGATTCCGAATTTGGTTTTTTTCGATTATCTTTTTTGACTGATCACTGTGCCGCAAAAAGAGAGTCTGTCTATCTGTTAACTTTCTACCTATTTTATATTACTATAATAAATTATCTTCCAAACACTTTATTATTAATTTTTAATTATTAAATAATTAGATGATATAATAATAGAATACAATTGGAGCGCTTTATGATTAATTCATTGACCGGCAGCCCAATACCAATTATTATTGATTCGTTATATAACAAAATTGAAAGCAATATAACGCAACTTAAAATACTAGGCGAGGGTAATTTTGACCAAAAAAAAAATCTCTTAACCACAATAGTACAACAACTCTCTGAGGTTCCAATTAATGATAAAACCTGCAAATTCTCAAATGAATTTGGCAGGACCATGGCCCATCTACGGGTGACCCATAGTCAATGCCCACTCAAAATCCGTGAGGAATTAAGGGAACTATCAAAGAAAATGGAAAACATTGCAATCGATCATGATCTTCAACGCCCCCGGCCAATTATTTCTCCCGCTATTGGGAAGCTTAAAAAAGCTGTTCATACTATCTCTCAAATGCATGGTCAGATGCTTAAAAAGGGCGAAGCAGATACGCTGCTTAGGGAAGGAAAAATTTTATCCACTGAGTATTGGGTAGAATTTCTTGATAAGTGGCATCGTCACCCTGCAATTTTAAATACTTATTTTAATGAGTGGAGATCGTACGGACATTGTGAGAGTATTGATTTTTGGACTTATCTCAATGATTTAGAAAAGCAAGGAAGCATTGTTCATCCAGAACTTTTTAGTGAAAATGATCAGGTGCAATACCTGACCCGTGAAGAAAGGAAAACTTACCGCTGCAATCTAAAAATAAATGAACAGGGTAATTGTGAGGCGATTACAGCTAATGGAAACGTTTTGGGTGACGGACTTTATATTACCGTTTTGGGACCCGACAATGAATTTTATGTTGCTTCCAAGACCCCTGGCAAATTTCAACATGCTAGCTTTTTTAGCGGAGAAGCCGTCAAATCTGCAGGAATGTTTCTGATTAAAGAAGGTGTGATTAAAAATTTTATCTCACAATCAGGCCACTATAAGCCTGAAATGCCTGAAATATTTCAGGCTCTTTCAAAATTAGAAAAATCTGGGGTTAACATTAGTAAGATAGCGCTTCTTTTTGGGACCGGAGGAGAAGATAAAGTTGAAATAGCAGATCCTGGCAAATGGGAGCCTTATCTTCAATTTAAAGAAGGAAAATATAAATCTGCTACAGTCAAAAAAGAGGGTTTGGACGATGCATTAGAAAAGCTTGAAACTATCACAATAAGCGATCGATTAGTCTTTAATTTTCTTAAGGATTATGGAGGTGCCAATATAAATAAGGATCTAGACGCTCTTGATCCGGTGAATGGGAGAAAGGTTCACTTAGCCTGGATAAATTTTAAAAATACCATCGCCAAGGATATTGGTATCATTACGCCGTCGGTTACTAAAGAAAGCCGTTTATGGAGCAATCATGCTTCATCCGTGGAGGAGATTATCCTGGATGCATCATTGACTATGCCTGGTTTCAAAGATGAATGCGCCAAGATTGCAAACAAGGTTGGGGCAAAAATGAGCTACGGCCCAAATGATTCCTGTGCTGTAAAAACAAAGGAAAGTTTAGTTCGCAAAATGGAAACAGATGCAAAACAAATGGGGATATCACCTAAAGAATCACTAAAAAAAATTGGTGATGTACTCCGAGGGACAGTTGTAGTGAGTGATTCAAAACAAATCCCCCTTGTTGTTGACGGCATTAAAGATTATGCTGGTAAAAATGGGGGAAATGTTATTTTCAAAAATCTCTGGATAGAGGAACGTGCGACTGGATACGTAGGAGTTCATGCCAAACTTTATCTTCCGGTAATAAATGAAAAGGGTGTGCGGTCAGATAAAATGATGATCGTTGAGCTTCAGATCCATCTTGATGTGATTATGGATGGTAGTTTAAATTGCATTAAAGAATACTCACATGGATTATATGACAGGCTAAGAACAGGTACAATCGACCCTCAACTGGTAAATCCAATCTCACTGACAATGTATGCTTCCGCTTTAAAGCCATTGGCCGATAAGCTGCAGATTAAAAAATTAGAATCTTATATATACAAATAGTTCAAGTAAAAGGAACACAGCATGAATGATCTAATTAATTATAATTATTACATTTACTCACAAAGTATTGCTCGAATTGATAATAATTCAAATTTAGAAATTAAAAACCATCAAACTAATGCGTGGACAAAAGTCGGAGATGCAAATTTTTATCGTCGAATTTTGGAAGAGGGTGACTTAGTGTCAAAAAAAGAAGCGGATGACTTTTATAAGGAAAAAAAAATTTATCTTAACTCATTGAAATAAATTAAAAAATTTAAGATAAGAATTATTTAAAAAAACATCCTATTTTCATACCGCTTTAGCGATCCTGCTTATTATTAAATCTTTTTGGTTGATCACAAAAGTAAATAACTTTTAAATATATAATTATCGTAAATTTTAATGATCGCCACTATACAACATTTTATTTATAGAAATTAAATAATTAGAACTAACTTTATGCTTATTTAATTGATTATTATATTCTTCATTTTTTTTCCCATTTTAATTCATTAGATAAAATATTTACTACCTCAATTTCTTGCTCACTTAAAATTTCTTCACAAAATTCTTCATCGCTGAACATACATTCATCTTCTAGCCAGCTTAAATACTTGGTCTTTAAACTTTTATCTATTAATTTATTTCCTACCAAAAAAAGGAACATTTCTTCTACTAATGTGGTATTTAAATCTCCATCATTATAAATACACACCGTCATATTATTGAGAATTTCGTCGAAAAGTTGATTTATATCCATATCAACAATTTTATCAATAAAATTCAAATCGAAGTTTATTAATACTAATAAATTTTTAAATGCCAAAGTATTATTTTTTCCTATTTCCTTTAAGGCATCCTCATATAAATCTTTTGCAAAGGCATGGAATAAATTAGAGGTTGTTTGGTTTTTTACCTTTGTAAGTAATTTAAAAAGACTATGAGAGGCCGTTTCCAAATATTTTAATTTTTGGTTGCCACTGCTTTTTTTCCAGAGGTTAAAATGGCATAGATAAAGATCTTGCAAAATACTCTCAGATGAGCTTTTTGCTAAATAATTTTCATTTATTTTTTTTTTGATTACTGATTCATATAATAATGCAGCTTTTGCATATGACATTTGTCCATAGCATTCGTTCGCAAGATTTAGAGTTTCAGTGATATTTATAACATTATTATCAAGATTAGTTAAATCAATATTAGAATCCAGGTACTTTTTCTTACCAACTCTTTGAGGATTTTTTATTGTTATAAAATTTTTATTAATAGAATTATTTAATTCATCTATTTTGATTAGGACATTTTTTTTAGGATTTTTATTTAATATAGAAAATTCATCCAAAACATGACCAAATTCATATTTATAATTTTCAGCACTTACTAACTTATTAACTTGCATTACGAAACCCCCATGTAATAAGGGTATGACTATACACTAGAGAGAATTAATAATAAATAATTATAAATTAGCATTTAAAAAAATAATTTTTATATGATAAATTACTTCTCTCTATTAGCACCGATTTTTACTGTAACTGTCATTTAATCTTGATAACGGCTTTAGTTTTAAAAGCTTTAGGTTGTAGTGGAGTAACGCTTGAAATTGGAACAGCTGTGCCTTTACTGTCACTATCTATCCCTGTAATGGTTGGATTAATTGGTATTGCGGCTGCCGTAATTTTATTATTGGTATGATGAAGGGTAAAAACTGGGATTATAATCTGAAAAAGTTAACTTTTCATCTCTTTTATTATCGAAATTAATTTACAAAATTTTTTTGTTAAAAAACCATGAGATAAAAATTAAAACACTAAATACATCGATTTAAATATTGAATTCATTAAATTTTTACTAATTAAAAAATTAATTTTATATTTTAATCATTTAAAGTACATAGACTTTTTATGAAGATGGACCAGAATACCTGTCAGTTCCTCCTTGTTTTTCAATTTCCTTTATGGTAATCTTTTTGCTTTAAAACATATTGGCTAAGTATGATCACCCTTTCAAAAATATCAAAAAGTTATGGCAGTCGCATTCTTTTCGACGATGTCACAATGACCTTTAATGCAGGCAATCGCTACGGCCTGACTGGACCGAACGGAGCGGGTAAAACAACCCTGCTTAAAATCATTATGGGCATGGAAGAGCCTACTTCTGGTACTGTCACCCTGCCAGATCGAAGGGGTATTCTTAAGCAGAACATTGAAGCATTTAAAAATGAAAAAGTTGTCGATGTTGTCATCATGGGGAATAAAAGACTCTGGGATGCCCTAAAAGAAAGGGACAGCTTATATGATGTCGAAATGTCAGATGACGTGGGGATGCGTCTAGGTGAATTAGAGGGCATTGTGGCGGAAGAAGATGGCTATTCGGCCGATTCAAATGCTGAAGAACTGCTAGCCGGAATGGGTATTCCTCATGAATACTTCCAAGAGAAAATGCATGCGATCCCATTGGATATCCAATTCCGCGTTCTATTATGTCAGGCACTGTTTGGTGAACCACAGGCCCTTTTATTAGACGAGCCGACCAACCACCTTGACCTGGAATCAATCGGCTGGCTGGAAAAATTCCTGCATCAGTATAGAGGAACATTAATTGTCATTAGTCATGACCGCCATTTCCTTAACTCGGTCACGACTCATATTGCTGATATCGATTATGAAACGATCATCATTTACCCTGGGAATTATGATGACATGGTTGTTGCCAAAACCTCTGTGCGTGAAAGGGCAGATGCCGAGTCCAAATCCAAGGAAAAGAAAATTTCCCAGCTTAGGGAATTCGTTTCTAGGTTCGGCGCAGGTACACGCGCCAGTCAGGTGCAATCCCGTTTGCGTGAAATAGAGCGGCTCCAACCTCAGGATTTAAAAAAATCAAATATTCAGCGCCCCTACATCCGTTTTATTCCAAGTGAAAAAGCACCGGGTAAAATCCTACTTAAGGTCGATCATGTCAAAAAAGGATATGATGGCGTTGAAGTGATCCACCCCTTTTCGATGGAATTAAGCCGCGGGGATAAAATCGGAGTGATAGGAAATAATGGAAGGGGTAAAACTACTTTGCTAAAAATGCTTGCCCGGGTTTTAGATCCTGATGGAGGACAAGTTGAACTAGGCCATCAAGTCTTGATCAGTTATTTTCCCCAGAATCATTCTGAGGCCGTTGAAAAGACCGGCCAACAAAATGCTTTTGATTGGCTTAAAGAGAGGCGTCCGGGCATTTATGATCAGGAGATCCGCAGCGTAATGGGGAAAATGCTTTTTGGAGGAGATGACGCCTTCAAGCCTGTAGGCACACTTTCAGGAGGTGAAACAGCCCGCTTACTGCTAGCTGGAATGCTTCTTTCCGATCATAATTTGCTTATCCTGGATGAGCCGAACAATCATTTAGATCTAGAAGCAGTTTCAGCTTTAGCCTGGGGATTGGCAGAGTATAAAGGAACAGTTGTTGTGGCCAGCCATGACAGGGACCTGATCTCGAATGTTGCGAACAAAATTATTGCATTTGAAGAAGATGGCATTCATTTTTTTGAAGGAACATTGGAAGAGTATTTTATACGAAAGAATGCTTGATTTTACCGAAAGGAAATTTTTAAACCTTCCTATTGAAACAAAACATAAGAAATGTGCCGAACAACTTCGCTACTGTTACGATAGGCTTTCTCAAGGAAAAGATATTCAAGAAGAAGTAAGCATTTATAATCGGTTGCTCCGCTGGATGGATTCACCTCCGCTCCCTTCTTTTAAACCCAAAGAGATTGCGGATCGGTACCATCTGCATATTCAATTGGCCAAGGTTTTAAAAAAAGAACATAATCTTTTACCTGCTATTCGTACGGGCGACCGTGCCGAAAGCCAAACTCCATGGACCATCGACATTTATTTAGATGAAATTCGTTCTGCCCATAATGTAGGCAGTATTTTAAGGACCACAGAAGCAATGGCTTTAGGAACGGTCTATTTTTCCTCCAATACTCCCTTTATCGACCATAAGCAAGTCAAGGATGCTGCGATGCAAACTGAACAATGGGTCGTATGCCGCCGGGGAATTCCCCTTTCAGACCTCAGGCGGCCGATCATTGCGTTGGAAACCGTAGAGAGGGCTTTAAGCTTATTTGAATTTACTTTCCCTCCCCTATTCACACTGGTAGTCGGCAACGAAGAATATGGCTGTTCCGATGCAGCTTTAATGGTAGCTGACTACATCATCGAAATTCCGCTTAGAGGAAGAAAAAATTCATTGAATGTGGCAAATGCCTTCGCAATTGCAGCGGGTGAGATAAGCAGACAGAAAGCCGAAAAAACAAAATTTGAGGAATATTAAGATGAATAAAGCTAAAAAAACTTCCATTAAAACTAAGCCCTCGCCCGCCATTACAAACTTTCCTTCCCCAATCCTTTTCAATAACACAAAGCTTTCAAAAGAAGAAAAAATTAAAAAGATCGCTGCCAACTTCGAAGAGATTTTAATTGTACTCGGACTTGATTTAAAAGATGATTCATTAGCACGGACTCCTTACAGAATAGCAAAAATGTACGTCGATGAAGTTTTCTCGGGATTGGATGAAGAAAATTTTCCCCCGATCAGCTTTTTTAAGGATGAGCTGCATCATGAACATCAGGCCAACATGGTATTTGTAAAAGTAGGTTTTACAAGCTTTTGTGAACATCATTTTGTACCGATGAAAGGACAGGCCTATGTTGCCTATGTTCCAGGCAAGGAGCTGATCGGCCTGTCTAAAATTCCAAGGATTGTCAGATATTTTGCTAAGCGGCCCCAGGTCCAAGAGAGATTGACAGCACAAATCGCCGATTCACTAGCCCTCTTATTGAACAAAGAGGATGTTGCTGTATCGATTAATGCCAACCATTTTTGTGTGGCAGCACGGGGCGTACAGGATGAAAGCAGCCATACCATTACAAATGTCTTGCGAGGAGAATTCAATTCCAATGTCAATTTACGTAAGGAATTTTTTGAGGGGATCAATCGAAATTTGAATTAAAAACTCACCTAACGCAAAAGGAGCATATCAATAAGCAAATCTTTTCAATCAAAAATGTTCGCAATATAAGTAAAATATGGCTGTGCTTTTTGAATTAATTGATTTTTAAAAATACTTTACTTCTTTATTTTGCACTTTTTAAAGTAAGTTAAAAATTATTGTGGATCAGACTAAACGGCAAATTAGCTACTAAGAAACTGTTCAATATCTATGATCAGGTTCTAAAATCATTTGAGATTTAATAAAGGTAGAAAAAAGGTTGAGCATTTATACAAGTGAACTCAAAAAGATCATTTCTTTCCTTACAATCTCTTCCTTTTGCTCATTAGCTCGACGGTAAACCTGTTTTCCTAATTAAAAAAAATCTGGGAAGATATTAAGCCGGATCTTGTCTACTGACCTAAGTCAACAGGGTAATCATTCGTCTAGGGATGCTGTTGCCAACATCCTCAAGCGACTCTTTAAGGGCTCTGCGGAGTCAGAAAATGCCCTTTTCGGTCTTGCTTCGGATAGGGTTTGTCACTGGCCCGGGTCTCCCCGGGCCAGGCTTGCTCATAAAGCAAGCATTTCACCCTGTCTGCCAAGAAAACTGGGCAGCGGAATATTTTCTGTTACACTTTCCGTAGCCTTACGGCCCCCAGCCATTAACTGGTATCCTCTCCTGTGAAGTCCGGACTTTCCTCTCCCCTTCATAGAAGGGCAGCGATTACCTCTCTTCCCAGATAAACTAAGTCATTTTTGTCGTACGACGGCGGCGTTGCTTCGTCGCAACAACTGAATCTTCCAACGCTTTGCTCTCTTGCCAATAATGAATACGTGAGCAATGTTCGCAAAATACAAGACGTTCCCCTTTTCTCACCAGGTTCTCATGCTGGGCGGTCAACATAATATGACAGCCACTGCAGCAACGATTTTCCAAGGGGACAACGACGCGATCTTTTTTATTGCGCAGAAGTCTTTCATAAATTTGAAAAACATCGGCATCAGCTGTTTCAACTAATTCATCCCGCTCAGTTTTTAGAACGCGCCCTTCTTCATTAATTTGACGAATGCTCTCGTGAATTTCGACTTCCATTACTTTAGAATTTTCAACAATTGAATCAGCATTTTCTTTTAAGCTTTTTAGAACATCTTCTTCTACAGCGAGCTTATCATATATATCGCTTAAACGCTGTTCTTTTGCTAAACGTTCCCTGTCAGCCATTGAAATTTCATGCGTAATGGCGTTATATTCATCAACCTTTTTAATGGCATTTTGCTGTGATTCCAGCTTCTTTATTTTCACTAAAACTTCAGCATGCTCTCCTTCGGTCAGACGAATCTGTTTTTTTGCCTCCAGAATCTCTGTTTCTTTATCATGCACGCGCTGATGGAGGAACTGCTTATCGTTGCTGATATGCTCCAATTCTTTTTGCCTTTGTCTTTTTAAAAGCATTAATTGAATCATTTTCATATCCAATTCCTGAATTTCTAAAATCACTTTAAGGGCATCTAGCATAGGTTTTCCTTAAGTATGGGGAGAGGATGGCGAACATCCTCTAATATTTCATCATTTTTAATTCGCTAATAATACCTTAATTGATAGTTAAAGCTCAATAAAAATCCATAGGCCTTCTCATGAACCTATCTCATAGAAAATTTTTTATTGACTTTGATTCCTTCAAAATGCCAATACATTAAAATTACAGCTAACAGGCTTAAATAGGCGGGTGCTTTAAGAACCTGTTCAATATGCTCTAAGTGAGGGATACCGCTTAGCGTGAGTGAAATTTTAACCACTTTTTATAGGTGCAAACCATGTTAACGAAAAAAGAACCGTCCAAAAATGAAAATAAGCCGAATAAAAATTCAAAGCCCACACCAGCTTCTAGTCAGGAAACTTTTTCTTTAGCCAAAGCCCCTACCCAGCAGCCGGTCGTCATCAATTCAGCCCAACCTTCGCAGCAGGCAAATTCTTTATCACCAGCCCAAAGAAAAATGCATCAAAACACACGGATTACTATTAGATATGACATAGGATACAATAATCAGTTGACGATTAGAGGTAAGGGTGCAAATCTAAATTGGGAGCGGGGGCAGCCCTTAAAAAATGTAAAGGCAGATGAATGGGTTTGGGAAACCGATACATCTTTTTCCCAATGTGAATTTAAAGTCCTCGTTAATGACCGGGAATATGAAAAAGGGGACAACCATTTAGTAAACCAAGGTGCATCGTTTACCTATACGCCCCAATTTTAGTGTGATGTAAAAAGTTTTAACGATGAAAGCTCCCGCGGATGAATGATCGTAAACAACTCAATATTAGCAATATGTGGTAGTTTACGATCAATTCTCTCGGCCAAATTGCGAACTATAATATTAAAAAAATTCTTCCGCATTGGCCTTATTATCTATTCAGGCTTTGAGAAATCCGAGCATTTTATCTCTTGCTTCATCGCAGTGATTTTTGCAACACCACAGTTAAAACTTTATAATTTTCGATTTTAGCAACTCCATCCTTGCACTAAACATTTCCCTTAAGACACAATAGTAATTCCGAAATTCAATTTTGAGTGTGTCCATGAAACGTTTAAAGAACTATTTATCTCGACCCGAAGATCAGCAACAATCCTCCGCAATTGCCTACCTTGCGGCATTGGACCATATTGAGAGCGCCTATCCACTTATTGCCCAAACCATTATCAAAGAGCTAGTCGATGAAAGAACCCATTTGAAATTGATAGCATCTGAAAACTTTTCTTCCTTGGCTGTTCAGCTAGCAATGGGAAATCTTCTTACTGATAAATATGCAGAAGGCTATCCAAAACATCGCTTTTATGCTGGCTGCGATAATATTGATACGATCGAAGAGGCTGCCCAGCAAGAACTGATCTCTCTTTATGGATGCGAACATGCTTATGTGCAGCCCCATTCAGGTGCTGATGCCAATCTTGTCGCCTTATGGTCGATCCTGCTCTATAAAATACAAAATCCGGAAATAGAAAAACTGGGTAAAAAAAGCCTCGATGAATTATCAGCCGAAGAATATGAAAATGTCCGTCAGTTATTGGTAAACCAAAAACTTATGGGAATGTCCCTTAATTCCGGCGGCCATCTTACGCATGGTTATAAGCATAATGTCTCCTCAAAAATGTTCCATTCGGTCCTCTACGACGTTGACCCTCAAACCGAAAAGATTGATTATGCCTTGCTAGCAAAACAAGTTAAGGAAGAAAGGCCATTGGTCCTTTTGGCAGGCTATTCCGCCCACCCTTGCCGCCTAAATTTTGCAAAATTCAGGGAAATTGCCGATTCTGTGGGAGCTATCCTTTTAGTCGACATGGCCCATTTTTCAGGGCTAGTGGCAGGTAAAGTTTTTCAAGATGAATTCGATCCGGTCCCCTATGCCCACATCGTGACATCTACCACTCATAAAACCTTACGCGGCCCAAGAGGAGGATTTATTCTTTGTAAAAAAGAACTAGCCGAAAGCGTCAATAAAGGCTGCCCGCTTGTGTTAGGAGGGCCGTTGCCGCATGTCATAGCCGCTAAAGCCATTGCCTTTAAAGAAGCAAACACCCAGTCGTTTAGAACCTATGCGCTAAAAGTTGTAGAAAATGCTAAATTTCTGGCCGACCGCTTTTTGAAAAAAGGGCTTCGTCTGGTAACTGGCGGCACAGAAAACCATTTAATGGTGCTGGATATCTCTAAATTCGGGCTGACCGGCAGGCAAGCAGAAACAGCTCTTAGAGAAGCCCTAATAACAATCAACCGCAATGCCATACCAAATGATTTGCAAGGCCCCTGGTATACTTCCGGAATCCGTTTAGGAACGCCTGCTTTGACGACTCTAGGAATGGGAAATGAGGAGATGTCGGAAATCGCAGATCTGATCGAATTAGTATTATCCAATAGTAAAGCTGGGACCATCCAAAAAAGCGGCCAGCCAAGCAAAGCAACCGTTACAACTGATCCTGCCGTCCTCGAAACGGTCAGAAATAGAGTACTGCAGCTCCTCCGTCAATATCCGCTTTATCCTGAAATTGAACTATTCGGAAGTTAGAGAGGCTTAGCTCAAATGTTATATCTAAAAAATGGTTAATATTAATTTAGCTTGAAAAAGGAAACTGAAAGTCATAAGATGGTGCTATAAATATACAGGAGATTTTCATGGCCAGAAGTGATAAAGATAAAAATGCAACACCATCCAGGATCGCAGATCGAATTGAACATGCTCTTTTGGAAAAACGGCGCATATTTATCTCTGATGCTGTCGATAATAATTCAGCAGCGGATATTATCCGCAAACTTTGGTTTCTGGAGATAAACGAGCCAGGGAAGCCTATTTTATTTGTCATTAATAGTCCCGGCGGTGCGGTTGATTCTGGTTTTGCTATTTGGGACCAAGTCAAAATGATCACCTCCCCGGTGACCACTTTAATAACCGGTCTTGCTGCTTCCATGGGATCGATCTTAAGCTTATGCGCGGCCCCTAACCGCCGTTTTGCGACACCCCATTCTCGCATTATGATCCACCAGCCTTTATTGTCTGGAGTTATAAAAGGGCAAGCGACCGATCTTGACATCCAGGCAAAGGAAATGTTAAAAACGCGTGATGGGCTAATTAATATTTATGTTGAAGCAACTGGAAAAGATTTTGCCACCATTGAAAAAGCTATTGACAGGGACACTTGGATGACAGCCCAGGAAGCCCTCGAATTCGGCTTGCTCGATCGTGTGGTCGACTCTTTCGACGACCTCTAACAGCTTTTTATTAAATGGGAATTGAGCCATCCTTGTTTTGGCATTTTGTCAAATATACTGGATGTGGAAATGACTTTATTATTTTTGATAATCGAAGCGCATGTTTTCCTCTTTCTCCTAGTCTTGTCCAAAATCTTTGTCAAAGGCAATGGGGAATTGGGGCCGATGGAATGGTCCTATTGGAGAATTCAACCCAAGCAGATGTGCGCATGCGCATTTTTAATGCTGACGGGAATGAAGCGGAAATGTGCGGTAATGGCATTCGCTGCTTGATCCATTGGCTCTACTCCAACTGCACTTATCAATCAACTTATTTAATAGAAACAGCCAAAGGTCTCTTAAAAGGTTCCTTCGACGAAGGCAATGTTTGCATTGATATGGGGGTTCCCACTGATTTTAAATGGAATGCCCCTCTTTCTTTAGATTCCATCACTTATTTGGTCCATTGCCTGAATACGGGTGTTCCCCATGCAGTCCTGTTTGTCTCCAATATTGAGGAGGTGAATATTGACCGTCTAGGGCCTATGATCCGCTATCATGCTTTATGGCAACCTCATGGAATTAATGCTACTTTTGCTCAAAAGCTTAATGACAGTACAATTGCTGTCAGAACTTATGAGCGAGGTGTGGAAAGAGAAACCTTAGCTTGCGGTACGGGGGCTACTGCGGCAGCTTTGGCAGCAGCTTATCAATTTCAGATGACTGCGCCACAATTTGTGAAGACCCGCTCAGGAGCTTTTTTAAAAATCGACTTTGTTTTAGAATCTGGAATTTTTTCAAATGTTAAAATGACTGGTCCGGCACAACGTACCTTTCAGGGAGAAGTTAACTTGTCAAATTTCAGTTGATTGTAACTCAAATAATTCGATACAATCGAAAGGAAGTTTTAAAACTTCCTCTTCAGTTAAAAAATAAAAAGGATAGCATTTTACATGTCAACTAAAATCAAACAAGAGGCGCAAAATCCACTTATTCTTCGTTGTCATCGTTTAATGGAGGCTTTTGCCAAATCAGACGATGAAAGAGATTTTTACATTGACCGCTCTGAAGGATTTTTAATTTATGTGGACCTGGACAAATCCCAGGCAGAACTCGATGCTTTAGAAGAAGAACTCCAAATACATGCTGACCGCTATTGCTTAATTCCCAAGCTTTCTTTTTATGAAACAAAAAAAATTATGGAAGGCTTTGTTAATGAGAAAGTTTACGATATTGATACTAAAGAAAAATTATTAGACATCATTCAATCAAAAGAAGCGCGCGAAAATTTTCTAGAATTTATTTACGACCATCACTCAGAACAGGAAAAGTGGCAGCAGTTCTATCAAGAGCGCTCTAGAATACGCATCATCGAATGGTTAAGGCTCAATCATTTTCATTTCGTTTTTGAAGAAGATTTAGACCTCCCCCGCCAGCTAGTAGAAAAGCTTAAGCATTCACTTTTCCAGACCAAAGTAGGAAAAGATATTTTAACGGCCCGTAAAGGGTTATTTACAAAAGCTAAAACTTATTATTCGAATGAAGCGCTTAACCCACGCCCTAAAAGAGGGCGCCCTCCTAAGCAGGCAGTTAAATTAGAGATCGAGCCACAAATTACGATTGATATATACACTACAGTACCTCTAACAATCAGACCCTTCTTATTTACTCCTGACATGTATTCATCAGCCTTTTCGGCTTTTTCATCAAAATTCAATACCGAACAAGCCTCTATGGGAGCTAAAAAGCTTCCTTTTGGCGAAATTGAAGGATCATTAAGCTCAAAGCTCTCTTCATTGCGCTCTCTTTCAAATAAATGGATCGAAACCAATCCCACAGCTTCGGAGGAGAACAATCCGTATGCTATGGACAACAGCTTCAATGATGATGAAGATGAAGATAGCGATGAGGATGACCTGGAAGGTAAAAAATCTAAAAATTCAAAGATTAAACCTACAGTTAAAATCAAAGAAAAAACCAAGCTAGCCTCTCCCAAAAGCCTTAAAAAAGCTCTGCCAAAAGCTGTCAAACCAGAAAAAATAAAAGCAAAAAGGATAATGCCGAAAGTCAACGGTGCTGCAGAATCAAGTGCAAAGAAACCTTTAAAGAAAATTTTACCAAAAAAGAAATAGCGTTCTTCAATTGCCAGAAGGGAATGGAATGGTAGCCCAGTGAAGCTGAAAAAGCAGCACTGGGCGTTACAATTCATTTTTACAGAGCACTAGCCCCTTTTTACTTTGATACCTTTCCGACGACTTTCTATCCGCTTCTAAGGCAGTCTGTTTAAAACGTCGCTCCTCCTCAGGGTTACCTTTGCTAATCTAACGTTATTTTCTCTGGGAAACCTTACTAACAAATTAAATAACTATTTCTATTCAAAAAAATAAATAATTATGTATTCTAAATAGTTACAAAAACATAACCCAAAGTTTACAAAAATGATTTCTTCAATTCCCTCTCACCCAGTTCAAGTAAGTGGATTTTTCCAAGAAGCCATAGTTAAACGATTTGAGTTAATTTTGGCAAATCAAAGTTTTTTTAATAATACTTCATTTACTTTACAAAAAGTAATTTATACTGTTGCCAAGCTGGCAGCTTTTTCACTGATATTATTAGCGGCAACACTGATCGGAAACAGACTTTATCGTTTCTGCCAAACGCCTCGCATTATACTTGATCAAATACCGCCACAAGAAATCAGGCAAATTCCCCATCTCCAAACCGACCAGGAAAGATTAGAAGCAACAAGCTATCTAGAGAATATTTGGTCCAATTACAACCCTAACACGCGCACTAGCAATGAATTCGAATTCTCAAGTTGGCAGCTATTGTTTAATATTATTCTTGTAAAAGAATATTCCAATAGTCCCATTTGCAATATCGCTCATTATGACCACTATTTATCCAATATTTTGATGGAATTTAAAAATGATCCGACCATTTTTGTCCTGCCTGGAGAGGGTTTGAACCTCGCCACTGATATGGATAGCATACGTTTAAAAAAAATTCTTGCTTCGGCTTTTGGGTTAGGAAAACAAATGGTCTTGGTTCCTTTAGTTAATAGCGTTCATTGTATTACAGCAGGCTTTTGCAGCGATGGTACCGTTAAGTTAATTGATTCAATGAATAGTTCTATCCTTGATGTGGATGATTTGATTAATCAGCTCAATTCCGAAAAAATTAAAAATGTCGATGGCCATTCTATTTTATTTCATGGAGAATATGTCAATACCAACATCCAAAAAGGTGGAAATCAATGCATCCGTTTTTCAACGCTTTATTGTTATAATATGGCAAAGAAAAGAGATTTGAATGCTTATGAGGAAGTCAATGGAGCTTTTGCATCAGGTAATTTAAAAATATTTGATGATTACAAACAAATGGATGGAGGTTCTAGAATTGCTGATATGAAGCCTTTTTCAATCGATATATATCTTGAATTTATGAGGTCATGGGCCTATCGTACTCAAGGTATTTTAGTCGATTCATGGCAGCAGCTTACCCTAAATGAGATTATGAAAAATAATACAAACAATTCCATTTTTTTTTCCTGTCAAAATGATTCCAAAGCATTCCCCTTTTTATGTAGCAAGCCTCCTATTTACAAATTGAACTTTATTGATGAAAATGGAAGCCATCTTGTGGATACACTGGAAGATTTGCCTCTCACAAACATTGTCTTGCCAAATAATTTTGAAAATACTTGTTTGAAAGAAATTATTTTGACCGATAAAGCGTGCAAACAAATTTTTGTTATTAATGGGAATAATATTCAAACAAAGCTTTACACCCTTTTACCCAATCAAAATTTGTATTTATATAACCCGCAAAATAATAAAAAGAGAAGCTTTTTTGATTTAGAAGGATGGAGTTAAATAGCGCCTATGAATGAATGGGGTAGATGTGATGCCATGCATCCCTGACACAGGCATGCAGCCATTCAGAATTAGCTAGGGCAAGGGCACATGCCAAATTTGCATACACCGCTCCTTCGCATATTCTTTTAGAAGTAAGGGTAGGGGCGATCGAAAAATACAAAGCGATAACATTGCCAGTCCCATGAAATAGGTAAGGCAGAGAAAGAGTCTTATGGTTTTCCTTTAAGTGGCTATAAACAACACTTGATACATAACAATAAACCAAATTCTTTATTCTAAAATTGGTGATACTGTAATTCACATTAAAATGAGCTGCCGCAAAAATAAAAGCTGTCAAATGAATGCGCACCAACTTTTGAAGTTCCTTTTCCCGAGGCGTCAATTCTCTTTGAATGACATAACGACTAACGCCTTCTTGAATCAGCCCAATACCCGATTGAACCAAACCTCTAAATCCAATTTCCTCAATAAAAGGGTCTCTGACCGCAATTTGCCATACCCGCCTGGGAGCTAATTTTGTTCCATACAATGCATTTGTAGCCATGAAATCAAGTACAACTGCAGCCAACATCATCTTAATTGCTTCTATAGAACTTTGATAAAAAAAACGACCAGCAGGACGAAGGTATCGATCTGTAAAGATAGGATGTTCAGCGGCTAAATCTGAATTTGGAGTAAGATTGTACATAATTATTATTCTTCCACTATTTATTAAGGCAGATTTTAACATAAAAGTGGAAAAATCTGGAATTAATTAATGATTAAGATTAAGCCGCGTAATTTGCATTGATCTCTATGTACCAATAGGAGAGCCTTCACCTCATCCCCTGCTTGCAATTAACTAGATTTAATTTTCGTGTTAAGTTATGTAAGAACCTGTTTAATATCGATGATCACGATGCTTTGCTGCTACAAATACTCCCATCGAAGATCTTGAACAGGTTCTAATAAAAAAAAGGACTAAACCATGCAGAACCAACCATCCTTTTGGCCTTTGGTACAACAATTGAAAGAAGGCACATTTGTCGATCTGACCCACACATTTGATCATGCAAGCCCTCATTTCGAAACAGCAGTACCACTAGAAGTAGAGGATATTACCCTGCATAAAGAAAACGGGATATGGACACAACGCTTTCATTTCGAAGGACAATGGGGGACGCATGTTGATGCACCTGCTCATTTTTGTCAGGGACTTAGAACGGTTTCTCAAATTCCTGTAGAGGAAATGATCCTCCCTTTAGTTGTGATTGACATCCATGATAAAGTGGCTGAAAATCCAGATTACGCCTTGAACGTCAACGACCTCCTTTCATGGGAAGATGTGAACGGAAAAATTCCAATGGGAGCTTTTGTCGCTCTGAGGACAGATTGGAGCAAACGGTGGCCCAGCAATTCGGCGATGCTCAATTATGATCAAAGCGGAATTTCTCGCACACCTGGCTGGAGCCTGGGATCGCTGGCTTATCTTTATGAAGAATGCGGGGTAACAGCGACGGGTCATGAGACCATTGACCCAGATCCAGGCTATAATGCGAGGGATACGGAATGGGCTTGCGAGAGGTATATCCTCAGCCTCAATCATTATCAGGTTGAGCTGTTATGCCATCTTGACCGCTGTCCTCCGACCGGCGCAATGGCTGTATGCACTTTCCCCAAACCTGCTAAAGCATCAGGTTTCCCCGCACGTGTTTTTGCAATTTGTCCAAAAATCTAGTGTAGCTTGAAAGCCCACTTAACGCATAGGCATCAACTAACTGAAAGACGCCCATAAGTCAAAGGTTAATTCATTGATAATTAACATAATAAAATAAGCAAAATAGCCTTTAGCTGAGGATGGGCCAAGATAAAAAAATATAAAAATAATTGCCTAGAAGTATTTTCTCAAACTTCTAAGTAATTCATGCGATTATCTACACCATCCTGCCGTGTTAGCGATCCTGCCTTTCAATAAGACTCACTAATAAAAAAAAATGATAAAGCTTAAGGTTAGGATTAAGAATCAAAAACAGCATTAGTTTGAATCTACTTCTAGTTTTTGTCCGTCCATGATAAAAGAGTATCAATCCATGATAAAAGAGTATCAATTTGAGAAAAGGATGATCTTATGACTGTTGAACAAAAATTGATTATCGAAGAAGCTGTTCAGCGCATAAATCGGGCTTTTAAAGAATATGCCTTAGAGTTGCAGGCCAACGAGGAAACTCGCCATCCAAAAATGAAAAAAGTTTTTTATAAATTAACAAAAACATTGATCAAAGCCTATGTAAAGGGCCAAGGAATGACAGAGGAAGATCTTTTGTATATTCTTAGGGCTATTCGATTCGCTGCAAGAAAGCATCAATTTCAAACGCGAAAAGATGCAGAGGCCACTCCTTATATAGCCCATCCTTTAATGGTAGCCTACCAGCTTGTCTCAATTGGAAAAGTGCGGGATGTTGAAATTATCATTTCTGCCATTTTACATGACACACTCGAGGATACTGAAACAACTTTGGAAGAGCTAATTCAACTTTTCAGCGTGAGAATTGCCAGCATTGTCAGCGACGTGACTGACGATAAAAGCCTCGCAAAGCAGGAAAGAAAGCAGCTGCAAATATTGAAAGCCCCCTTGAAATCTGCCGGTGCGGCTCAAATCTCTTTAGCAGATAAACTCTGTAATTTAACCGATCTTATCCATTCTCCCCCGCCAGATTGGGATAACGAAAGAATCGATGCCTATTTTAATTGGGCTAGCCAGGTGGTGGATCGCTTGCCATGGGTTAATGCACCTTTAAAGAAGGCTGTAGACATTGTATTAAACACAAACCTTAAGCCTCTTTATAAATAGTGATCTATCTATTTTATGCATTATTACTATTACTTGCAAATTTTTCTAGTTTTTGCTATAATATTGATATGAATTATTTAAACAATCCAATAAATGACATTTATTGTCATCTTTCCCCTCAAATTGAACGTAGACCTACGTGTTTTTTATCTATTCAAATTTTTTCCGTTACTCCCTTTGCAGTCTTAAATGTGCGCAGTGCGCACATCTAATTTAACCTCTTACATCCACCCGTCTATTTAGAGTAAGAAAAAAATTATATTAATTGCAAAAAGGTATTAACATGAAAGCCTTAGCCCTTTTAAAATCTGAATCAATTTCCCTTGGACTTGCCATGTTTGCCATGTTTTTTGGCGCGGGCAACATTATTTATCCTTTAGTGATCGGTCAGCATGCGGGAGATAAAAATTTATTTGCCATTTCAGGACTTGTATTAACAGCTGCCGTCATGCCAATGCTTGGGCTGATCGCAATGATCTTGTTCGATGGTGACTACCGCCGTTTTTTTGGGAGGCTTGGATCCATCCCCGGCTTTTTACTAGCACTATTGACTATTTCTCTCCTCGGACCTTTAGGATCTACTCCCCGCTGCATTGCCCTTGCTTACACAACCCTCAGAACTACATTTCTTGATGTCTCCCCTACTTTATTCAGTGCCATCGCCTGCTGTATCATCTTTCTATTCACAGTCAAGCAAAAATATGTTCTATCTCTTTTAGCATGGGTATTGACCCCTCTTTTGCTGGGCTCGCTGATTATTATTATTTTCTTAGGGTTGATTTCCGGCTCTGAAACCCAGGCGGTCCAAGCGACTAATTTGGATATGTTTTTACATGGCATCCGTGAAGGCTACAATACAATGGATTTATTAGCGGCCTTTTTCTTTTCTTCGACTATTATCAAAACATTAAAAATGCGCCATCAAGAAACAGGGCAAAATTATGTCCGTACTGCCTTTCAAGCCAGCCTGATCGGAGCGACCCTGCTGGCCGCCATCTACATTGGCTTCAGCTACATCGCAGCCTTTCATGGTACACAGCTGAGCATGTATACCAGCGATGAGCTGCTTTCTGCCATTACGATAAAGCTCGCTGGCCCCTATGCAGGAATGCTTGTCTGCATCGCTATTTCTTTAGCCTGCTTAACAACCGCTATTGCTTTAATTTCGGCCTTCACTGATTTTGTTCAGAAAGAAGTTTTTGATAATAAAATTAGCTATGCGGTGACTTTAATTGGCGCCCTGAGCGTCACTTTTTTCGTTTCCACATTTGAATTTACAGGCATTGCAGCCTTTTTATGGCCCGTTTTGCAAATTTGCTATCCTGGGCTTATTGTATTGACATTCCTCAATATCATTCACAAGACAATGGGTTTTAAACCCTTAAAAGTTCCCGTCGCACTTGCATTTAGCGGCGCCATCATTGCCTACTTTATTTCTTGATAAATAGGGTAAAAGCTTTCAAAATAGGGTAATTTTAACATATAATTACCCTATTTAAATATTTGGAGAGATGGATGCACTCATTAAACAAAAAATATCTGGACTCCCTTTCTTTCAATTCGGAACAACTTACAACCTTGCGCACCATTGGAGAATATCAGGGGAAGCAAAAGCTTTTTTTCAAACAATCGCCTGAAATTTTAAAAGGGCTGCAATTGGCTGCTGTGATCGAATCCAATGAATCTTCCAACCGGTTGGAAGGGATCACAGCCCCCTATCATCGGATTGCAGAGCTGATCACCCATAATACCGCTCCTAAAGGGCGTTCAGAGCAGGAAATTGCGGGATACCGCGATGCCCTGAATTTAATCCATCAATCGTCTGAGCACATGCCCTTCTCAATGAATGTGATCCTTCAGCTCCATGCCTGGCTTTACCGCTACCTTCCCCATACGGGAGGACAATGGAAAAAAACGGATAATGAGATCACCGAAACCCATCCCGATGGAAAAAAACGAGTCCGCTTTATTCCTTCGACTGCATTCGAAACGCCTTTGGCCATGGAAAGCCTTGTTCATGGCTATGAAATGAGCATTCGTCAGTGGAATGTTGAGCCTCTTATTGCAATTCCAGCCGTTATTTTAGATTTTTTGTGCATCCACCCTTTTTTGGATGGCAATGGCCGCACAGCTCGCTTGCTCACCCTGCTCCTTCTTTATCGGTTTGACTATCAGGTAGGTCGCTACATTAGCCTAGAACGGATATTTGAAGAATCCAAAGAAAGTTATTATGAAACGCTGGAAAAAAGTTCTCAAAAATGGCATGAGGGAGAACATAATCTTCTGCCATGGATGACTTATTTTTGGGGAGTCATTTTGCGGGCATATAAAGATTTTGAGGCGCGGGTGGGTACTTTAGCTGATGGCAAAGGAAATAAGGCCCATCATGTGAGGATCACTATCGATAATATGACAGGTCCCTTTTCCATTTCAGATATTGAACGGGCCTGCCTTTCTGTCAGTCGGGAAACAATCCGCCTGGTATTAAGACAATTGAGGGATGAAGATTTAATAGCTTCGGAAGGCAAAGGGAGAAGCGCTAAATGGATCAAAAAATATGTTAATTGATCTAACTTCTGATCTGCATGGATTTCTACCTGAATTGCCAGGGGGAGATATTTTAATCATTTGCGGAGACCTTACAGGTCAGGATAAGCCGCATGAATACCAGCGATTCATGCTTTGGCTGGATAGTCTAACCTATAAATGCAAAATTGTAATAGCCGGAAATCATGATGGTCTGATCGAACAGGGAAAAATTACATTTGGCAAAGGTGTCCACTATCTTTGCGATTCAGGCTTGGAATTCAATGGCTTGAAGATCTGGGGCTCTCCTTACACTCCGACTTTTTTTAACTGGTATTTTATGCGCGATCGGGGCGAAGACATTCGAAAACATTGGGATTTGATTCCCATTGATACTGATATTTTAGTGACCCATGGCCCCCCATATGGAATTTTTGATGAGACCATTGACGGGCGTCGAGTGGGATGTGAGGATTTACAAATTGCAATTAGGGACAGAATAAAGCCTCGCATCCATTGTTTCGGCCATATCCATGAAGATGGGAATAAAAAGGCTCAAATTGAAGGCACTACCTACATCAATTGCAGTTACGTTGATGAAAGGTACCGTCCGGTGCACGCATTTGTCCGTTTGGTCATCGATGACCCAAACTGCTAACATGCTTGAATTCCAATTCTTCTAAGAAGAAAATTTCAATTAAGTAACGAATCTGTTCAATCTTTTGATCTTTAAGATAAATAGGCCATTGATGCTGTTGAATATGACTTAAAATTAAAGGCGTTTGCTCTAAATCTGTATTTGCAATTTTTGCCAAATAAAATTGTGGTGATTTTAATAAACGTGATGCACGATAAGCCGCTCTTCCCATCACTTTAATATCATCATCCCAAGTTTCCCAACGTGGTCTTAAGTGTGCTTTAAAAGAAATCGCTGTTTTAATAGCAAGATCAAAAATTTCCTGTTTTTTAGTCAGCGAAGCAAATTTTAGAATAGCATCCAACTTTTCTTCCTGATCTTCAATTTCATTAATTGCCTTAAAAAGCATGTCTTGAAAGTCACCTATATCAGTGAGTTTGAATTGATTTTTTAATTTATACATTAATTGCCATAATGTTGCTTTTTCGACAGGATCCTCAACTTCATTATTTGCTAAACATTTAATTGTGTAAATCAATGCATCTTTTACTATAAAACTATCCATTTGCTCTGCCACAGAAAGCATCATAAAGCATTTTTCAAAAGGATCTTCACATTGGGTTGAATTAAAATTTGCCTTAAATAAAGCATTATTTTTGATTTTCAGCCACGGGTCCTGGAGAGATTGAATGGAATCTTCAAAAGATGTATAAATACTTAAATACAGCTCAGCAGCTAAGTAGGGACTGGAATGGGCTACAGTTTCATTGAATTCTTTAAAATCAGCCCAAAAAAGATCAGATGGATCTTCACGCCGTGCTTTTAAATGATTTTCTATCAATAGCGCACAGGAAATTTTGGCAACTTTTTCAGAGATTTCATCTAATATTTCTTGATTTTTAATGTATAAGGGTGCCTTAGCTAATTCACTAGGATTAGAAAAACCCAAATTTTCAACCACTATCTTTATTAATTCTTCATAAATTGGATCATTAATATATAGTAACGACAGCTTGATTGCTTCTTCACTGTTAAAAGATGAAAGAGTTTTAAAAATTAATTTTAATTCATAATCAATACTCTCTTTTTTTTCAAAATTTGATAATAATTTAATGACATTTTTTATTATTTCTAGCGCTTCATTTTTTTTGCCATATTGCACTTTTATATTTGCCTTACGGCATAAAAGATCAATTTGCGATTCTCGATGCTCGTGGTTAGGATAATCGGTACAAGTTTGTAATTTTTTTAATATTCTTTCGTATGTTTCTAATCCTTTTTCTTCAGAATAGGACGTGATCTTATCTAAAACTCCATAAAGATCATTACTGAGTTCCAAATTATTCCAAGTTTTCCAAGTATCTATATTTAAATCTTTAAGTAATAAATTTTCAAAAATCTCTAAATACTTATCCAAGATTTTTTTGACTGAAAATAAATTTTTTTTATTAGGTTTTAAAATTTTATTATAAAAAAAAGTTCGGTTTATCTTTTTTGGATCATTATCGATTAATTCGATCGCCTCTGCGGTATTAATAGAAGATAAGACTTTTACTAACTTTCTAAATAAAAGTTCATCATGACCAGTTAATTCTCCTTCAAATATTTCATTTTCTTTCTTGTAGAATGCCACAGCTTGGTTGTAAGTATGAACATAATCTTTAGAATCCATCTTAATTTGCTTTATTGCTAGAGACTTAAATAGGTTAATCTTAACAAAAAAGGTATAAAGGTTTAGCTCATCATATTCATCATCATCAGTATGCATAATCATTTTTCGTACAATTTTGGCTTGTATTAGCCGGTTACTCAAAATGGGATCGTTTTGAATTAATAGAGAATTTTTTTTACTTGTTTTAACAATTGAACAAATCACCTGATCAGAGAAAATTTGGCGATAAATCTCCTGAACATTTAAAAAGCTTATTTGATCGCGTGAAATACTTTTATTTACTGAATGACAGGTTTTGGCCAAAGAAAGAAAATTATTTTTTTCTAAATTATCCGCTAAAATTTTTAAAAGAGAAGGAATAAATTCAATCGCTTGAATTTTTTTTTCATTTGCGTCAAATTTATTTAAGAGCATTTGATTGGCGGGTAAATTAGACTCTAATGAACGTATCACAAAAAAAACTCCAAAATATTTATGTTATTATTTATAATAATACAATTCATTGTTTATTTATATGTTTTATTTTTTTCCTTAAAAAATTATTTGGTTTTACTGCCTCTATAATAGGATACCGAATTAATCACTCATACCACTTACAAAATACGGCAAAAACTGGTTATCCTTTTTATTAAAAAAGTTGGTGAATATAAACGTATCTTTTTTTTTCAAAAATGTTTTTTCGAAAAAAATAAATATTTAAAAAAAATCTCAAAAAAAAATCTCAAAAAAAAATTTAAAGAATAAATTAATGCTTTAATAAAATTCGCTATACTTAAAAAGCATTTTCTAGTTATGTTATTTGTTTTTTATTAAACACATTACCTATTTTACCAGGAATATTACTATTAACAATATTAATTCTACTTATGGTCCGACTCCTATTTTCTATTCTTCATCGGAAGATGAAATACATAATGAAGCTTTAATCAACGATGGGATCAGTTCCCAGCATGAAACGGACAATTGTGAGGTCTTTTCAACTGGTACAGAAGTTTGTGAAAAAAAGTTAACCTTGAGCAAAGAACAAGTTGATGAATTGATCTCTCAAGTTGTACAGGAAAAAACACTGCAATCACAACAAGTTTTTGATAACTTCGAAAAGCTTTCCCTAGAGGAAGCGAAAACATTAATTCATGAAACCATAAAAAATAGAATCGTTAATTATTTATCTCCTTTTAACATTGTATTTGTTGATATGATAAAAGTTGTACAGCAACTGAACCGTGATCCAACTATCCGATCATTTATAGGGAAATTGATGGTGAACATCAACAGTACAGCTGTAACAGAAGAAATACAAGGATCAGAAGTTTTACATGAAATGGCTGTTGAGCTCCATCTTCTTTTTAGATGCTTCAGGGAGTATTCTTGTCTAATTGAAGGAAAAACAGCTCCTAAGGCCAAGAAAAGAAATATCCTTGAAGCCCTTGAAATCTATCTAAGGGTAGTGAATCTTTATGTGCGGATTGAGAGTTTAGTGCTCAATACAGGAACTTACGAAACAAAGAATTTATGCAGAAATCTCAAAAAATATTGCGATGTTCTGTACTATGCTTGTCATAATGAAGACATACTCAAAATATGTTCAAAATCTCTTTCTCCCGATATGGATGTAGTCACAAGCGTATTAAAACATCCTCCTAGCCTATCACATATGAATCTCTATTTAGATTCTCTTGATAATTGCCTCTTTTCGCTAGTTCAATTTCAATTAAAAATAAAAAGCAGTTATCATGATCCCCTGACACAAGCAATCCATCAGATCAGAAAAATTCAAAATGTAACTGCTGGAAAACCTTTAAATGAATTAATAGAATCAATTCTCGGATTCCAGGCTGACTTGAATGTCGCTTTAAAAGAATATCTTGGTGCCATTCAAAAAATCGTTATTATTTCGAAATCTAATAAAAATAATCAGCCACTTAAAGCCTGCTTTGAAAATCTCCTTGAGAATGCACCTATGTCCTGGTCTACGTATGATAAGATGATTCCTTTGATAGTGAATATCATGGTTACATGGCAACCATTTAACGAGAGCCAAGAATGCATGCTAATGAAACTTGAAAAGCAAGTGCAGGCGGCTAACCAGAAAATTAAAAAGTCGATTGAACAAATTAATAGAAACCAAAAAAATAAAACAAAATCGAATAATTCCCGGACTGAGTTTCGCATTTTGCTATCATCTATTGAAAAACTTACTTCAATTGAATTATTCCAAAAAAATCTTAATGCGCTTGTTGTGGAAAGCGGTCGTATCCCTATGCTGACCATGCAAGAAATGTTTGTTTTCTTTTCTAAAATTAATATTAAAGTCGATGAAGCTAAGAATTTTCAACAATCAGTATTAACACTCAATCCATATTTAAAAATCAATTTCCCTTGCTCGTCATTTTCTCCACTCGACCTTTTAATTTTTCAAATTTTCCAATGCTATGACTCGAATAAGACAGAAAGAGATGCCTTTAATGACCAAATCAAAGAACTAGCACTTAAATTATTACCACAGCTCATTCAACAATTAACTTCTTTTAATTCAATTTTTATTAAAAATCCTGAAGCTAATATCAGCAATCTTCGAGAAATCACTTATTATAGTTTAGAAGCCATCATTCAAAATTTAAAAAGAGTTATAAATCAAGAAACGAACCCAGAAAATACGTTGAAAAAACATGCGTTAAAACTAAGCAAAGACGCGTTGGTGAATTTATTGGTTGGATGCGAAGATTACCAAATTTTTCTTCATTTTTTGACTTCTTTCTTACTCTGTCCCATGAGTACTAAGCATGAAATTTCCTTGTGTGATTTACCTTTGATTCAGCAGCAAATGGAGATAATAGGCTGCAGCGCGCATCAGATGAATATCCTCCAAAATTTAATCAATTTAGAGAATGTAATAAAAGAAAGGGAGATATTGGCTCCCCCCGAAAAAAAAATATTTTGGAAGCTCAATCTTAAGCATGTAACTTTGGCAAAGCTTGAGATAAAAAAGAGACAGGATATTCTCGACAAGTGCAATGAAAATCTGCAGATATGTCTCAATCATGAAGAGGCACTTGATGCTTTGCATCATTGTGCCGAAAAATTGAAGTTTTTAAAAAAGAGCTATGCAGCATGGTCTTCTCAAATCATGACCTTGTCTAATTTAGCTATTGAAGAAATGAACAAGGAAGTATCTAACCCGGAACTCTATAATCCTCTTTTCGTCATCTCTACCTGGGACTGTTGGGTAAATTATTTAAAAGGAACGATTGAAGAAATAGTATCCCTTAATGCACCGCAAAAATTATACTCTACAAAATTGAATCGAAAGACAATTTCAGTTTCAATACTAGAAGACTCTAGTTCGGACTCTGAGGAGGCTTCAATTGATATTATCCCGTCTAACCTTCCACAAGAAACGTATCAATTGTCTTCATATGAAAGGAGATATTCAATTCTTGCCGACCTTAAAAAAATGCTTCCTCCAATATTAAACGAATTAGAACCAATTGAATCTTTAATTTTCCGTTCAAAAAAAAGAAATGAACTCATTCAAAATAGCTTTTACTATCTGGCTTTAATAGAGGAAGCAAAAGGATGGAATACCTCTACAAATGTGCATGAAGCACTTTTGAAGAGAGAGCAGATAGATCATGTACTGCTTTTAGAGGCAACAGAAAAGATTGCGCTTATCTCTTTGCGTATAGGCACAAAAGAATCTCCTAATCTTCATATTTTCAATTCCAATCATCAAAATCGCTCCCTAATGTACACACATAACGGAGAATTATTAACTGCACTTATTTTATCTGCAAATAAGCAATGGTATGAAAAGCAGGAACTTGAACCATGGATCAAAAACCAGGATATTTTACTCAAAAAAAGTTATTGGTTTAAAGAAGATCAACCGTTGATCTCTGGTGTTTACCAGATCGACACCTGCTGCGAAAAAATTTGGCATGATTTAATAGTTGCAGCTAGGCTTCACAAAGATGAAAACAACTCTGAAAGGACGGGGAAATTTCTGAATTGGAGCGTTTGTATTCAAAAGCTGAAAATCAACCAAGAGCCAAACCTTCCTGTAATGCCTATCCAAGAAATAGATTTATTTATGCCGGAAATCATTACAATGGCGAATCTTTTGCAATTTGACCCTCAATGCCATGAATATGTCCAAGAATCTATTGTAGCCCTCAAATCAATATTACAATTTAATCAAATCCTTTTCGCTTACAATAATATAAATCAGATGCCTCTATTTTTTGCGGCCCGTTCAGCAGAAATTCAGGTAGGCCTTATTTCTTTATCCTTAATACTTTCTCTAAGCACCTTTAAAAGCGCATTTGATCAACCTCATCCCCTACTTTTGGACGATGAGGGTAAAAATCTAGGACGCCCCTTTTTTCATACTCATCGAATTGATAAACTCTGGAATGCATTAAAATTGCATTGCTCTCAAAACATGTGCAGCGAAACTATTAAGAAACTAGATAAATTCCTTCCTCTATTTGTCGGGGACCCACGTTACCCCTACCCTAATAAGACAGCTATCGCAAAACACCAGATCACTTTATACGAAAAGGTTTATCTATATCAAAAATTTGAGCAGAGAAGTTGGTTTAGTGAAGGCGATAAAAAGTTATTATCCAAACATACTGGAAAAAAAGGTCACTGGCAGACAAATCAAATCAAAGAAATTTTAAAAGAAGAAATCGGGGTCGCTTTAGAGGAACAAAAAAATAGGACTTTATTTGCGCTTCACTTAGCTAAAGTTATTCTGGCGATTAAATAAAGGGATGGATTAACAAATTCTTAATCGCTGAAATTCTTATCGCTTTAAATATGTTACCCAGGCCTCTCGGCCTGGGTTTATTCGTTTGAGGTCGAAAGTTAGGCATTCCCACATTCGTCCCCCACAAAAATTCTGAATACAGTTATTGTAAACAGTATTCTGTTTAAAACAAATTATTTGGTTTTAAGTTTTTCAAGACCATCATTGTATTTTTCTTTGGCATTTTCTTTTGTACTTTCATACTTTTCCTGCCCTTTATTCTTGGCATCTTTATAACCTTCGCTTACTTTATCCACAGTCTTATCCAACTTTTCTCCGACTGTTTTAGCATAAGCACTTGTAGTAATAGTCAAAGCACAAATGATTCCACAAAATACAGCAAAAAAATTTATTTTTTTCATGACTTTATCCTGGTAAAGTTTTTTTTGTAATCATTTTAAAATTAAGTTTTTTATTGAATGATTACAAAAATAATATAAACCCTCTGAAATAGATTTACAAGGCTTTCATAATAATCTAAACAATTCAATTTTTCGGCTTTTGACTGGATTATGACCTCTACCTCACCTGCGTTATTTATATGATGTGTGAAATGTCTTACCAAAAGTAGTGAATTTAACTACCTAAACAGACATGGAGGAAGTTTGAAAATTATAATTAGGATAACTTTGGATGCTTGTCAAGATTTAAAGATGGCAGAGAGGGCACAAAATTTGCTCATTAGTTTGCCAATTAATGAGGCACTGTCAGTATAATGAAAATGCCTTTTTTCTAATTTGAGGGTAAAGTTGAACATCACTAAATTTAATTTTTATCCGTTATGAACGACGAGAATGATTGCTTTATGAATTTTTTTGTTGACACTCACGCTACGTTATTCCTTAATATGCATGCATTCTTTACATCAAAAGAAAATTTATGGGAATAAGATGGCATATACAGTTGCAAAATTAGCAAAAATTTCAGGTGTCAGCGTCCGAACACTCCATTGGTACGATAAGATAGGGCTGTTAAAGCCTGCTTACTATGGTGCAAATGGATATAGATATTACGAAGCAGAGCAACTGCTTGTTTTACAGCAGATATTCTTATTTAGGGAGCTTGGATTCGAGCTTAAGCAAATTGAAGCACTTCTTAAAAAAAACAATCTTGATCTAGTAAGGGTTTTGAGTAATCATCGGAAGTTTTTAGAGAGTAATTTGGAAAAAACCAAAAATTTGATCAAAACAATTGACAAGATAATCCAACATTTAAAAGGAACAAAAAAAATGCATGATTTTGAATTACATCTTAACTATAAAAATAAACAGCAGAATGACTATCACAAATATCTGATCAATCGCTTTAGAGTGCAAGCAAAAAATTCTATTGAATAGTGTGTAAAATGCAAGCCCTAAAGGTTTAATTTTAAAGTCGCAATTCCTAAGCAAGATGTTACTTTTCGTTAATGAAAGCTTCTGTTCAGGTAATAATCCCCATTTGTATGCATACCTTAAGTCTTCGTTTAACATTTCTCGTACATGCCGCCCGCCGTCAAAGTTCATTTTGCACTTAAATCTTCGTGGGTTTTACATTTAGCTATCCCCGGCTCCGGCTTAAAATAAAAAAAAATTTGGGTAATGACATGTTTATCCGTTTCAAGCGTGTCATAAAATTTAGCTGCGTAGCTTCGTTGCGCTCATCTGCATTCAGAAATTCAATTTATTTCCCTTAAATTAACTTACACAGATTTTTTGACAAACCCAATATTAATATTAATCGATTGTTACACACTCCATATTCATAATTGAGTAGATTACAATCTTTAACACCATCTTGTGGTCAAGTTGCTATCTAATCAGAGCCACTGAGAGGCAGAGAAAAACAACTGAACTGACTTTTGCTTTTGTTCCGCTCTCTCAATAAGGTCTAACTACTTTGTAAGCTCGTTTATTAAAGGTTAGAGATATTTAACCAAAGTTCATCATAAAGTTTTCCAAAGCAAGCTTAGCATCCATTTCCCCTACCATTAGTTGATCGTCGTCCAAACTGATTTTAATTGTTATACTATTTGGATCACTTTTTGGTTTGATTGTCATCTTATCTAAAAATGAAATAATTTTTTTCTTAAAATTATCATTTAAATTGATGTTCATTTGACCTTGGCTTACTTCTTTAACGACTTGCGCAATTTTAGCGGCATAGTCGACAAGATCGCTAACCAAACGCTCATAATTATTCACAGATAGATTCCAATCACCTTTGTTAATGGTGGCATTTTCAAGATTAACGTTGCCTTTCAGTTCAATGGCGTAATTGATCGTTGAAATAATCAATTCATTCAAAAAAGTGTTATTTTCATTATTCAATTTAAAAGTTATTCCCGATTTTAACTCCCCTAGGCTTCCTATATCAGGTATGAGGCTATCGCCATATTTTGCAAGGAATTGAGAATAAAATAATTGTTCTTTATAAGTCGCTTCTAATTGTACATTTTTTGGCGGGTTTGCTGCTAAAAAATCGGCATTTTCTATAAAGGATTTTTTTAAATATTCCTTTAATCCAGTCGAAGGGATATAGCTGCTTTGGATGTCACCTTCTAATATGTCAGGCGAGCCTTCTTTAATCCTAACCATAAAGTTTCCATTGTTTTTGCCTTCGTACAAAAGATTAGAATAATCAAATTTCGAAATGACGAAATTAGATTGCCAATTCTTTAAATTCAAATTGGAAATATCGGTTAAGCCATTGTAGTAGATATCAAGATCTAAATTATTTTTTCCCATTGTAGCAAATCTTAAAGAATAAAGATCTGACATATCTTTATTACTTGTAGTAGCAGCTAGATTAACAAAGGATTTCATCGCTAGATCAAAATCGGGTGTGAACTCCTGATCAACATAAGAAACCTTTAAACCTATCTTATGAGAAATAGGATCGATTCGTTCAAGATTCAGTTTGAAACTTCCAGGTCCGCCTGTCATTAAGATCTTGCTTGAATCTTCCTTGTTGATTGGCAAGTTAGAAAATTTAATTTCATGATTGATTTGCACATTAGAATACTTCATTTCAGATGATTGAAAATGTTCAAGCAGACTTAGCCAAAATAAATTTTTTGGCTGCTCCATTGGATTTTCCACAGATTTTAGGGCAAATTTTTCACTTATAAAATTCATCACTTGTTCATCATTGAAAGTCAGATTCAAAGATGCGTTAGACATTTTGACAAGCAGTGCCGATATTTCATTATGGTTGAATGTGAGGGTGACATCTCCACCATTTAAAGTTAAAGTTTTATGAATAAAATCCCAAACCAAATTGGAAGTTTTTGAAAAGGCTTTATATGTACCGTCCAGCTGATAAGCAGTGTCCGTCGTGGTAATGACGATATTTCCTGGAAATCCAGAAGTTTCGATCGAACTATAACTGATTACCTCTTGGCCGGTTTTCTTGTTGATATTTGCAACTAAATTTTCTACTTCTTTTTTAAGATGAGCGGCATTTTTTTTCCAAAGGACAGTATAGCAGCCTAAAAAAATAGCGCTTATTAATACTAATAAAAGGATAATTTTTTTCATTGAATAATTCCCTACATAATTATTTAAGAGATCGTTATTTTACTCTCTGATTAATAAAATCTCAAAGGAATATTTTTGTTAAAAATATTCGTAAGATTTGAGAAGATAGTTTTAATTTATTGATTTTTTTCTAAGTGGGTCATTTGGTACGCTTATATTCAATAGGATTAGTCGTAGAGGTTTGGCAAGTCGTAAAGGGTCAATATTATGGGTCCCTTTACAATAAGTAAATCTGGGCCGCGAATGTGCATGAGCGCGTCAAACTGCCTCAAATATAATTACAGTTTTTGAAATTTTATAAAAAATTGAACTTTATGGTTCTCCTCTGCGAATACAGGAAAACTTTTTTTTTGGAAGTTCAAATCTAGTTGTTTTAATCCAACCGTCCGCCTCACAGAAGCAAGAACGCGATTTTGTTGATCGAGAATCTCCTTGTTCAGCGGCAAGCTCTTTAATTGGGTTGCTGGATCAATAGATGTTGTGTGTTTATAGAGTGTGATTTGTATTTCGTTGTCTTGCTTGTCATTGTTGCAAGTGATGAGTCCTAAAAGACGGTTAAAGTTCAAAGAATAAGAATTTTTAAAATAAATAATTTAAATATAGATATTTAAAATTAAGGTTTGCTCATGAGAGACTTGTTTGGGTATCAATAAAACACTTCTTTTTCCAAAAGAATGCCAGTGTCACTAAAGATGATCAGACTGGGGCTAACTGCATAGAATAAAAGATCGGATTGCCGTTCGAGGAAGCAGCTGCAATAAAAAAGGGCTTAAGCTAATGAAAGCTTAAGCCCTTTAAAAAGATGCTCGGAGCCGGACTCGAACCGGCACGGAATTGCTTCCGAGGGATTTTAAGTCCCTTGTGTCTACCATTCCACCACCCGAGCGAAATAGAATGGGTACTTTAATTCTTTAACCAATAATTAGTCAAGAAAATTTCCCCAAGACCATTTTAATGGGCAGGATTTTCAAACTCTTCATGCTTCTCAGCAGGCTGTACGGCCTCTTCAGGCTGGTCCGGCTCTTCGAAGAAAGAAGGTTTTTTTTCTAACTCTTCAATCAATTCTACGGGGTTCAATTCAAATTCAGTCCCCTCTTCTTCCAACTTAAAAGAGTCATCATCACTCCCTTCTGCTATCTCATCCTGCTTTTCTTCTTGCAGTTCTTCATGTTCATCCTGGTTGCCTTCATGTATTTCATGCTGGTGCAAAACTTCTGTTCCTGGTTCAAGCTGAACTTCGTCAGAACTCTCCTCTTCATGCTCTTTTACAAAAGTGGGTTCTTGCAAGGCAGGCGCATAGTCTTCATCATCATTTTCGTCAAGAAGGTCCTGAACCTTGTCATGAGGTTTATAATCATCTTCTTCAGAAAGAAAAAAGGCACTCTTGAAAAGGGCATTTTCGCGGTAACGATTAATTGTTTCTGAAATAAGCATCGGAGGAGGCTGAAGCAAGGAAGATAATATACTTGAGGAGAGAGGGGTATAGCTGCCTGCTTCAATTCCTTCCTCGGGCGGCGGGAGGTTGATCTGCTCATCTTCTAGTTGAGGAATGTTAGGCTCGATTTCTCCTTCAGCTCTCGTCTCATCCCGCTCATCACCTTTTGAACCCCTTCTTTTGCGATAGTTCTTACGCCGGTCTCTTTTTTTATCAACGCGCACATCCGGTTTTGCTTCGGTCAAGCTCTCATTGTCCAATGGCTTTACATGAATATGCTTAGACGCATGGGATTCTTGTTCTAAGTCTACCTGAATGGTTTTTTCAGGCTCCCGACCACTGACTTTCAGGCTCCCTTCCCTTCCCCCTCCAATTTTAATCGAGCGGTCAAGCCCTGCATTTTTTAATACCATGCGTGGCTCTCTTACCTCTAGGACCTCATAATCTGATACGGGGACGATGAAAGATTTTGGCCTTTCGAGCGATCTGAAAAATTGGGCATGACCAAATGAAACAACTTCGACAGCTTCTACAAAATACTCTTCCTGGGCTGTTCCTTTGCTCGTTCTGACAACTAATTTATAACCCTCTTTAGGAGTTATAATTGTTTCTATAATAGGTTCACGTGTAAAATCCACTTCATTTATCCATTGTTAAGTGTTTAGCTTATGCCCTTTAGAGCCAATACAAGCTCTAATGGCATTCCTCACCAACAAAGTATTACTAGGCTTTAGAGATATTCAAAAATCTTAGTGCCTCTTGCATCGAACGACAAATCCCGAGCAAAACCGACCGAAAATCGAAAAACACGAATAATTTCGATTATCTCATTAAACATATCAAAAATAGCTTTCTTCTCACCAAATGGATTTTATCGGTCTTTGAAAGCAAATTTCTTTGATGGCCTATGGCATTCAAATTACGCTCTTTCATTGAAATCCAATTGTCTAGTTATGAATTAGACACATAACCACGCCCGTTTTTCATTCAGTTTGCTAATGGAGTGATAAGGTCGTTCGTTACTCTTAAGCATAAAGGATTTAAGCTCTATATATTAAGTATCCAAAACGAATCTAGGACTGCACCAAACCCCGGATAGGCGCTTCCAATAAAGCCCAATATTAATAAGCTCTTTTTAAGATGGCAAACTACGGAACTTGCACACTCGTCCAAAATACAATTTTAGAGTTCACTCGGTTATAAATGCACTGCTATTTTTAAATTATTCAGTTCAAATCTAAAGTAAAACACTCTGTTAGCGGGAGTGAGCTCAAAATTCATTTTTAAATTACTCACTTAGAGGCTGCACGCCTATATTAGGATGCGCCTTCCCTGCTGAAATCCAGCGATGACCAGGAGTCTACAAAACATTAAAATCGTCTATCGATTGCAAACCTCAAGGTATCCAAAAAACTCATGGTAATTTTACAATTATTCTTAATTGATAGCAAATGTATACCAAAATGATTCAAAGAAATTTGGAATGCGTCAAAGCCCCAAAAAATTAAATCGATCGTATGTGCCTAGAACCTGTTCAAAATTCATCGGATTGATTTTGAATAGGACTGGGTTGCTTAAGATTGATTCACTGCATAAGCATCCAGCTAACTATACTAATAGATTGCGTGAATTTAACAGAATAAACAAGGCCGCTTAAAGCGGCATGAGGGTCCGGATAAGAACAAAGTAAAAAAAATAGTCTTCATGCATTAAGCTATTTATTTAAAAATTAACATATCACATCTTTGCAGCTTCAGCGATCATGCATAGGCCGGAATTGATTCTTACCAATTCAATATCTACGATCGGGTTTTAAGCTCGATAACTTACAAATTAAAATTGTGGCTTTATAATGTTAAGTCAATCAGATAATCTTTCACGCGATGCCATATAAATTATTAAATCGATGATACGTGCTGCATAACCCATCTCATTATCATACCAAGCAATAATTTTATAAAAAGTTGGGTTTAGAGAAATTCCGGCTTCCTTATCAAAAATTGCAGAATAGTTACTGCTAATAAAGTCTGTTGATACGACCTGTTCATCGCAATAAGCTAAAATTCCTTTCATTGGGCCCTCTGATGCTTCTTTCATCGCACGGCAAATATCTTCATAGCTTGTCGGAGTGCTAAGGCGGACGGTCAAATCAATAACAGAAACATCCGCTGTCGGTGTACGAAAAGCCATGCCGGTGAGCTTTCCTTTAATTTGCGGCAGGCATAAACTGACTGCTTTTGCTGCTCCTGTAGATGCAGGAATGATATTTTGGCCCGCACTCCTCCCACCCCTCCAGTCTTTTTTAGAAGGCCCGTCTACCACTGGCTGAGAAGCTGTCAATGAATGGATGGTAGTCATTAACCCTTCCTCGATCCCAAAATTATCCAATAAAACTTTTGCAATAGGAGCCAAACAATTTGTTGTGCACGAAGCGTTTGAAACAATGCGGTCTTTCCCAGGGTCATAGGCCGATTCATTCACCCCCATCACAAAAGTAGGGATATCCCCTTTGGCGGGGGCTGAAATAATAACACGTTGCGCCCCAGCGGTTATATGCTTGCCTGCCTGTTCAGGAGTAGTGAAAAGGCCAGTCGATTCGACTACATAATCAATTTTCAACTCTTTCCAGGGAAGAAGTTCCGGATCTTTTTCAGAAAAGACCAGAATTCGATGACCATTGACTACAATGGCATTTTCTTCTGCGGTAACTTCTCCATCGAACCGTCCGTGGGTGGAATCATACTTTAGTAAATAGGCCAAATTGTCAGCTGGCACAAGATCATTGATCGCTGCAATGTTAATTTCGTCATTTGAAGCAGCCAGACGACAAACGAGCCTTCCGATTCTCCCAAATCCATTAATAGCGACGTTAATTTTCATAAAACCTCATATTTCAAATGAACTATTAATAAGGGATATTGCAAGGAATGTAAAGAAAGATTTTTCAAATCTTCCTTTACATTTTCTAATTATAGCGAGCGAAAGTCCCTAAAAATTCATATCATTAGGGCCTATTTGATTAGGTTTTGCCGTTTTCCAAACTTCGATGACTTTTTCTGAAACAAATTCTGTTCTGATGACAATAAGGTAAAGATTAAGGCGGGCATAATCAACGCTCATTGAGTGATAGCTTTGCTTACCATAAGTGACCATGAGTTTAGTATTTGATAACGTTCTTCAGGTGTATAACCAGTGATTACCATTATGTGATGAGGTTCGAGATGCCCATATCTAAGAGTATCTTCTCTGGTTAAACTCCTATCTTCACCATAAAGCGGTTCATTATATGCGTAATTAGCATCGAAAATACCATCTTCATCATTTTTACCGTTTCGTACGTCTGAAGCAATTAAAAGCGGACTTCCCTTTTCTAATGACTTACCGATTAATTCAATAATATCGTCCATCTTTACATTGACAAAGCGATGAGCCGAGCCTTCCTGTGTATTGCGCCAGCGATCAGCTTCAAAAAGAATGCCGTATTCTTCAAGAGGATTATTTCCTAATTCAATATAATCATCGGAATTGTATTTAACATATTCACAAGCGAATTGTAGTGGTGTCAGTTTCTTTGATATTTCCGCTCCATGCTCATCCGTGCACGTCCAATTGAATTCTTTAGGAGGTAAGCCCAAATTTACCGCGAGAATTTTATAAACATGAGCGATCATCGCATTAATATCACCTTTACCCTCCCTAAGAACCTGTTCAAAATCTTCGATCGGATGATTTGTGTGCTAAAATCCTGGGCGCAGAAACGTAAATATGAATGCAACGCTCTATTAAAAAATTTTGTATTATTCATACAACTAGAATGGGGCATCGCTTCAAGAGGAACCATTCCATACTTCTTGACAATATTTGCAAAACCGCAAGTTTCTCCTCCTTCATCCGTTGGCTCATTTAACAATCTTTTCATTTCTTCGGAATTTAAAGAAAATTCTTTAAGCTCTACTATTTTATGCAAAAAAAGGTTGGCTTTTTCCAACCTATCATAAAACATAAAAAATGCAGCTGAAAACTGAAAAGATGGTAAGAGATTGTTTTCACGGATAAAATTAATGCTCAATAAATTAAAATTAGCATATACCCAACATAGGGAGGTTGCTCCCTGAAGAACAGCATTAATTTGAGGCTTAACTAAGTGAGTAAATTCATGATGCTGCCCTTGATCTTTTGCCTTTGAAACTTCTAGGGGACCCTTCTCCCAAACTTCCTTGAATTGCAATTCATACTCTTTGTTTTTTTTTTATAAATTCTTCATGGACTAAGGTCAATTGCTCAGGGGCTGAGAGATTTTAAAATTATTTTAGAATGGGTCGTTAAATCAATTATGGGTGAGTAAGAGACTGGTGATACAGTTTGCATATTTTTCCTTTATATTTGGTAATTCAAAACAAGTGCTAATCATACTAAATTTTACTCAACTAGCATCGCCTAATAAAAATACTCTATTGACATTTGAAACTGTGGCTGCTGCTCATTCCATAGCGACTGCTGTGCTAATAAAAATAGACTCCTTTCTTTTTCAAGGCTTCGATTAAATATTTTAATAAAACGATTCGCAAAACCACCCCCTTTTTTATCGGTCCCCTTGGCATAAAAACCAAAAGAGAAGTACACCTCTTCATCTGAAAGAATATTATTGCAGCCATCCGCAAAGCAAATGGTCAATCTAGCCTGTAAGTTAAGCAACAGCGGATTACATCCAGCCGATACAAACCTATGATCAAATCAATATTTTTTATTGCTGGGGAGTGAGCATAAAGCCATGCATCATTCCTTCGAATTCTCCAATGCCAACAATTCGTCCACTATCATTGATTCCAACAAAAGATTTAATGCATGTCCACAAGGTCTCAGGTTCTCCGATTTTTAAATCTTCAGCAATATTAACTAGCTTGCCGTTATCGCAAAGCACAGGAAAAAATGTATTTTCAAAAATTTTAATACCGACAATTTGATTTTGATTATTCATGCAAAAAGGTAAGAAATCCAGTGGGTTAAGTCCTTTTTCAATCGTCCAATAAAAACCTTTCCAATTTTCTTCTTTTGATCCCTGAACGATTGCCACTTCACCAAGATTATTTAAAGCCACAGAAAAAAGGTTGATGTCTTTCATAATTTCTATGTAAGAATTTTTTTCCCTGTCGTAAAGAACCAGCATAGGGATGGATATTCCATTTTCTTTAATCCATTTTCTTCCCAAAATAATGCCGCTATTATTTATTGCATAAGCCTTGTCTAAAGTCTCTCGATCAATATAATCAAACATTCCCTTTTCCCAAATGGCAAATTCATTAGCTTTTGATTTTGTAGAAGCATTCATGAGCAAAAGCTGATCTTTGTCATTGAAGCCAATAATTCCAATTTCCTTTTCATCCCATGCATAAGGCGTTTGCCAATCCTTTAATGATTTATTTTTCCATTTTGAAGGAAAGCCAATGTTTTTAAACGTTCCATCGAGATAACGTAAGTACAGGTTTTTTGATGTTGTATTTGCTTCAAACCAAAATTCTGTTTTATACCAAAAGACCCCAGCAATAACCCCTCGGTTATTTAACAAAGGCGCCTGGTAAGTGGACTGATGGTCGAGGCGAGTTAACCCATCCTTTTCGGTCCAGATAAAATCGGTATTAATCCCCTGATCAATGAGTTTTCCAGCGATTAAATCATTTTCATTGATGCCGCTAACAAAACTTTGTTCCGTAACTAACGTCCCCAGATCCTGAATGCTAAAATGTGCCGCGTTCAGATAAAATGAAAAACAAAAAGCCAGGCTGCTTATTAATTTGATAAAATGTTTCATTTAGTTATCCATGATTAAAATTAAAAGTCATTATAGACGCTTCTTCTCTCGTTGCTTTGATCAGTCGATCTTGGAATTCCTTCCAGGCGGCATTTAAGCGACCTTCCTGTACAGCAAAATCAACATTTGCTTCAGCAAGAAGCCTAAAGGTTTGATTATAATTTCTTAGCTCTGCATTAAACTTAATTGCTTTGAAGGCAACTTCTTCAATGAATTGATTTTTGCTAATTTCGGCATCTAGAAAGTGAAGATTTTGGACAGCCTCATGGCTATCGGCTTGATCAACTTTCGAGCTAAAGCGCTCTAGGGCGGCTTCTGCGAATTTGGTTTCATTGGCAAAAGTAATCCATTCTCCGCCGCTTCCACTTCTATTATTGCTATAATTTCTTTGAAGCATAAAAAGCTCAAATTCACAGGTTGACGCAGCCAATTTGGCCGTTTTGAGGGGTTGTAGGACCATTTTGCAACTTCTAGCCGCGGCGTAGACCACCGCCACCAAAGGAACTAGTGGCGTAATAAACAAATATCCAGCTGCGAGCAAGGCATGATTTTGAATTTCAATGCGCCTAAAAGCAAAATGATTGGGATTATCGCACTCTCTCTATATTCTTTAATGCTTTTCATAATCAAATAGGTTTCTTCAATGCATTTCGCAGGCTTTTCTAAAATAACTCTCGCCAATGTACCAATGAAAATGGGAAGAGCTAATAGCCTGCTGGAATTTGGGTGGCTAGAGGCAAGTGTTTCGATCTTTTCCAAGCTTCGTAATTAATATTAAGACTACAATTATTGACATACCCCATTTGAAACCTCTTATTTTTGTTTAAAGATCTCAACGATAAAACATTAGATAATTTAAGGCGAATAAAAGAAAATAAGACAGGAATCAAATTTATTAATAAAATTTTAATGATATAATAAGAGAATGATAAAAACCAGAGAGGCGACTTCAACTCTGAAGCGCAGAACCCTTTATAACTGTAATTCAGGAACTCTGCGCTTTCATATGTGGTAAAAAAAACCAGATTTCACCCTATACCAAATTTAAGTGCTATTTACAGAGCACTCCCCTGATAAATATCTAGTTTTAACAATTAACTTGCCTCAAAATGAAATTCATAGGGGGGGCGTTGAATTTGTATCCGTGTAGGAGTCCAATGTATCAGTTCAGTTTTAAACATTTCCCAGGTTACCTCTAATTTAACAAAATTAAATAATGACCGTAATCCATTATGCCATAGGTGAAAATTATTTTTTATTTCATTGAACTTATCATTCTTTATTCGATCTGCCTCATTCAATCTAATATTTTTTAATGCAATTTCCTCAATCAATTTGGCTTTTGAAATATCATCGCGTAAGAAATTGTTACTCTGGACAGCAGGGACATTTGGAGCTGAACTTACTTGTTTTTCAAAACGCTCAAAGATCGCATCAGCAAATTGCAAATCCATAAAACTTCGAATATTATCCTGTTCTTTTAATGTTTCAAAATCTTGCTTTGCGCAATTGATTCTGGCAGTCCTTAATGGTGAAATGAAAACTTTAATAAATGAGATGATAGCATCAACAACCCCTATAAAAGGAGAAAACGGTGTAAGTATTGCGTATTTTACTGCATACAAAATATGCGAATCAATTTTAAATGCTGTTAAACTTTTCAACGTCAACACTATTTCCTCCCCACACCTTGCGGGATTGGCAAGTGTATCTCTCACCAAGGTTACAATTGCAATAGGAAGCGCACATAGCCTACTGGTTTGAGGATGACTGATAGCTTTATTTTCAACATCAAGCCACATTTTGCTATCAAATTCACGTATTTTACATTCTACATAGCTCATATGTTCACCATTTTGTTAATTAGAAAAATATAAAAAAAAATTAAATTATTTTTTTTAGCAAAATAAATTATGCACTATTTTTTTATTTGAAATATTAGAATTCATGCCTCAAAGTTTAATTACATAAACAGTTTGATCAAATTGTATACCTAAAGAATAAGAGACGAATTGAAATCTATTAAGAATAGATGTCCAGGTAACTAAATTAATAAAGCTAAAAAAACGATCGTATTCATAGATCAAATATTTTTAGTTTTAAGAAAAATAAAAGTTAAAAATCAATTGCGAGTTATCTAGGTTCGGATTAGTAGAAATTAGATTTTCTTGATAAGTTTTCCATCTATCGCTTAACATTTTATTCTCTCGGTTTAGCGACGTCATTCGGCTGTTAATGCGCGAATATCTATCTTGGGATCTTATCATATAAAAAGTCTTCAAACCCACTTCATTTTGTAATTCTCTTTTCACATCTTCAGTAAAAGAGATGCTCTTTACTTCCTCATGACTTGATGCATTTGATATTCTGCTAAGAAAGCGCTTGAAACTTGCTTTTGCAAATTCAACTTCGTTAGCAAAATCTTCTCCGCAACAAGTATCACTATAGTTCATTTCCTGTAAAAAGAATTCAAAATCGAGCTGAATTGCATTTATTTTGGCTGTTTTTAACGGGAATAAAGCCATTTTAACAAAAGATACGATAGCATCAACGGTACCCACTAAGGGTGAAAAGGGGGTCAATACCGCACACTTGAGAGCACAATGGGAATAACAATTAGCTTCATTTTGCTGCTTAAGCCTCATATGCTGGCTTTGCTCGGCATTTGCTTTGCTTTTTAGATATAAATAAAATTCTTCTACGCCTCTTGCAGGGATGGCAACTGTATCTCGAATTAAAATCCCAATGGCAACAGGAATAGCAAGAAATCTGCTTGCATTGGGGTATTTTGAAGCAACTTTTTCCACTCCATGCCAGATACGGCTATCTAAATTACGAATATGATTTTCTACATAGCTCATTGAATCACTCATTACAATTATGATTGTTATAATTAAGATAAATTTTAGCAAGTTTAAGAAGTTAACACAAGTTAAAACTCCACCATCTCCAATAAATTGGTTGGTTTAAATAGAATCCAATAGGCACAATATCCCTTACTTTCAATGAGATAAACTCAAAACTCAGGCTATTATTCTTAGCGTTTTTCCGTCAAGGGCGGGGTATGAATGATGTTATTAAATAATAAGAGGATTATCAAATTATTAATGAAAATATAAAGCATATGTAAAAAAAATCGCTTAAGAAGCTGTTAAACAGCTTCTTAAGGAATATTGGACTTAGTCAGCGAGGTATTCAATAATGCAAGTATGCGCATTGTCTCCAACGCGATGACCTTGCTTAATAATCCTTGTATATCCACCATTTCGGTTCACAAAACGCGTGCCTAATTCATCAAACAATTTTGCAATTACAAAACGGTCATCATTAAAAGCATTCGTATCTCCACCTTTCGCTGCACGCTGCTCTTTAGGAGTCAGTGTGTTGAAACGGATCATCAATTCTCCAATAGCCTGACGGCGTGCAGAAAGGGTATTCTTCTTCGCTAAAGTAATCATACGATCTGCATAGCGTCGTAATGCTTTCGCTTTAGGAACTGTAGTTTGAATACGTTCATTGAAGATCAGTGATTTTAACATATTTGCAAACATGCAACGTCTATGTGACGTTGTTCGATTAAGCTTACATGTTTGATTGAGGTGTCTCATAACTGTTACCTACTTAGCATCTTCGTGTTTAATTAATTCTTTCTTTTTCTTCTTCTCATCCCGATATTGTCTAACTTTGTCTTTTACGTTATCAGGTGAAATCCCAAAACGTCCCAATTCCATGCCAAGATGTAATCCCATTTCATGTAATTTAGCTTTGATTTCATTGAGAGATTTTTTACCAAAATTTCTAAATTCAAGCATTCTTCGCTCCGGAATACAAACGAGCTCAGCAAGAGTTTCAATGTTTGCTCCTGTAAGGCAATTTGCAGAACGTACGGAAAGCTCAATTTCATCAATGCCTAATGACAATTTATCCATTAGTTCATCCTGATCGCCATCCCCATCTCCACCCTTTTCATCAAAAGATAAAGAATAATTATTAAATTGATTAAACACTTCAAAGTGCTTAAGGCCAATTTGAACAGCAAAACTTAATGCTTCCGCAGGTGTAATTCGCCCATCTGTCGTCACTTCTATAATCAGACGATCAAAATCGGTGTCTTGCCCGACGCGTGTATTCTCTACAAAATAATTTACCAACCTTACTGGTGAAAAAGCAGAATCTACCAGGATTTCATCAGAAGTTTTATCACGGACCACATGCCGTTCAGATGGGACATATCCCCGTCCAAAAGCAACCCGCAGATCAACTTGCCGTTTCATCGGCTTGGTCACTGTAAACAAATGAAGGTCTGGGTTAACAACATCAAAATTACCGTCAGTAACCACATCTTCTAAAGTCACACTGTACTGGCCATCATTTCTGTCTAGATCATCTTGCGTAACTTCAACCACTTTTGTCAATATTCGCGTATCTCTGGAACTGGTGACATCTTCCATAGGAAGTTTCCGCAGCAGCGCGCCCTTGAAGTTAAGAATAATATTTGTCATATCCTCTACGATACCTTCAATCGACATGTACTCATGAGGAATTCCTTCAATACGAACAGAAATAATAGACGGCGCTTCAAGAGACGTCAACATCATTCTTCTTAACGCATTCCCTATTGTATGCCCAAATCCCCTTTCAAAAGGCTCGGCTACATAGCGGGCAAAGTTGGAATCAGGAGAATCTTGATCGCCTGAAATCTTATGAGGCATTTCAAATTTGCCGTATTTTACTGACATGAAGTGTCTCCTAATAGTTGATCTTATACTCGACGGCGTTTGCGCGCCCGACATCCGTTATGAGGCACAGGTGTCGTATCTCTTATTGCTGTAATCATTAAGCCTGCACTTTGCAATCCACGTACGGCAGATTCGCGACCAGCTCCGGGCCCCTTTAAATTCACTTCAACTTCTTTCATGCCCATTGAAGCTGCTGTTTTAGCAGCATCTTGAGCAGCTACTGTAGCAGCAAAAGCAGATGATTTTCGCGACCCAGAGAAATTTACTTTCCCAGCCGACGCCCATGAAATCACTCTTCCGGATGGATCCGTAATCGCAATAATTGTATTGTTAAAAGTTGCTTTAACATGTGCGATTCCAGATGGAACGTTCTGTTGAATTTTCTTTTTAGTCTTTACAGACTTTTTATTAGTTGCAGGTTGCTTACTCAAAGCCAAGAACTCCTATTCTTATTTTTTCTTATTAGCAACAGTCTTACGTCGACCTTTGCGGGTTCTGGAATTTGTTTTTGTTCGCTGGCCCCTTACAGGTAATCCTAAGCGATGACGCGTTCCGCGATAAGAGTGGATGCTGATTAATCGTTTAATGTTATTCTGAACTTGACGTCGAAGATCGCCTTCAACAATATATTCAGAAGTAAGTAGACCATTTAAACGCGCCATATCATCTTGAGTGAGCTTTTCGGCACGCATATTCGGATCTAACCCAAGCTTAGCTATAATTTCATTCGACAAATGCCGACCTATGCCATAAAGATAGGTTAAGCTGATTTCTAGTCTTTTATTTTGCGGTATATCGATACCTATGATTCTAGGCATTGAACTCTCCTAATTTTTTCCAAAACGAACTGTCAATATTATACAACTTATCTTTTTTTTGCAAGGATAGATTAACCTCGCCACTGCACAAAGCCATAATTACCGGCTGCGCTCGCGTCCTTTCTTCATAAATCCATCGTAGCGCTTCATCAAAAGATGCGATTCGATTTGCTTCATTGTGTCCAAAACAACTCCTACCAAGATCAAAAGGGCTGTTCCCCCAAAGAAATAACTGATAGTCTGCGGAACTCCAAGTAGGCGGCCAATCATTGTTGGCAATATTGCTATAAGTGCTAAAAAGACCGCACCCAATAGGGTGATGCGATTCATTGTTGCTTCTAAATAATCCTGAGTCGGCTTCCCCTGTCTAATTCCGGGAATAAAGGCGCCATTTTTTTTCATATCGGAAGCGATCTGATCCGGACGGAATTGAGTCGCAGTCCAAAAATATGTAAAAAAGATGATCAGACCAACAAAGAAAATCAAATACAGGGGTCCGCCTGGTGAAAGCCAGGTTGCCAAATCCCCAAACCAGTTACCTGTGCCGATAAAAGTCGCCAAAGTTGCAGGGAACATGAGCAGAGAAGAAGCAAAAATGACAGGGATCACACCCGCATAATTAATTTTTAATGGAATATAAGAACTTCCGCCTTGTACTTCTTTACGTCCCACAACACGTCTGGCATGTTGAAGAGGAATTCTTCGATGTCCCTGAATCACTAAAATAGTCGCAATAGTCACAACAACAAAAACAGATGCAAGCACCATAATAGAGGAAAAGTTCATTTGTCCAGGCTGCTGCGAATCAAGATTGAGCTGCTGAAAAACAAGGCCCATAGCTGTAGGAATTTGAGACAAAACTCCAAGGCAAATAATCAAACTGATCCCATTTCCAATTCCCCTTTCAGTAATTTGCTCGCCAATCCACATTAGGAACATAGTTCCAGTGGTCATCGTAAATATGGTAATAAGGTAGAATAACCAAGGCACTCCAAAGGCTGTGATATCCAAAAGCTCACCTGCCACTATGCCTGGACGGGATAAATTCATCTGTAATGCATATTTTGCAAACAAAGCGGCTTGTAAGAAAGACAAAATAATGGTTAAAAAACGAGTCCAACGATTGATCTTTCTTTTACCTATTTCCCCATTTTCCCTTACATCGCGTTGAAGGCTTGGTATAAGGGCAACTAAAAGCTGCATAATAATTGAAGCTGAAATATATGGCGTAACACTCAAGGCGATAACTGTCATTTGTGAAAAAGCACCACCTGAAAAAATGTCTACCATTTGAAAAAGATTTTGACTTCCACCCGTAGCGTGTCTGAAGAAGCTAACTGCTACCTCCCCATTGATTCCCGGAACTGGAACAAAACTTCCAATACGGCAAACAGCAAGCAGCAACAGTGTGAATAAAATCTTTGTTTTAAGCTCTGGTATCTGAAATACGCGTTGTAATCCGTTCAGCATCTCTATATCATGGGGTTATAGGTAGCTATTGTTTCCTCAAAAGAATTTTCTTTTGCGTGATTTTGGTTTAACCTGAGTGATGTTCCTCTCATCTTTAGAACTCTCGCCTAAGCAAGGAAATTCTTAATGAGATTAAATGCAAAACCCAGGTTATAAATTTCTTAGAAAGGTTGAAATAACTGTTTTCTGCGAAATTATAGCAAAAATCTAAGATTATTTTTCAATTTCAAATGGAATCTTAGCAACTGTTAACTTTTCGCGAGCGCTACTTGAAATTGCATGCACATGGATTTTCAACTTTTTAGTTATCTCACCATTGCCCAATAACTTAACGCCATGGCTTTTACCGCTAATGAATCCACGCTCTCTTAGCGAAAGTTCGTTAACTGTTTCACCATCATTGAATACCGCTTCGATTTGATCTAAATTAATTACATGGTATTCACGACGGAACCGAGCGTTGCTAAAACCTCTGATCGGAAGTTTCATAAATAAAGGCATTTGACCGCCCTCTTTTCCCCAACGTCTCTTATATCCAGAACGAGAACCAGCCCCTTTTTCACCACGTCCACACGTTTTACCAGTTCCCGATCCTATACCTCTGCCAACTCGTTTGCGCGCTTTTTTTGGGCGTGTTGTATTTTTGAGTGTATTTAAGGTAACCATAATTTTATTTACACCCCTCTTCTCTGCTTAATTTCTTCACGTGTCAGCAACATCCCTAATGCTCGAAAAGTCGCTTTTACCTGATTAATAGGATTACTTGATCCTAAATTTTTGGCCATCACGTCTTTTACTCCAGCTAATTCCAAAACTGCACGAACTTTTGAACCGGCAATGACACCTGTTCCAGCTGGAGCTGGTTTTAAAAATACTGTAGCGCCGTCCCAGTGGACTTTAATTTCATGAGGGATAGTTGTCCCCTCAATAGGGCAAGAAACCATATTTTTTCGAGCAGCTTCGCCGCCTTTACGAATAGCGTCAGTTAATTCATTTGCCTTCGCAAATCCATAACCCACTTTACCTTTGCCATCTCCAACCAAGATCAAGGCAGAAAAGCTGAACTTTCGACCGCCTTTTACAACTTTAGCACAGCGGTTGATGTACAAAACTTTCTCAGAGATCTCGCTATCTGCTTTTTCTTTTCTTGGAGACTCATTGTTTTTTGCCATGACTCTTCCTTATTCCTTCTTAAAATTGTAGACCGCCAGCACGCGCTGCATCAGCAAGCTCGGCTAAAATTCCATGGTATTTAAAAGGTCCACGATCGAAGACCACTTCTTTAATGTTTTTGCTCTTGGCAATCTCAGCAATCTGTTCGCCTAATTTGCGCGCGGATGCTTTATTTTTTTTGCTGAATTCCGTATTACGGAATTCTTTTGCAAACGTAGCTGTTCCACCCAGTGTAATTCCTGCTTCATCATCAATAAGCTGCGCTTGAATGTGGGCATTGCTCTTTACCACGCATAAGCGAGGCTTGGCACCTGTACCACGAAGTTTTTTACGTACTCTTAAAGCTCTTTTTGAACGGAGCACTGCATTTTTGTGTGCGATACTAATCATAACATTCCTTAAGCAATTACTTCTTAGCAGCAGCTTTACCTGCTTTCTTTCGTACATATTCTCCAACATAGCGTATTCCTTTACCTTGATAAGGTTCAGGAGGACGCTGACTTCTGATCGTTGCGGCAAATTGTCCAATTAGATGCTTGTCAAATCCCGTTAGGGTAATTTGAGTATTTTTATCCACTTTTACTGCTATTCCTTTAGGGATAGGCAGTTTAGTCGGATGTGAAAAGCCTAATTGCAGGTCTAGCAGGTCGCCTTGTACAGCTGCCCGATATCCTACTCCGATCATTTCTAATTTTTTTTCAAAACCCTCGGTTGTACCCACTACCATATTATGTATAAGTGTTCGGTACAAACCATGGTAATGTGCCAGATCTGACTCTTCATCAGCTAAAGAAACCAGAACTTCATTTCCTTGAACTATTACATTTACGCCTGAGACAAGCTTTTGTGTTAACAGGCCTTTAGGCCCTTTAACAGATACTTCATTGTCCGAGACTTTAACCTCAACGCCTGAAGGAAGAGGAATAGGAAGTTTACCTTTACGAGACATTATCACTTTCTCCTTCGATCGTTACCAAATCAAACACAGAAGCTCGCCGCCAATTTTACGCTGAGTCGCCTCATTGCCTGCCATGACTCCCTGAGAAGTCGAAACAATGGATAATCCCATATTTCCATAGAAACGGGGGATTTCTTGGTGACCAACGTACTTGCGTAAGCCTGGTTTAGAAATTCTTTTGAGGCCTTGAATTACAGGATGGCGACCATTAGTATATTTTAAAAACATACGAATCGTTCCACGCTGAGTTTCATCAACTTTTACCAAATAGTTTTCAATAAATCCTTGATTTTTGAGAATCTCAGCAAGAGTTTGCTTCATTTTGCTCCAATCTACATCGACATAGCGATGCTGAGCTTTTGTGGCGTTGCGTATCCTTGTGAGGAAATCGGCTACTGGGTCACTGACTGCCATGATTCCTTCTCCTATTAAGCTGCTACCATAATCGGTAAATTTTTAAATGGAACGCCTAGTAATCTTAAGAGTTCGACACATTCTTCATCTGTTTGGGCGCTCGTCACAAACGTAATATGCATCCCTTGAGTCTTTTTGACCGCGTCCAGGTTGATTTCAGGGAAGATTTGCTGATCTTCTAAACCTAATGTGAAATTTCCCATTCCGTCACATTTGGAAGGAAATCCCCTAAAGTCACGAATACGCGGACTGACGATATTTACAAAACGATCAAGAAAATCATACATTCTTTGGCCGCGCAAAGTCACTTTGATTCCGATAGGTTGCCCTTCACGAAGTTTAAAGTTAGAAATCGCTTTCTTGGCTTTTGTAATGATAGGCTTTTGACCTGAAAGCATCGTCATTTCTTTGACGCAATCCTGGATAGAATTTTTGTCTTTCGATGCTTCTGCAATTCCCATATTGATCACGATCTTTTTCAAGCCCGGAACCTGCATGGGGTTTTTGTAAGCAAATTTTGCTTGCAAGGCTGGTTTTATATCAGCTAAATATCTCTTCTTTAACCTAGACATTGTCTTTTTCTACTCACTTAGGTTTTTTTACTGAACGATAGACAACTTCTTTATCGCCATTGCTATAAACAAATTGGCGCTGTCCCTGTTCATTACTACGTACTTTTAACTTAACCGCAGAGTCCCCTTCCACACAAACTTTTAAATTTGAGATATGGATAGGCTTTTCAATTTCTACAATCCTGCCCTTTGGAGCATCCTGGCTGCGTTTGACATGCTTTTTTCGCACGTTAAGGCCTTGGACCACCACTTTATCACCACTGCACGATTGCACGATGCCTGTTTGACCTCGGTTATTACCTGTAATGGCAACAACTGTGTCTCCCTTGCGAATTTTTTTTGATCCACTTGGCGTATTTTCCATTTTCGTCATAGCCTCACTAATTATATCACTTCTGGAGCCAGAGAGCTAATTTTTAAAAAGTCTCTGTCGCGCACTTCACGTGCCACCGGCCCAAAGATACGCGTCCCTTTTGGATTCTTCTTGTCATCGATAAGGACACAGCTGTTCGAATCAAATCGAATTTTTGTTCCATCCTTACGCTTAATGTAAGATTTTGTGCGGATAATAACGACCTTTACTACGTCCCCTTTCTTTACACTCCCCTCAGGATGAGCATCTTGAACCGAGGCGACAACGATGTCCCCTACATGGGCGTAACGACGTTTTGATCCGCCTAATACTTTAAAGCACTTTACCCGCTTTGCGCCTGAATTATCGGCAACTTCGAGCTCGGTTTCTTGCTGAATCATGACTTGCAAACTCCAACGCTATTTGTCTATTAATCTTATGCGACTACGCGCCATCTCTTTAACTTAGATAAGGGGCGTGTCTCCATAATTTTGACTTCATCGCCAATTTGCAAAGGAGTTTCGTTGTGTGCATAATACTTTTTGCCACGAGTGACAATTTTGCCATATTGTGGATGACTATAAGTACGCTCTACCTTAACAACGACCGTCTTTTGCATCTTATTAGAGACGACGATCCCTTTTTTAACCTTACGGCTTCCTCTTTCTTCTTGCTCCATATTATCCTCGTTGTGTCTGATTTTGATTGCGCTTCTCTGAAAGCACCGTTAACAAACGAGCAATATCTTTTCGGGCATGCTTGATCTCATGGGGCTTTTCTCTCTGCTTTTGAGAACGAAACGCACCCGTCAGTTCAAACAACTTCCTGCAAGACTCTTCATAGGCTGCTTCTAGTTCTTCAATATTTTGATCTCTTAAATCTTTAGCTTTAAACATATTTCCTCAAACCTGTTCTACCCGTTCAACAAACCGCGTTTTTAATCCCAATTTAGCTGCTGCTCGGCGTAAAGCACTCTGAGCCATATCTTTCGGGACATTCGCCACTTCAAAAAGAATTCTTCCAGGCCGGACAACTGCTACCCAATGATCAACGGCGCCTTTTCCTTTTCCCATTCTTACTTCAGCTGGCTTTTTAGTAATCGGCTTATCTGGAAATATACGGATCCAAACTTTTCCTCTTCTTTGGAAATAGCGATTGATCGCAACTCTACATGCTTCAATCTGCTGATTGGTAATCCAGCCTCTTTCTAAGACCTGTATCCCAAATTCCCCAAAATGAACAAAGTTTGCACCTTTACTCAATCCAGAATAATGTCCTTTTTGCATCTTGCGATGCTTAGTCCGTTTTGGCATTAAAGCCATAATCAGGCCTCCTTCTTCGCTAAGTTATCTTCACCGCGATAGATCCACACCTTAACACCGATGCTGCCATATGTCGTTTCGGCACGACCTGTCGCATAATCAATATCGGCTCGAAGCGTATGGAGAGGTGTACTGCCTTCTTTATACCATTCTGTACGAGCGATTTCAGCTCCGCCGATACGGCCCGACAGCTGAACTTTTATTCCGAACGCACCAGCGTCCATTGAGGACTGCATTGATTTTTTCATTGCACGTCGGAAAGGAATCCTTCTCTCTAGCTGCTTTGCAATGCTGTCTGCAACGATTTTAGCGTCCATGTCAGGACGCTTAACTTCTTCTACAGCAACCCAGACCTCTTTCCCAGTCAATTTGCTCAACTCAGCTTTCAACGTATCTATTTCAGCACCTTTTTTCCCGATAACAAGACCAGGTCGCGCTGTTACTATTGTTACTTCAATCTTGTCGCTCATGCGCTTTATTTTAATCGCTGAAACACCTACTAAAGCAGGCTTTTTCAACAAGTGAGCACGAACCTTGAAATCCTCGACAAGCAAATCTCCAAATTCTTTTTTGTTTGCAAACCACTTGGAGCGCCAATCACGCGTACGGACAAGACGGAAACTTATTGGGTTGACTTTTTGTCCCATTCCCTAAACTCCTTGATTGCTTACGATCACAGTAAAGTGGCTTGTTCTTTTCATAATTGGATGCCGGCCGCCCCGATTTTTGGGCTTGGCCCTTTTCAAGGTAGGTCCTGCGTCCACACGCACTTCCACAACTTTGAGGCTTTCACGCCTCATATCTTTTGTTTCAGCATTTGCCACAGCGCTATCCAAAGTCTTCTTTAATAAACGTCCAGCTTTTAAATTGCTATACGTCAATTGAACAGAAGCTTCAGAAACGGGTAATCCGCGTATTAAACCAGCTGCTAAGCGGGCTTTGCGTGGACTAATGCGTATGTATTTGCTTATTGCTTTAGCATAATTCATTTTAGCAACCTTTACTTCTTAATTGGATGCGATTTAAATGTTCGCGTAGGAGAAAACTCACCTAAGCGATGGCCTACCATGTTATCTGTGACAAAAACAGTGATATGTTTACGGCCATTATGCACTTCAAATGTATGTCCGACCATATCAGGGGTAATCATCGAACGCCTTGACCAAGTTTTGATCGGCTTCTTTGTTCCTTCTTTATTTTGCACATCCACTTTCTTTTGTAGATGATGATCGACAAAAGGACCTTTTTTCAACGATCTTGCCATAACTACTTCTTCCTTCGACGTTTCACGATAAGCTTGTTAGACTTCTTATTGGATCTTGTGACAAGTCCCTTTGTATACAGACCCCATGGCGTCTGCGGCGTATTTCCTTTATGCTTTCCTTCACCACCGCCGTGCGGATGGTCTACAGGATTCATAGCAGTACCTCTAACTGTCGGGCGTATCCCTTTCCAGCGTTTTCGACCAGCTTTTCCTTCGCTACGTAAACTGCGCTCAGGATTAGAAACAACTCCAAATGTAGCCCTGCAGTCTTCGTTAATCATTCTAACCTCGCCAGACGGCATGCGTATTGTTGCATACCCTCCGCTTCGGGCCATTAATTGAGCAGAGAGGCCAGCCGAGCGGACCATTTTGCCGCCGCGCCCTGGGTATAGTTCTATGTTATTAATCACAGAACCAAGGGGCATAAACTTTAACTTCATGCAACAGCCTACATGAAATGGAGGCTCATCGCTCGTTTGGACTGTATCGCCAGCTTTCAAACCCTGCGGAGCTAATATATAGCGCTTTTCTCCATCTGCATAGTTTAATAATGCGATAAAGGCCGTACGATTAGGATCATATTCAATCGAAGCAACTTTTGCAGGAATATTTTCTTTGTCACGTTTAAAATCGACAATGCGATAATGCTGCTTATGTCCTCCGCCCTTATGGCGGCAAGTAATGTGTCCATTGTTATTACGCCCATTCGTACGTCTTTTTGGTAACAAGAGCGACTTAGTAGGCTTAACAGTGGCACGTGTATCTCCGGTACGCGTCAATTGTTCATTAGTCGACAAGACTAGCTGACGAGTTCCAGGTGTATTAGGTCGATATTTTTTCAACATCTACTCTCAAAGCTCCTATTATACATTATCTAGGCTATCGCCAGCACGAAGCGTGACAATCGCTTTTTTAAAAGCATTTTTGAAGCCGGCTCTTCCGCGGACTCGTCTTGGTTTAGCCTTAACATTGATGGTATTGACTGCCATCACCTTCACATTTTCATTCTTGTAGATCTCTTCGACGGCATCTGCAATTTCTGCTTTATTGGCTGTACGCTCAACAATAAAAACATATTTTGGAGAATCGCAGCGTTTTACAGAACGATTGCTTTCAGCTGTTTTTAATTGTTGAAGCATCATTGACTTTTCAGTCACATATTGATACTTTACAATTTGATATGGGCTCTTTTTTGTCATCGACTCTTACTCCCTCAATTCAACCACTGCTTTAATTCATCCAGCGCAGATTCTGTTAACACAATCTGACCAGCTATCATTACGTCATACCCGCTGATATTGGAAGCCAGCATAAAGTTGGCGCGAGGCAGATTATTCACACTTTTAATAAAGTGAGTGTGTTTATCTGTGCAAACGCTTATTCTTTGAGACTTTCCTTCAGTGTCGACTTGGGTGTAAGCCCCTTCTCCTAAAAACAATACGCGACCTCGTAGATTCAAACCTGTGAGAAATTGCGCCATTATTTTAGTCTTAGGTGCTTCCATCGCTGTATCTTCGATCAGCCAAACTTTGTTTTCTTTTATTTTTTCAGCTAAAAGAAAACGGATCGCTGCTTTACGCTCTTTTTTATTGATGCGCACATGCTGATCAAACTTAGGCTTTGGACCAAAAACACGTCCACCTCCACGGTACTGAGGACCCACTAGCGAACCATGACGAGCTCGCCCTTGCCCTTTTTGCGGGTGGGGTTTCTTTGTCGTATGCTTAACTTCAGCACGCGTTTTTGTATTAGCTGACCATTGCCTAGCATTTGCTCTCAGCGCAACGATATAATCTTTAATCATTTGCCCATTGGCTTCCGCATTGATCCATTTGTCTTCAATCGCGACTTGACCAATTTCATTACCGGCAAGATTGTACTTTTTAAGTGTAGCCACAATTCAACTCCAGAAGATCTTAATTACTTATGACTTTTTGCTTTGCATTTTAACGGCTTGCTTCACATAGACCAAACCATTTTTTGGACCCGGCACCTGACCTTTTACAATGATCACTTGGTTTTCAGGATCCACTCTTACCACTCGCAAATTTTGAACGGTAACTTGTTCATTACCCATCTGACCTGCTTTTTTTCCACCAGGCAATCCACGACCAGGAGTCGATCGCATTCCTGTTGAACCTGCGTGCCGATGATGACCAGAACCGTGGGAGGAAGGACCTCCTGCAAAGTTATGACGCTTCATAACACCTTGATATCCTTTTCCTTTTGAAATTGCTGTTGCATCAACAAACTCAACTTCACTAAAGATACCCACATCAATTTCTTGACCCAATGTATAATTTTCAACAGATTCCAATCTAGATTCGGTCAAATGACGGCGAGGCTCAGCCCCTGCTTTCTTAAAATGACCTAACTGTGGTTTTTTTGCTCTCTTGTCAATTGTATATTGTGTTTTGCCAGTTATTTTTTCAAAACCTAATTGTAGAGCTGTGTAACCGTCTGTTTGCTTAGTTTTGATCTGAGTAACAACATTTGGCTCAGCCTGGATCACTGTGCACACGACCACATTGCCTTTTTCATCAAAAAGCTGAATCATGCCACGTTTTTTACCCATCATTGTAAACGCCATATAAACAATCCTTAATCAAATTAAGATCCGCTAATCTTCAGCAAACTTTGTGTCGGCTGCTATTTTAAATATACATATCAATGCGGCTTTATCGCATGTGGCTAGGTACGTACGCAATACGTTCTAACCAGGGCTAATAAAGCATTTTGAATGGTCAACTATCGGTTGGATAGCTAAAAGAGAAATAGTAGCTAATTCACCTATTTTATGGCAAGCCTATTTGTAAGTTATTCGCATTTTATTTCATCTTTTGTGTTGAAAAGTATCTGACAAGGCAGTTTTTATCTTAAATTTGGAAATTAAACCTAAATTTTCGATGAGCAAACTCTCTATTCTTATCTGCTGCTTAAGAGGGATGCTCGAATCGTTTGTGGCGCTCGCTTGAACGCTTCCAGCAATAGCGGCCTAAGCTAGTCCATTGCGTGCAAAAATCAATATAATTAAACCAAGTCGTACCTGCATATGAACGCCCGCCCGCTATCAGAACTAATTTACCCACACTGCCTGCCACTTTAAGTAAATCATCCATGATAAAATCACGTGTCATTTTTTTGGATACATCCCCCCCATTCCACACGAATTTAGCAGCTTTATATAGCGTATGAAGGACTTCAATACTACAAGCGCTAAAGACAAAAACATCTTTAGGTGTTCTGGTCATACAACCTAAAACGGGCACTTCTTCAATCGTTTTCCAGCCCAACCATTTTCCTAATAAGGGAATTTTATCAATATTTATTCCAAATGTTGAAAGATGGCTAGAACCGATCTTGTTTGCCAAGTAAGAGGTCCATTGCATTTTGAAAATTTCGTTTTTCTTCAAAAACTGGGCTGTGTCTAAAAAGTTTCCGATATCAAGCAAACGCGTTGTGACCCGTTTTATCCTTATCTCATTATCATCATTAGCGGTAAGCGACCTGGCTTCAATGATATCCTTTGCTGATCCAATAAACTTAGTTGCATAGTAAAGATCTTTTTGTGATTTAAGCACATTCAGGGCACTACTGAAATGGTTTTTTGAAATCAGGCTTAATGTGATAATTAATGCTTTCACCCATTTTTCAGCTCCATCTTCTTTTAAGTCATAAACATCATAGGCTGCATGGCTCGCAAACAAAATTCCTTTTTCAATTTTATTTGAACTCAATTTTAGCATGCCTCCAATGGGCGCAACAAAATAATTATTGATCATTAAATCACCTGAGCTTTTTCCTTTTTTGATAGGGAATATGAATAATCTCTTGGTCCTTCAAACGGCGCTGCTTGTTCAATTTTCCAAGGTCTCCTTCGGGAAGCACTTCAATAAGGTGCATCATTTCCTTTAAGGCTGTACCTTTTAAAACGCGCAAGGAAACGGCTGATGCTACTGCTCCCTTTAAATGGACTGTTATGTATTCCTTAAAAGGTACTTTGAGCGTTTGACCATCTCTTAAAAGACTGTTGGGCTTAAACCGCCTCAGATCCGCTTCTGGATGGGGTAAGCAAATTTTCCAGAAATCTTTCAACTTGCTCCCCTTATTTAATTCGTATATTCCAGGTCGCTCTACAGCCCCCTGAACGGTTACTTCAATCCGCTCATTTGTCAGTTCAATTTGTTCGTGGGAAACGGGAAAAGAGTTTTTTTTCCAAAATAAAGTTACGAATGAAAGAAGCAGGAGCGAAATGATAAGCAGCGAAACAATCAACCATTCATGTGCAGGCAGTCGAGGCGGCATAATGCTCTGTAAATAAAGTTTACAATATCTATGATCAGTTTCTATGCACTAGGTACAATTTCTTCAAAAAAATAGCGGTTAGGACGGGAAATAATACTGGCAACACCTAAAGATTTAGCTATAAAAGTCAGAAAAATAACTGCAGGCGTCCGCACTTTACAAAAAGCGGCAAAATTAAATAGAAATTCAGCGGCTGAAACCACGAGGTCCCATTGGGCTCTTTTTTTGGTTGCAGGGCCTAAATTTCCTCTCATTAAACAAGTGCAAGCATCGCAGAATTTAAGCAAAAAAGCTGTACAAAGGACTCCTCTAATCCAGCTATCTAAATTATGAGAAGGCATCCAGCTAAAAAGGCGGAATTTACCTAGCGATTCGGCAGTAGAAATTAAATCGAGAAGTTTCCACTCCCCTAAGAAAGCTGGTACGCACATTAAATCCACACAGATAAAGGCAAAATTGGAAGCTGTCTCAAATTTTGTGTCTTCTATTTGAATGACCGCTATTCCATTTATATCGATGCGGCTTTGATCCCAATAAGCAGGATAAGCTGCAGCATGCACATTAAGCTCTTCGACAAGCCACTGATGCAGCATTGACTTAAAGCGCGCATCGTTGACAAAGGCAACCTCAAACTGGGTCATATGCTCTAATAAGTCGCTCAGACATTTTTGAGCGAATAAGTGAATTTCAGGATCACGATCAATACCCTCTCTGCCTATCCAATTGGCGCAAAGTGCTTTTTCAATTTCATTTAATGTTTTAAATTCATCAATCTTGTCAGAATCTACAAGATAAAAAAGATGATAGGGAATTTTTAAAAAACTATAAAAGTCGAACGAATTGGCTATATCAAGCATTTTTTCAAATTTTGGCAAACAAGGTTTGTCCCTATAATAATTGATTCCTTGAAGAATGGAAAGGGCGACAAGGCAAATTTTTTGGAAACCTTCAGGGTCGTGCAGAACCTCGTTAAGTTCAATAACTGACTTAATGGCACTTTCTTGTATGGATTGGCAGCCCCATATTAAATTAGAGTAGGCTGTGTTCCAAATGTCTGCCATGCCATTTCCTTAAAAGTAAGCGGTATTTCCTAGAAAAGTTAGCCCTGAAAATGATATTTCCAGGGCTGTATAACTTAAGCCTTTACTAGGCTGCAACTGCAGTAAAGCGTGCCTGACGTTTGGCTGAACGGTCCCACCAAAACTTCACCAAACTGGCATTTTGTGTGATCGCATCCGCCACCGCAAACCAAGGGGAGCGCCCGTAGGAACGTCCGCATGAAATTAAAACCATTTTTCCTATACTACTTGTCAATTTAAGCATATTAGGCAAGATGGCCTTGCGACGGTTCGCCGCACGCACTTCGATGGTAGTTCCTTCGGCATATACAATATCATTAATGACTCTGCGTGTTTCTAAAGCTGAAGCTGTAAAAATGAAGAAGTCTTTAGGGTTCCTTGTTAAAGTGCCTAATACGGGCACTTCTCCAAAAGTTTTCCACCCAAACTTCTCCCCCACCGCTCCTACCTGCTCACCTATTTTAGGAATGCTGTAAAGAGAATAAGGGCCCAACCAGCTGGCAACATCAGAGGCCCATTTCATTTCAAAGACTTCATTTTTTTTCAAAAATTTAGCTGTATCAAGGAAATTGGCAATTGCATAAAGCCCTTCATTAACAGAGGGGCATTTTAAACGGCTTTCTCCTGGAGCTGGTCTTTCACGAATAAAGTGCGTGACAGATCCAATAAACTTCGTTGCATAGTAAAGATCTTTTTGCGATTCAAATGTACTAATCGCGATATTGAATCGATCTGTCATGCCACTGAAAATTGCATACATACGCAAGGTAGAAATTGTGGCTTTTACCCATTTTTCGAAACCTTCATTTTTTAGGTCGTAAACATCATAGGCCATATTGCTAAGGCCTTCGCCTACATATAAAGTCCCCGCTTTTATCTTACTGCACGTCCCACACGCAAAGTTGCTCACAGGCGTCACAATACGGTTGATGCTAATACTTAATCCACTCATGTTGAATCCTTTTTCTTAAAATTGTGAACACCTTATACGGCCGGGCTTGGAAAATAATTATGTGTATACTTGGAGTTTTTTACCAAGCAGCAGAGCCCAATGCCTTTGGTAATGAACGCTAACAGGTGAATATCGCCTGGAAAAAATGTAACGCCTTTCATATACTGGACAAGCCCCAAGCTTTGATATGCAAGTTCACTAGTCGCAACAAGCAGGTCCCGTTGAATTTTATGCTTTTCGCTGCTAATTAGTTGTGGATTTCTAAGCTTATTGGCTGTTTCTACTACTGTCATACCAAATCCTAAACAAACTATTCCTCTCAACCACGTATCAAGACATTGACTTCTCACCCAGTTGCCAACGTTATTTTGACCTAATTGGGCTGCATATTTTGCAGTGTCCAATAAACCCCAGGATTTAAAAAAAGATCCGACGCAAAGAACATTTGCAAAGCCCCAATTCCAATAAATTAATCGACTCAGCATAGGAGTAGGCACAGGAATAACCGCGACGCCCCTTAAATTTAATTGAGTTCTGTCTCCCCGTACTATTATGCTTTGATCGCTACGAACGGCGGCCGAGGGCTGTCTTGCGCGATTTTGCAAGGCATCCAAAAAATGTTCTTTCGAACGGTAGGCGTCATTTTCTTTTAACATACTCTCTAGATGTCTTTTCAGCAAAGTTTGGGCAAACTCATGAATCGCAGCTTCTGTATTGCCTGGCAGCTGGTGGGCAAGTTCTATTTTAAGGGAAGCTAGCACAGCAGAAGCATCGATGCTATCAGCATTGACAGGGAAAAAAAAGTCTCGTGGTACTTTAAAAATTAAGTAAAAATCATGCATGTTGACTGCTTGCGCTACAGAAGAAAATTTACCTAAATAATTTGTGTTGAAATACAAATTACTCAACTGGATTGCTGCGTAAGCCGTTTGGAATGTTTTTTGGAAAGCAAGCGGAGTATCCCTCATCTCCTTAATCTTAAATAGGCAGGCATTGCTAGAATCTGCAATGTAATTCAATGCTCGACTGATACCACTCATTTTATTCTCCTCGAAAAATTAGTGTGAAAGTATAGAATTCTCCCAAATTAGCTAATAGTTTGCAAGTATTAATTGTTTACGTTTGCAAATATTTGGATAATCTCAGTAATTACTTAAGTAGCGCTTTCTTAACATAATTGATTAAGCTAACTACATAGATTAATTTAGATTTAGAAAGAATATTAAATTAATATATAACTAAGAAATTAACAGAAGGGTGAGTTGAGAGAATAATGAATGGCCATTCGGAGGCGAAAAAATTGTTTTTTTTACAGATCTTTTATCCTAGCGGTTTTTGAACAAACCTCGTGTTACATCCTGCAAGCCGCGTTCAAAATCTATGATCTTCTATAAAATGGTTAGTCGACACAGACAGCTTGATAAAAGGATATCCCCTTAGAGGCGAGCCCTAATGAAATTGCTATTGGATGTGTATTCATCAATGCAATGGTTGCAAGCGTTGAAATTAGATCAAGACTATTAGTTCCCAGGCTCCAATAAGCTTTTGAGAGTTTGGCTTCAGCTTCATTGATTTTTTTTGGGTCTCCTCCAATTTGAGCTTGTACCAGTTCCTCCCGAGCGGCCCCCGCTTTGCATATTGAATCCAAAGTAGAAATAATAGAGCCTGCAAGAGCGACTTTTTTCAGGATACAAGTCAAACTAACTTCTTCCAGTCCTTTAAAAAGAGGATATTGAGTTCCAATTTCAGCCGCCTTCTTACTCAGTTCATTCAATAGGGGATTATCTAAGGGGCCAAGCATTTGCGTTCCGGCTTCATACAGACTTAAGCCCATTTTACCAAAAAAATTGATGGTCAAGCAAACCATTGAAAGCTTTTCTAAAGTTAATTCTATTTTATTAACCGGATTAGTCCAGTAATTCAGCAATGTTTTGGAGCCGAGCAAGTTCATCGTTTGAATGCTCCCCTTAAGCCCCCTGTTCACTGAAAGGAAATTTGATGCTCCAGAAACCTTATCGCCCATTTCTAAAATATAATCGCCTAATTGCAACCCTTTTTTTAAAGATTTTACATTTTTAGCAGTCACAAATTCGTTAGCTTTTCCAACAGTTGTGTCAACGTAAACATTTACATTGAACCTTACCCTATCCAACAAGCTCATTATTATCTCCCTATATTAATACACTAACAAGGAAAAATATTAACGTTTATATATTAAAACAGGTTAAATCAACGAACAAGAAAATGTAAAGATATACCCAATTATCTAAAATGAATTCGGAATAGTCTAGATTCAGTTAGTAATTTCACTTGGATATAGCTATGTAAAAATGAACAGTACTCTTGGGATTCCACGTGTGAGATCTGATGATGACATTATTTTTTTACCCTCTAGTTGCACTTCAATCAACTCTAAGGCTTGATGCCCTGTCGCCACAATTATATTTTCCTTTGTCTGTAATAGATTGAGAACAGTGCCCGGCGAAGCGTGCTGAACAGGAACAATGCGTGTACGATTGATTTTTAGTCTTTTTTGTTCGCCCCGTATTTTCACGTAGCACCATGCCCCAGGATGAGGATTCACACCTCGGACAAGATCATGGATTTGCACCGCAGGCCTTGACCAGTCAATTTCACAATTTTCCAATTCGATTTTAGGGGCCAGGGTTGCTAAAGCATGGTCCTGAGGAGTGCGGGGCAAGGTTTCTTTTTCGAAATCCATAATTACCTCAAACAGAAGTTTTTTACCTATTTCACATAATTCTGCTTCAAGTTCTGCATAGGTCATGTCGGGCCCGATGGGCACTGAGGCTTTTTTTATCATATCACCTGCATCCATTTTTTTTACCATATGCATTATCGTCACCCCCGACTCCTTTTCTCCCTGGATAATGCTATGCTGGATGGGGGCAGCCCCCCTATATTTTGGAAGAAGGCTTGCATGCAAATTAATGCAACCTAGCCCGGGCATGTCGAGCAGGTTCTGTTTAATGATTTCTCCATAAGCGACTATCACAAAAAGATCTGCCCCATAGCTTTGCAAAATACCGGCAAAGTCAACCGAAGATACAAATTCAGGCTGATGCACAGGGATGGCATGATCATAAAAACTGGCTGCTAACTTAACCGGAGTAGGGACAGGGGTGGAGGAACGCCCTTTCGGCCGGTCGGGCTTCGAAATGACCGCTACAATATTGACCTGATTCTGTAAAAGAAAGGTCAAGACGTGCGCTGCAAAAGTAGGAGTACCAAAAAAAATAACCTTCATAGATAAGGGTGGCTTTAAAATGATTTTCTTGTTAATAACACTTCTTCCTCTTCATCTTCTAATTGGGACAGTTCTTCTTCTATTCCTTGCAGGCACATCAATCCCCTTTTTGTCTGGCGGCAAAAACTGACAAACTGCTTAATTTCAGGCAGCGGTTTAAGTTCCCTTTCAATCCGGTTTAATGCCTCTTCCATGTATAGTTGAGAGCGGTAGAGAAGCCTGAAAGCTTTACTTAGTTCCTGCCGAGCCTCTAAATTGATCCCATGCCTTTTTAGACCGACGATATTAAGACCGCCAAATTTATAAGGAATCCCTGCTCCAATAGTAAATGGAGGAATATCATGTGTGACCCGGCTCATCCCTCCTACCATTGCATAGGCCCCTATGCGTACAAATTGATGAATCGGCGTCAGGCCGCCAATAATGGCATAATTATCGACGGTCACATGACCTGCCAGCGTAGCATTATTACTCATGATCACCCCGTTTCCCACTTTGCAATTATGGGCTACATGGCAATAAGCCATAATTAAGCAATTGTCCCCCACTTCAACCACAGACCCCTCCTGGCAGGAGGAATTTATCGTGACAAATTCACGTATATCGCAATTTTTCCCAATCCGGACAAATGTTTTTTCACCCCTGTATTTTAAATCTTGGGTTTTCGTACCAATGCTAGCTGAGGGATAAATGGTAGTTCCCGCTCCAATGGTCGTATGACCGTCCAAATAGACGTGTGACTTGATCACAACATTATCTTCTAAGACAACATGCGGGGAATGAATGACAGCATAGGGTTCAATAATGACATTTTTTCCAATTTTTGCACCGGGAGCTATCACCGCTGTAGGATGAATTTGAGCATCAGGATGAATTGTATCGATATTTTTCATGTGAGCATTTCTTGGCTTAAGGATGATTATTTTTTCTTTAAATTTGGCTTTTATCTGCAAAGACAAACCCAATTTCTGCTTCTGCCACAACTTTGTCATTGACAAGGGCTTCAGCTTTAATTTTTCCGCCTTTGCTGCTAAAATGAAGCCCTTGCCCTCTTAAAAACAGGACATCTCCAGGCTTAACAGGATGGCGAAATTTGGCCTGATTTACACTTAGCAAAATGGCGATTTTGTTGGCAGGGCCTTTCAAGTGGACTAAGATCCCACCCGCCTGGGCCAAAGCTTCCAGGATCAAAACTCCTGGCATAATGGGGGCCTGAGGAAAATGGCCCTGAAAGAAAGATTCATTAATTGTGACGTTTTTTTGAGCCAGCACATAACCCTTTTCAAGGTCCATTTCCACCACACGGTCAACCAATAGAAATGGATAGCGATGGGGCAGTATATTAAGAATTTGATTGATATCTAAATTTACAGGGTTGTCAGGCATTTCAGGCATTAATGACTCTCCATTGTAATGTGATTAAGCAACTGTTTGGCAAATGCAAAATTAGAAGCATGGCCGGATCGAATAGCAATCACATGGATATGCAGATCAAATCCAATTAAAGAAAGGTCCCCAATAAGGTCCAAAATCTTATGTCTTGCCATTTCATCCGGAAAGTAAAGTCCGCCTTTGCTTAAAACTACATCGTCCTTTATGACTACGGCGTTGTCTAAACTACCTCCTTTTATTAAACCACGCTCCATTAAAGCAGTGATTTCATTATATAAGGAAAATGTTCGGCAAGAGGCTATTTCTTTTTTAAAATTTTCCTTGGTCACAAGAACCGAGTGGAATTGTCCTTGCAAAATAGGAGATTCTGGATAACTTAAAGTATAACTGACCCTATAGCCGTCATAAGGCAAGGCTACTAGATGAATATCACCATCGGATAAATACACAGGATTTTGAAGCCTAACGATCGGGCAAAAATGAGATTGTTCGCATATCCCTGCTTTTTCAATCATTTCGACAAAAACATCAGAACTTCCATTTCCAACAGGAGGCTCTATTGCCGTAATTTCAATGCATAAATTATCGATTTGATAAGCTTTAATTGCAGAAAGCACATGTTCAACTGTATGGATGCGGACATCTTTGATGCCAATGGTCGTGCTTCTTGACGTATCTTGAACATATTCTACAGTAGCAGGAATAACAGGGTGGCCTGGCAGATCAATCCGCTTAAAGATAATGCCGGTCCCTTCCTTGGCCGGGATAAAACGAAGCCCAACTTCCTTTCCCGTGTGAATACCGATCCCAGAAAAAGAGACTATATCACTTAAAGTACGTTGCTTACGAAATATAGTTTCCAAAGCGGGATTTACAATGACCACAGATTACCCGGTCCTTAGTTAAAAGTAAGACAGATTGGAGTATCTTATAGAACGCAAATTTTTTCGGCAAGCCTCATTTGAACAGTTCATAATCCCATTACATAAAGCCCGCCAATGTGAATTTTTGAAGAAAATGTTTATCAAATGAGTTTATAACTCTCAAAAGAATATAGCTTTAAAAAAAATGTTTAAAAAAAAATTGTAGAGGTTTAAATTTAATTAAGATGAATTCAGGCTGAATCGAAAACAAAAAACAGGTTATTATGAAATTATCAAAATGGATATTATCAAGCTTGCTAATCATACGGGTAGCCCATCCGATAGATTTAAAAGCTGAAATGGAAGTTTTTCCTAAATGTATATTAGCGCCTGACGGTAGTGGAGTGATTATATGGAGCGGAATTGACATTAGCGGCAAAACTATCATTCAGGCTGCAAATAGATCTGCCTCAGGCATTTTGTCAAATATTTTTACAATTTCAGATGATGTCACTGGAACTTCGGTTATTAATTCAAAACCTATGCTTTATTCCAATGGCAATGGAGATGTTGTAGTGATATGGCAGTTTTTTGATGTTGATCTTTTTGGTACACTTGTCGCTTCCATGCTCCCTTTTGGAGAAACAATATGGAATTCGCAGGTGATTTCGAACAACCTTGAAGATGTACAAAATATCGATGAACATAGGCTAGCCATAAATAATAATGGCAACGTTCTTCTTACATGGAGTTCAGTTAATAGAAGTGATCGCACAATTAAAAAAGTTTGGATTTCTGATACAACGATAGGTACTTCACCAATCTGGAATACTAAGCAAAATATCATTCCTTAAAAAGTTACCACCCATTTTTTTTACTCTTGATTTTACAAATTCCTTCCACCTTATTAACTCCGTAGGGGATTCAGGCTTTGCAATTATTTGTGTAAATTTTCCTTATCGCAATCAAGATTAATAATACTGAGGTTAGAATTTTTCTAATCTGCAAGCATTGAGATAAAAAAAAATGGATAACAAAAGACTTCTCATGAACTTTCGTGATTTTTGTCTTTCATGTCAAATTTTGTCATGAAAATTTAGTGAAAGAAATTTTACGCTCAACCAATTCGCTAAGTGCTTTTTTTTGCTCTTGAAAGTAAATGATCCATAAATTTCCTCCAAAATACATCAGCCTCCTTCAATTAACTTAATTCATTGCATTGCGTAATGCGGAGAAGCTCATTGTTATGCAGCCCGGCCAATTTTTAATTTGCCGGGCTGCATAATTAATTTAACTGAATTAAAGTAATATAAGCAGATAAACCAGTCGCTGGAGTCACCAAAGCGTTCCCTGCGTTAATTAGTTGAATGGTATCACCCGCAGTGAAATTTTTGATGATAGTCGCATTCAGAAAACGGCCTTGCCCTCCATCTATTTGAGTATCTGTAGCTTTTACGCCATTAATACTTAATGCGATGGCATTATTACCAGTGGTAAAACCAGCACCATAGGCTAATTCATAAGTCCCAGTTTGTAAAATAGTCACCGTGTTTAGAGGTGTAAAGGTAATACCCGTACCATTTATTAATGATGTATTGAATGTAAAGGGAGCATTTGTTGCTACAGCTTGAGCTTGAGTAGCATTATAGACGTAAGCATTATTAGAGGTAGTAGAAGTTCCGGTAGCCCCAGTTGCCCCTCCTCCAGTCGCACCAGTTGCTCCTGTTACTCCAGTTGCTCCTGTTACTCCCGTGGCTCCAGTTATTCCCGTGGCTCCTGTTGCTCCTGTTACACCTGTGGCTCCCGTTACTC
>JACDAQ010000002.1 GCA_013695355.1 Candidatus Protochlamydia sp.
CTCCAGTAGCTCCCGTTACTCCCGTAGCTCCTGTTACTCCAGTGGCACCTGTTACTCCTGTTACTCCAGTAGCTCCCGTTACTCCAGTAGCTCCCGTTACTCCAGTGGCTCCTGTTATTCCCGTGGCTCCTGTTATTCCCGTGGCTCCTGTTACTCCAGTGGCTCCTGTTACTCCTGTGGCTCCTGTTTCACCTGTGGCTCCCGTAGCTCCTGTTACTCCCGTTGCTCCTGTTACTCCGGTGGCTCCTGTTACTCCAGTCGCTCCTGTTTCACCTGTAGCTCCTGTTACTCCGGTTGCCCCTGTTTCACCCGTGACTCCAGTTAATCCAGTTGCGCCTGTAACTCCTGCCGCACCTGTTTCACCTGTGGCTCCTGTCAAACCTTTGGCACCAGTGGTTCCTGCAGCACCTCCTGTTGCTCCAGTTGGCCCCATAGGGCCTGTAGCTCCCGTGGCTCCAGCTATTCCCGTTCCTGTTGCACCTGTCGCACCCTTAGGCCCTGTACATCCGCGCGGACCTTTACAAGGTTTTGGGTAGGGACCCTGGAAAGGCTTTAAGTAGCAGTTAGGGCTTGGCAACAATTCTACAAAATTTCTCCTATCTTCTGCCATTATGGGCAAAGCAAACAATAGAATGTTAAGTAAAAAAATAAGATTAAGGACTTTGAAAAATTTCATTGAGCTCCACAAGAAAAGAGATACTTTATTATATAAAACTTGTAGGTATAGCAAAAATTCATAAAATATTACAATTTTTTTTTAATTTAAAAAGAATTAGTAAGACTATTATTTTCTTATGATGAAAGGCAATAGCAGCATACCTGCGCATAGACTTAAGATCAAAGCATCCCCTAACCGGGAATAAAGCGTTTGATAATGGTACTTAGGAACAGTTATGCGGAGAGAATCTGGATTCTCCTGAGTTTGAAGATGGTCAGGCCCCAGAACGGCTATTACCTCTCCTAAACTATTCAACCCACCAGTAATTCCTGTATTGCATGATCGTACTAAGGGAACACCATTTTCAACTGTCCGCAAACGGGCATGGTCAAAATGCTGCTGAGGCAGCCTCGAATGGGGATACCATCCATCATTTGTCAAATTGACCAGCAGTTCCGCCCCTTTTTGACGGTTTTCCCGCACGAGATCACCATAGGTTTCTTCATAGCAAATAGTGGGCCCACAGGGGATGGGGCCACTAAAAACCTTAGCTTCTTTTCCACAGGTAAATGAGCCTGAAATGCCATAACGGGCAGCCATCTTGCGACAAAATTCGAATGGAATATACTCCCCCATAGGCACTAAAACTCGCTTCTCATACCTTTCTCCCCTTTCACTGCCAGGAGAAAAGTGAAATGCACTGCTATAGGATTCAAAACGGCTGTTTTCTTCGTCAACGTACACGCTGTCTTCTAATCCTGCAATGACATGGGCTTGAAATAAATTCGCAAGCGACTGGACAATGTAGGCATTGGAAACCAGCCATCTCTTCCCTTTGTCTGTTTCAACCAAATCAGCATAAGGCCTTTTAATGTCAGGCAAGGCCTTTGAGCCAGCGGCGCCAAATACCTCTAAAAATAATTTTTGCACACTACTTATAGGAAATATGGCGGGATATGTTCCATAGGGAACAACGTATTCCGGTAAAACGATTAGATCGGCCCGTTTGCCTATATGCTTTTGGGTGGTCCCTAAAATACGCTGCCATTTTTTCAATACGCCCGCCCTTAATTCTTCGGCAGTAGCAAAGCCAGTGTATTCTTCAATGGGCAGTGCGGACTGCACAACAATGACATCCAAGGTCTCATTTTTTACAAGCATCTGGCCCGCATGGTAATGATAATGAAAGAATCCCGCGGCATAAGGAAAAAGGATGAGAAAAAGGGCCGCCATTACCGGTTTTAAAGATCCGCCATAAAGCCAGGCCCGCAATACAAAAAGGTTTGTGATCATGACCCAAAATGACAGAAAAAAAACCCCGCCAACTGAAGCGAGCTGAAGGGCATAGATCGAACCAGACAACGAAAGGCCGACCGGGTTAAAAGACAGTCCTGATAAAATAAATAGGCGGGTCCATTCCAATAGTGTCCATAAAGAAGCTAAAGCGAATAAAACCGGAAGCTTTTTTAATGACGAAGGCTGGATCCATAAGGCGATCAATCCCAATTGGGACCCCATCAGCCAGGCGCAGAAAAACATGACACCATAAATATAGGCATAGGGATGGGATGCAAACCAGCCTAGTTGGACCATTTGCACGCCCGCATACCATCCCATGGCAATGCAAAATCGTTCTTTTTTTGAAGAAATCGGCAGAAGGACCCGCCAAAAAAGTGCAAAGCCAGCCGCAGCAGATAAAAGTCCGGTCCACCAAGCCCATACTGGCTGGCCGAATGCTACGAGCAAAAAAGAAAGTCCTAATAATAAATATTTTTTGCTTTCAGATAGGCTATATTGGGGCATTTGCTATCCGGCTAGAAATAATTGTTTCGATCAGGGCAAGCGGAGTAAGTGGAGGATTTTCAGCAAGCGCTTGATGATAAATAACCGTCGATGGAGTCATGGCAGGTAAGGTATTCGCTTCGATCACTACTAATTTTTTTGTGTGGATATTAAAAAACACATCAATACGGGCATAATTTTCTATGTTTAACCCTTTGGCAGCTTTTTCTATCAATTTTTTTATTACCTCAATAATTTCAGAAGACATAATTCCTGGCGGTGGGGGTGTTAAATTAATTCCAGTACCCCCTTGAAACTTTTCTTCCAAACCGAGGACCGCCCCTGCTGCAAGAGTGATGCTCGGGTTCAGGCAAAAATAGGTTCCGTTCTTTTCCAAAACTCCAGCTGTTAGTTCAAGCCATCCAGTTTTTGGGGTATATGAAAGCGCATTGCTTTCAATAGCAATCCTGTCCACCTCAATGTAGGGCTCAACAATAAAGTCTACACTTTCAGGGGACATCTCAATGATCTCTAGCTGATTCCAAAAAGTTCCTGGCAAAACTGAAACGGACTTATTTACAACCAAAGAAGCATAGAGTAAAAGATCACTTGCTGACCCGATATAAACAACACCTGCAGAACATCCATCCTGGCGCGGCTTGATGATAAATCCTGAATCCCAATGGAGTTTTTGGCATAATTTATTCCAATAGGCGTTGATATTGCCTTCGGCCAGCTGATTAAACGCATCTATTCCAATGCAAAATTTTGGCAAAGAAGTCACCGCATCCTCGCCAAGCTGATTGATCCTTTCGCCAGTTAAAAATTTATCCATGCAAAGATGCGAAACCATGGCATTTGAGCCATTATATTTAAGGCCAAAATTTTCCAATTTTTTTTGAAAAACACCATTCTCCCCTTCTCCGCCATGCAAAGCGATGAACACAAATGCTCTCCGTTCTTTAGATAGTTGCAAAAACTCTTCCAATGAGACTTTCAGAGGCAGCTCTCCGGTAATAAAGGGAATTTTCAATTCTTCCTGAATTATTTTGATGAACTTTTCAACTTTTTCAATCCATCCACTTCGGCAGCACCGCTCATAAATTTCTTCTACGGTATGATCAAGGGCATAAGAATAAGGAAGCTTCCAAATAAATCCCTCTTTATCAAATAAAAATGGGGAAGGATTGAATAAATTAGATTTTAATAATTTAAGCCAGACATTCGTGCCGCTCATTAAGGAAACCTGCCGCTCAGCGCTTTTCCCTCCAAAGACAATATGGACGGGATTTTGATGAATTACGTCATTTTTCTTTAAAGCAGGCAATGGAATTTGCCAGCGCCGGCATGCATGCCCAACAATAGAATAAAGTACCTCGCGATGAGACATTCCAAGGAGGGTAGCCTGGCGAAACAGGAAGCTGTTCTGCTCTAAACCACTGATAGGATTGATATCAGTAAAATAAAGCGTCCCATCCGGCATAAGCCAACCATCCATTCGGGCAAAATCTCGCATACCAAAAAGCTTGAAAAGGGCCTTCGCTTCAGTTCGAATAGATTGAATGATATCATCTTCAAAACGGGGAGGAGTATGGTAGACAGTCTGATTAGTCGGCAGATATTTTTTTCTGTAGTCAAAGATAGGGCCTGCGTCTGGATGCAATTCAATTTCAGTAGGTATCAAGGCCACTGGGATGCCGTTCAACAAATTTTCAAAAACCATTACAGTAAATTCACGCCCATGGCAAAAAGCTTCTAATAAGATCTTTCGACTAGGCTGTTCTTCAAATAGCTGTCCCGCTTTTTCCAGCGCTTCTTCCGGAGTGCTAACAGAAAAGACTCCGATCGATGAGCCTCCGATAGCAGGTTTAATAATAGCTTTTTTTAGTTGGTTAGTTTCAAAAAAATGTTTAGACTGGGAGTACGCTTCTTCCCTATCAAATGGAAGCACTAGAGAGGGCAAAGTCGGGAGACCATGCAGACGTAAAAAATTCGCTGCCGTATCTTTGCAAAACATCCGCCGGCAAGCCAAGCTACCCGATCCGATAAAAGGTACGCCTGCTTCTTCCAACAACTCCTGAAGTTCTCCATCCTCGCCGAATGGGCCATGTATGGCCGGAAAGACAAAATTAACTGAATTTAAAAAAGTACGAAGCTCATCCATGCCAAGATGGGAAGCAGTGGCACTTAATTTGAAGTCAAAGTCTGATGGGGTATTAGAGTAAAGCTGAGAAGCAGAAATAGCATAAAAATTTTTTTTTGAATCAACATAAAGAGGCAGAATTTCAATTGATTCGCTGGATAAATGATCTAATACCGATCTTGCAGAATTGAGTGAAATTCCTCTTTCAGCCGAAGGGCCCCCAAAAATTAGCGCGATTTTAAACATAATGAGAATAGCTTTAAAGTTTTGTAAAATCCTATCACATAAAAAGCATAAACTCAAGATTTTCAATGGAATTTAAAAAATTTCATTATTTCTTAAATAATATCCTTAGATAAACTTATTCAGCTACATTTATTTAATTGTTAATTTTATATAATATTAATAATTTTTAATTGTGATAATTTAAATAATTTCAAATTTTATAAGAGATTTATATGAATACAAATCAATGCACAATCTATACCGAAGTAAATTTAAAAATTGGCAAAAGACTACAACGGGGATAGATAAAATTTTACCACAGAGCACACAGAGAGGGAAGATCAAGATTTCATGCGACGAATACCTTCTTTCAATATTTTTACGTTAAAGTTGATAAGCAGACCCCTCTTGTAATCCGATAATTTTAAATATGATAATAATTGAGCTTCATGTATAGCTAGAATGGCATTTACTGATTAAATTTCTATAATCACTTCATTTTCAACCACTAAATCAAGACGATAACCACAGTCAAGCATTACATCTTTATAAAATATAGGTAATAGTTTTTGATGCTCTACTTTCAATTTTCTAAGCTGAAATTCATAGATTAGGCATGCTTCATATGCAGATTCAAGCAAACCAGGGCCTAATCCGCGATGTACTTCGATGGCAGCGCCAATAATTGCACCAGTCAAAGAATCCCTCTCTGTGATCTCTGTGGGATCTGTGGTTTTAAAAATATAAGATTCCATAGTAAACTCAAAAGTTAGCAGTAGGAGCACCAATTGGCGTAAACTTGTCTCGTATGCGACTTCTGAAACATTGACCAAGTTCAGAACAGGATTTCAAACTATTTCCCCGAACTTTGCTTAGAAAAAAAAATTTCAATGCTGATAAGCAATGGCACCCTTCAGGCGATTAATCCTCTTAGTTGCGTCTTTACCCAGGTGTTTAATACAACTTTTTGGATTCGCATTAGGTCTATGCGAAAGGCTACCATGTCCTTTTTTTAAAAGATCCAATTGCGAAAAAATTTTTCTTACCTCCTATTCAAGATAACTTACGCATTCCAAAGAAAGCTCGCCGCACTTATCGCATTCATTCATCTAATTCACTAGATATTGTTAATAAACAAGTTAAGCAAATAAACTGTTTTCTAAAAGAATCTCTGCAAACTTGCTCAGCTTTTCACGCACAGTATAAATACGTCTTTAAAATTTTGCATGAAAACTTTAGGCAATGATAGATGGCTGACCATTATGGCCAGAAGATGAACAAATGGGGTAACTACGCCCTCAACTTACCCAAATACAAAAGCTATAATTACCTTATTATATGCAACTTCTGCAATTCTTGCTTTAATTCTTCTGTTTGCCAGATAGGTTGATTTTTTTTATGAGATTAAATATACCGAAAACTAACCCCTCAATTTTAGGATTTCCATGAAAAACCTAGTCTTTAATTTTCTTTTTATCGGATTATTACTTCCTTTATTTGCCTTTTCAGAATTTAAGATCGTATTCATAGGAGATTCGATAACTCAAGGTGGTTTTGAATATTCTGATCGAAATTATGTAGCACTCACCCAAGAACAATTGAAAGAAGATGGCTACGATGTAAAGATTGTTAATTATGCTTGTGCGGGTACTCCAACCGAAACATCTTTACAACACATGGTAGATAATTTACCTCTTGATATTCCAGATATTGTTGTTATTAGCAGTGGAATTGTAGATGCCCTATACCGAACATCTCCACTTAAAGTTAAATCTAATTTATCAAAAATGATCGAGCTGTGTTTCGAGCATGATGCTAAGGTGATTCTGGGATTGATAAATATCTCATGCTGGCCACGAATAGAAAGTAGTTATGTTACTCAGTTCAACAAAATCTATAGAGATTTATCTAAAGTATATTCCATCCGTACTTTTCCTTTCTTGAATGATCTAACCTTAGGAAATAAAGAATACAACTTTGGTGATCTTATTCATCCAAGCCAGAAGGGAGATCAGAAGATTTTTCAATGGTTGTATCCCGAAATTATTCATCTTTTACAAAAGAGAGAAAAAGATGATGACTAGCTTTACTTACAAGTTTAAGTCCATCTAGCTGAACGATCATTGAAGGTCCCTAAGAGAAGCGAAAGTGCCTTTTCAATTGCACTTTCGAAAAGAATTAAAACTAAAAAGGAAACAGAAGATTTTGCTAAATTATTAGCAATAAAATGGTTTTTTAAAGTAGCAGAAATAACAGTACAATTAGCATAACCAGCCATTTCCATAAAAAAGTAATTTTGCTTTTTAGCAGATTAAATTGCCTTACTAGTCTCAAGATCACTCGGACTGACTTTCTTGGCACACGTCCTATGGCTTCCTTTCTCTCGCAAAATCTTATTTTGATTTTGAAAAGTCCCCATTTCAGAATTTGGTTGTTCGCAAAATTGGGCATCACATTCGCTTGCAAAAGTCAGGGCTACACATGTTATGAATATAAAATTTTTCATATAAACTTCCTGTCTTATTTATTTATGCTCATTTTTTTGAACGTAATATCAATTTCTTTTTTTGTCAAAAAATTAGAATTTATTCTTACAAGCGTAAAACACAAATTACCAAAACCTCTAATTTATTAGGAAAAATACAAGTCAATTTATACCTATGTGACTGAGCTCACTTCGCTAAAATGAAAGCAAGATGAATGCATCTACGCCATTGATCTGCTGAATAAATAAAAGATTTAGCCTTAATGGCTCGCAGGTCGTTGGCGTTTATCCACTAATCTGAGTGGGATAGGTTCATAGCATGCAAAATATGGTTTCTTTCAACTCCCCTCTTCTTTATACTCATTTCTATTATGATAAAATTACCCTTTCGCGAACATCATCTATTTACTTTATTAGAAGGATACGAACAGCAGAATCTGCCTCTCGATCTTTTTATTAGTCATTATTTCCGCAATCATTCTGCCCTTGGTTCCAAAGACCGGGCTTTTATTGCCGAAACCATTTATGCACTTGTCCGTTGGCAAGGCTTACTGGATTTTCTTTCCCGCTCCTCTTCCTGGCGTGTGCGTTATGAAACTTATAAAACAACCAATTTCGAAGACATCCAAAAAAATAGCTCGATCCCCCCTTTTCAACGCACCAGTTTCCCGTCCCATTTATTTAATCTTATTGAATCGAATTATGGTCCTGAAAAAACTATTGAACTTTGCCTGGCCAGCAATACTCCCGCCCCTACTACTATAAGGGTGAATGCCCTTAAGACTTCCCGCGATGAGCTCCTGGCTCGCTGGGCCCCTTACTACGAAGTCTCGCCCGCCCCCTCTGCTCCTCATGGAATAATATTTCATAAGAAAATTCATTTTTTTAGTTTACCTGAATTTAAGGAAGGGCTTTTTGAAATCCAGGATGAAGGAAGCCAATTACTAGCACAGCTGGTTAAAGCCAAGCCTGGCGAACAAGTTTTAGATTATTGTTCAGGGTCGGGTGGAAAAACCCTGGCTTTGGCTCCGCAAATGGAACATAAAGGGCAAATTTTTCTGCATGATATCCGCCCCTTTGCCTTGCAGGAAGCTAAAAAACGTTTAAAACGAGCTGGCATCCAGAACAGCCAAACGCTAATGCACGACAGCCCTCATTTATCTCAGCTGAAAAAAAAGATGAACTGGGTATTAGCAGACGTGCCTTGTACAGGCACCGGTACAATGCGTCGCAATCCCGACATGAAATGGAAGTTTGAAGAATCAACTTTATTCCGTTTGATAGGACAACAGCGTACGATCTTTGAAAAAGCTTTGAGTTATTTACATCCCGAAGGTCGCATTGTTTATGGAACATGCAGCCTATTGAAAGAAGAAAATCAAGATCAGCTAGAGCATTTTATCAAAACTTATCATCTGCAAATCGAAGGGGAAATATTCCAATCCCTTCCAAAAATAGGCGGAATGGATGGCTTTTTTGGGGTTGTCCTTAAAAGAGCTTAAATCAAATCATTTAATACAATTTAATTATTATTATGAAACAAATTATCTATATAGCTTTACTAGCACTTTCGCTGAGTACTAGTCAGCTTCAAGCGCTAAAAAATAATTCAATAATCGGGACATCGTCCAAACAAGATGAACCTAAGATTTTTATAAATAATCGGATTTTGGCAAAAATTAATGGCAAGCCTATCTCAACCTTCGATATTGTAAAAAAATTAGATATTTTATTTTATCGCCAATATCCTGAGTATGCTTCCAACCCACAGGCCCGTTACCAATATTATGAATATAATTGGAAATACGCACTGGATGAATTAATCAATAAAGAATTGATCCTGGCAGATGCCCAAGAAAGCAAAATGGAGGTGACATCTGGAGATGTCAGGCAGGAACTTGAAACCTCTTTTGGCCCTAATATTATTGCTAGCTTAGACCGGGTTGGGATCAGTTACGAAGAGGCGGCCAAAATGATTCAGGGAGATATCCTCCTCAGACGCATGATCGGCGCACGAGTCAATGGAAAAGCTGTCAGGCTAGTGACCCCTGCAAAAGTAAGGAAATCTTATGACGATTATCTTCAGGACCCTGAAAATGCACGCCTAACAATTTGGAACTATCGAGTTCTAACCGTCAAAGAAAGGAATTTGCAAAAATCGGAAGAAGTTGCTAAGGCTTCTTACAAGCTGCTCATGGAGGGTGTACCGCTGGAAGATGTAGTAGCTGCATTAAAAGAACGCAAATTACTAGGACGAAAGGGAAAAGTAACCGTCTCCACCGTCATTAAAAATAATGAAAAAGAGCTTTCCGCTGCTTACAAACAGGCTTTGAATGGAATGGAAAGCGGCATGTACACCCAGCCCTTCTCACATAAGAGCCGGGCTGAGAATACAACTGTTTATCGCATTATCTACGTTAATGAAAAAATACCAGGGGGATACCCTTCCTTTAAAGAAATGGAAAACGTTTTAAAGGAGCGGTTATTAAACGAAGTGGCAGACCAGGAAACTGAGCAGTACATTCAAAGATTGCGCAAGCATTACCATTTAAGGGAAAGCGATCTCAAGGAAATGATTCCGCCTGATTATCAACCCTTCCTATTGATATAGCGAGATCAAATGTACAAGCCGAGCGAGCTGCGCTTATTTTTAAACGAACTTGGCATTACTCCAAGAAAAGGGCTTTCCCAGAATTTTTTAATCGACGGAAATATTATTCGCAAGATTTTGAAATCTTCTGAAGTGCAGGAAAATGACATTGTTTTGGAAGTAGGCTCCGGCCCCGGCTCTTTAACTCAAGCCCTTTTGGAAAATAAAGCCATTGTTATAGCAGTAGAAAAGGATGATACCCTAGCTCACACACTTCAGCGTTTTCAGGTTCTTCCAAATAACCTGCAAATCTTTTGCGAAGATATTTTGACCTTTGATCTTGACGAAAAATTGAAGCCTCTTTTCAAAGAAGGACAAAAAAGTAAACTAATTGCCAATCTCCCCTACCACCTGACTACCCCGATTTTGGCTAAAATGATCTGCCGCACAGATCTTTTTTCTTCTTTAACTGTAATGGTCCAGGAAGAGGTAGCAAGGCGTATGACAGCCGCCCCAAGCAGTTCTGAATATAGTTCTTTAACTGTATTTTTAAATTTTTATTCTAAGCCCCGTTACGCCTTTACTGTCAGTCGAAATTGTTTTTATCCCATCCCGAAGGTCGATTCGGCCATTGTGGTACTAGACCTGCATGAACCCCCTCTGACAGGTGAAAAAGAATCCGGTTTCTTCAAATTGACCCGGACTGCCTTTGAACATCGACGTAAAATGCTGCGTGCTTCACTCAAATCCCTCTACGATCCTAGCCATGTTTCAAAGGCATTGGAAGCAATTGGGCAAAATCCTTTAGCCCGGCCAGAAAATTTATCTTTAGAAGAATTTTTAAAATTTTTTGACTACTTGGAAAATTTGTGAGTTTAAATTTTTAATAGCAAATTTTTTTATATTAAATAAATATACTTTTTATAAAATATATTAGGAGATTATGAATAATTTTTTATACTACAATAATGCCTCTAACGAATTTCCGAACATTGAACTCCCTTTTCAAGCGATAAAAAGATCTTTACTCAAATACCAAAAAATGTGGCAGTAATTCGAATTGTGGCTTACGCTGCTTTTACAGCTCTGCTAGCTTTTAAACTTAGTGCTACTATGTTTGTCTGGCCTGTCATTGCTGCAGGAACAGCTTTTGTCGGCTGGACCATTTATTCCCATCTTTTATCCAATGATCCTTTAATGGAAGTATTTTATAAATTAGCAGGGGGAAAAGAACGGTTTGAAGTTTTGCCAGAAATTAACTTACCCCAAACTCCAGGTGGGAAAATTTCAAAAGCAATTAATAGAATTAATTGGGATGATTTAAATCTTCCGCTGGTTCGAGCTAAAACAATAGATGGACGCAATATTGTCATTGTTAAGGGGCTTAGCCGTATGAATGATGGCTTAACGGGTATTCGCGCTCAAACGAAATCAATTCTAGCCTTTATCGAAAGAGCGAATCCAGGTGATTTTAAAAATCGGCACACCGCTCTCCAAAATCATATTTCGGCGCTTATGGAAGCTATTTTACTAATAGAAAATAATAACTTTTCCTATAAGCATGGTCGCGATGCTTATGAAATACGATCCTCCATTTCAACGAATATGGCGAATGAATTTTATGCTCAATTAGCTAATCCTGCTTGAAGTTATAGCAGCTATAATAGCTAACTTTTGAGTTTGTAAATTAGGTTTTAAATTTAATAATAGGTTATTTTTATGAATCATTTTTTATATTATGGAACTCCAACCTCTGATTATGCATGCGATATCCAAATGCCTTTTAATTCAAATAAATAAATTGTAAGCCAATTGCCCGAAAATGTTGCAATAATACGTGCGGTGGCTGTGGCTGCTTTTGCCTCATTATTGGCATTTAAACTTAGTGCAACAATTTTTTGCTTGCCTGTCGCCATTCTAGGAATAGGTTTTGCCGGTTGGACCATTTATTCACATCTTTTGTCTAAAGATCCTTTAGTTGAAGCATGAACCCTTCCTTTTTACTTCAGGAAATAATCACTCTTCATATTTTGAAAGAACAATTTCTGACAATATAACAGAAACACAATATTGTAATATACTCCCTTCAATTACAAGCGATATGGCAAATGAGCTTTATGCTCAATTGGCTGTTCCTGGATGAGTTAATAATAAATAATAATAGCAGAGTACAAATACACATATCATTTATCTCTTATTTATCTTATTATTAGCTAGTTCAAACTAGAAAAAATAATAAGGAGATTTATTGAATAATTTTTTATATTTCAAAACACCTATTTCAGATTACCCAGTTTATTATCCTAATATTCAAACGCCTTTCGTGACGGGAAAAGAAATTTTTACCCAACTGCCAAATAATATTGCAATCATTCGAACTATAGCCATCATTGCTTTTACATCTTTAATCGTTTTAAATCTTAAAACGACAATTTTTTGTTACACTGCCGCCTTAGCTGGAATAGTCCTTGCCGCTTGGACAATTTATTCTCATCTTTTGTCTACTGATCCTTTAATAGAAAGTTTTTATAAAATTACGGGGGGTAAAGATCGATTTCAAGCATTGCCTGAAATTAATTTAGTACAAGCGCCCAACGAAAAAATTTACTTAGCTATTGGTAGGATAAATTGGGAAGAATTAAATCATCAAATTGCCAGGTCAAAGACATTAGATGGAAGAAATGTGATTATTATTAAAGGACTTAGCCGTAATCAAGAGAATCTTTTCATGAACGGACCTACCAAAACAGTTTTAGCCTTTATCGAAAAAATAAGCCCTAATGATTCTGCAAGTCAGCTAGTTTTCTTTTCCGAAAGTGTTTACATAATTTTACATGCCATAAATATTTTCTCGAAAAATACCTTTGGCACTTTTTGGAAAGATACCATTTATGCTCCTCAACCTGAAGAGCGTTCATATGAGCTATGTTCTTTTATTTCAAGCAATCAGGCCAATGAGCTATTTACTCAGCTGGCCATTCCTCCATAAATACTAACAATGCAGGCACTAAGCTTAAAAAAAAATTTTTAGATCAATTAAAGCAATCCATAATATTAATAATTTTGGCAAAATAGCGAGATTCGATAACTGATTTTACAACCTTACCGCCATGAATCAAAATTGGCAAACAGGCAAATCCTTTAGGAATTTTGAGAGTTGCTATTTTTTTTTCCATTTCACCAATGATATCCTTGCCGATGGCGTGATCTGAAAATTTCATTTCACAAATATAAAGAGTATTGTAGCGAGTCTGAATCAAATAATCAATTTGACACCCCTCTTGCTTGGTAGTTTTAGACTGAAAATAGGGGTTTTCAAAAACTATATTTTCTACCTGAAGATCTAATAATCTCCAAACTTCACGTCTATTATTTAAAACAATATTTTCGAATTGAAGTCCCATTACCCCTTCATAGCCTGGCAAATCAAATGGGGAAGAATCAACAAAATAACCATTTTTTATTTTTCTAAGGTAGGGAAAAATAAATTTTAGGTAATAACCTGAGTTTGGAGTTTTTTCGCTCTTTGGGCTGCGTCAAAGCCTCGGGCTTGGAAAATAACTTTGAGGGTAATATTAATCAATATGACCCTCAAAGTTATTTATTCAATCGCGAGAGCTTTCACGCTAGCCGAAAGGGCAAAAAAACTCCAAACTCAGGTTAATATCTTAAATAATTGTCCTTAATCCTGTATTTGCTTAATTTTGACTCTTTGCCTGATTGAATATGCCAAGAATGTTCTCTTTCCAAAAATCCTGAAACGATTAAATCTTCTAAATACTCACTTAAAGCTCCACCACTTTGGTAGTTTAATGAAGATGCAATTTCTTCATATTCTTTCGAGCCACCTTTCAATGACTCGATAATTTTTTTGCAAATAGGAAGCCTTTTTCCAAAAAGATCGTTGAAAATATATTTAAATTCATCAACTAAAATCCAGTCGGGTTCAAAACATAGTCTTCTAATATTTTCCACCACCGGCAAAGAAGAATTTATTTGCTCAAGATACCATGGAACCCCTCCTGTAACGGAAAAAGCCATTAATTCTTCTTTCGTTGAACCCTTAAAGTTTCGAGATTTTAATAAAGCATGACACTCAAGCCAACGACAATTCTTCTAATGTCAGCTTAAGAGAAATTCTTCCTAAAAACCCCGTACTGTTAATAATATTTTTTTCGATCCAAGAAGAAAGTGATCCGCAGAGAATTACAATTAGCCGCGGATTCTTTTGAAAAAATTGATCCCATATGATTTTCAACTTACTTAAAAAAACGGGGTCTTTTGAACCCATCCACGTGATTTCATCATATTATTTCTTTTTTTATACAATATTCAGCAACTACAGTAAATAAATCTGCCCAATCCTTTAAGTGTTGTAAACCTGGTATGCCAAGCTGTTCCTTGATTTGACGTGCAAATTCTTCTCGTTGCATTTGCGCAGTTGTCCTCCTCGTAGGGGGAATCCCTTCGAAGCGCAAGTATTTTTTTTCTTTAATAAATTCATCAATCAGGCGGCTTTTACCGATACGCCTTCTACCTTTAATTACAACAAGAGAAGCCATACCCTTCTCCAAAAGCAGCTCTAAAGCATGAAGTTCTTTTCTTCTTCCAATAAATACATTTTCTCTATCAAACATGATTTCTCCTACCGCCAAATCGGTATTTGGCCATTTGGCGTAAGATTAATGCAATACTGATCTTGCGCTAAATGGTAAAATACCGATTTAGCGCAAGTTAATCTAAAGAATTAGATATGAAAAAAATCAAAGATAAATAGAAAATAATGAAACATAGCTATAAGAAACTTAAGGAACCTATTGCCCAGCTGGATTACTTTTCTAATTCAAGAAATATGGCATCATTTTCTGCTAAAGAATAGACAGAGCGCAAGAAAGCATAACCCGCCGCCTGCTATCCAAAGCCCCATTACACCCCATTTGTATGACCATTTTACCTGGACATCATTTAAAGCCAGCAATGGGGCTTTTTTTAAAATAATCCCCTCCTGTCCCACAAGCTGAAGCTCCCCAACCACCTGATTTTCAAGGATAGGCAAAGCTGGTACATTCCAGTAAAGCAGGCATTTCGCTCCTGGGTCTTCGGCAGGGTAATAATCCAATGTAAGGGCCTCTTTTAAAAAAGTTTGCAACGGTGCAGTCCCCCGTTCAATTTCCTTGGAAAATGTTTGTTTTCCCTCTTTTAAATAGGCATGACGTACTTTCGGTTGATTGAATGCCGTATCAAATAATTTGGCCGCATCTTCAAAAATCTTTTTTCTGTCTTTATAACCTAGTAAAACAGCGATGAGGGTTCTTCCTTCTGATGATGCTGCCGCAATAAAGGCATGTTTGGCCAGTGAATGGTATCCGGTTTTAACTCCTATAGCTTTTGAGTAATGGAGGGGTCCGGGACGAAGAAGCCGATTGGTCTGCAAGAGGGTGATGGCTTCCTGCTTATTAGTTTTAGGCCTTAGAAAATTTTTTTGCGCAACAATATCACAAAATAAGGGCTCTTTTAAAGCCTCTTTTGTCATTACAGCAAGATCATAGGCTGTCGTTTTATGCTGGGGGTGATGCAATCCATGCGGATTATAATAAGAAGTTCTACGACAGCCAATCTCTTTTAAATAGGCATTGACCTGATCCATAAAAACAGGCACCGTAGGCCCTAAAGCATGTGCAATCACATTGGCAGCATCATTACCTGAAGCAATTAACATTCCTTTCAATAAGTCAACCATTCCCATTTTCTCCTCGTTCTTTAAACCGATATGAGATCCATCCGGTTCTAACCAATAAGAGGGGCACGTATAATTCAATTTTCTTTTGGCTTCCTGTGTGAGTGTGGCAATTGCATCCTGTTCGGCGGTAATAATTGACGAAAGTGATTCTTTTTTATTCTTCAGAACATACAAAGCAGTAGCTACCTTGGTAGTACTTGCTGGATAAAGCAGCGCATGCGGGTCTTTTTCATATAAAATGATTCCAGTCTCAGCATTCATTAAAATTGCTGCATCGCAGGGAAGATCATAATTTAAAGGCTGAGTAAAGATGTTTCCATATAAAAAACAAGCAATAATTAATAAATGTCTTAGCATAAAATTGTCTTTATTGAATTTATAATAGATTTTAGTTAAAATATAATTATAATGGTTATCCTTAATAGGGGTGCTTTCATGCATAATTTAGCACTGATAGAAGAGTATTATAAAAAATTTATAAAAGAATTACCCTATATCCCAGAAGGGGTTTTTGTGTTAAATCTTGATCTATTGAACCACTTTGATCTGCTCCACTTCCAACCCTCTCCAAAGCCGAAAGAAGGGGTCCCTACACGTTATTTCCACATTATAGAGTCATTAGAGAAAATAACTCTATTGAATGAAGAATTCCTTGTCTGGATTATTCCAGACCGGGTGGACCGGGCTCCTATCACCTATATTCTGATTGCCTTGAACCAAATGGAACAAGAACCCCGCCTGGAAGCCGCTTTTGTTGCTTCGGGAATTTATAATTCATCTAAACTTGTTCTCAAGGTTTTAGAAAAATTTCTTATGGAAATTCATGAAAACGAAAAGCTTATAGCCAAATTCAAAAGTATTTAATTAAACTTAAAATGTTTCCATTTTCAGATCTTTGATATTCAACCAAGTCCATTATTCCAAAATAAATATCGATTCCGTATCCACCGATTGTCAATTTATCAGGATCGAATAATTTTTTTCGCTTACGTGATTTTTCTATTGGGTTGAAAGGTATTCCTTGATCTTCAATTAAAATTCTAATCCCGGAATTATCGTCTAAATGATCACAAGTAACTTCTATATGACCGGGGCCTTTAGGGTACCCATAATTGATGACATTTACAATGGCCTCTTCGGCCGCAAGTGTAATTTTGTTAAACAATGAGGGATCAATGTTACTTTCCTTCCCATATTCTTTTATGAAATTAAGGATATTATGAAGTTGTTCAATGCGGGCGGGGAATTTTTTTTTATGCACTTATATTACTACCAGCTATTGATTACATAATCCACAATTCTTTCTGCCATTTGCCGATGAAGAGGTCTCATAACTGCGTTATGAGCAGCATCAATGTCGTTAAGCTGTCCTAAAGAAAATATATTCACACCATGATGGCTTGAATAAAAATCGTGATCGAAATCAAGACTGGTTTTAATCCTGGTAGGGCCTCTAATAGTCTTTCCGGTTGAATTTTCAATCACAGTCACATCAACAACCATGATTACACGCGTTTCTGTAGGAATAATGACTTTTTTTAACTTTCCATTTTTTTTTCGATCATAGCGAAAACCAATATTTTCATCACGTAATTCAAAGATTTTCATTTTTAAGGTCAATTCACCGCAGCCATTCACATAATGAAGGCCTCTCAAACTCAAATGTTTTATGACTTGAGTTGTTAAATCTCCTTCCTTATCCCCTTCTGCATAAGGTACAAAAATTGTCTTATATTGTGAAGAGAGCTCCCCTCGATCAAAACTATATTGGCATCCACACAAAAAAAAGACTGTCAGTAAAAATAACATTATCGAAGGGACTTTAAGTGTCCTTATACCAGTCCCCTCGCATTTTTTCATGCTATCGGTGTCTTCTTTCCTGACGATTCAGTTTCTGTTGCCGTTTTTTAAGCAAACTGTAATGCAAAAAGATGGGAGCTGGTGCGGCTTCCTGTTCTTCCTGAATTGCATTGGTATTGATATCATAATCCAAATCAACAGGGGCACAGGAGGGGTAAGGAGGATAAAATTCCGTCCACTCAGTTGGCTGCTCCTGAAAATGGGCCGGCTGGTCCTGGTAAATGCGCCCCGCATCAAAATAGGGTTCGGGTTCATATTCGAACCAATTAGATGGCTGATTATGTGCCGGCTGTGCGTCGAAATGCTCTAACCCTTCATAATAATAGCTCTCCGGATCATATTCACACCAATCTGAGAGCTGTTCCTGTTGAATTGCGGGCTGCTCCATAAGACTGAAAGGCTCTGAAATGCCAAAAACGGGATTTTCAGGATAGTATTCGCTTCCCTTTGACGGCTGTTCAAAATAATGAGCTGGATGTTCTTCATAAGAAGACATTGCATTTGTCTCTAATGAACTTTCATAGTCTCGTTCACACCAATCTGATGGCTGTTCCCCAAAATGGGCCCTCTTTTCTTCATAAAAAGTAGGCTCTACCTCATTATTGATCGCTTTTTCCTTCCACTTTACCGGCAATTCCTGATCTTTTTGCCCTTGCCCTCGCAAAGAAAGGTCTGGCTGAGGATAAACCTGATCTTTTTGATTATAGACGTCCCAATTGGCCGGTTGTCCCTGATAATTGGTTAACTGCTCTTGATACATAGAAGGTTGCAATTCTTCATAGACCCGATTTTCAGAATACTTTGGCTCCTGGCACACTTCCATGCATGGTTGGCTTGCTGGAGCATAGTTTTCAAATGAAACGGAGTTCAGATTGTAGCTAGGCTCATTTTGAGCTGTACAGGTTTCAGTTTCTTGAGGCAAACTATTATCGTTCGGGCAAGCTGGTTCATTTAAAGCACTCTCCTCGTCTTCAAACGGGCGCCCTAAACAAATTAATCGCCTACGGCAAAACTTTGCTACATATGTATCAGGGAATTCTTCAATTGAACTTTTGTAATAAATAATAGCCGCTTCTGGCTGGCACATTCTTTCATAAAATAAACCGACATCGCATAAGCCTTTGGCATACATTTCTTTAATGCGGCAAACGTACCCTTCAGCTGTCTCGATTTTTTCATCTCTTGGAAATTCCTCTTTAAACTTCCGCACATTCAATTCTGCCAGGGCCAAAATATCGGGGTTTTGAAATTCATATAGGCTTTGCTTGCAATAAGACTCGGCAATTTTCAAATAGCAATCTGGAGTTAATTCATTTTTGGGAAAGCGCCTAATAAGAGTTTGATAGGTATCTATAGCATCATGAAAGTTTCCCATTTTATGCAATAATTGTCCTTTTGCATAGAGTGCGGCAACAGTTAAATCATGATTGGGCAAAGCCACGACAACTTCATCATAGATGCTTAAGGCTAACGTTTCTCCTGGAAGCCATTTAGGAAAATAACGATAGGTCAAAGGCCTTCTTTTTTTTCCTAATCTAAAATGTTCCGCAATGCAAAATTTATAATAAACCGCATCTTCATAAAATGGGGGTTCGATAGAGGCTGTCAGGTATTTTGAAAAAGAGCAATTGGCAAAGTCGAACTCTTTCATTTGAAAATAGATCACCCCAAGAAAATAATGGGCTTCAGCTGCCTCATCCGAATTGGGAAAAAAATAGATGACCTTTTCAAATTCATCCGCAGCGCTGCTCCAGTTTTTGCTGTTATAATGTTTGCATCCCCTATTAAAGTGGACCCTTAAATATTTTTGGGCTTCTGCCTCAGAGCAAAATGGCCTCGTTTTTGAAGCATAAACAGGATTATTATAACCAATAAGAGCGCCAATAAGGATTAAACAAAGAATATAACGTTTCATGAGATTCCCGCTGAATGAATAATATCGTAAAAGACAATGAAAGTTTAGTGGGACGCAAGCTTACTGTCAATGAATTTTAAACAGGTTCTAAGCAAGCTGCATAGGAACGGTTATAGTTTATAACCTCGAAGGCTTCTACCGCTTGTTCCAGCATGCCTCCATAAATAACGTATCCTTTAGGGCAGCGCTCACCAACCAAATCTTTAAATACGTGAGATTTTTAGAAATTCTTTATGAAATGTGACAGCTGATTTTATTTCAATTGGAATAAGCTCCCTTCCGGATTAAAAAATAACATCCACCTCTCGGCCATAAGAATCCCGAAAATAATATCATTGTGGGTCCAATCCCTGATTCAAGCGTGATTTAATGAGTTCTTTAATAACTAAATTCTCTACTAGATTGCCGCGATCGTTTTGCCCGATTGCCTGTAACCTAGAAACCTGAGTTTGGAGTTTTTTTGCCCTTTCGGCTAGCGTGAAAGCTCTCGCGATTGAATAAATAACTTTGAGGGTCATATTGATTAATATTACCCTCAAAGTTATTTTTCAAGCCCGAGGCTTTGACGCAGCCCAAAGAGCTAAAAAACTCCAAACTCAGGTTACTAAAGCCAAACATCTAAGGTACAGTCTTTGGTTAAATTTGATCAATAGAATTTATTTTAGATTTAAAGTTAAATCTCCATAAGATAAAATGATTCATTTATAATAAAATTGCGTAATTATACTCAACATTGGAATTAATAAATGAATCCCTTACCCGTTTCAATGGAAGCTTTGTATAGTGCACCTTCCTTATTCGTCGTTAAAGAAAAGGAATGTTCTACGATTAAAATAGTGGCTTTTTCAGCTTTATATGCCCTTGTTGGTAGTTTATTGTCTTGTGGGGCCGTATTTTCTGCCACGGCTTCCCTTCCACTATCCCTAACATCCGCAGGCGCTGCCGCACTCATCATTTTTCTCTTTTCTGTTACTCTGCAATACTCTTTGACAGCTACTTCTTTAAGCGATGAACAAAAAAGTCTATTAGTTAATATCCCCTCTCCCCGCGATAATCCTGAAGCCTTCAAAAGATTTACCCACCATATAGCAACATCCGAAACCTTTGCCAATCGAGTAAAAACTCTTCCGAACCCGCCCCTTTCTTCAAAAATTGCGCCTCAACTTGAAGCTTTGAGGCTCTCAAGAGAATTAGGGAATGTTTCCATTCAAAAAGAATGTGAAAATTTTTTGAAAGAAAGGATAAGTCAATTACTTGAAGGAAACATATCGGATCAGTCTTTTAGTGACTTAGCTTATGTTGCTGAATGCTATCAGCTACCTTCCCTAAAAAATTCACTGCTTGAACAATTTATTCAATTAAGACTGCCTCAAAATAATTTTGAAAATTTTCTCAACAATAATAGGATTTTTTTTACTGACTTTATTTCTGCAAAATGTAGATTGACTGATGAAGAAGCTAATTTATTAAGAGCTGCGGCTTCGCATTTGAACCATGTGCATTTTCTGGCAGACCCATCCTTTTCAGATACGGGCATTACGCATCTTAGTGAGCTGCAAGACATTCGCTCCTTGCGCATAAAAAATGAATCATTAATTACTTCCAATGCACTTGCTTCCTTACTTGTCCTTCCACATTTAGAAGAATTGGAAATTAATTCTACTCACTTTACTTTGGATTCGCTCGATTTATTAGCACGCTTTCCTTCTTTAAAAAAGCTTTCTTTGACAGGTGGAAATCACCTTTCTATCGAAGCTTTCCGTAAATTAGGACAACTTCATCATCTTCAGCACCTTGAGTTGGTCGATTTCAATGTCGACAATCAGGCGCTTCAGTTGCTTACGCCTCATGTCAACCTAACCTCTTTATCTCTTAAACAAACCATACCTGTCGAAACTTCTTTAAGTGATTTTACTCACTTCCGGCAGCTTAAAAGATTGGAAATCGATTCCTATTTAATTAATCATGAAAGCTGCACCTCGGTTGCTGCCCTTGTTCAATTGGAAACATTATCTCTTCGCAGCCCTCATTTAGATGACCGTGCATTAAGCGCTCTAAACCCACTTGTGCATTTAAAAAATTTGAACCTGAAAGAGTGCCATTCCTTGACTTCAACGGGTCTTAACCAATTACAGTCTCCAGGAAAATATCAACGTTTGGATTTGTCAGACACTAGCATTGATATCAGCGCCATAGAATTAAGTTTGTTTTCAAATTTAGAGTGTTTAAAGCTACGGAACGGTAGAAATTTTAGAGCGGACGGAATTAATTCGCTCTTACATTTAAAACATCTGGATTTAAGTAAAACGGGACTATCAGAATATGACTTGTTGCAATTGAAGGAAAATTCGCAATTAGAAGAACTTGATCTGCGCTTTAGCGAGATCATTAGTGGAAATGCCCTTGTACACCTCACTCATATTTTTCCTAATCTTAAAAATCTATATTTTCATGAAGTGCAAAATTTTATTCCATCTCAATTGAATAAATTCAAAATACTTGAAAAGTTTAAAAAACTCACTAAAATTTCTATACTAAATAGCCCTCAAGATGCAAATGTCACCGAGAGGATCAATCAATTATTGATTCAGGAAAACTTTGTTTGAGTGCAGGGCTATGCTTCTTCAAATTTGAAATTGCCGTAATAGCCAGTAGTTAAATTAAAATTTATTTCATACCCAAAATTTTATGCTAGCCATTTCCCAAAAAAAAGAACTCTCCCTTTAACCTTACAAATTAGGTATTAATGAACCAAGCACAAGTCAATCCTAACAGACAACCTTGGCATTTTGATCATGATCTGCATCAACAGGTTACCCGCAGCAGCATTCAACCAGAAAAAGCCTATTATATATTTGAAGGTGGTCCTAACGATTATAGGCATGTAGCAGATCTTTATTCACAAAGCCCAATCCAAGGTTATGGGGTCGGTAGAGTTGAGGTTATCTACAACAAAACATTGTCCGGAATTTTTAAAAGAAAAATCTCTTTATTGGAAGAACGCGGTCCTGATATTTTTTTCCAGCCTAAATGGCAAAATAAAAATACAAAAGAGATGAAGTTGCGTGAAAATACTTATAATATTCTGCTGCAAAAATCAGAAAAATATTCTTCTCCTTACAAACATATTAAGTTGATTCCCGCCTTTCACGGAACAAAAAAGAAATTTTTAGATAGCATTTTAAGAACAGGGTTTGACAATCTTGCCACAACTGATTCAGGATTTTTTGGAAAAGGAATTTATAACAGCAGCGACGCAAACTATGCACATCGGGTCTATAGCGATGGAACACTGCTATTTAATTGGGTCGCCCTTCTTTCTGCATTCCCCGTTATCTCTTCTGATGTAGAGAAACTGAAGGGTGGACCAAAACACCAAAATTATGACGCCCATTATGCACTTGTTACCCCCTACAATCCCAAAAATCCTAGAGAAGTCATTTATCTTCCTGTTAAGGAAAATCAAAAATGGATTTACGATGAATTGGTCGTTTTTGAGTCTGCTCAAGTCCTTCCTCGCTACATTGTTACACTTACTTCTGAGGACTTAAAGCTTGAAGGCATAACAATCAAAATGACTAAATTGGCATTAATGGCCTCTCTCTGCAACTATTTACTTCAGTCCCAATTGATTGATCAAGAAGTGCGATTTATTTTAGAGGAAAAGCTAAAGAGTTTAGCCCCCAAAATGAACCAAGAAATGGATCATCAAGAGACCTTCTTACTGGATATCATTCAGAATTTAAATGTACGTGTTGAAAAAAGGATTGAAGAGGTCCTTCATGGAAGAATTTTAAGGTTGTTAGAAAGCCAACAGGGAGATAGCCCAAGAATTACTCCTCAACAAGAAATCCTAAATCAAAAAATGATCAAAAAGCTCAAAAAATTACAAAATGTAATTTGGGAAGGACCAAAGAGTACAAGCCAGGCGGATTTAATTCAGATGGAAATGGCTAACCGGATGGAAATGACTCTCGAAAGTTTAAAAAATACAAAATCGCTAAAGCTTCCTCAGGATATAACCGACCTCGAATTGGTGAGAACTGTTCAATTTTGCAACTATCTGACAGAATTAGATTTGTCATTCTGTTCAAAGATTACAGATGAGGGCTATCAGCTTGCAGCCCAAAATTGCCCTCATCTTGTTTCATTAGATGTCAGCCGCTCTTCAATCAAAGATCTAGGTCTGCTTAGCTTTATCAAACACTGTACACAGCTGTGTGAAATCAATGTTATCGCTTGTTATCGGATTAGCAATATCAGGCAAATATATATTAATGGACTCAAGCGCAATCCGCCTATCAACTTAAATGGAGTGATCGGAGAGGGGCGCGGCATGTACGATTGAGATTTTTGTCTTTTATGCAAACAGGGCAAATGGAATGATTTGATTGATGGTTACTTCTAACCCAAGGACTATTCAAAATGCTCATTTGGTTAAGCAAATTTTAAATTAAAATAAATAGGTCAATATTTTAAAAACTAAAACATTTCTCATAAAAATTTAATTTTAAATTTACAAAATCTCAAGTTTAAAGTATTTTATACTTCCTAACAGACTAATATAAGAAGATGTAATTTTATGAAGATCATTCAAAGTGGAAAAACAAACTATTTAGAATATATTCAAAAAAATCAAGAACTTGATTCAATAACTGAATCTAAAGCTCTCATCTCCTTCACAAGCCAAAATCAAAAAAAATTCGTTGTAAAAATTGTGGGCAAAAAGCATGTCACTTTTAAAATTGATCAAGGAAAGATCTCTGCTACTTTCCAAAAACAGCCTCTTTTCTTACCCAAAGAAATGAATGAAATTAGCAAACCCGAAACACTTGAAAATTTTTTAAAGCACCATTTTTTTAAAATGTCGAGCGATAAAAGATTCTTAATGGCTTATGGAAAACTTTTAGGTGGATGCAATATTAATATGTCTAAAGAACCCTTCGTCATTTCCGGAGATGCAGATAAACAATGCGGAGTGAGGACTTCTAATACACGGATCAATAAGGATGATAATGGGGCGTGTGGATTAAGAGGCTCCTATATAGAGGCTTCTATGAAGCCTCTCGTCCCAAATGCTTGCAATATGAGAGGTTCGGGGGTTGAAGTCACAGTAGGGGCTAATTTATGTGCTGGAAGAACTTCTGGCATAGAATTATCAGGAGGGGCTGGGGGCTGCGCAATGCGGGCTTCTATCGTGGATATTACAGGCGGCATCAGCGCCTGCGGAGCCAGAGCCTCCGTAACAGACATCACGGGTGGAGCCGGCAATTGCGGAGCTCGTGCATCTGCATTCGAATTGACAGGCGGCATAAATAGTTGCGGGGCCCGTGCTTCTCTTGTTGATTTGACCGGGGGAACAAGCAATTGTGGAGCAAAAGCCTCCTTAGCAACCGGTACGGGAGGGGTAGCCATTTGCGGAGCAAATGCAACCTTAGCAGAGGCTTCCTTGGTATCAGTCTGCGGGGCCAAAGTATCCGCATTTAAAGCCCAGTTAGCGGGTGCTGAAGTGGGAATAGGCATCGCGTTTGTCCGGCGAATTTATGTGCAAAAATAGGTATTCCGATTGTCGATGGAACTTCCTGTAACATACAATAAGGAATCAAGTTGAAAAAAACAGTCATTTGCAAGAAGTCCAATTACAATATTTCCATTCCAATTAGCGAAGAAAAATATCTCATTTATAATAGCTTGTCAAATGGCTTTTCCTTATTGAATCAACAAGAGTACACTTTACTTGAAGACCAAAATCAATTAGCTTTTGATCCCGAAGATCAATTCGCGCCTAATGATTTTTTTAAAACCTTGCTTGAACATGGCTTCATTGTACCTCAAGAAATTGATGAATTAAATCTTATCGAAGAATATTATCAACAAGCCCGCAATAGTGATGAAATTTTAACATTGACCATTGCTCCAACCATAGGGTGCAATTTCGCTTGTGACTATTGCTTCCAGGAGCATGATAACAAGTCAGGCATGTCGGAAGAGGTTCAAGAAAAAATTTATGAATTTGTCACTTATGTCGCTGACCATAGACCGCATCAACTCAAACACCTGCATGTGTGCTTTTATGGAGGGGAACCTTTATTAAAAATGAATATTGTCAAAAATCTGGCTAGCTGGTTCATCCAATTTTGTGATTCAAGAAATATTAATTATACTTCAGATATTGTCACAAATGGCTTTTTACTCAATTCTAAAACTGCTAAAGAGTTATACGAACATCGCGTCACCCAATGCCAGGTAACTCTGGATGGAAATCAAAAAATGCATGATGCACGCAGGCATCTTTTATCAAAAAGAGGAACTTTTGATAAAATTATTTCCAACATTGTCTCTTACATTGATGAAGTGCCGATTTTTACAAATATACGCGTTAATATCGATAAAAGAAACGTAAGTGAAGTGCATGACCTTATTGAATATTTATCCTCCATCAATTTAAACAATCGGGAAAATTTAAAGATCTATTTTGCTCCTGTAGAGTCAACAACATCTGCTTGCAAAGAAGTAGAAATGTTTGCCCTAGAGAAAAATGAGATGGCTCAATCTATTTTTGAGTTATACGCACTTGCAGTAGAAAAAGGTCTTCATACCATTGTTATGCCTCCAAGGATGATGGGTTTATGTACTGCAGTTAAAAAAAATGGCTTTGTAATTGCTCCTAATGGAGATTGCCACAAATGCTGGGATATTATTACATATAGTAAATTGAGAATAGGCACAATATTTGACTTCAAGGAATTGTTAGATAAGCAATTCAATCATGAACATCGGAAATGGCATGATTTTTCCCCATTTAAAAATGAAGTGTGCCGGGATTGTAAAATATTACCAAATTGTGTGAGTTCTTGTGCCTACAAATTTATTTATAGTGCCGATGTCAATGGAATTTCTGTTTTACCCTGCCCTGATTGGAAGTTCAATATCAAAAAAAAATTAGCCTTTGTAGCCTTAAAATTGGGTATTATCTCAGAATTGGATTATGAAAAAGCTACTCTCTCTACAAACCGGACGGAACTATCTTTATCTTCTAAATTCCATACTGTTGAAAGTATGACGAATTTTCCATCGAAGAATAGTTTAAGAGTGATTTCTTAAAACTGCAAATTCCTATTTTTTTTAATTGATTGATTCATCATACCTCTTCAGCCACCTTGCCCACTCGATGACGCATTTGATCCAAGAGTTTCTTTGCATCCGTAGTCACTTCGGTCGGTTCGATCCAACGGCCATGCGCTTTAATTAGCTCAACGAGGCGTTCAACTGCATCGGAAAAATCAATGTCTTTCTGTACGCATTGCTTACCAACATACAAATCAATTTTTTCAGGTTTTGATCCCACATAGCCAAAATCGGCATCTGCCATTTCTCCCGGACCATTTACAATGCATCCCATGATGGCAATTTTAACACCAGGCAAATGGGATGTTCTTGCCTGGATCGCTTTCGTCACTTCCTGCAGATTAAATAAGGTGCGACCGCAGCTTGGACAAGAAATGAAATCGGTTTTCGACATTCTCATTCTGGCTGCCTGCAGGATGGAAAAGCTTAAGCTGCGCAAATAATCAATTTCATAAGGACCTTCCAACCATAGCCCTTCTCCATAACCATCGCAAAGCAATGAACCGCATTCGAGGCTGGCCAAAAGAGTAAGCTCTTCTTGTTTTTCAGAATATTCAAAATTTAGAACCACCGGGCAGGTTGGTAGATTTTTGACGATCCAATCAAAAAAATGCCTAGCATAATGCACTCGATTAACCTTAGGCGCCAATAAGATCAACTGCGGATCAAGCTCAATTAAAGCATTCCAGCTTTCAGGTTTTTCTTCCATGATTTGAATCACAAGAGGATCGGGCTTTAAGCCGGGCTGGATAGAAAAACGGGCTGTTTGAGCAGCCACTTGTTTTAATTGCACAGCTTGCTTCAATGAAAGGATGGCAATGCTCGGAAAGGTAGGTGCTTCGCTTTTTGAAAAAATCCCTATCCCCACTTCTTTTAGCATCTGCAGGCGCTGAGTAGCTTCTTTATCCAGTGCAAAATCTTTAAAAACTATATTATCTGCAGTCACTGTTTTTAATTTGGGCTGACCGAAATTCCCCTCGCAACCCAATTGTTGGAAAAGAGTTGTTTCTTTAAGGAGCGATGGAGGCAGGGTGACAAAAACCGTTCCGTCCCGATGCATTGGAACTTGAGAAGATAAATGCACAGAACGGCGCTGAATATGCTCAATTTGCCGATTGGTCTCGTTAAAGGGGTCGACTCCCCTGCCTTGATACTCTTCTGCAAGCTTAATTAAGCGGCGGCACGGATCGATTTCATACCATGGATCTTCAGTCAAAGATACGCGGATGGTATCACCTATCCCATCTAAAAGTAATGCTCCAATTCCCATTGCTGATTTGACCCGTCCATCCTCTCCATCCCCGGCTTCTGTCACCCCTAAATGCAAAGGATAGTCCCAATTTAAATCGTACATGGCCTGGGTGAGAAGTCTGTAAGCCTGGATCATCACTTGTGGATTAGAAGATTTCATTGAGAAAAGAAAATTATGGTAATCATTCTTACGGCAAATTCTTGCAAATTCCAGAGCGGATTCTACCATTCCAAAAGTGGTGTCGCCATAGCGGTTCATAATACGATCTGAAAGGGACCCATGATTTGTTCCTATGCGCATCGATTTTTTTAAACGTTTGCATTTTTCCACTAAGGGGGTAAATTTTTCTTCAATTCGTTCAATTTCTTTGGCATAGGTTTCATCATCATAATCAATTTCCTTGAACGAGGCCCTTTTATCTACAAAATTTCCTGGATTGATCCTTACCTTGTCCACAAAGTCCACTACGCGCATGGCGGCTGGGGGATAGAAATGAATATCTGCGACCAGGGGAATATTGTAACCTTTTTGAATTAAACTATTTTTTATGCCTTCACAAGCGTCTGCCTCTTTCATTCCCTGGACAGTGACCCTGGCAATTTCACACCCGCAGTCTGCTAGCCGGATAATTTGCTCTACGGTGGCATCCACGTCACGGGTACTTGACGTTGTCATGGATTGAATTCTAACTGGATTGTTCCCGCCGACTCCTACATTCCCAATCATAATTTCCCGGGTCGGACGGCGTTTGGTTTGGAAAATAGATTCGCAATATTTTTTGTTTATCAAGGGGAACCTCCATAGGCTATAACCCAAATGTTAGAGCAATGCTTATATTTAAATCAATAGGGCCAATCTAAAAGCATTTTTGTTTGACAAAAATTTAGGTACAAAAATATTTCTATATCATTCACCATTTAATTCTCGATTAACAAAAGGAGTAAATATGCAAAATAACTTTACCTGTAGCTATATGATCAAGACGGACAAAAATACGATCAAATTATAGGTAAAAATTGGAATGCCCATCCTCAAAATCTCAAAAATGATACAGAAATTAGAGGCATATGTCGATAAACAAGTATTTTTAAAGCCATTTATTTGGTGGACTGTGATTTTCAACAAAAAATAAATACTCTAAATAAAAAAAAGCTCTCAGCGGCAAACATTGAATAAGTTATACCACGTAAAGTTAACTAAAGGAACTTAATGATTCCTTTTCTGACCCTAAATGAATTATTTGATGGCAAATTGTTATTTCCCCCCTTAACTGCGGATGGGATCAATTAATTGAAGAACTTGTCAATTATAATTTTACAAACGCTATTGGTGCCAATCAGAATTTAAGGCGTTTTTTGAAACTTTATTAAAAATAGATGGACTAAAATAATTCGAAAAACATCACCGCGGGTATTATAAAAATTGCATCTTTGGATTTAAACTAAACAAGTGTTATAAATATTCAATTATAATTTATTTTTCAGGAAAATCCTATGCAGACCAATATTTTACCTAAATTTTCTTTAGGTCCTGAGCAATTGGAAAATATCCCTTCTGAAGAGGTTAATAGCGCGAAAAATTTGCAAACAAAATCGTCAGTCGGAGAAATTGCTTTAGCAAATATTCAAGCTGTAGAAGTTTCTAAATCAAAAAAAACTGGGCCTAAGCAGTACAAAAAAAATACAACTCAACTCCCCGATCAAAAAAATATTTCCAGGAACATAAGTCAACCCTCCTCATCAAAGGCCTCAATAGTCACGACTACCTCTAGAAATAACTCACTGACTTTAGAAAATATTTTGGAGAATTTTTATAATAAAACGCAAAACACTGACCAAAAAAGGGCTTGCCTCCATTACCTGCTTCATTATCAACACTATAATGCCGAATTTACAAGCGATGATAGAAAACTTTTAAACTATTCAGAACCTTTATGCGCTTCAGAAAATAACCCTATCTACGTTCGATTACAGTATCCTCTACTAATGGTAATGGAAAGATGGCTTAAAACAAACCTTTTCCCCCGGTTAAAGGGCAATAATAAAAAAGATGTTTCATTTATACGTCTTGGCAACCCCTTAATAGGGCCATCAGCTATTGAACTTATTGTCCCAAATAGGATTTTTAGATTGGGAAATGAAAAATTAGAAAAGATGGGTGCAGATTTCATTCCTATATTATTATTTCCCCTAACATTATCTGATCTCACCAAAAAGGTAGATAGTATGGTGATAGAGGATCATCCACAATTAAAACAATTAAAAGAAAAATGGACCGAACTTCATTTTATTTTTCTGATGAAGGAACCAGGTATTGAGTGCCAGATCATGTGGGCAGCCAAATGGCTAAGAAATGGCAGCTTAATGTATGTGACTCTAAACACATTATTTGATGATAAAGATATTTCTTCCTTTTTAAATCAAATTGGTGACATACCCGATCGCTTAGAAGTAAATAAATTTATCAGTCGCGGATTAGAAAATGAAAAGTTCTATAATATTCCATCCAAAGCAGGGATCTCAATAAGTCCTTTAAAACTTAAAATTCAATTAAAGGAATCTTGGGATATACACCTAAAAAAAATAAGAAATTATAACCTTAAAAATCACCCTGGTGCCGCGCTTTTCCGTGATGCCATCCTTCGCTGGAATACCTGTCTTTTCGAATACTATCAAATGACTGAATTCACTTCGCCGCTTCTCATATCGCAAGTAGCTCCTTGGACAGCACAAAATGGGGATATTATTCAATGGTCTAAAGCTTACCAGAACATATGTGAAATAGTGATGTTAACTCTGCAATACAATCCCTCTAATAATTTACCAACAACACACTTAAGCTTATTATTGGTAGAGAAATTTAAATCGCAAGATATAAAAATTTGCATAAAGGTTGGTTTATTCCCTTACGGAATGACTGCTTTTTATTATATATTTGATCAGCTCCTAAAACGTTCAGCTAGCGCCCCTCAGGTTATTTGCTTGAGCCAAAGTTATTTTGAAATAATAAAAATACTGCAAAAGGTAGTTAAAAACCACTCGAATGATTTCCCTAACTCATTCTGTAATTCATTGAATGAACTAAATGAAATTCCAGACATTTTAATAGCCGATCTTCATGCTAATAATGCCGCTAATGATCGCATCGTGCCAAATGATGTAGCGAAGTGGATAAAGGACAGGCTGGAAAAAGATCATTCTAAGAAATTGATTTTAATTTTAGATTTAACGCTCAACCATTTATCTGATGAGAGCCTTAACAATGCATTACAGATCCTATATCCATTAATTGAGCAGAAAAGATTGGAAATTTTTGGAATTCAAAGTTTGGCTAAATTAGTTCAATTAGGGTCTGATAACTTTTCTGGGGGCATTTGCATCTACTGGGGATCTTCGTCTTTAGAAGAAAAACTAGTTCCTCAATTTCCTAGTGTTAATAAAGAAAAATCGATCTTTTTTGCCTTGCTGTATGAAAAATTTGACGATTTAACTCGCGAATATTTTAAGTTAGTGCGCAAGAACACAGAAAACATGTATTTGAGCTTAAGAGAATCATTTCTTAAGATTGAAGAAAGCGTGCAAATAAAAAGAAAGGCTTTTGATGATAGCTCTAATGGCAGGACTGGTTTTTGTGCAGCGGAAATTAAATTCAACGGAGATGACAATACCGTCTATATTGCCATTGGATTTAAACCGCTTTTCAAACTATTTGGAATTGAAAAAATTGCAGCTATAAAAACAAAGCAAAAAAGAAAAGAACAAATTGCCCAGCATCTTCAAAAAATAATTTTAAAATTCTCCCATAAATTTAAATTATCCATTACAAATCGGCAAAGTTTTGGGTTTTCTATTTCTAACATGAATGTAGCAGCGGATACCATTCGTTTCACCCTAGGTTTAGAAACGCTTTCCCAAAGAGAAAGCTATGCTCAGTTAATTACTGAATTCGTTTTCCTCTTATCAAGTTACTCTGCCTCTTTAGCCGAATATAAAGAAACACCCCAATTTGAGGCAGAAACATTTTCACATCTTTTTGACCAGGCATCCACGCTCTTAAAAGAGCCAAAAAGTTCCTCGTCTTTGTATGGATTATCTTCTAAGAATATTCCCCTTGTTGAAACTGATAATGATGAAGAAACAGAACAAAGAAAAATAGGAGATGCAAGAATTATTATTCACGAAGAGCAGTTTGTTCTGAAAATGGTACAAAATGGCATACCGGTATTTAAGCTGCTCAAAGACATACCAATTGGGCCTCAGCATAGCACTTTTAACAATCCAGAATTTAGTTTATTAAGATTATTTTTTGATATGCTACATCTCATAAAGTTAGATGCAGAATTATCCTATCAGGTTAAAAGGCATTCTATTGCCTTTCCTATTTCTACCATTTCTTATACATTAGAAAATAAAAAATGCAAATTGCAGTATTGTTTTAATAAAAGTCCTCACAAATTAAAGGGATCTAGCTCGGGCGTTCAAATTTTATTTGAACCTCGATTTTGTTTGAAAATTCCTAGTAAAAATGGATTACTTGAGAAAAAAAGTTGTCATGTTTATACGATGCTTCTTGATCATGTAAAAAAAATACGGCTAGATAAAATGGACCTTTCCGATCAACACGCCTTTTTTACTAAATGTGCCAGATACAATTTTGAAACCACAAGTTCTGAAAATGTTGAAGATGAATGCATCACTGTAAATTTTACAACACGAAAGCCTTATTTAAACTATTACAATGAAGTTCGCAAACCTTTCATCTACAACGGATTCGATGCAATAAAAAACTCTCTTTCTGATTTAGAACTAGATGATCTTGAAATCAAAAGCTACAATGATGATATAAACGGGTTAAAAAGCTATTGTTTGAACATTGTATTAAATTCTCATCCCTTTTATCCAGCACTAAATAATAAAGCTAAAACTATTCAACGTTTCTATGTGGAAGGGTTAAAAGGTGTTGTCCATTTTCTCGGTACACTAAAACTTGATGACCTTCCGCTTCCTCACGATTTTGATTGGTATAAAACCTGGACCGGAAGCGCTTTCGATCAGCTGTGCGATAGCCTGGAAACCATAGGTTCTCAGGTGGTATACCATCCATTTGATGAACTAATGGAAATTATAGATCTCATTAAAGATGAAAAATGCAAAAAAGGCCTCTTGCATGGCATGCTGAATGGCTTGATGGAAGATAATTTTAAAAATCCAACCTTAAATCAAGAAACAGCTCAAGAAATAGCAAAGCTGCTCTCCCATCCTGCATTCCTCTCATTAGATTATTGCTCTTTCATTGATCAGTGGATCGAAAATTTAAATAGACATTTGGAAGCTCCCATGATGCTAGAAAAAGTTAATCCTTACCTTACGGCATTTTTTCCTCTTATTAAACACGTTTATGGGAGCCCAAAAACTTTATGCGATACTGAGCATACAATCCCTTTACGCTTATTGGCGAACAAACTTGAGCATAAGGATTTGCAAACACATATCGACTGCTTAGAAAATGAGCTTGTGGAAAATGCATCCGAAGGACGCCCGACAAAGACATCAATAAGAAATTATTTGAGATTATATTCACGTTACCCTTTGTCAGATATAATAAAAAATCATTTGCTTCTGACCCTTAAAAATAAAGTAGAGAAAGCTATTTTACTTTCCTGGCTGATAGAAACTAATTTTTACTTTTCCCCTATAAATGACCTAGAAATTGAGAATATTATGCCTGAAAATCATGAAATCTTTTATGAGAAGGATCGACAAGCCATTAAGACCTTCTTTTTAGAAATGGGATGCAAAGATATTCTCTTTGAATTACTAAAAACGGATGAAAGTAAACTTCAATTAGTTAAAAATAAAATCCCTTTAGATATTTACAAGAAGTGGTTATTATTCCCTGATTTTTTTTATTCCCTTGCTGAGGAGAAAGCGAGCTATTACAACATTTGGGATAATGAAGAGAATCTGACCAAAAAAGATCAGCAGTCTATTCAGGCTGCCTTCAAAAATAAAGAATTGCTATCAGAACTTCTAGATGCAGCTTTCGATCTAAGAAAATCCTACAGCACGGCTGGTTTTTGGGCAGCTATCTTTCAAGATCAATACTTTACTTCAGAGGTATTGATGATTCGCCAAAACGAAAACTTCCTTGATAAAGATACTTTAGAAAATATAGGGAGATATGACTCTTACTTTCAATTGACGACTACTCCCATATGTTTAACTGAGCAAAGCAATTCAAAATCTGATTCTGAGGAAGATTGGGAGAAAACATTTAATTTTTAGCAAAAAAATTTGCTTAAAAGGAACGCGTATTCGATTGTAGGGCCGCAAGGCTTACTTATATTTGTAATTGAAAAATTATCGGGAATTTATAAATGGGTATCGGATAAATGATAAAATCTCGCTAGCTCTTTTCGCAATAAAACGTAAGCTTGAGCCAAAGCTCTGTCAAATTATCATTTTACTTTCACCCAAATATTGCTTTTATTATTATCATATTTTTTACTATTCATTCTTTAACATATTTGTAATTTTTTATTATCTTAAAAATTTTTGCATTTATTTATCTAAAAAAAAAATTTTTGTCCATTCCCTATTTGGCCGTCTTTTATTTTAATAAAATAGCTGGATAGGTATATAGAAAAAATAAAAACTCCTATCAAAATAAGTCTTGAGGCCAAAATGAACCAGAATTTTACAGACAGCGTTAATGAAGCCTTACAAACAGCTTTTGCAGAAGCCCAACGCCTAAATCAGACTGAAGTCACTGAAAATCATCTTCTATGGGCATTTTTAAAAAATAAGGAAGGCTATTTCAATTCCATTTTGGAAGATTTAGGAACAAATCCAAATAAGCTTTTTAGAGAAGTGGAAGAAAGCATTTCACACCTGCCGACCTTTTCAGGAGGAGGTATTCAATCCCCCAACCCTTCTCGCAGTTTGCAAGCCCGCATCGTGGATGCCCAAAATATTGCCTCTAGCTGGAAGGACTCTTATACAAGCGGCGACCATTTTTTGCTTTCTTACTGGAAAAATGGCGGTGATCCCTTCGCCCGCTGGAAACAAACGACTTCTGTTACTTTGGAAGACTTAGAAAACCATATTAAAAAAATTCGAGGGGACCGCCATATAGACTCTCCCGGAGGAGAAGCTAACTTACAGGCCTTGGAAAAATATTGCAAAAATCTAACAGAACTTGCCCGAAAAGGGAAGCTCGATCCAGTGATCGGAAGGGATGAAGAAATTCGCCGTACCATGCAGGTCCTTAGCCGCCGCACAAAAAACAATCCGATGCTAATTGGGGATCCGGGGGTCGGCAAAACGGCCATTGCGGAAGGATTGGCCCAAAGAATTGTCCAACAGGATGTCCCAGATTCTTTAAAAAATAAGCAGCTCCTTGCACTAGACATGGGAAGCCTGATAGCAGGAACAAAATATCGGGGAGAATTTGAAGAGCGTCTAAAAGGGATCTTACAGGATATCGAAAAAAGTGAGGGGCAGGTCATTCTTTTTATCGACGAAGTGCATACATTAATTGGTGCAGGAGCATCGGAGGGAGCTATGGATGCGGCCAATCTTCTAAAGCCGGCCCTAGCAAGAGGTACTTTGCATTGCATTGGAGCGACGACGCTTAACGAATACCAAAAGCATATCGAAAAAGATGCAGCCTTGGAAAGAAGGTTCCAGCCTATTTTAATCAATGAACCGAGCGTTGAAGACTCCATTGCCATTTTAAGGGGGTTACGGGAAAGGTATGAAATTTTCCATGGGGTACGCATCACAGAATCGGCCATTCATGCAGCTGTCACACTCTCTTACCGCTATATCTCTGACCGCCGTCTGCCTGATAAAGCAATTGATTTGATTGACGAAGCCGCAAGCTTAATCCGGCTTCAATTAGGAAGCCGCCCCCTCCCCATCGACAATAAGGAACGGGAGCTGGCCGGGTTGATCGTCGAACAGGAAGCTATGAAAAGAGAAAGTAGCCCCCTGGCTAAAAACGAAGTTGAAAAGCTCGAAAAAAGGATTTCTCAGATCAAAGAAGAATTGAATATTCTTAAAGGGCAGTGGGAGCAGGAAAAAAAAATTATCGAATCGCTTAAGGAAAAAAAGGACCGTTTTGAAAAATTGCGATTTGAAGAGGAAGCAGCTGAAAGAAAAGCGGACTATAACAGAGTAGCTGAATTACGCTATAATCTGATCCCGCAGCTGCAAAAAGACATTTACGAAACGCAGGAACAGCTTAACAGCAAATCTAACCGCCTGCTCCAAGAAGAAGTAGATGAGAACCTTATTGCTGAAATTGTTTCCAAATGGACAGGCATTCCGGTGAGTAAAATGCTGGAAGGAGAAGCTGAGCGCCTCTTACATCTAGAAAAGGAGCTGGAAAAGCGGGTCGTTGGGCAAGATATGGCCATCAGGGCTGTCAGTGATGCCATTCGCCGTTCAAGATCAGGACTAAGCGACCCTTCAAGGCCAATGGGAGTATTTCTGTTTTTAGGGCCTACGGGGGTCGGTAAAACTGAGCTAGCCAAGGCCCTTGCCGTGCAATTATTTAATCAGGAAGAAGCTTTGATCCGCTTAGACATGTCAGAGTACATGGAAAAACATACCGTTTCTAAATTAATCGGTTCTCCACCAGGCTATATAGGGTACGATGAAGGGGGTCAGTTAACCGAAGCTCTCAGAAGGCGCCCTTATTCGGTCGTTTTATTCGATGAAATTGAGAAAGCCCATCACGATGTCTTTAATATTTTGCTCCAGGTATTCGATGACGGACGCTTGACCGATAGCAAAGGACGTGTTGTCAACTGTAAAAATTCCCTATTTATCATGACATCAAATCTCGGGTCCGACCGTTTGCTTGAAAAAATGGAGCATCAGCGACAATCTCTTTCTAAAGAAGAAATTATGCTAGTTTTGGATCCCGTGATCAAAAATCATTTCAGGCCCGAATTTCTCAACCGTCTGGATGATATCCTCCCATTCCTTCCTTTAAGAGAGAGGGACATGGAGAAAATAGTCCTAATTCAACTCGATTTACTGTCCAAGCGGCTGCATGAAAGGGATGTAGAATTAACTTGGACCCCTCAGGTTGTGGCCCATTTGGCTAAAGAGGGTTACGATCCCCATTTCGGGGCCCGTCCTTTAAAGCGTTATATTCAACAGGAAGTAGTGAACCAACTTTCAAAGGCAATCCTAGAGGGAAGAATTTCACCACATAGCAATGTTGCACTTGAGCTAAAAGGCGAGGAAATAGTTTTTAAAAATATGCTATCCAAGTAAACTCCTTGGATAGCCGCTTTGATGCTTTTTATTTTAGGAAATTCCAAAATTTCAGGATTCTCATTACATCAAGCGTTTCGTGCATCCCTTTTCCTATTACAAAATCAGGATGCATGTTTTCCGTTACATGAATAAGATTATTTAATAGACTAAACTTATCCGCTTCTTCGATAGCTGTTAAAAATGAATCCGCAACAATATAATCTTCCTTTTTTTCACTCAATAGAGTGACGTACCTAGACTCTAGCTTTAATGGAGACTGACTGGATATGTCCGCTCCTAATAGACAAATTTCTCCGCTCGCAGTAACTTCAATTTCCCTGGCTTCAATATTTGCTAAAGCAAGCATCGTAATACATTCTAATTTAAAATCTTTTACATGAATAGGGGATAAAAAAATGACATGGCAATTTTTTGCATCCATTTGAAAAGTACCGGTTAGGTCTTGAATTTCATGATCAATTAAAATAATTTTAATATTATTTACTTTAAAGCTAGAGAAACCTTCTTTTTTTATCAAAATTGAATTGTCTACTAAGTTATTAACAACATTCATGATATTCATCTAAATTCCTTTAATTTTTTAATTTTTTACACACTTAATAATTTTTTCACATTGCTATAAAATCAATGCTTAATAGATGATTATTCTAAATTAGAAAAATCAATAAAAAAGTTTTAATAATAATATTATTAAAACTTTTTAAAAGTATTTTCAAAAAGAGAGGAGAATAAATTAGCCCCATTCTTTTTTTTAGAAATTGAAAAATAAAGAGCGAGCAGGCTAATTCCCATAGCAGGGCTCACCAGGCCGATCATACAGCCGATCCCAGCAATTAAAGTGTTAAAAAATAATTTCCAGAAGGTTAAGACAGTCTGATTAAGCTCTCGATTAAGTAGAAGCATGAGAACTGCAGCCGCAGAAGTTAATACTGTAATTAACAAAAGCCCAGTTCCAAAAATCAGGCAAAAAACAAGACCTAAAAAACAAAGGAAACGTAAAGAAATAGAACTTTGTTGATTAGCATTCGTTCCGGTATTTTTCCCATGCCTCTCTCCGTTTTCTTCGCTTCCATTATTTTCATGGATATTTTCCCTATCGTCCAAAATAATAAATTCAGGGCGTTTATACTGTATTTCATTTTTACTATCGGGATTGAGATTTTCCTCCGCATGGGGTTTTTTAAAAAAATCTGTCATTACTAACCTGCGTTCCTAAAGAAGAACTAGAATAGCACAACGTGATTTTGTATAAAACCTTGATTATTTCTTAAATTTTATTTTATTGATCCCATTCAGGGCAGCCACACGATACCCTTCGGCATAAGTTGGATAATTGAAAACATGGTCAATAAAATAATCAAGGTGCGCGTGAAAACTAATTCCCATTTGTCCAATATGAATGACCTCTGTCGCATTTCTACCGATCACATGAATTCCCAAAATTTCAAGAGTTTCAGCATGGAATAAAATTTTGAAAAGTCCTGTATTGCTCCCGGCAATATGGCTGCGGGCAATTTCATAATAATGGGCCCTTCCTACCTCATAGTGAAATCCCCATGCTTTCAATTCTTCTTCGGTATATCCGCAGCTTGAAATTTCAGGAATAGTATAAATACCCACAGGATAAAAAGTTGGAAAATGATGCGTTTGCGCCCCGCACGCGTGGCGCGCCGCCAGACGTCCTTGTTCCATGCTGGTTGAAGCGAGGCAAGGCCCTCCAATGACATCTCCTACGGCATAAATATGGGAGACTTTAGTCTGGAACAATGCATTTACCGGAATGTAACCTTTTGCATCTGTTTGAATGCCTGTATTTTCCAAGTGTAAGGCTTCAATATTTGCAACCCTTCCTAAGGCATATAACAGCACATCGGCCTCTAAAGAAGTTCCGTCCTTAAATTTAACGTAAGCATGGTCTTCAATCCGGGCAATCTCAACAGGTTCTTTCCTTCCTAAAAATTTGAGTCCTATATCTGTAAGTGCGGTCTGCAAATGGATTCCAATTTCGGCATCAAGCAAAGGAAGCATGTGCTCACGCCTATCGATCACAGTGACTTCCGTACCAAGAGCAGCAAAAAAACTGGCATATTCTGATCCAATGATTCCTCCTCCTAATACAATCATGCTTTTAGGGACTTTACCAATCTGAAGCAGCGTAGTGGAGTCTAAAATCACATCACAATCAAAAGGCACATCTTTTGGCTGTCTAGGATTTGAGCCGGTAGCAATAATAAAAATATCCGCTTTAATCTGATATTTTAAGCGGTAATTGCTATCGACAACAATGACAGTGTTTTGATTTTCAAATCGGGCCGAACCTTGTAAAACCTGGATACCATTTTTTTTAAATTGCCTTGTAACAATATTTCTTTCTTCTTTGATGACCGAATGCAGTCTAAAATTCAACTCATTGATTGTAACATCAGGCAGTACATACTCTTTTCCTTCAAAATGACGGTCGTAAAAGCGGGTCAGGTCAACAACTGCCTCTCTGAAAGTTTTAGAAGGAATTGTTCCCGAATAGAGGCAGGCCCCTCCCAATTCAGGCTCTCTTTCAACCACAGCGACCTTTTTGCCAAGCTTGGCAGCCTGAATGGCCGCCTTTTGACCCGCCGGGCCCGACCCTATCACCACAAGATCGACTTTAATTTCTTCCATATTGTACCACCCTATTACCCCTTCATATAAATTTTAAGCTTTTAAAGAAACAATCTTTTGGAGTGAACACGATGATTTTATTTATTTTTTTTGAAAAACATATCCTTTTTTTTAAATAGCTGATTTAATGAAAATTAAGCTTAAAAAGGGAGATGGATATGAAAAAGTGGTTAGTCGTTGCTAATAGCAGCTTAGCGCGAATCTATAAAATTGAAAAAATGAAGTCCCTTGTTGAAGTTGAATTATTAGAGCATCCCGAAAGCCGCCTGCATAATCGTGATTTGAATTCTGATAAACCTGGGAGGGGTTTCGAAAGCGTAGGACACGCACGCCATAGTTTAGAACCGCATTCGAGTCCTCAACAGCTAGAATTCAATCAATTTGCAAAAGAACTTTCGGTTTATTTAGAAAATGCCCGTAACAACGGGGAATTCGAAAGTCTCTATATCGCAGCAAGTCCTACCTTGCTTGGCCTTTTGCGGCAATGTTTAGATTCTAATACGGCCAAGCTGGTAAAGGGTGAAGTCGATAAAGATATGACCCATATGAATCCTGATGAAATAATGAAGCATGCTTCCTTCCTATTCTAGTGCTCTCTTACAGTACACTAGAATAGTGGGAGTATGGAATATGGAACACAAAGTATATACCAATTAATTCATAAACTGAGGGCAGCTTGGTGTATACCCGAAGTGAATTTTAAAAATTGAATGGTGGACTGCGCCAAAGCCCCGGGGTTAGCGTATTGAAATTTCAGATCCAATCCCGGGAGCTTCACGCTAGACCAAATAAATTTTTGAGTTCACTTGGGTATATCCCGAACTCCAGTTAAAATAAGAGTTTAAAATGCTCGATGAATTTTGGAATGAATGGCGCGAGGGTGGAATTCATGTCAGGGACCATTTGCAATTCGAACTAAAATCAGAATTCATAATCAACCCAACATTACAGAAAAACATTTATAAGCAAGAGCTTTATTTATTTATTCCAAGCCCTTTGCAAATAAATAAGGATACGTATGGGAAAGGGCAATTTTATTTAGATCAAACTAACTTGATCCGCTATAAAACTCCCACAATGAGCATGCAAGAATTAATTGAACCTTCTTTTTTTCTCTCCCCTTTAAATAGAATCCAGACATTAATTTCAACATCTGATTTGAATAAAAATGAGATTGAAATCATTGATGAACTTAAATTGTTCGGAAATATATTCAAAGCTGCGCTAAGAGAAAGTTTTTTTCATATTTCTGAAAGCATGGATAAGAGCCAAGCAACGGATAAAATTTTACTTAATTCATCCATTGAGGCGCTTTGTCAAGAGATAAAAAAAGTATGTGCTTTTTACCGAAATATTCAATTTAGTAATTCACCGTTACTTTCTCGCCAGCTTAAACATTATTTTCGTTATACAGATGAATACATTAGCGATGGGATCGAAGAATATGGGATTGTTGTTTTAAAACAGTTGCGTACAGATGAAATGGAACTTAATACCGCTGAAACAACATTATGCGAACTTTTAGTGCATGAAAAGGAATACAGGCATAGGCACACCTTAGAGTCAAAAGCTTCTGATAGAACTTTTAATGAGGCTATATTATATAGGCAGGGACTTTTGAATCGCTTCATGTTGGAAGCTCTTAAACTTAATAGTTTTCGTTCATCATTAGAAGAAAAGCACGGAAATATTTTGGGAGCTTTTGCCGCCGGAATTGCGATGTTTGTTTACATGATGCTTTTGTTTTGGCATACCTCTGGCTTTGTGATCAATTCCTACCCTTTTATTATGTTTGCAGTAATTTTCTATATTTTAAAAGATCGTTTGAAAGAAGGACTAAAAAAAATTTACTATAAGCAAGCTTACCGCTGGTTTCCCGATTATTCGACAAATATTTTGACCCCTAAAAATTTTAAAATCGGCCATTTAACAGAAAATTTTACAATTATTGATCAAAAACAGCTGCCTCCAGGCTTTTTAGATATAAGAAACCAGCATTTTAATGAAGAATTACTTGCCCTTAACCGGCATGAAACGATCATACAGTATAAACAAGAAGTGACCCTTTATCGCCAGCCTGAAACATTGGAAAATCGGCGCCGTGAATTGACAATGATCTTCAGGCTTAATATTCATTACTTCTTGTTAAGAGCTAGTAACGCTCTTCAGCCTTATATCTTGTTGGACCCTAAAACCAAAAGCATGACAGAAAGACTTTTACCCAAAGTTTATCATTTGAATATTATTATTAAAAATAGTTATTTACAGAATAACTTGGTTCCTAAAAGTGAAATTAAAAAATTCAGAGTTGTAATAGATAAAGCAGGAATAAAACGCGTTGAAGAAATCAAATAAAAAAGAAAATTTAGATCTTTCTCATCAATTACTATTGAAAGAGAGGTTTTTAAAATTAAATGCCAATATTTCAGACTTTTCATTTGCAAACCTTTATTTATTTAGGCATTTGCATCACTATGAAGTAATTATTGATGAGGAGATATATATTCAGGGGAAAGCCCGTGATGGCACTCCTTTTCTTATGCTTACCTCCTTTCCACCAAGCAATGCCTTATCGAACATTTTAGCTTTATCAGGTTCGGATAAAATTTTATTTCCGGTTTTAGAAAACTGGCTTCCATTTTTTGAAAATTTTCCTTTTATAATCACCTATAAAAATGAAGAAAGCGATTACCTGTTTAAAAAAGATAAGTTAGCTTTTTTTCCTGGGCGCCACCTCAGTAAAAAAAGAAATTTGGTCAAGCAGTTTTTTTCTTTACATCGTGTTGAAACAAAACTTTTAAAAGAAGAACAGTATCAGGAAGGGTTGAAAGTCTTAAATGATTGGCAGAACGGACACACTCTCAAGCCAGAAGAAACAGATTATTTTCCCTGTAAAGAAGCGCTTGAAAACCTTTCTATTTTAGCATTAGAAGCTAAGATAGTTTATGTGGATGGGATTCCGAGCGGACTCCTAATCGGAGAGCGATTGAACCAAAATTGCTATGTGATACACTTTACCAAAGGAAATAAAAGTATTAAAGGGCTTTACCAATTCCTTTATCAAGATTGTGCTCAATCTCTAGCTGCAAATTTTGAATGGATTAACCTTGAACAAGATTTAGGCTCCCCCGACTTACATCAGGCCAAGCATTCCTATCTGCCTGATAAAATGGTAAACAAATTCAGGCTTGCGATTCCCACTTAAGTTGGTAGGGCTTCGGAAAGGTAAAGAGCGTCTTAGAACCTTCATAGAACCTATTCAAAATCTATAATCAGGTTCTGAGGTAAAGGCTAAAAACGCTCTTCTCCGAAAAACTCCGCAGTGCGGATCTACCAATGTTTTATACTTATTATCACATTGGCTGCAACTACTGAGGCGATCATTACGCCGGCCACTTCAATTGCACGCAATGGTAAATTTGCTATATGGCAGAAAGCCAAAGAACCCGAAATCCATAGCGCGAGTGAAAAAGCAAGCGTCCCATAGAATTTCCATCCGTCCCCATTTTGCACTTTTACAAAGCGGGAAATTTTGTCTGCTGTATAAAGTAGCGATAAACTAATACCAAAAAGAGCTGCTGAACCACAATAACGATTTTGCAAATAAGGAAGAGCTTTATCACCCTGCATTTTCAAATGTGTAATGATAAGACCTGCAGTATTCCCCGATTTTTGCACAAAGGAGCTGCCGCATCCATAAAAATAGGTACAGGCATCTGAAAAACTGGCACTTACAGAAGTTAAATTAAAAGTCATTATTAATAATCCTTTTATTGATTAGGGTCGAACCCATAAATAGATACAATTGGTTCCAATCGCTAAAGTAGAAGCAATTAGTGGACTTAAGGGAATGTTAAAAGTTGTAATAAAAATATAATTGGCGGTTGCGATATATAAAAGCATAGTTGTCAAGATCGAAATTGTTCTCAAATGTCTATCTACAGGCGAGGCATTAATATTAGGAACATATCTATTGAAACCCTCCCCAATTAATCTTGCAATTCCAATACTCGTTTCGCATAAAATAACGTTTGCAGCGACCAAACTTGCAAAAGGATGGCTTGCTGCTAATTTAGTGCCTGCATCTAAAACTTTAACAATATGCCGGCCAAGGCGACCTAATTGAGGTTGGACTTTTTCATTAAAAGCAGTAGTAATAACATCGAAATTAATTTGCATATTAACCATATTAATTTATATTTTAGTTTTTAATCAGGTCATTGTAGGAAATAAGATAGCCAATCCGAAAAGAGTGGCACTTGCTAATCCTGAATGCATTTTTATACTCATATTAGGCGCAAGCGCTCTTGAAAGATTTACATTAAGCCCTATGAAAGTGGCCACAAACACTGCACCTAAGAATAGACATTTAGCGGTTATCATTCTTTCACTTAATCGATCGTCTTTTAATCCAATCCGATCAAAGAGAACGTCAACAACAAAAACTGTTTTATATGCGATGAAGCTGATCCCAATATTTGCTAATACAACTCCCCCTTTGGCATAGGTAGGATTTTGGAAGCAGTCAATTGTAATTTGTTTGATTTTAACCCCATATTTATTTCCCTGTGTGATCAGTTCACCCGTTTGCTGCCTGGCATAATTGAAGTAATCCCAGCAGGTTGAATTTATTTCTGCAAAATCAATTTTCATATAAACACCTCAAAGTAATTGACAAAATAGTAATTAAATGAGAAATAAAATTCAATAGGTAAATTTCTGTACTTGAACCTATCCGGCTCAAATTACTGGGATAGTTTCATATTTTAAAATTGAATTCGCTTAGCATCAAAGCTTCCTTGGTTGTCGTATTTAAAAGGAGATATTTACCTTTTAGATAGGCTTTCCTTTGAGCTTTGAAGCACTATAAAAATTCTTTTTAACTTACTTGATTATACCTTCTATCGTAAAATTTATTTACTTAGAAAAAGTAAAACATTAGAGTGTTGCACTTTTCAACTCAAATAATGAAATTTAGAGGACATAATGTACAAATACTTAAGCTTTCTTTTGGGGATGCTTTCCATTTTTTCCTTACTGCAGGCTGAAAAAAAAGAAGATCGAAAGCAAATTTATGCCTTCGGTCAAAATCCTATAGATGTTGTCATCGTATCTCATCCAAAAGATAAGATAACTTTAGATTTTTGCGTCAAGGGAATACGTGAGAATGGAAAAAATGTAAGAAGAGTCATTGTGGTCTCTTCTGAAAAATTAACGGATAATGCTGAATGGTTTGATGAAAAAAAATTCCCTTTTACTAAAGGAGAGGTTGCGCTAGCCATTGGCAGAGGAAGCAAGAGTAGAAGCACTGATTTTTTTGAACGAACTAACCGTGGAGCAGGCTGGTATTATCAGCAGCTTCTGAAGCTATATTCCCCTTTTGTTATTCCCAAAATTTCATCAAATGTCCTAGTGCTTGATGCAGACACCGTCTTCATGAATCCTGTTGATTTTGTGAATGCTCAAGGAGGCGGGCTATTTTGTGTGAGTCATTTTGTTGGAAAAGAGGCCTATTTTAAGCACGCTGAAAGGCTTGTTCCAGGATATAAAAGAATTTATCCCGAGGTCTATAGTGTTTGCCACCACATGTTATTTCAAATGCCAATTTTAAAGGATCTGTTCAAAACAGTCGAAAAAGATCATCGAAAAGATTTTTGGGTAGCTTTTTGCCATGCTGTCGATATCAAAGCAAATAAAAAAGGGGCATCGGAATATGAAATTTACTATAACTATGCTTTAAGACATACGGATCAGGTAGCTTTGCGAGATCTTATGTGGGCAAATAGCTCTCATCTGAGCGACCTCCCTTACTATCAAAGAGATGGCTACCATTTTGTCTCTTTTCATACCTATATGAAAGGTAAATGGCCAAGTGCATACCAGCATGAACACAATTAATTTTTCCTGCCTTAACTTTCAAAAAAAAGGCAACAATTTCCCAGGCAAAGAGACGTTAGATGAATGCAAGCAGGCATTCAAGTAATTGGCTCTGTAAATAAAGTTTTAACGAGTGCTTAAAACTTTATTTACAGAGCGCCAGTGCTCGACAAAGTTTTAATTATTTTTTCTTAGCGGCTTGCTCCGCTTCCAGCTTCATCCACAGGGCTACTGCGTAAGCTTGCAATTCTTCATTTAATGCCGGAACTATATGCTTAAGAAAATGCCCCTTCATTTGTCCGACATGCTCTGTGTCAACAAAAGCAATTTTTCCTGAGCGGGTAAACGGCTGGTTACGGGGAAAGGCGTCACAGCCCCCTATGGCATGCAACAAAGTACAAAGTTCCGTCAGCACTTCTATGTCCATATTATAATAAAGCTGTCGTGCTACACCATTGGGATCTTTCCAATCGCCATAGATATCCATGTTTTCAACAATCAAAAGATAGGATGGGGTGCCATTATCCGACGGAAACGAATGGGGAAGGCGATAAAGCCACTTTTTTGGAACGACCATGTGCTTAAAGCCATATTTCTTAATATAACTTCGGATCACTTCAGCCCCTCTGATTCTTTTTACAAAATTATCCAATTGCTTGTTCTGCGGCATACCATCAGGAAATTTTTTATAAAGAAATTGTTCAATGGAAGGATAGGCGCCTACCATCAAATTACGATGTCCTCTTATAACTTTAAATCCCTCATTTTCGAAATGCTCTATTGTTTTAAACATGTGTGGGTTTTTAAAAATTACCTTTAAATAATTTTTTAAAGGGTGCGTAGAAGGAAGAAGGTAATGCTTTAATTCATCTTCGTTGTGATGTTTATGTTTAGGAGCAGCATAAATTGGGTCCAAAACAAAAAGAAAGAGTACCGAAAAAAAGAAAAAAACTCGACAAAACCTAGGGTGGGATAACATACAAACCTTCTTTCAAATAATTTTAGAAACTAGTATTCTGAAACAAAATATTTGTTTTTAACAACATATCCTACGTTGGTTGTAAAAAAAGACCCACATTAGATATATGGGGCTGTTAAGAACCTGTTCTAAGATAATGCAACTGCCAGAGTTTTGCCATTAAAAATTTTTGTTACGAAAACAAATATCTTATGATGAGTTAGATTTTGCTTCAACTTGAATGGCGATATTATGCAAAAAATTATGCGAATTATTTTTATTTTTATTTGTGTCCTTTCAACTTTAGGACCTCTCTGCGCTATTTCGGAAGATTACCTTCTACCTAAGAATCATTCCATTCAAAAGACACTCCCCTCCCTTTTCAAAGATCCAAATATGTTCGATTCGACCGATCATTGGAGGGCAGCCGGATTCAATGTTTTAAATCGCGCCAATCGTGGCTTGATGGTTGCCAGGCATCCTTCTATTCCCAACTTCCTATTTAAAAAATTTCAAAATCACATATCAAATTCTGAACAAACGGACAATTATTTGAGAAGAATCACAGGGGCGGAAAAACTAGGCCAATTTATCCGACGCAACCAACTCAAAAATATAATCGTTCCCAGAAAGTGGCTCTATCAGTTGCCAAAAAAATTTGATAAAGGGGGTAAAAGCTACATTCTAATCGTTGAGGAGATAGATATTTGCGGTGGAGAAAGAGACCCTGGGGGCGAAATTGCACACCGTTATGCAAGGATAGATTACGAGATTTTAAAGGAATTATGCTTGGTTGTGTATCATTTTAGAGGGTTGGATTCGGTCCTTCTTAATATGCCATTTACCTATCATGGTAAAATAGCTTTCATTGACACGGAAAGGTGGAAAAGGAAGAGAGAAGGCTATCTGAAATATGTGATGCCCTACCTGTCAGAAGAAAAAAAACGCTATGCTCTTGCCATTTTCAATGATTTAGAAGAAAAAAATAGGTAAGCTTATAACTTGTGAAAATTTATGAAAGATAAGCCGCCCCTCGCTTAAATAATTCATTATATAAATGACGCGGGCAGGCTAAGCCTGCCAAAAACGAGCGCAGACTGATGTCTACGCTACAAAGGCAATATTAAAACTGTTTATGGATCTTCCAGACAACTAAAAATGCTTAATCCAATTTTTTAAGCCTATGAGGACCTATGAAGGTTGCCAATTTTCCTGGACTTCAAACTTAAAAATCCCAGGTCCAGCTTTTTTAAACATCGTATGCTTGAATGGCTTTTGAGTTATAATCAAACACTCCCCGCTGCACTCGATAGTACCCGTATAAAGGAACTCTTTCGCTTTTATGCTAATTAGGGGCCCTTTTACATATCCATTTCCTGTGAATTTATCACATTCAATATTGACGCTATTTTGACCGATCATTTTTCCAGTATTATTTAGATCAGTGGTATTTATATTCAGATTATTTGACTGAAATGTCCCACCATTATCAAATCCGGCATGCAAATTAGATAAGCAAATAAGACCTTGAAACAGGCAAATACTCAATAACAATTTAGTAGCTTTCATAAATTTGGCTTTCCTTGGGTTATGAATTGTTGAAATCCGAAGGAATTTTGACAGAGGAAACAATTAATCACAATTCAATTTTTAGTAAAGTTTATTATAAAAGCGTATCTGAAGTAATTGCTTTTTGGATTTGCATTTTGATGTACATCGCTTTATTTTGCTTTGTCTCAATCTCATCAAAATGAACACCAGGAAAGGATTTTCTACATTGCGGAATAAATTCTTGAATTAGCTCTGTCTCGGTCATTTCATTCAAAGCTTCGACGAGAGCTTGTGCACTTGAAACCTCGCGAGGCTGCAACTCTTCATTTTTTCTAATCTGAAGATCATTTTGCTCAGCTTTAAGCTGAGCAAGCTTTGATTCGTATTCTTTTACTACAGCTTGAATCATTTCGGGCGTTGGAGAACTAACCTGCACGGTGCGCTCCTCAATTCGAGTTTTAATTTGCGTTAGCCTTTCTACTTCTGCTGTGATTTTGGTGTCTATATTTGCTAAATAACTTTTAAGAAGTTGAATTTGTTCTAAAAGGTACGGACTGTCTCCATTCACTAAATTAAACTCATCTTCCTTCGCTTCAAGCTCCTTTTCAACCAGCCGAGTGAATTGCAATTTTATTTTATTATCAGAAGTTTGCAATATATTAAGATATTCATTCAATTCAGCCATGCTTTTTTCTGCGGCTTCTAATTTTGCTGCCTTTACTTCTTTATAAGCCTGTAAAGGTGAATTTTTGAGCTTATCAAGGACAGCGTTGACCTCATTCATCTCTTTGTTCACTGTATTCAATGAATCGTCAATCACTTCTTGGCGAGACTTTTGCGCGCTTGACAAGCTTCGGGTTTGGTCCTTCAGAATTTGTGAAGCCTTTTCATAGCGAATCTCTTCCAACTCATTGGTTAAGGCAATGACTCTGGTTGCCTTGAATTTCATCTTTTGGTCTAATTTTTGCACAAGAGCGGTATCTGCGGCATTCGAAGCTTGCCATTTTTTAGCTAATACTTCTAATTTCTTGACTGCCCCTTTTAATTCTGCCTGTCTGCTCCACTGTCTGTACGCAAGATTTCGTTCCATTGATAAGGGGCTCCGTTCGCTAGTGTCCCAATTGACCAGCCCTTGCAATGCGCGGCCAATTGTATGGCGATGTTGATAAATGGCAACTCCTCCTGCGATTAGTAGTCCCACTCCCGCCGCAATGGGAAGCCCGATGCCGACTGTAGCGATTGATGCAGCCCCTAAGATAGCGCCTGTAAGTGTAACTCCCACCGTAAAAGCAGTCTGGCAGAGTGTAAAAGCATTTTGAAATATTCCAATTTCAATGTTTCTTTTTTGGTGATGGGCCATCTGGTCGATCGCTGAAGTCTTAACGGTATCTAAGGCTGCAGCAATCTTTGGATTGTCATGCTTTGCGCTGATCCTTTCCATATTAACTAAACGGCTATTAATACCGTAATGCTCGATCGCCTGGCTGGCAACTCCTACCCCGCTTGCGACCATGCCCGCGGTACTAAAAATCGCTCCCAATGAAAAGGTGGCTGTTAATGCAGCCGGTTCGGGTAGAAAGCCCAATATTTTAATAATAGAGAGGACGGTATTTTCCAAATGGGCTCCTAAGATTGATAAAATCGTTCCATTGGCAATTTCCTCTTGTTTAGCAATTTGTTTATCAAGCTGCATTTTTTGAGTTGTGAGAAGGCCCCTGGCCTCATGATTTAGAGGGAATTGATTGATTGTTTGAACGATTTCCTCCCGTTCTGCCTGCATGTTGTGGAGCTGCCACTTTGCTCCCATGAAACTTAAACCAGCGACTAATTCCTTGCCTACCATGTTTACATAACCATAATCTGCTAAAGCATCGGGGTTAATTTTTAAGCCTAACTGACTTGACGTATTGAGCCCAAGCCCGACCGTGCCGGAGAATGCCACTGCTCCTTCCACACCTTTTCTTAGGGCGCCAGTACGCGTAAAAGCCTCAGCTTTTGCGAGCATGGCTTCTTTTTGAACCAGATTCTCGTCCGCCGGGCTACTAGTGTCAGCGTTTGCAAGCAAAAGGGCTCTATTTTTAAACCAATTTGCCAGCTGAGAAACCTGGTCTGTTTTAGTTTTTTCAGAATTATCTTGAACAGCGTATAGCCCCTCATGTTGGGAATCCTCTAATGTGATCTTCGTTAAGTCAGACTGAGGCAGCTTAACGTCGGTATTAAAAGGGAAGGGGTTTGATGATAGAGGTTTCATGAGTTAGAACCTATGCCTGCATTTATCATTTGCTGAACTTGGTCCAGAGTTTCGCGGAGAGATTGTTTGCCAATCGCAACGGCTTCAAGCGATTCACTAAAAGCTTCCAATAAAACTTGCACCATGCCCACCAGTGAAAACAAAATGCGCTCGTCTAGGTCATTTTCAGGGACCACAAAAGCATGCCTGAAAAAAATCAAGCGATCAACCTCGCTCAATTCAAATCCTGGGAGCTCCATCCCTTTATTTAAAAGTAAAATGAACCTGGCGGTGTCAGCAATATAACTTTCTCCGATTTGAAAAGGAAGTCCGGCAATCAAGTGAATTTCGCAGTATTTTCTTTTTTCTGAAGTTATGCCGATCAGCTCATCATTTACTGAAAGATCTCTTGGAGTTGAACGGATAATAAGGAGTCTAGGCTGATTAAGATAGTCTGGATCTAGGGAGACAACCAGTTGATCTAATGGCATTTGCTCTGAAGGAGCCAAAACTTCGCATTTAAACAATTTAGATTCTAGTAAAATTTTGATTTCTTCCAGATTCGCATAAACCATACAAATCTCCTATTTGAAATCATTAACACTATTATTATCTCATTCACAAATTTTTTTTGCAATACCCCCTTATTACAATCAATAATAAGTTTAAAACACTTCAACTAAAATATAAATCATGATAAATTATTAAAAATAAAAAACAGCTTTTAGAACCAGCTTTCTGCGTTATTTTTTAATTATTGAATTTCAGCAAATTAATGAAAAATAAAAAAAGAAGTTCTCATCTGTCAACATACTTTTCATAAAGAGTGCATTGTCGAATGGTTAAAAAGAAAACATAATTGCCCAATATGCCGTGCTAAAATTGAAATCCCATCACCCGAAGCCCGGCAAGAAGTGGTTTTAGCTATACCCGATCACCATCCATATAGAAACATGGATTATGAAGAAATGCTGCAAATTGTCCAAAATGTTGTATTACAAAACAGACAAGTTAGAAGACTCCACCTCTCTCACAATGTACCCGTAGAAAATACTGCTTGAAAGATAAGTAATTTGGCACTGAATTTTTTAATTTTATTTACCTATTTGACGCTAAAAAAAAATAATAGCATGAACATCTTCCATGTTATTTTTTCAAGATGGAATTGGGTATAATTCCTCACTATATGGCAAATCTACTCTCTTTTCTAAAAGAGCATGGATCTGATAACAAAATTTATACTGGGGCAGCACAGCGACTAAATAAGGCCTTTGCCAGCGTAAGTAACCTAAAAAATGAAAAAGGTCAATTTTTTGATCTTTACTTTTTTTAATTTGCATTAAGTAATAAAGAGCAATAAAAACACCGGTCCTACCTACACCAGCCGAACAGTGAACTAAAATAGGTGAATTAGAGTTTAGCAGGCCTTTGTCGGCTTCCACCCTTTTGATTAAAGCAAAAATGGTATCAGTTTTATTAGGTGCCGTATCGTCAAGCCAATTACGGTACCAATAGTGCGTCACTATTTTATTTATGCCGTCTCCTTGGATATTAATTTTTCGTATTTCGATAAATTCTTCCAATTCCGACATTAAGATACTTTTTTCTATTGTAGAAATTTCCAAACCATTTTCCAATAAAACTTTCTCATTCGTTTCTAAAGGAAAATAAGGGTAGGCAAGCTCTTTTTTGGGATTCTTACTTTCAGAAAATTCAGTCACCATGACAATTTGATTAATTTGTTTTTCTAGGATCATTTGCCAAAAAAGATGCCTGTTCGATTTAAAAGGAGCCTGAGCAGCAATAAAATGATGGTCCTCAGTAAATTGGGCTAAACTTGCGCTCATTTCAGTCCCATCGGCAAGCGTGATTCTGTTATCATGATAAGGCCTGCATCCTTCGTAGCGGTCAACTGATTTGATGTAGGGTCGGTATCTAAGTGATTGCTGCTCGCTAAATTCTTCAATTAAATTAAATTCATAGTCGAGGTAGCTTTCCTTCCCAATTTGGCAATAATTAATTTCCTTGGTGGCTAGAAAGCGCTCCCACTCCTGATTAAAAATTGAGGGATCAGATGTGGTTTCAGACGTTGAGTAATAAAACATATTACCTCTCTAATTGATTTATAATTTGATTTGAGAATACAGTGAACTTGATTTTTTGTAAGCGAAAATATGCAAGCTAATGATTATTACCCTAATGATAGGTTATTAGCTTTTCTTTTTAAAAAAATTACTTAAGAAATTTAATTTTGATAAAAAAACTTTTCTTTAAATAGGGATAAATACATATGAATAGCACAAAACCTTCCCATTCAGGCTGTTTTTCAGAGGTTGATCATGACAGAAATTTGCCCGATTGCGATTTATTAAGTCCTTTAAACATTAGAGGGGTCAAGCTTAAAAATAGAATAGGCGTTTCTCCCATGTGCCAATACTCTTCCAAAGATGGAATGGCAGATGATTGGCATCTTGTTCACCTAGGGAGCCGGGCAGTAGGTGGCGCGGGGCTTGTCTTTACGGAAGCGACAGCTGTAACACCCCAAGGGAGAATTTCGCCCGGTGATCTAGGAATTTGGGATGAGAAGCACGTCGACCCCTTAAAACGCATTGTAGATTTTATTCTACGCATGGGTGCCATTCCAGGAATTCAGTTAGCTCATGCTGGGCGCAAAGGAAGTTGTGCGGAGCCTTGGTTGGGAGGCAAACCTTTGAATGAAAAAGAAGGTGGATGGCCTGTCGTATCCCCTAGCGCTATCCCATTCTTGGAAGGAGGATTGGTTCCTCAAGAGCTGACCTTATTGGGCATTAATGAAATTCGGGAGGCCTTTAATCATGCTGTTTCAAAAGCTTTAAAAGCGGGTTTTAAAATCATTGAAATTCATGCAGCCCATGGCTATCTTTTACATGAATTCCTCTCCCCTCTGAGTAATCATCGAAATGACAGCTATGGCGGCAGCTTGGAAAACCGTATGCGCCTTTTATGCGAAATAGTCCAGGATACCCGCAGCCAAATCCCTCCAGAGATGCCTTTGTTTGTACGTGTTTCAGCAACCGATTGGGTAGAGGAAGGATGGAATTTAGAACAATCCATTGAACTTGCATGCAGATTGAAATCTTTAGGGGTCGATTTAATCGATTGTTCTACAGGGGCACTTGTGCCGCATGCAAAAATACCTGTCGGGCCCAATTATCAAGTGCCATTTGCTGAACAGATCAAAGGAAAAGCAGGCATGATGACTGCTGCTGTAGGACTTATAACAGAGCCGCACCAGGCCAATGACATTATTACATCGGGTTCTGCCGATCTGGTTCTGCTTGCCCGGGAATTTTTAAGGGAACCATATTGGGGCTTAAAAGCACAAAATGTCTTGCAGCAAGAACCAGGCTGGCCGACACCTTATGGATATGCAATCAAAAGACGCAGCTAATAAATAAGAAAGATCTTAATAACGTGAGTTTGGAGTTTTTTCGCTCTTTGGGCTGCGTCAAAGCCTCGGGCTTGAAAAATAACTTTGAGGGTAATATTAATCAATATGACCCTCAAAGTTATTTATTCAATCGCGAGAGCTTTCACGCTAGC
>JACDAQ010000009.1 GCA_013695355.1 Candidatus Protochlamydia sp.
CTTGAAAGCTCCCGCGGTTGACGGATCTAAAACGACCCCATATTATAATATTGGGTCGTTTTAGATACGCCAACCCCGGGGCTTTGAAGCAGTCCAAATTTCCAATTTTTGAATTCACTTGGGTATAGCCTTGACAGTGTACTAAGATTTTAATATACCCAAGTATAACTTCATGGCAAATACCAATTGAGAAACGCATGCATCTACTTTTTTTCCTTTTTTTAATTTTATTCGTTAGAGCACCTTGCTTGGCTGATGGTCCGCGAGATGCGCCGCCTTTCCAAATTGTTGAAGCTACAATTAGCTCAGTGCATGCGGCCATAAGAAAAAACGAGCTGACTTCTGTCGAGTTAATGACGCTCTATTTGGAAAGAATTAAAGCTTATAATCTCGAATTAAGCCGGGGGGCGCCTATTAATGCATTTGTCAGCATTAACCCCTCTTTGTTTGAAGATGCCAGGCGGCTGGATGAATACTATAAAAAGAATGGCGAATTCATCGGCCCGCTGCACTCCATTCCGGTTATTGTTAAAGATAACATTGATACTTATGATTTCCCCTCCACTTCCGGATCCTTATCAATGCTGGGCTCCCAACCCACCAGAGATGCTTTATTGGTAAAAAGATTGCGCGAAGCCGGCGCCATTATTATCGGCAAAGGTAGCATGGATGAATTTGGCAATGGGATGACTGGAATAAGCAGCCGGAGCGGCCGCATTGGCAATCCTTATAATCCCCTATTGAATCCGGGTGGTTCAAGCGGGGGGCCGGCCGCTGCGGTCAATGCCAATTTTGCCATTATAGGCATAGGTACGGACAATAGCGGTTCAATCCGCGTGCCGGCAGCTTTTAATGGGCTGTATGGGTTAAGGCCTACTACAAGTTTGATCAGTCATGCCGGTATTTTTCCAAGGGGTAATCTTGATGCGGTCTCAGGCCCGCTTGCCCGCACTGTCGAAGATCTTGCCGCTGTCCTCACTGTCATTGCCCAGCCTGAACCAGGTGAAGGAACAACCCTTTCTTATGACCCTTCTACCGGCCAAGGTTTTAAAAACAAAAAAATTGGTTTAATAAATAAGGTTTTTAATATCAATCCTAACAGGCATGCATCTAAAGAAGTTAATAAAATTTATAAAAACTTTTCCTCTAAATTAACCGAATTAGGCGCAATTTTAATTGAAATTGAGCTTCCCGATTTTAAGATCGACCGAAAAAATAATCTGGCAGGTGAAATTGATGAGATTAACGCCTATCTTTCCACATTCCCTTCTACGCGGGAAAATTTTGAGGATATTTGCAAATCCAATCGAACGCTATCGTTTGGAGGCACTAAAGGATGCATCGAACACAATAACCAAACGGCGCCCAAAGAAAGCCAAACTTATCAAGACACGCTAAACTTTTTTGCCTTTAATAGAGCCTACTTGATGAATGTTATGAAAGATTATGAGCTTGATGCTTTTTTAATGCCTATCAGTGCGCATGGGACGCCTAATTATGATGTTTGGGATATGAATACTTGGACAGCTCCCCTATCCTCCAATTCGGGATTGCCTGCAATAGCAGTCGTTGCCGGCTATACTAAAGGTTCCCTGCCTGTAGGAATTGAACTGATCGGTAAAATGTTTACCGAAAAAGAGCTGATTGAAATGGCCTATGCTTATGAAAAGTCTTCAAGACCAAGGCAATTACCCCAAATGACAGGTTCTTCAGCCTTAAAAAACGCTACCATCCCAGCTATGAATAACCTTTTCACTGAGATAGGGTATCAAGCGTTCAGCACCATTTTATTAAAAGAAGGACCTGGCGAGCTGACGCCAGCCAGGTTCTCATCGATTGTTGAAGAGCTTATTAGAAATATGAACAAAATAGAAAAACATTAGAGTTATAAAATAATCACTTATCCCAAAATCTCTATTTGTCAATATTCATGCCTCTTTTTGCTATTTCAGCCCATTTTGATAGGCGCTTTGCAAGTCTTTTGAAATTTTACCATTCAGCATTGCAATCATGTGATCATGCACATATTTTTTTTGGGACGAATTTCCCCATACAACATCTGCCACTCCCCCTCCAATAGCAAAGGGAGATTCAGAATTGCAATTTTGATTTTGAAGACCTAACACATACCAGCCTCCGCCTAAATGCCTTGCGATATTTTTCATCGCCTTTTCAACATCTTCTTGTTTAGATACAACTTTACCGCCAGATTTTTCGCACGTGGGCACAGGCAAAATATGAACCTTATCTTGCCAAGACCTTTGCTGAATTTCCTTCGTTATAGAAGAAAATAGTTTAGCTTGATTGGCCCCCTCAATGGAAAATTTGCCGCTTTTATACCCGGCATAGATGTCTTCTGCCTGTTCGCTATTTGCAGAATAAGTAATGGCAATCTTGGCATTCATATTTTTTTTAAAAAAATCAGACATATAGTCCAAAATTTCTTTAGCTTGTGTTTCGGCTGTTCTTTTCTTACCATTTTGGATAAAATCAATTTTGAATGGGTTGATTCTTGCTGTCTTCAGTTTTTCTATGGGTGTTTTGTAAACCTTAGTTTTTAGCAATGGAAGTACGTTTTGATTGATTCCTTTTACATCGCTATTATTACTTGTTATTACAGTAGAAATTTTCTTGGATTTTTCTGAAATATCAACGTTTTTTTTCAAAAAATTATTTTCTTTAATGTTTTGAATAGAGATATTATTAATTTTATTGGCGAGAAAATCACGATTTTTATTAATGATCTTAGCAAAGTAAGGACGAATCTGCATTTCTTCATGCGCAGTGGACAATACGCCTTTCTTGTTAGCACAAGCATCGATCAAATCGCCTAATTTCACCCACTTGACTCGGCTTTTTTCCTGGAAGCATGATTTACTATATTTATGCTCAGTTTTACGTGCTTTAAAAATTTCAGGCGTTATCAATTTTGGATTTGAAATTTCTAATAAAAAAGTGGATTTTGAACCATTAAGTGAAAACATATCTTTTTGAATCGAGTCCATTTTACCGAGTAATTCACAGCTTTCTTCAGCTGCTTCACGGGCCGCAGATACTTTAAGCGAGCCATCCGATTCATCTGCTTTACCACTGAACATGTCCCATGTTTTTTTATCCTTTCCCCCTTTTTCTTTGCCTACGAGTACCCATAGCCCTTCATTGTCTGCTCCTGTAAATGGATTTGTTTTTGTATAAGGTAATACACCAGCCATAATTCCCCCAAAATAATTTAAAATAAGTTTCAAAATAAACGAAAAACACGTATTATTATTCACTCATTTTAACTTACTATTTAACACGATGAAATAAAGAAAATATAAATTTTTATAATTATATGATAAATTATTTTATTTTAAGTGTATTTTATATAACAAGCAAAAAATTACAAAGGGTCTATGCTCTCTAATAAAAATTTGATACATCACTGCCAAAAAACTTATTATTCACCGAATTATTTTTGCAGCCTTCCTAAAGAAATTTTAAATACAATTTTTCTTTTTTTAAATTTCAATTCTTTATATGATTTATATCAATCCAATAGTCAACTAAAAACAGAACTAAGTAAAAATAAAAGATATATCCACTTAATAAAAAATAAAAAATTTGCAAAAAAAATAATAGCTGAATTTAAACCAAAAATTAATATCGTTAAATTCCATGAAAATTATGATATCGCAGCCGCAGATTCTTTAATAGCTGAGACAGAAAAAGCTAAAAAGCTTTGTGAGGGTTTTTTAACTGTATATTTTGATAAAGAAATATTTGTGAGGATATTCTATCATTCCGGTTCGCTTGAAATTCCCTTGAAAAATTTAAATGTACAAAATTCTGATATTTATTCTTATTATAAATGCCGATTTACTAATAGAATAGAAATATTTTCTAATGATAAAACAATTGAAAAAGCCATTAAAATCGCTCAAGCAGAAATTAAAGTACTTTTGGAAGCCAATACAAAGTATGCCCAGAATTTAAGAATTTAAATCCATGGCATCCCCACGATCCATACAGTTGTCCAGGCATTTTGAAAATTGAATCCTCCGGTACCCCCATTAATATTCAAAGTTTCACCTGCAAAAAAAAGCCATTTTTTTACTTCAAAGGAGCAATAAAATTTAACTTTGTATTTTTGTCATTTTTTAAAGCTTGCCAGCATTTAAAGAGTTCGTTTTTATCGATTAATAACCAAGCAGTAATTAACCGTTCCTCTCTAATAGGAAAATCATCTATTTCCACATTCAATATTCTTTATGTGCGGCTTTAATTTGAGGATATGCATTTTCATTAAAATTCATTTCAATTTGGATATTCTGGAATTCGCTTATTTTTTGCATATTCATCCCTAAACTAAATTATTCCAGGTGCTTTGAAGTTTATCCTGATTTAATATAATCGATGTCTCTATTTCATTAGCTTGTTGGCATTTGACCATTAATACGGTTGCCTGTCCTTATACTAAAAGTTGCATCGTAAGATCCAAAAGATGCATGTACAAAGGGAGTTTTGATATTATCCTTCATCATTTTTATTTTTACGCCTTTGAAATTAACAATATCAATCATAATAAATTTACTTAATGAATATATTTCTGTTACCCAGGAATAGAAATTAAGCCCATTTTTTCCAATGTTTCCCATTTATACATTAAAAGTTCTATGTTTTCTCTTATCCATTGTTGGCAAATTTTTAATTGCTTTCTGGTTAGATTTCCTGGAAAATTTTGAACTTTTGAGTTTCAATAATAATTATATCTTCTTTTCCACGCTGTTGGTAGGCATGTACATGAGGAGGTCGATGATCTGGGGCTTTCATTACAATGGTAAGGCCATAATCCTATACTAAACATAGCAGTCTGCTGCCCATAACTTACATAAAGATGTGACAAGTAGTTACTCTTAGGTTCCATTTCAATTGTTATATCATAAAATTGACTGATGACTTGTCTTTTTTGTTCATTGCATTTCTCCAAAAAGAAAAAACTTTATCTTAGGCTAATGTATTTGTAAAGTAGTTTAGAACATCATTCAACAATAAAAACTTTAACTCTTTGAAATATAATTAATAAAATTAAAATATTTATTAAGTAACCAAAAAAAATAGAGTGTTATTTGACAAGTTTCAAAATTTTTATCTAATTTAAAAGAAATTATTTATTGAATTCCCATGGCATGGCCAGCGATCCAACCAGTGGTCCAGGCATTTTGAAAATTGAATCCTCCGGTAATCCCATCGATATTCAAAATTTCACCTGCAAAAAAAAGCCCCGAACAAAGACGGCTTTCCATAGTCTTAAAATTAACTTCTTTAAGGTCAATCCCTCCGCATGTCACAAATTCCTGCTTATAGGTCGTCTTCCCTTGAGTTTTTAATTGAGTCGCACGCAATTGTTGCTTAAGATGCTGTTGTTGTTTATTAGAAAAAGCCGACCAGCGTAAATCCTGCTCGATATTTGCTAACTGCAAAAACTTTTTCCACAGCTGTTTTGGCAACGGGAAGGGAGAATCGGATCCCATTTGCTTGGCAGGGTTCTCCTGTTTCATTTTTGAGAGGGCTGATAAAAGCTTTTCTTCGGGCCATTCGGGAAGCCAATTAATTTCTAACTGTGTTTGATAGGCAGCCTGATGCAATTCACGCGCAGCCCATGAAGATAATTTAAGCACTGCCGGACCGCTTAATCCCCAATGAGTGATCAGCAGTGGCCCCCTCTGCTCCTTGTTCAAATTGACCAATTTGACATTAACCGGATCGACTGAAACTCCCAAAAGCTCAATAAAGGGAGAATCGGGAATATTAAAGGTAAAAAGTGAGGGAACAAGGGGAACAATAGTATGGCCTAAGTGCTCCATCATGGGAAAAATTTTTGAAGTACTTCCAGTTGCCATCAAAATTCGGTCGCAGAGAAACTCCTCACTTTCATTAAGGAAAATGCGAAAGCGTTTCTCTTCTTTTTCAATTTTTTGGATGCCTGATTCCAAACGAATATTGACTCCGGCTTTTTTGGCAGCGCTGTGCAGACAGTCAATAATTGTCTCAGAAGAGTCTGTGACGGGAAACATCCTTCCATCCTCTTCAATTTTTAAAGCCACTCCCCTTTTCTCGAACCATCGAATTGTATCCCGCGGCTGAAACTGATGAAATGGACCATGCAGTTCACGATTACCGCGCGGATAAGATTTGACTAAAACTGCGGGATCGAAACAGGCGTGCGTCACATTGCACCTTCCTCCCCCCGAAATCCGCACCTTAGCTAATGGCTGCCTAGTTTTTTCCAATAAATAAACCGTGTGGGAAGGGAAAGCGTCGGCACAGGCAATCGCGGCGAAAAATCCTGCCGCTCCTCCACCTACAATGACATGAATCAGCGGTTCTTGGCTCAATTTTTATTCCTCTTCATAACGTTGAAGTTCAATGCCGGCCAGTTCCCAGTTTTCCAACTCAGCTAAAAGCTTTTCTTCGAGCTGGAATTTTTGCTTGATGAGCTTTGTTTGCTCCTCCTGAGGGGTTTTTTGGTAAAATCCTACCGAAGACATTTTATGCTCAAAATCCTTGATCGTCCCTTCTAACTTGTGGCAATCCTCTTCTATCTGCGCTATTTTCTTTTTTAGCTGATTTTTAATACTTCTAATCCGCTTCTGCTCTTCATACTGTGAAGAAATATTCGCTGATTCTTTTCCCCCAACCAGTCCATACCGTTGTTTCATCGTAGAAGGAGCTGCCAAATGGTCTCGCTCCTTTTTTTCCACAAACTCTGTATACGTTCCATTAAAATCAGTGACTCCATCATAATTGATTTCAAGAATACGGTCAGCCAGACGGGAAACGAAATAACGATTATGGCTGACGAGCAGCAGAGTGCCTTCATAATTTTGCAAAGCCCGGGTGAGTTCGTCGATTGCTTCAAGATCAAGATGGTTGGTAGGTTCATCGAAAATCAGTACATTGCCCATTTGCATCATCATTTTGGCCAGGATAAGGCGGGCTTTTTCTCCCCCGCTTAGGGTCTGAATGGACTGGTTTACCGTGTCCCCAGAAAATAAGACAAGTCCTAATAAACTTCTTAGCTGCTCCTGCGTTTTGCTTCTATCAAATTGTCCAAGCCATTCCAACAAACTCGATTCCCCTTTAACTTCTCTGGCGTGGTCCTGAGGAAAATAAACTGCCTGGGAAGCAAACCCCCAATTAAATTCCCCTTGATCAGGTTTTGTATGTCCGGTCAAAATTTCAAGCAAAGTCGATTTTCCAATTCCGTTGGGGCCAATGATTGCCATCCGGCTCCCCCTTTCCACTTCAAATGCAACATTTTTTAGGACCTGTTTGGAACCATATGATTTATCAAGCCCCTTGACTTTCAAAACCGTTATGCCTGAAGCACGGGCTAGCGGAAAATTAAGGCGAGGAAATAAGCGGGAGCTTGGAAGGAGAGCAAGGTTTTCCATCTCCTCTTCAATTTTTTCAACAACCTTTGCTTTCGATTGGGCCTGCCCCGCTTTTGTCGCCTTTGCCCCAAACCGGTCAATAAATTCCTGCAAGTCTTCGCGCCGTTTATCGTGTTTTGCCAATAAAGCTGATTTTTGCTCACGTTCCTGATTTTTCTGCTCCACAAAAGAATCGTAATTACCCTTATAAATTTTGATCGTTCCATAATCGACATCAGCAATATGATTGCACACACCATTGATGAAATCGCGGTCGTGCGACGTCAGGATCAGTGTTCCTGGAAAATTACGCAAGTACCCCTCTAGCCATTTGATCGAATAAAGATCCAGGTGATTTGTAGGCTCGTCCAAAACCAGGATCGGATGATTCCCAAAAAAGATTTGGGCCAAGAGGACGCGTAATTTAAATCCGCCCGATAATAGGCTTAAAGATTGCCGATGAGAAGGTTCGCGAATCCCCAGCCCTTCCAACAACTTTGCGGCTTCACTTTCAGCGGCATATCCATTTTGCTCTTCAATAATTTTTTCTATTTTAACCAAGGCATCGCATTGCTGTTCATTAAATAGATCGCTCTTCAATAATTGCTTTTTTTCTTGAAGCGCTTTCCAAAGGTCTTTTCTCCCTCTCAACACAACATCTAGCACATCTTCATTCTCGAACAAATAATGGTCCTGCTTAAGGGATCCGATAGTCATTTGCTGGGGGATTTTGACATCTCCTGAATCAGGCGTTAATTCTCCTGCTAAAATGTGAATCAAGGTAGACTTACCGCTTCCATTGGCCCCAATGAGCCCATAACGGTTGCCGGGATTAAATTGTAGACTAACCCCCTTAAAAAGGTTTTTTGCCCCAAATCCCATGGAAAGTTTAGAAAGAACTATCATATAACCAATTGACAAATGTTTTTTAATCTAGCATCGAATTGAACCAATTTCAATTATAGCAAGATACTTTAGAAGAATATTTTATCAATTTCTAAAAAAAAATAACAGGCAATTTTCTTCTCCACCCACTTACAGAATAAAATATTTTAATTTATTCATTTTATATATGAAAAATATTAATCATTCATGATATTTTTTATTAATAAAAATTATGGGGGCCATCATGCAAAATTTTAAAATATTTCCTCGACCTTTTCCTGATTATGCTTACGTGTTTGAAAATTTTGAATGGCTAAATCCAAATGAAAAGTTAAGTATTTTTGATGAATCTGAACATTTTCAAAAAGTTTTTTCAGATATTGAAAATATTTTATGTAAAATTTTTAACAATTACCAAAATGCCCAAAAAAATCCACTCCATCATAATGGATGGTACCTAGCAGCCAAGCCTTTTTCTGAAGCTAAAGAGGACATTTCTCAACCCATAGCCCAAGAGCTGAGCAAAGGTTTTTTTAAAAAATTAAACTGTGTTTCCTCATTACATTTGCCTATGCAGAATATGATCAAAACTCAAACGACTCCCTTTATAGAAATTAATTTGCCGGCTGATATTGCCGAAAAGCCAAACTTAACTTATTTTTTGACTATAGAAATTGTAAAAGAAAAAGGTTCATTGACGTTGGAAAATCTGAGAAGCGCCACCCACTTTGAAAAACTCATTTTATCCCATCTATTCATAAAACTAGGTGACAGAAAAATTTTCGCAGATATGACGGAACAAGAAATAAAATGGGCTGCCCTTCTGCTTGGGATCAATCGGGTCCGTGCAGTGAATCAAATTATCGGAGTTGAAGTAAGCGCACTACAATTCAAAAAATTTGATTTGATAAAAGAATACTTCTCTAGCGATTTCAGGCGTGTCGATGAACAAAATAGCATGATGACAGAACTAGCTCTCAAAATCCTAAAAGAAGCGCTAGAAATATTGGAAATTAAAATTGAAAATGTAGAGAAGAGGAGCGAACAAATTAATTCAATAGTTTTAGGCGGATCAAAAAAAGCCTAGAAACAGAATGATAAAAAAAGATAAGGCAATTGTTCCTAATTTACTATCGAGAATTTATTTTTTTGTCAAAATTAAATACAAAAAAAATCCAATATTTGTCTTTTTTTATTATTAATTAAATATATTTATATATTTTTTAATACTATCTTAATATTTATTGATTATCATCTACATAAAAAAACTAAGGTTTTGTAATGATTTATTTATTAAGTTTAGTATCCCGTTATTTTTTTAAGCAACCAAGCCATCAAAACTATGATTTTAGTCAGCTGCCAGACGAATTATTGAAAATAATTTTTGAAGATTTGAATTGTAATGCCTTAAAAAATTTAAATCAAGCAAACCAAAAATTGAGAAAAATTACTAATAATTGCAATGAATATGTGGAAAACAAAAAAATTCAAATTCTTGCAAGGCAAATAGTAGGTGGGTTTGAACCAAAAATTATGATTTGTCCTTATCATCAAGGGCCTAATTTAAAAACGTCAATAGATGCTGATACAAGGGCAAATGAACAATGTTCTGGCCTATATACAATGCATTTAGGTGAAAAAAAGAGCCTTATCATAAAATACCAAGCAGACTTGATCTCCATTCCAATTGAAAGTCACTCAATAGATAATTCCAACTCATTATTTTCTGGGTATCAATGCCGTTTTACCGAGAAAGCTGCAATTATAGTTGAATGCGATGATAATGATCTTGCCAGCTCAGCTAAGATTGCGCAAAATCACATTAACAAACTTCTTGAAGCAAATTCAACCAATGCAAAAAATTTAAAGATCACGCTCTAAAAAGCATTGCAGGAATGTGTTTAAAAATTTGATATCTAGATTTTTGCAAATGCTAGCAAATGAATACCAAAGCATGATAAAATCCTCAAAAAAGAATTGAGAAATGATCATGAATAATAATGTTAGAATTCAAAGTCGCAGCCTCCCCATTGGAAATATTGAAGCAGTTGGAAAACAGGCTTCCCACCCTAATAATAATGTGATAATGGAGATTTTTAATGCGACGCTAAAAGAATGCCACCGTTCATTCACCAAGAAAGATCTACATATAGATTCTCTCAAAGAGGAATTTCTTGCAGTTCAGCTTGAAAAGACGAGAGTAAGATTCGGTGCTGCAATTTCAGAACAGTTCCAAAAAGATAATGAAAACAAAAATGCGGGACTTTCCTTTCTTTTTGCCCAAGTCACTAATGCAATCATTGAAAAAACATTTCATCAAGGTTCTTGCCATTCACAAGCTGCCTATTCTTTAATTGAGTTTTGTAAAAAAAGTATTTTTAACGTTTCCTTAGTCAATAGCCACACGGGTTCTGAGGAAACATCCCATTGGTACCTCGTTTTATTTGATGATTTTACTTTTAAAAGCTTGGCTACACAGCCATCTAATCATCCTGTATTTTTCACATTTAAACCGGATGATTTTAAAAAGGATTGGATATTTTTTGATTCCTGGTCAAATCAGTTATGCGAATGGAAAAATTTTAAGCCTGCAAATAGTTATACGAAGGCTATAAAGAATGCTCCTCAGGTTACATTCAAACCGCTTATTCATTTTTTTAGAAATGAAGTTGAATTGATCGAGAAAATTATTTGGTGTTTGACAGAATATGAGAAACGTTTAGTAAGCTTAAAGCTGGATAACAATAATACTACAATAAAGATCTCTAACTTATTTAAGTCAACAGACGAAAAATTTAAAAACGAAATTGAACTATTAACCGATTCCAGTAAATGCATGGCGAAAATGCTTTTAACAATTGAAAATTATATACGTGAATTTACTGAGACACTCAACATACTCCAGATGGTGGTGAATGAAAATAATATAAATAAAACAGAGGCGCTACTCTATTTAACTTCATCTTTTTTTAAACAAGTGCAGATAACCACCCAATGGAAAGAATATCCCGAATCAAAATTGTCAAAAACAGAATATGCCGGCCATGAGGTTCTCTATTTCACTTTACAAAGCGACCTATCATCAAAAGCAAAAGATTTTTATGAATATTTAAAAAACAATGGAGCTAATGCTTCCCTGAAGCAAGCCAATAATAAACCTTCAATCATTGTGGATTTGACAAAATCAACCCTTAAATAAATAGACTAAAGCGTTTGACCTTAGCAATTTTCATATTTCCAATTACGACCCTTTCCTTCGGAAATCCATTCGATGGCAGTTTTTAACCGTTTTTCCCGCGTAGCTTCCTGCTTTGCATCTACCAACCAACAGACATATTCTTTCTTCTTTCCGGGAGTAAAACGGTCAAAATGCTCCTGCGCCCGCTTGTTTCGACTCAACGCTTCCACTAGGTAAGGGAGCGTTTCTAAAATACATGGAGCATTTTTTAACTTTTTCGGCACCTTAACTCCGAGGTCGTTCAATTGCATGGCCTCTCTAAGATATTCAAGAATGATTTTTTCTTCGGGAAGATCATCAATGGATGTAATGCGCCCGAATTGACCCATGGCATTTTCTCTCCCTTTGTCTAAAACATTGTAGCGATCTTGCATGATAGAGCCTTTCCAAAACCCAAAGGCACAATGTTCCTGAAAAGCAGCCATTCCGCAAAATAACCCTTTATAACTAAAATGAGGAGCGCTCCATTTAAGCGTTTCTTCCGCATCCGGGCAGGCCTCATGCACAAGTTTTCGAAAATAATTTAGAATTGGTTTTGCAAAGGGCTTTGACTTTTCGATATAAGCATCTATAGGTGTGTTCTTCGTAACCATCATTGACCTTTTTAATATGTAAAGTAGAATAGATTGGTTTCTTTTTTTATTCAATCCCTTCTCAAAAATTCATCATATTCAATCAGTGCTTGTGAGAATGCATTAGGTTGTGGAAGAAGCAGACTGCTGGCGATTTGTTCCAGTTGTGATAATGCTGTACCTTCTTTTGCCATGTCAATAGCCGGGCAAATTTGATTAAGTTTTAAATTAGCTTCAACAAGCAAGTCAAAAATAATATTTTTTACTTCTAGCTCTGAAAAAGGTTCTTTGCGAATATATTTTTTTAGTTGTTCGTCTTGGAAAGTTGCTGAGTGTTCAAGTTTATCAAATTGTTCAATGGCATAAGATTGATATTGAAATTTATGATCAGAATTGTCGTAAAAAATTTTTAACAGTAATTCCGCTGCAGTAATCAGGAATGAATTTTTTTCTTCCGCTAGATTAAATTTGCAACCACTTCGAATATAATCTCTAATTCTTAGCCCTTCAATTTTAGTAAAAATTGATCGTAATAAGTGGTGAGTTAAAATATCTTTTCGTTTTTCATGATGAAAATTAGAAAGTTTTTTAAAAAATTCAGCTGAATTATAATTTAGTTTAACTAAAAGATCAAAACACACATCGAAATCTGTATGGTTTGTTTGAAATAGGTTGTATGCTATGTATTCACCCGGAAGCTTAGGCTTAAAAAGGATAAGCTTGGCAATCTCATCAATTTTTTTATTGGCAATCAATAGATCAAATAAATCTTTACTTGGTGGTATTTGATTTGCAAAATCTCTAAAATTTAGAAACTCTTTATATTCATTTCGGCTAGCGAACATATAGCGGTATTTGATGTTTTCTATATAAGAATCTATTAATATTCCATTTTCATTATAAAGAGTTCGCTGTTCTTCTAAATTTTTAAAAAAATGGACGACTTTATTTTTATAGGTCAAATCGGAGGAAAAATTAATATCATGTCTAAGGCGCTGAGTACAATTATAAAAAACTGCCTTCCAAAGAAGATTATCGTGTTGTAATCTTTCCCAATCTTTGCAAACAAGCGCTATTTGTGACAATGCCACAAGACTAGGCCTAATATAACATGCATTAAAGCAATCATCGTACATATGCGTATTTTCGGGAAATAAATGGGGTTTTGTTACATGCGAAAGTACTAATACAGTATATTCGTCAGGCAGGTCTATAAAATGATTTTTTTGTATATTATTCATACTATCCTTAATTTTTTTTATTTAATATAGTTAAGAATAATATATATTTTATTTATCTTTGTCAATCTAGTCTTATCCAGGCTAATGCAATGTCATGTACAATTAAATCATTTTTTCTTGGTGCAAGTGTTAAAATTTCAAGGTTCAAGCTCTCTTCATTTAAAGCCACCTTATTGATTTCTTGCTGCATTTCAATTTTGAGCTCTTCTAATTGCTTGACCGCTTGCTGATAGTTTTCTTCAACTTGAGCTGAATCCTGATTATCCATTAGTTTTCCGGCACGTCTGATAGACGTTCCTGTTTGCGAAATTGTCCCTTTAGTTACCCCCCTTCCGATCAATGCCCCCAAAAGGGCGGATAGAAAAGAAAGAAAGGTTTCAAATTTTTGCCATAAGGCTTTACTTTGCTTTTTTTGAACCTTATTTTGCGCTGCCTGGACTTTAGCATTCATCAAGGCAATTTTGTCCCCATATTTTTCTTTCAACTGGTCGACGATCTTTTCAATTTTTTCCTTTTTTGCACCCTTCATCCTGGTTTTAAAATCTTCTTCCGATTCCCCTTCATTGGAAGTTAGGCCAAGTTCTACCTCCTTGTAAATGGGAAGGGTTTGGCTTTGATACAAAAAAGCTAAAAAGTCTTTTTTAAAATTGTTATAATTTTTCTCTTGTAATAGTCCTTCGGGTACCAAAGAAAAGTCACTGTCGTCCAAAGGAGCATTTTGCAGGCTTGCTATGCTGATCTCTTTTCCTTCTTCCCAAAAGATCTTTTTTCCCCTTTCATTGGGAAAAGCAAAATAAGCAATCTCTTTCCATAGATCAATTTTAAGCTTCGTATCCACAAAATGAATTTTACCTTGAGCTAAAATTCCCGGAGTATAATGCACTTTTCCAACCGATGGTCCTAAATCAATATAAACTTCCGCGATACCTGGAGGGACCATTGGCTTCTCTGGCTGTAATTCCCCCGCTTCAGCATACTTTCGACGCGAGGGGCTGTCTTTCATTAATTTCCTGATTAACGAAAGTGTTAGTGGTCCCCTTAAATAAGAAAGCGTCCAGCGTGTTTTAAAAACAATAGGCTCTGCTTCATAAATACTACGCATAATGAATAGACGCTTTTCCATCACGGCAAGCAGTTTTTTAAGCGAGCCGCCATTCATTTCTCCATTTGAAGCAATTGTCAGCCCATCTAAAACACGCTTTTTATCCCTTTCAGTCTGTAATTTCCCGATGAACCATGTCCCGCAATTGGAAAGCCCTTTATAATCAATATCGATAGGATTTTGTGTGGCTAAAACAATTCCCAGTCCATAAGCGCGCGCCTGCTTGAGCAAAGTTATCATCGGCCCCTTGGAAGGGGGCATGGCCACAGGTGGAAAAAACCCAACTATTTCATCCATATAAAGAAGGGCTTTTAAACTTGATGTTCCAGCTTGTTCGCGCGTCCAGGCAATAATCTCGTTCAAAAGCAGAGTCACAAAAAACATTCGTTCAGAATCGGAAAGATGTGCGATCGAAAAAATGGAAAACTTAGGTTTCCCTTCTTTTGTATGAAGAAGATTTTTAATTTCTAAGGCCTCCCCCTCCATCCAGACTTGGAAACCAGGAGATGCAAGAAGATTATTTAGATTGATTGATAATGCCATCCGTTCTTTCGTAGGAAAAAAAGTTTCCAAGTCCAAGGCACCCATCTGTCTGAAAGAGGGTTTTTGGATCAGCTGGATCAATGTTTCCATTGTCAGATCGTTCCCTTCGCTCCAGGCCTGTTTGATAATTCTAGATACTAAAATGTGCTCACGGCTTTTGATCGGATCGGCCTTGATCCCTATCAATCCAAGCAGGCTCGACGCCAAAGACATCACCCTGTCCCGAATAGCCCCTGCGTCTTCCATCATTACCCGTGGAGGTGCAGCAAAAGACTTAAGGATAGAAAGAGGAATTCCGGCATCATTGGCTGGGGTATAGACCACCATATCGACCGAGTCTTTTAATTTTTTAATTCGCTGAGTCCCTTGTCCCCATTCTTCCAACCCTTTTTGCCAAGTTTTCGCCATTTCTTCGGCATAGGTGGCCTGACTGATTTTTTTTTCTTCCGCTTCCCATTCATCAACCCATGGGATAAATTCTTCAGCTGTTAAATGAGGAAAAGTCAATGCTAAATTGCTCAAGTCTCCTTTGGGATCGATAATAATGGCAGGAATTCCATCAAGTCCAGCCTCTTCGATAATGGCGATACCGAGCCCGGTTTTACCGCTGCCTGTCATACCCAGGCAAATGGCATGGGTGGTAAAATTTTTTGAATGATAAAGAAGCAAATCATTACCTGTTTTATTCGTGGCTAAATCAATGATCTTGCCTAAATAAAAGGAGTCTTTTTTTTCAAAATCTTTCATTGCACCCTTATGCCATCTTTTTTTACACTTCATTTGGTGTATCCATAGCATTAATAATAATTATTTTCTAAGAACCTGTTCAAAATCTTCGAAGATTTTGAACAGGTTCTAAAGGCAAAGAAAAGTGATCGATTCTAGGTCAAATCAAAAATTTTGGAAAATCAACACAAGCAATATAAATAAATACGAAGAATTTAAACGCTTTTTTGGAGAACATGGATGCCGGCTTGAAGCCACGCACCTCGATATAAAAGAGATCAATGCCGATCCAGTCACAGTTGTGGCTCACAAAGCAAGCCAATTAGATGAAGGAATTTTAGTGGATGACACCATATTAGACGTTGAAGGTGGGTCTTTTGGAATCAACATTCGCTGGCTACTAGGACATCTGGCTGAGTATGAGAGGCGGAAAGCGGAGTGGACCGTACTGCTTGCATTTCATCAAGGAAAAGAAGTGTTGATCTATAAAGGGAGCGTTCCAGGCACAATCGTCAAACCGAGAGGCCCTGAAGGATTTGGATTTGACCCCGTATTTTTACCTAATGGAACTTCAAATACTCTTGCAGAGAAAAAAGAAAATCACTTCAATGCCCGAGCGCTCGCAGTTAAGGCATTAATGGACGAGCAGATTTGGAGAGTCCATCCCGTCATTGATAAATGGGAAGGCCCCTGGCAAAAATAAACTATCATTTTCTATTATTTTGAGTTATTTGCTAAAAGATTGGGTGAGCGGCTCGAAAATGAGCCACTGCCACCCCACTGGCAACTACGCACCCACCTCATATAAATTTGAAACCAAGCCGATCTGCTGGATAAAATCACTTATTTTATCATAACTTGACTGATTGCTGAACCAATTAGAAACATGAACGCCACCTGGATTGTAGCTTTTTTCTAATGTTTTCCCCTGCCCTTTTGAATTTTCACCGGCTTCAACAAGTTTTTCTACATGTTCATCGGAAACTAGATTATCTCCACCTGAACCAAATTTATTAGGTATATTATGATGAATTAATTTATGTCCTGCATTATGCCTAAGATTTTCTGGAGAATCATAACCTGCCATAACTGCTTTGGCAAAACCATCAATAATATAATTAACTCCAAAAAAATTCATCACTTTTGCTGATAATGTAGACTCATCTTTATTTATAATCTTTTTCTTTATTTGTTTTGCAGCAACATCATGAAAATTAGCAGGCGATTGATCTATCATTACATTGATCCTAGGGTGCTGCCGACCTAGCCAAGCTGTTGGAGCACCTCCAAAACATTGTCCTTTCGCAAGAATTTTATCATCAGGGACCTGCTTATAATTCCTTAAATATTGGTAAGCAATTTCAATATTGCTATTAATACTATTTACATCACTTTTACCTTCGCTTAAGCCCTTTCCCCCATTATTATAAGCCATCACGTTCACTCCATCTAAAGCAAATGTAAGAAATTCGGAGCCGTACTGCTCATAAATCTCTGACTGATTCATTGAAAGAAGAACTGTTCCATTTTCCTTTGTATCTTCAATAGGCCCTGCTTGTTTCATTTCTAAATTTTTTAATGTAGGATCTTGCCTAAAACATAAATCGATGCTTTTAAGATCACTTCTTTTCACTAAAAAGGATTTATCGCTAAACTCTTTAAGCACCCAAGGGGTTTTTGCAATATCCAGGTTTTTAAGGGTGTCTTTTAACTCGGGTGAGTTTTTTTCAAAAAAATATCCTGAAAATTCACTTGGTAAAATTTCCTTTGATGGAAGAGGTTCATCATTTTTGTCTAAAGGTTTTGCTGTACAGCTTTCAATTAGATTATCGTTATCAGTGATTTGCTTCTTTTGGTAAAGTTCAGCAAACAATTGAGTTGTAATGGCATACATCTTTTCCCCTTCACTATCCATAATAATAGCCATATTTTTAGACCTATAGTATTCTTGAATCGGTGTGATATCGCCCATATGCGTAATTAAAGCATTATCATTAATATGCTCAGCAGGAAATTTTTTGCCTCCTTCTAATTCCAAACTTACTTCGCTGGTTTCGTAAGGCTCTTTATCAGATAAATTAGGGTGGAATAATACTCTTTTACCGCCAAATTGTTCTAATTTATGCACTAATGCCGACGCTTCTAAATATGTTGCATCAATTGAATCATTATATTTATTCTTTAACTGTATGTGTTCTGCACCTAATTTTCCAAAAGAAACATGCTTGCCCGCTAAAAGCCTATCTGAATCCCAATTTTTAAGAGTTCCACTTAAGATGGTATATTTATTTATAAAATGACCAGATAAAACATAAATTAGTACTGCATTAGTAAACTTTCCTAAAAAGCTTGATTCTTTTTCTATGCGAATATGTTGGATTTTATTAAATTGTAAATTAGCAACTTTAGAGGTATTATTTTTTTCTGCAATATTTGACAGTTGGTCTTTACTAGCTGTTACATGTTTTTCTTGGGTAGGTTGTATTGCATTATTATTAACAAGATTCATAAAACCTCACATATTTATTATAGATTGATATTATAAACTTTATTATACAGTTTTATATTTTATAATTCAAATTTTAATTAATATAACATTAAAGTTTTATATAACGAAAATAATGCAAGACTTTTTTAGCTTATAAAAAGAAAAAATGGGTTGTTTTATAGTAATAAATTAAGTTTACAGTAAACTTAAATTAATATTTGATATTGTACATGATGTTTGAATGCTAAACCTGGAAGACCTCCAGGTTTTGATTAATTAGAATTGTTGAGTAACCAAAATAAAATTAAGCCCATTTTTGAATCGTTTCATGATATTTTACAAGTTCATTTTGATCATGTTCATTCAATTGATTAGAGTTTAGAAAATAAGATTTTTCATTATTGTGACCAAAATTCTGAATATCTACAAATACAATGTTATTAGTATTAACTAACTTAATAATCGCATTTGAAACTTTGGAGCTTTTTATTAATTCGTCTTTTAAACCGGCCGCTATAATAACCTGTTTAGCTAATTTATGATTATTCAATGTCTGAGCTGTTGGCAAATCGTTAAAATCAGCTAAATAAAAATAGCTTTTCGCTAAGAGATAAAGGCTCGGATTTAATTCATATGCCACATCTGCAAGAGAACTAAAAGAATGATGGTTAATATAAAGACCCAAAGCACCTTCGGGAATTTTTTTATCTAAAATTAGACTTTTGATGGCCTCCGCCGTAAATCCACCACCGATCGAATGGCCATAAACACCTACATTATTAAAGTCTATTACGCCTGTTTTTTCGTTTGAAAATGTTTTTAAGGCATAGAGAATGGCCGCTCGGCAATCCATCACTGAGGATTGGGTATTTATCGTTTTTCCAAGGCTTCCAACACCTTTTGGATTATAGATTAAAACATTAATATTGTGTTTTATTGCAAAACTATGGGCATGATCAAATGCTGTTTGCCAAGACATGTAATTTCCATGAGACATAACTAATAATTTTTTTTCCCTCAAATTATGCCTTTGGGGGTCAGAATAAATAAAGCAGCCATCTAATTGTGTGTTATCTTCAGTGTAAAAAAATGTCCTTTTAGCCTCGCCAATTTTTTCATAATAGGAAATATGAACTGTTTCTCCCTGAGAGTTTGGTATAAAATTATACTTAACATTTTTTTGTTCTTGGTTAAGAAAACAACTTTTTTTAGACAGCTGATGAGAATTATAAAAAATGGTAGCCGGATGGATTATTTTTAAAGCTGTTTCAGTAATAAAGCTTGTATGGGAATGATCGTTTCGCGTAACTACCTTATTTTCAGTCAAATTTAAAGTCAAGTCATCTAAGCGTGAGTGGAGATAAAGCATCTCTTCATATAGTTCTTCTTCTTTTTTTACAACCCAACTTCTTTTTTTATCAAATAGCTTCGGCTCATTTGCTAATAATTCCATTTCTATTTCAACGTTTAGAATTTTATTTTTCAGTTCATCAGTCTGATTTTTATAAAATTCGTTAGGAATAGTATCAGCCTGATTGCCATTGTCATTACCAAACTTAAAATTTTTAATTTCATCATTTAAAGCAGAAAAATTTAACATAAGAACCCATTGGTTTTTTTTAATAGATTATTACAAAAAATTTATTATTGCAACCATTTTAAATTTATTTATTATGTTTTAGCGTTAATCAAGTGAATCAGGGCTTAGCTTTACATAATAAGATCTAATTTCAATTTAGTATAACCTTTGCCTACAGCATAACCAGTAAGAAGCTATTTTTTTGCCGAAATTTAAAATCGAATCGACTAGTAACTTGAACTGTTAACCGGATTGCGGTGGTCTCTTTTTTGAGGTGTAAGTATGGGAATTTGATTGAGAGGAGGAGGGGTTACTCCCAACTTTCAAACAGGCGAAATTCTTTACTTTTATGGAAGAGCAAAAGTTAAATCATTTTTTCCAGGCAAGGCTAACGCTTTCCATGACCCTTTTAATTGTTTGAAGTAAGAATTGTCTACTGGAAATAATGGTTTTCAGGTTTTTAAGTTTCCAAGCGTTTAAATCATAGCATTGGCCGCAAACCAAATCACTTACTCGTTTTTATATATAATAAATAGGTTAAATCAATATCATGGTTACCCCACAACTAAGTATTTAAGACTAATTGATCCAGCTAAATGTTCGAGCTAGCCGACTACCTTTTAATTATAAAGCCAATCCTTTTTTTCAAAAACTGGTAAGAAAAATAACCGCTAATTATTTTTTGATTGCGTTAAACTACATATTCAAGTAAATTAAAATTCATTTCTTTATAAGACAACGGGGATTTAATGAATCTTAGCGGCAATAACATCACCAAATTATTTCAAACAAATGAAAATATTAATAAAGTCACTGAAAATTTAATTAACAATAAAAATGCATCTAATAATAATGATCTCATTCAACTTGTTAATCGAATGCTCGGAGAAATTTATTCAAATGCGGATTTGATTAAAACTAGGGCTGACCCATATCTTAATATCTCGCTTTTTCAAAGATTGGGAAAATTAAATAGTGCTCTCCTGCTAAATTCTGAAAAAATCATGCAACTTAAAAAATGTATACAGATCACTGAAACTTATATTCGCATTCATAGCCCTACTACACTTATCAAATTGGATGATGACATTTTTGTTAAACTTTATAATTATTTTCCGAATGAAGATCAAAATGTTCAAAAATCGTATGAAATTTTGAAATTGCTTTACAAATCCAAGCCTAAATGTATTGCATTTTGGATATTAAAAAATGAAATTCATTTTTGTGAGATTCCGTTTACATTAAAAGAGATCCAACTAATAAAACCCTATTTGACATATGAAAATTATAAGAAATTTAAAGGAGAGCGCTGGAATAGTTTAAATCTTTCCTATGTCAGTGGAGAGAAGTATTTAGAATATTATCCCACAGGCAATAGTAAAATCAACCTTACGGATGGCTTGGATGAAAAGAATATCTGCAATTTACTATAATTTTAAATGGATGCTAATATCTTTGATTAGGGACTAAATTGCATTGACCTTTGACATTACCAGGGCTAGTCAAATTCTAAGATGACAATGAATTTCAGCCAAGCTATCAGCACCTACTGCACATAGCAAGATCAACTTGCTATGTGCAATCTTATAGGATTGTTCAGTTCGCCTAGTATTTAAAAAACTTTACAGAGCACTGTTAGTTAATTTAATAGAAATGAAACTGGAACCGGGCTTACGTTTGCAGAAGGGGTAAGCAAAAATTCACTCGTTTGAACGATCGACCCATTCCTAATAATATTAAGATATACGGTCAGACTCTGCGTTAAAAGGGTAGTGTAAATTTCTTTCTGTAAATTCAGTTCGAATTAAAAGAATTGAAGAAAAGTTTGAGATCAGATTTTCTTAGTTCGTCAAAAAACAAAAGAGGAATCATGATCTCAAACAAACTTTTGAATCCACAAATATTAGAAGCTTTAGCAGATTTGAAGCAAGAAGGACTTATCAGTCTTAATCCAATTTTAGAGAAACTCTTAAACGAGCTAATGAAATTGGAAAGGGAACAAGTAATAGGTGCCGGTCATTATGAAAGATCGGATGAGCGAAAGGGCTATTGTAATGGCTTTAAAGATAAAACACTTATAACTCGAAGCGGTAAGTTGGAACTTAAGGTTCCTCAAGCAAGAGGAGTCCCATTTTACCCCCAATGTTTGGAAAAAGGAGAACGTGCCGAACGTGCACTCAAGCTAGCTGTCGCAGAAATGTATTTTTCCGGGGTATCAACCAGAAGAGTAAAGAAAATAACAGAAGAACTCTGTGGGTTGGAAATTAGCTCTACGCAAGTATCCAAACTTGCGAGCCTGCTGGATGAGGAGCTTGAGAAATTTAGAAAAAGACCATTAGATGAGATAAAAGTGATTTATTTAGATGCCCACTATGAAAAAGTAAGACATGAGGGGCAAGTTAGAGATCTTGCTGTTCTAAAAGCGGTCGGGATTAATAAGGAAGGTAAAAGGGAAATATTGGGGGTATCTTGTGGCTTATCTGAAGCTGAAGTTCATTGGCGGAATTTCGTGAATGATTTGCTTACAAGAGGACTGAAGGGAGTAAATTTAATTGTTAGCGATGATCATAAAGGATTAAAAGCTGCTTTAAGGAGTTCACTGCCCTGTGTACCCTGGCAACGTTGCATTTTTCATTTATGCCAAAATGCGCAAGCCTACTCACCAAGCCTAGGAATGCGGGGAGAAATAGCCCAGGCGGTAAGGGATATTTATCAAGCGATTGATTTAAATGAGGCAAGGGCAAGGCTAAATGAAACAATTAAAAATTTTAAGAGAAAAGCGGAAAGGTTCTGTAGTTGGCTAGAAAATAACTTTGAAGAGGGGTTGGCATTTTTTAGTTTTCCAAGAAGAATGTGGAAGCAAATTCGCACTGTAAATATGGTAGAAAATTTAAACAAGGAAGTACGAAGGCGAACAAATGTAGTAAGGGTATTTCCAAACGAAAAATCTTGCTTAAGATTAATATCAGCGATCCTTGCAGATAAGCATGAGGACTGGGTCAGCGGCAAGGCTTATTTAAGAATGAACGAATAAATAATTTTTTTTGACCCTGATTGTGAGTGTCAATTTTGCCATGCTCCTCACCCAAAGAGGGAGCATGGCAAAATTGATGCGAACAATCATAAGGGCAAAAAGCACATAAAAAAACGAGATAAGAGAAAAAGATTTCAAATTTTACAGAAAAAAACTTGCTTTGCC
>JACDAQ010000010.1 GCA_013695355.1 Candidatus Protochlamydia sp.
CAAGTTGGAAAAAATCCGTGCCTGTCAGCTGATCTACTTCTTTTTGAAATGCGTCCATTTTACACTCCGATGATATCCATAAATCGGAGGATTATGCACTAAAATTTATTTTTGATAAATGGTATAACACATATTTTATCCTTTTTAATTATTAATATTTATAAAAGAATACAATTCTTATGTTAAATTTTAATTAAAAATAATTAAAGATAGAAATATATGTAATAATTTTACTAAATAAAATAATTAATTGCTTTAATAGACAGAACAAGGCATAAAGAAATTTGAATTCATGCTTAATTCTGTGTTAATCTCCATAGTGTGGAAATTGCAATTAAATTGGTGATGTGCAGTGCGGTTAACCCACCCGCGACTCCGATTAATGCATGATTATTACCAGGATAGTTATAACAAGCAAGTGGGAGTGTAGCAAGAGTATTTAAAACCAATAGGCTAAATATTCCGTTGATGTCTTTTTTGCGCTGAAGAGTGCATAAAACTCCAAAAATGGCCCCTGAAATAGCTCCAATAGCGGGACTAACAGCGATCTTTGTAACCACTCGTGTCATTAAACTGCCAGTTACTGCAAAATAAGCCACACAAACAGCAGCAGCAGCAGCTTTTTCAATTCCTTGATTCCAATCAATGGCCATTGAGCCCTCCTTATTTAACATAAACTAAAAATCTTACATTAACATAATGTAGAAATATAAAAAAAATAGCTAGGGTTTACTTAGTTTAATTTAACAGTGCAAGTAAATAGATAAAAATTATGTTGAAATTTTTTTTTATTAAATTTTCAATTTTTTTACAAAAATAATACGGCCAAAATAGCTTGAAAAATGGCCGTATTCTTTTAAATATGGCCGTATTCCCCTCAAAATGGCCGTATTTTCCTAAAATACAGAATTAATAAAAATTGGTACCAATGAAATCCATAGATAAAAAATTGGCTGTATTACACCAGTTAGGTCAGGAAGCAGAATCTGTCAGCCTCCACGAACTTTTAAAAAAACTGGGTAGTGATTACACGGAGCGGAGCGTTCGTCGATGGTTGTCCGATATGATCAATGAAGGGCTTGTCGTTAAATTCGGAAGTAAAAGAGGCACAAGCTATCAGGTGATAGCTCGTCTCCAACGGGAAGCCGACTCAACTGGACGTTGTTTCAGTCTGGAGAGTAGCAAGATAATTGAACAAGTCCGTCGCCCAATATATGAGCGAAATCCAATCGCCTACTCGGACGACTGGCTTAATGCGTATCAGCCCAATACCACTTTTTACATTCCACCAGACAGTAGAATTCGCCTAGAAAAAGCCGGACAGCGCGGCAAACAGGAAGATCCTGCTGGGACTTATGCGCATCAGATCTTTAATCGCTTACTCATTGACCTTTCTTACAACTCTTCGCGCCTGGAAGGAGATACCTATTCTTTACTAGATACAGAACGCTTACTTTTGGAAGGATCAAGCGCTGAAGGTAAACATGACGAAGAGAAAATCATGATCCTTAATCATAAAGAAGCCATTCGTTATTTAGCCGAAAGCGCTTCAAGACTCGATATATCAGAACAAACCATTTGTACACTGCACTATCTTCTTGCAGATGGTTTATTAGAGGCACGCTATGCAGGAAAAATTAGAGACCACGGAGTACGCATTGGCGGCTCCACTTATCTACCCTTCGTAGAAAAAAATCAGCTAAAGATACGTTTTAAGCGTATTATTGAAAAAGGAGCTTTAATTAAAAACCCGTATGAACAAAGCCTTTTTTTACTGTTGCATGTTTCTTACTTGCAGACTTTTTCTGACGTCAATAAACGGACAGCCCGGCTTTGCTCAAATATTCCTTTAATCAAAAAAAACCTTGTTCCCCTATCCTTCAATGATGTCGAAAGGGATGATTACAATACAGCCATGGTTGCCATTTATGAATTAAATGACATTCGACCGATTCTTGATCTCTACCTTTTTTCCTATATGCGGACTTGTGCGATGTATGATTCAACCGTTAAGATGATGGGCTTTGATGAAGTGCGCGTCCGATATCGTCAACAACGACGTGCTATCATTAGAGAAATCATTCTTAACCTGTACAGAGGATCAAACTTGAAAGATTACATTTCTGAACAATCAATAAAGTGGATCAAGGAAGAAGATCGCACCTCATTTTTAGAAGATGTGATGGAAGACCTTAGAGAAATTGATTTAAGCCGAATTGCAGGTTGGGCATCACACCCGAACAATTAAATCATTGGTTAGAACTTCAAAAATAAGTATGAATTAAATAATATATTTTATCCCACTAAATAAGCTATAAATCACTGTTGCCGATTTATAGCTTATTAATTACACTCTACACCATGAAAATATTATTTCTCGCCTTTATTTTCCAAATGGCTTCGCTCACAGCTTCGGCCCCTCCTCTGAGAGCTGGGATGGAGCTTCGTATCCCCCTTTTGAGACAATTTGCAGCGATGGCGAACCCTTTGGCATTAGTGTGGACCTCGTCAACGCGCTAGGAGAATTTCTTGGAAGGTCTATTCAAATAATGAATATACCCTTTACCGGATTGATCCCTTCTCTCAAAAATGGCTCTCTAGATACGGTCATTTCATCATTGACCATCACTGAACAACGCAAAAATGCCATTGATTTTTCTGATCCTTATGCAACCACTGGACTTTGTTTGCTTATAAGTATGCATTCTGACATTGAAGACATAGAACAGGCCAATCAGAAAGGTAAGATCATTGTTGTTAAGTCCGGAACTAGCGGTGAAATTTATGCTTTTCAACATCTTAAAAATGCAATTGTCCACATCCTTGATAAAGAATCGAACTGTCTTTTAGAAGTGATCCAGGGCAAAGCAGATGCTTTCATCTATGATCAGCTTTCAGTTTATACAAATTGGAAAAAAAACCCTACAACTACGAAAGCCAACCTTGTCCCTTTTCAAAAGGAATATTGGGCCTTTGGAATAAAAAAAGGGAACCTGGAGCTTACTCTTCAGATTAATCAGTTTATCAAAAAATTTCGTGAGGAAGGAGGTTTTAAAAGATTAGCTGAGATATATTTACCAGAGCAAAAAACTGCCTTTCAGGAAATGGGGATTCCCTTTGTTTTCTAAAATTGCTTCCCTTCTCATACAATGTATTGTTGCGTTAGCCCTCATTTACTTTTGCCTTATTTTTTTCAACCAAAATTTAGATTTCACCAGTGTGTGGGCCTATCGGAGTTTATTTTTTCATGGTTGGTTGATCACCATCGGGCTGTCGCTGGCAAGCCTTGTGCTGAGCTTGCTTTTTGGCCTTCTGGCAGCTCTCTTTGCACGTTCTGGTATACCGCTTTTGACCTTCTTTTCCAATGTTTATGTAGAAATTATCCGGGGTACTCCCCTCCTGGTCCAAATCCTTTTTTTCTTTTATGTTGTGGCTCATTCCTTTCATTTGGAAAACCGCTATGTGGCAGGAATCATTATTTTGTCACTATTTAACGGAGCTTACATTGCTGAAATGATCCGGAGCGGAATAGAGGCCGTTAGTGCTACGGAACTTGAGTCTGCCCGTGCCATTGGCCTTTCTCAATTTCAGGCCTATCGATTTATTATTTTTCCCCAGGCAATCCGTCAGATCATTCCTCCATTGACCGGACAGTTTGCATCCATCATCAAGGACGCATCACTTCTCTCCATCATTGGGGTCACTGAATTAACGAATAGCGCTCAACAAATTAACAGTGCCACTTACAGCACCCTTGAAATTTATATTCCTTTAGGTCTGGCCTATCTTATCCTTACCCTTCCGGTTTCTTTATGGAGCAAAAAACTAGAGAAAAAGTTCAAATATGAAACTTGAAATTAAAGGGCTGGTAAAAAGATACGGCTTACAGCAAGCGATAGCTGTTGAAAATTTGGATATAGCTTGCAACACGCTAGTTTTAATCGGTCCCTCAGGAAGCGGAAAGTCAACTTTGTTAAGGCTGCTTGCCGGACTTTGTTACCCCGATTCGGGGGAGATTCACATTGATGGCAGCCAGATTATCTTTGAAGAAAAAGAGCTACTCAAGTACAGAAGAACCATTGGGGTTGTCTTCCAGTGTTGGAATCTATTCCCTCATTTGACCGCTTTAGAAAATATTATTCTCCCCTTGCATTATGTCCATCACTTAACAAAAGAAGAAGCAGCATCTATTAGTACCGATCTTTTAAAGCGATTTGATTTAAGCCAACATGCTCATAAAAAGCCTTATGCTTTATCTGGAGGGCAAGCTCAAAGAGTCGCATTGATCCGCGCGCTTGCCGTAAAGCCTAAGCTTCTTCTTTTTGACGAGCCAACCTCGGCTTTAGATCCATTAATGACTGCGGAAGTGCTCGAAATTATTTTTGAATTAAAAAAAGAAAAACAGAATTTGATCCTTGCAACCCACCATCTCCAATTTGCAAAACGAATAGCGGATCACGTGCTATTTATTTCACAAGGCTTGATTTTAGAAAATGGAACGGTAATTGAGGTCTTCGCAAAACCAAAAACACTCCAAGCGCAAGAATACATGGCGAAGGTATTAGCTTACTAATTCTTTTATTATTCAGAAGTGGGTTTGTTTTTACCTAAAACTTTTTTTAATTTTTCAACGGTATCTTGTGGCTCAATTTTTTGAGGCGCAAAAACCACATTAGATGAATTAATCGTATATTTTCCATCCGTTTGTCCAATTCGACTGGCATCTGTATATTCATAGCGGACGGGTTCCAATGTTCCCAATGAAAAAATTGGAGAATGATAACCTATTTTTGAAGGGTCTTGCTTCAGAAGTGTCAAACTCATTTTTTGTGCCCGGCGAATGGCAAAAGCATCAAGCGCATGCTGCAACTTGGGATCGACGACTAAAGGATAAGTTCTCTCTATGAAAAGAACCGGCTCGCTTCCATTCCACATTATACGGAATATATTTCTTGCAATAATCTTCCCTTCTTTATCTTTAATAGCAAGCAACCGGATTTTGCCATCAAATACACTCGCCATGAGACATACGTTGGATCCGCCAGCATCGATGCTTTGGCAACTTCCAACTTCGGTTCCGCAAAGAAATAAATCAATATAATTATCTGTATCCTCAATTGTGAATTTGTTGTAATTGTCTCTGGCGAGATTTTGGTTGATTAATCCCGATAAAAGACTCTTAATATCATTTTGGAATTCTTTAAATTGAGGGGCATAACAGATCACAATCTTCAAATCACTCTCTATTTCTTTCAAAAGATGCTTTTGGTCATCCAATGATAAACATTTAAGAGTCAATTTTAGACAATTTTTTTGGATATTAAGTATCGACTTCTTTTCGCTTGATTGTAATTGCTCATCGATTTCTTTAAGAATTTCTTCATAGGTGTGAGTTTGCTTCAAGAAATTAAATAAAAGAGGAGCATCTTCTGTCTTTAAATGTCTATGTCCTATGAGGTTTTCTTCAAAGATTTTGTAAAAATCGATTGTTTTAATTTCATTGTCTGTTTGTTCGAGAAAATTTCCTAGAGGAGCCTTTTCCCCTTTTTGCCATTCACTAAAAAGATCTGGTTTTTCAAAAAAAACTATACGAAGATGTCTACTTTTTTCTATGTTATAACGCATCTTAGGAAACGCGCCATCTAAAATTCCATCGATGCCAAAGCCAAGAATTTTTGATAATTCTTTGTCAGAACGAAATGTAGCTGCATAGGTGAGGATAAAATTAGGAACACGAGTCTCACTAAAATATTTGGTATATTGTTCTAAAAAATTATCTTTATTGTCGGTTGGAATTAACTGCTGCATGCTTTCATGAAGAAGATTTGATATAGTGGTACTTTCAAGATTAATTTTTTTTAATTTAGGCATTTTATTCAGTGCTTCGAGTGTTTTTATTGAATACAAAATGGGCATTAAATTTTGCTGGTCAATTTGTAAGAGGAGATATTGTTTGTCTTCGGCATTCAATTCTTTACTCTCTAAAATAATATGCATTGCATTCACATAAATTCTTAAATTTTTCCCATCTCTAAAATCACTTTTTAAAACTGCTTCTAAGTGGCGACTGCACACCTTGTGATCAACCCCTTGGGAATAGAGAGTAGCAAGAAGAAGCAAAGGTACTTTAGCATAAGACGATTGTTTAATTTTAAGAAGAGAAGATGCGTATTCTCTCCCAGCTTGATTTTTTACTACTTCAATCAAAATATTTGCTAATTGAAACCGCATTTTTGGATCGGCATAATTAAGGACGGCGTTAAAACATCCGCTCTGTAAAATGAATTCAAATTGCTCGGAAGAAATTTTCTTTTGTGCAGAGATGCCTAAAAAATAGGTCAGCCAAAGCCATACTTTTTTTTGAATAATTGGATCTTTTTGTAGGATTTTTTCAAATATTTTTTCGAGCGAGAGCCATCCTTGAGAGATGCAAAATGAGTTTAGAGACCGGCTCACACGCGAAAAATCCCTCTCTTCTTGACTGAGCCATTCAAATGAATCTTTTAGGTTAGGATTGGTGTAGCCTTGGATGTTATCACTATCGAAAACCATCTTATCTGAAAATTTATATTCTCTATAATGTTCAAACGCTTTTCCACAAGAGCTTTTTAGGGCAATAAAAAAGACATTAAATAATGCAATCTCATCTTGGATGCCATATGAATGAATACAAGCAGAGAGTCGATTTCCATTGATTCCAGCTGAAATTTGAGCGTTTTCAATGATCGCAGTTTGATTTTTTATTTGGTATTGGCTAAAGTAAAATGGGTTGCCTCCGTGCTGCGCGGAAATTTTAGCGATCTCAATTAAGGCTCTTTCATCCTTAATCCCAACCCTACGAAAATGATCGATATAAAAGGCTCTATTTCGAGCAGCAATTTTAGCGCTTTCAATTGCGAAAATTTCATTAGGGGGATATGATGCAAATTTTTCATATGAATCGATGTTGAATACCTTAACAAAAATCCTATAAGCAATTTTTTTTTCTGCTAAAGAATTTAATTTTTTTTCTATAGTATTTATTACTAATTGGCCTGCTTCCTGATTTTTAGGGTATGTTTCAAAAAGTACTGTCAGTTCGGATTCTAATTCAGATAAATTGAAATGAGAGGAATTATTAGAGCTAAATAAATTAGCATTTAGTTTATCAAAAGTTGCATTCTTTTCTAGTGGTGAAGGTTGAAATAGGCCATTCACTACATTTTCAAGTTTTTTTGATAGCAACGCTATTACATTTCTCGTCATGCTAAAATTGCTAGATTGAGTTGTCTGGAATCTTTGGATCGAATTCCTGGAAGACATATTCAACATTACACTAACTCCGTTTTCTAATTAATTTACATATAAATATATAAAACTTCTTATTAAAAATCAATAATTAAATTTTTAAGTTAATTTTTTGTAGATTTTATATTATTCATTTTACTATGATTTTAGCAAGATTATGAAATAGATTATCTTACAAAAAAAAAGAGGAATTATATATGAATTCAGTGAATGGTTTTAAAGATTGCTTAGCAGAAGTTATTAAAGAAACTACGCTTAATGAATCAAATTGGCGTTCTGAAAACTGGAAAAAACCATGGGATAGTGTTAATCAGGATGTTTTGACAGATGCTTTTGAAAAACACAATCTTGTACGTTCTATTTTTGTTGATTTTGGTGAAATTATTCCCCGTAATTGCAAATCAATCTCTAGAGTTGAGAAAAAAATGACAGAACAGCCAACCGGAAGAGAAAATTATTTTAAAGTTGTTTCAGATTTCGTAGCTGGACGGGTGCATTGCAATGTGAACGAAATTCAGACAAAAATCGATTACATTCGCAAAATTGTTTTAGAAAACAATGGCCAGATGCATGTCAGAGGGGCCTCAAATGAGCGTCCGTATGGCTTTTTTATGAATGCCGATAAAAAATTTACAGATATTACCCAGTACGTTTATGTTTTCATAGAAAAAGTTGGGTATCCCATTGAGTTTCAAATCGGGCATGAATTTGCTTCTCACACATTCACCATTGATTCTGCTTTAAGAGATAATCGCGATTGCGGAAAAGTTGATTTATGGGACAAAGATTTTTACGGGAAGGTAAAAAGCTACATTTTAGCTAAAGCTAATAATGAAGTTCCTGGGTCGAAAGAAGAGATCAATTCTGTGTGTGCAGAGATGCATAAGAACAGCGTACCAGCTGAATTGCAGCAAATTTTGGACAAAATTTAAGACTAAACCCCACTTCGAAATGTAGCGTAGATTTACGCTACATTTTGTTTAGGAAAATAAAAATGCAAAGCAATATTCATCCATCTTTGCCTATTAGTAATTTTTTTGTAAAAACTTTTGGTGAAGAACCAACAGTTTCTGTGCTTAAAAAAGAAACTCTTTATCGCATTCCTAATAATTCAATTCATATCTCAACCGATTGCTATGGCGGATGTCATGTGAATGTCGAATCTTTTACGCATGAACATATTGAATTAATTAGGGAAGCAATTCAGGAGTTATCAAGCATTTTTCAGAAAACAAAGGCCTTTAATTCCATTTGGTTGAATTTTCCTTTGCCTTGTTCACTTGGTACTGTGGGAACGACCATTCCTCAAAGCTTTGAAATAGGAACGCCTGGAAAATGCGATTTGATCTATGACCGTCAAGCGAACAAATTGCGGATATGGTCATGGCTAAACCCAGATAAGATTTGTACTATCCCCTCAGGCGCCACACATAGTGTAGGCGGGGCAGCTTTAATCGTTGATACGATTTGCAGGAAAATATTATTAGTTGTCAATCACGACCAAATCATAGCTGGAATTTACCTGGTGGAAGTTTTGACCCCCTATACGATCAATCGTCCTCCTCCGCAGCATTACGAGAGGCTCAGGAAGAAGGGGGCTTTCAAATTGAAAAATTAGTTTACCCGCAACCTCGCCTAATTGGACAAATGCAGTTTCCAAAAAACCAATTTGCTTCAGCCATTAGTCAAATATGGGCCTTCTTTTTAGACAATATCAGTTTAAAAGAATTGAAACCGCCCCACGATGAAATTGCCCAGGCTGAATGGATTTCTTTTGAGGAGATTTTGCAAAGCGAGGGAACATTAAAGGGCCTTAATTTAGGCTTAGAGATAAAAGAAGGGCTTAAAGCAGCCCTTGAAGGACGTGGCTGTCAAGAAATTTTGAAAAAGGAATGGATGATTGTCAATATTTAAACCCCTTTAAGGATACAAATGAATACTGTAAACAATTTTAATAACCTCAGTCGTGGACAAATAGGGCCAATCAAAGAGATAGGCAGTGGATTATACACGGCTGAAGCGATAGCCCCTACAGGGGAGCAAATGTATTTTGCCATGGAACCAATCGAAGATAGCGATAGCAAAAAATGGGATATTTATAGGAATACCGCAGCTTCGCTAATTCACGGAGAAAGGGGTGATTCTACCATCGGAAGCTTGACTCAGCTTGGTTCTCGTATCAATGATGAAAATGAACTCAACAGTTTTTTGTTATCCTGTTCCTACCCTGAATACTGGACTTCGGAAAAATCTCTATTTAAACAACTTAAAGAAAATCTTTTAGAACGTAAGATTGTTGTGGATAGCCCAAAAGCAAAGGAACTTTCAATGATTCCTTATGCCTCTAATGGTATAAATGTCAGCAAACAAACACATATTGTTTATGCTTCAAAAAAGCCGGTTTTAGGTAGGGCCGTATTCAAATCTCCTTTAAAGGGCTTTGGCAGATATTCTGATTGCTATGGAAGTCTGATTATGTGTGTGGGCGTAACCACTAGCGATATAGTAGAAAATAGGGGGATCTTCAAAAATCCTTTGAGTGTCGTTGAAGGAGGTTTTGGGGGTATTTCTATGATGGCCCACAGCTTCACTTGCATGGCGGTTGAAAACTTCTTTCCTTTAGTGACTACATTTCGTGTGCGTCCTCTAAAGAAAATGGGTGAGATCTTTCTTGCTTCTTTGCCCAAAGACCAGGTCACGGTTGAAGGTATCAGAGGGGATAATTATACAGGAGGGTTTGAATTCGAAAAAGATGTACGTGTGCCTGTAAAAGTACTTGCAAGTTTGCACCGCGCCACTTAAGGTCATGAAATTTTAATATAGACTTTCTTTTTTGTTGTGCATCAGATAGGATATTCCTGCTAAGCGCCTTGAAGTGCAGGAAAAATTCCCTACGAACCTTGAAAGTTTAAACTCATGACAAATCCGATCCAACAAGTTCTGCCCCCCCCTGCCCAAAATAAACCCGTCTCCCCTTCTTTTTATAAGCGCTGCTTCAGAGTTCTTTTAGATACGGCGCGAGGGTTCATTGACGATGACTGCTATGCAAAAGCTTCCGCCCTCACTTTTTACTCCCTTCTTTCCATTGTTCCCGTTCTTGCCGTTCTTTTTGGGATTGCAAAGGGTTTTGGCTTTGAAAAAGCTTTAGAATTTGAGCTCAACCAGCAATTTGCCGAGCATGGAGAATTTGTTGAAAGACTGATAGAATATGCCTATGCATGGCTTCAGACAGTTAAAGGAGGCCTCATTGCCGGTGTAGGTACGATTACATTATTATGGACAGTATTCGGCCTATTGAATAGCATTGAAACAGTCCTGAATGCCATTTGGAAAACACGCAATGCCCGCTCTTACGGCAGGAAAATTAGCGATTATCTGGCAGCCATGCTGATCGCCCCCCTTTTCCTCGTCACTTCAAGCAGCATTAATGTTTTTATCAGCACGCAAATTACCCAAACCGCTCAGAATTATGTCCTGGTAGAGGCAGTCAGCCCCGTTTTATTGTTCCTTTTGAAATTATTTCCCTTTTTTTTAAGCTGGGTCCTTTTTACCTTTATTTATCTATTTATGCCCAATACTAAGGTGTATTTGCGATCAGCCCTGATTGCCGGAGTAACGGCCGGAACGGCCTTTCAACTTTGGCAATGGCTTTACATTAAATTTCAAATCGGGGTTGCAAGCTATGGTGCCATTTATGGCAGCTTTGCCGCTTTGCCTCTATTTTTAATTTGGCTGCAGGTTAGCTGGATGATATTGCTGACAGGAGCGGAAATGGCGTTCGAAATTGAAAATGACTTATTTATTCCTGCAAGAAAATTAAGCCCTCTGTCCAGCAAGGCGATCGCTTTGATGATTACTTATCGCTGCGTTGAAGCATTCGTAAAAGGGGAAGCACCCCTGACTGACCGCGCCCTTTCGCATGAATTAGGTATGTCTTTAAATCACTTGCAGCTTATCCTTGAAGCCTTGCAAAGCGAGCGGATTCTTTCCGCGATCCTTTTTCATGATAAGTCGATCGGCTATCAGCCCGCCCGGGCAGTGGATACAATCACAATAAGCCGAGTGTGCGACGCCATTGACAAAAGTCATGAATTAATGGCATCGGTAAAAGAATCGCCAGAAATTGAAAAGATAAAAAATTATTTAATAGAAATGGATGAAATTTTAGTTAAAACCAAAGGAAATAAGCCTTTGTACGCCTTTATTGCTACGTAGCCTAACCTTCTCTATATTAATCTTTTAAAATTCTAAAACAACCCTTGTCGATAAGTTTATTCAATGGTAGAATAATCCTTAATCCTAATAACCTTAATTTTCGGTTACTTTCCTCGAATTAAGGGATTCTTGCACCCCATCTTTGACCTTTCCTCTCCAAGCATATCGTTATGATATTCTTTTGGAAGAATCAAATTTAGGGATATGATATCCCTTGCTATCAAAGAGACAAACCATAAAACAGGTTAATAACGCTTTTGATGGTTTTTAATAATAAATGTTTGATCCTTCTGCACCTAAAACTTCCAGCCAATTTTGGAATCTCCTAACCAATAGATGGGCCCTTGGCTGTGTCGCCTTGCTTACTTTTCAGCAAATGATCGAAGCCTCCGCTACAGTTTGGTTGGTCATCATTATGCGTAAAGTAGGGGCAAATGAAAATTTCCTTCCTTATCTTTTCATTTATCTTGCTTCTCTTGTCACACCCTATATCCCAGGCTGCATTGCCAATATCATAAAAATTTCTTGGAGACAGGAAGCACAGCGCTATTTTATTAATGCCTTTGTCGAGTCAAACCGCAACCAGATCGGAGAATGGAACAATAAAGGGATCAAAGAGGAAAAACTATCTATATTAACCGCAGAGGCGCCTAATGCTTTGCAAGCTTTGATCGACTATGTCTATGACCTTTATAGCTATGTTATTAATGTTTTTTTTAACATCATTGCTTTATCTACTGTTGTAGAGCCTCTTTTTGGTGTTGCCTACTCGGTAAGCATACTCACTGTGATTGTGATCATGAGAGTAAAAAAACGGCTGCAGCGCCGTCTGACGAATAAAGCCTTAACCGCACGCATCGATCTCTATCAATCGCTATTAGCTGCCTGGGATAACGTATTGCTTGGAAACCACTATAATTTTAAGTTATGGGAAAATAAAACGACGCAGCGCATTAAAAGATGTTTGAAAAAAAATGTTGATCTTGAGCGCTTTGATCAGGTTTTGGCTATCGTGATCTCCGTTATCACCTCCATTCCCTCATTAATCGTGGTAATTTATTTTGTCTTTGCCAACCGTCATAATATGATCGATCTTATGGCATTTTTGGTCACCCTGCCTGTTCTTTTTACTATTTTATCCTATGCTTATCAAACATTAAGTCTGATTTTTCGATGGACCATGCACAGAAGCAAACTGAATGGAATATATAAAGCAATTCAGCCTATTATGGATTCTAATCTTGCAATGGAAAAGAAAGTTAAATGGGATAAAATCCATCTTGCCTCCTCAACAGCATGCCCGGATGAATTGATCTCTTTGCAGGGGCCGCCGAATTTAAATTCTTACAAAGATCTTTTACACTATACAAAAAAATCAGGCCGTATCACACTTAGAGGCGAAAATGGCGCTGGGAAATCAACCCTGCTAATGCTGATCAAAAATGTTTTATGCGACAGGGCTTTTTTTTTACCCACTCAAAATCAGTTGAGCTTTATATCTGAAACGAATAAATATTCTACAGGCGAATCCCTAAAAAATCGTTTGTTGGAAATTATTGAAAAAGTCGATGTTGATGTCCTTTTACTTGATGAGTGGGATGCTAATTTGGATAAGGAAAACCGTGAAACCCTTTCACTATTGATCGATGAGCTGGCAATAAAAAAATGCGTCATCGAAGTGCGCCATCGTTAGCACGACTGTTAGAACTTGTTCATATCTATGATCAGGTTCTTAAAAACTGGGTTAAGGTTCAAAATGCATAATAAAGTTAAATGCTGCATCCATTTCACCATCATCGTGAGCTTTTTGGCCTCTTGTCAGAGCTGCCGCTTGATCGCCCCCTACCAGGCCCCTTGCACGCCCACTCCTTTGACCTGGAAAAATCAAACTGTAAATGAAGAAGAGCTACCTTCATCCGGCAAAGAATTCGAACAGTGTAAAGAGGAATTAGACTATTGGTGGGAAATTTTTGACGATCCTTTGTTAAATGAGCTTGAAGGGCAGGCTCTTGAATCAAGCTACACTCTTTGGGCAGCCTTGGAAAAAGTCATTCAAGCCCGTGCAATAGCTCGTATAGACCGTGCGTCGCTCCTTCCGGCAATTGGCTTTAATCCTTCATTTAACCGCAGTGGAATGCTTCTTCAAAATTTATTTAAAGATTTATTATCTACACAGGCCAATCCCGGGCAGCAGCCCATGGTTCAAAAAGGCTCGAGCCCATGCGCAGGTTCGCAACAAAATTCCATCCCCTCGCTTTTTAGGGCTGTTCAAACTCAGTATATTCTTCCATTTGAATTAAGTTACGAGCTTGATTTTTTTGGCAAATTGGCCAATACCTATGATTCGGCGCTATACAGCGCCCAGGCCTCCGCTCAAGCTTACCTTAGCGTTCTACTGACTCTGACTGCTGATATCGCTGCAAACTATTTTCAATTACGCAGCCTGGATAAACAAAAAGCACTATTGGAGAGGACCATTGCTTCTCGTAATAAAGCTTTGGATATTCTTTCAGTCAGATTTAAGGCTGGTCTTATCATTTACATTGATGTCACAAGAAGCGAGGCTGAACTCGCCAGGGCAAAAGCTGACCTGTCAGATATAGAAAGGCTGCGTGGAATACAGGAAAACACCATTGCCACATTGGTCGGAATACCTGCCCCTGTTTTTTCTCTTCATTTCAATCCTCTTGAATTACCCCCGCCCTTAATACCAGACGGATTACCTTCAGACCTTCTTTACAGGCGTCCAGATATAGCCCAGGTAGAAAGAGAGCTTGCAGCGGCATATGCACAAATTGGTGTGGCCTATGCTGAATTTTTTCCATCAGTAAATTTGACTGCATCGCTTGGCCTAGAAAGTCCAGTGGCCCGCGCTCTTTTATCGTGGAAAGCAAGATTTTGGGAAGTAGGCTTGAACGTCATGCAGTCAGTATTTGATGGGGGGCGCAATTGCGCTAACCTGGACTATACCCAATCACTATTTCGAGAGTCCATGGCCAATTATCAGCAGCAGGTGTTAACTGCCTTTCAGGATGTGGAAGATTCTTTAATAAGCCTAAGGCAAAGGGCTGTTCAGGATGAAGCTTTATTAGAAGCCTCCCAAGCAGCACGCCAAACATTGAATTTATCTGAGATGCGTTACAATCAAGGTTTGATCAACTATTTGGATGTGGTTGATGCCGAGCGCACCCTCTTGCAGACTGAGCAAACTTCTGTCATCGTTTTAGGTGAAAGATATGTCTCTACCGTCCGTCTTATAAAAGCCCTAGGGGGAGGTTGGAGTCCTATTTCTAATTATCCTAAATGTTGGGAAACAGATTAATTTTAAGGCAACCCTATGAAAACTTTTTTTTTCCTTTTCTTTTTTTTAGCCCTTTTAGCCCTTTTATGTGTAGCTGCCCTCCCTTCATTTTTAAGCACAGATTGGGGTAAAAAAGAGCTCGTTCAGTGGGTTAATCGCTCCATTCCTGGAGAGCTAGAATTAAACTCCCTTTCACTTGATTGGCAAAAAAATCAAATTGCCGAAGGAATTGTTTTAAAAGATCCTCAAGGTAAAACTGTTTTGACAATTAAGAAACTCAAAATTGATGCACCCTTATGGGAACTAATGCGTAAAAGCACTCATTTAGGACTGTCAAGTTTTCAGGAATTAAATGCTACCATTGAAGTGGATGAACATGGCATTACTAATCTCGAAAAGGCCATAAAAATAGAATCGGATCCCAACACTTTTTCTTTGCCACTGGTGATTGATTTAAAAGGTACCGACGGAACTTTTAACTTTGCAAATAAACAGGATCTATCGGTTCACCTTGACGGCAAAGCCATTCAAAATAATGAAGATGGCACATTTGCGATAGATCTCTTTTTACCAGGTCTTGCTTCAAGCAGCTGGCAAGAATTAAAGCAAGATATAATTAAATATTTTAGTTTAGAAGGGAGCCAAAAAGCAAACTTTTATGCAAAAATGAATAATTTTCCTACTGGTCTAATTGACCGTTTCTTAAATACGGAAAGTCCAGTGTTCCATTCTTTCGTAGGAGATCATTTTGATTTAATTCTTGAAAAAAAACCAAGTTTTGAAAGTGTTGATTTTGATCTAAAAATTTCTTCTCCTCTTGTGCAAGGAAACTTCAATGGTAAACTCTTGAAGGGGGCCTTATCACTCAATTCCCCTGCCATTTTTGAATTTAATTTAGTCCCCGAACTGATCAACCCCTTATTGCAATCTCATTTACAATTAATGAAAAAAGCCCAATTAAAAATAGCCCTTCAAGAAATTGTCCTGCCCCTTTCCTTTTTTGACAAGCAACATGAAGTTAGCAAATGTGAATTAATGCTTACTTCCCAGGCTGAATTTGGAACTATGCATCTTAACACTTCAACATTAGGAGAATTTTTTCTTACTGCCTTGAAGATAGGGACCGAGTCCTCTTTCTGCGACTCTCTAATTAGAATAAATGCAGACGGGAAAGGGATAAAAGAGGGCAAATCTTTTACCATTAATATGGAATCTTTTGTGGATAAACCCTCCTCATTTCAAAAATTTTCATTAGAAAATATCCTCTATGCGCTTAATATCGACTCGCCTTTAGGGTTTCTTTCAACCGAAGGGGCCTTGAGCCAGGGAATATTGACATTAAAAAAACCATTGGAATTAAAAATTCCATTTTCACATGAATTAAAAGAAGTTCTTATTCAAAATAAGATCCCTATTTTAAAGGCCGCTGTCCAAGGGGAAAATCCTATTTCTTTGATTATCGATCCGCAGGGTTTTTCCTGCCCTATCATACCATTTAATGCAGATACGATCCAGATCCAAAAAGGTTCTGTTAACTTGGGAAAATTACAATTTAAAAACGAAGGGGAACTTTCTACTATTTTGAATTTAATATCTCCAATACATGAAGATCAATTTATGCTATGGTTTACACCAATCTATTTTCAAATGAATAGAGGGACCATCCAACTCAAGCGTTTTGATTTCCTTGTCGCCAATCTTTACCAGCTGGCAAGCTGGGGGCAAATTGATGTAAAAAACCAACAATCCGCTTTAGTTTTAGGAGTTACCTCTCAAGCGCTAAATTATGCTTTTGGAATTAAGGATTTAAAAGATGAATACATTTTACAAATTCCCCTCAGAGAAAAAAACGGCAAGATGGAGATAGATAAAAAGCAGGCTGCGGGCCGTATTAGCGCCCTTTTAGCCCAGATGCATGGGAACAGCAAAACGAAGCTACTAGGAGATGTTCTTGAATTAGCACAGCCAGCTACATCTGAATCTCCTCTCCCGACAACTTCTCCCTTCCCCTGGTCAAATGCGCTAAAAAATGAAAAGTCTGAGTCCTCTGCTGGAGAAGTGGAAGAAGGTCAAGATGAACCTACCACTAAAGAATCTAAGAAAAAGCGAAAAAAGAACCAGCAAACGCTATTTGAAGGTTTGGAAAAAGAAGCTGCTGGGCTATTGAAAAAGTGGATAAAATAATAGACATACCATAGTCCGCATTTTCAAAAAAATGCGGACTAAAAAAATGTTAATGGATGCGTTTTAGAGTTTGTTCTCCAATATCGCTTTGGCCAATATTTACATACCGCCCTCTTAATCTATTTTCACAAAAAATTGAATAAGCTATAACGCCTGGATTTGTAAGCCCATTATTATCGGCATAAGCAACGGAAAGAATGTCTCCAGTTTTTAGCCCAGTCCCAATTAATTGCCTCCCATCATCAAATACCCATTGGACTGAAAAAACATTTCCTACACGAGTAATCACTGCAGTTCCCGTATATTCAACGATGCTGCCTGCATCTCTACCCTGTACAGAATAAATAGCTTGCTGGTCACCATCCAAAAATCCGCAAAAATCGCAAGCATGCAATCCAAGCATGGGCAGCAAAAATATCATCATTATAAAAAATTTTTTCATAAAAAAACTCCACTTGTTTTAATTCTTAACATAGTTTGAGACTAAACAATAGAATGAATACGTGTGAGGCTTCTTCCCCGTAAACATAGAAACAATAAATGTGAAAGGACCTTTCAATTGATTTATTTCATGAATTTCATAAACTTGAAGGCTTGGTCTGAAGGCTGAAATTTGAGTCATAGAACCAAATGCAAAGATGGCTGCCAATTCTCCATTGAACGGTCGCCTGATCGGTAAGAAGGGCAATGCCCGTTTGGTTGGAAGTAGAATATGGAATGAAACTTAATGCTTGTTCGATTTCATTAAAAGTATCGAAATTTTCACCCGCGTACAGTCGAACTATTGACTGCAAAAAAATATAATTAAGGAAAAAGTTTTTCATAAAATACTCATTATTTTTGGCTTAAGGCATCCTTGGGACCATCCAAAATTCAAACTCAAGGAGTAATTTAGTCATACCTCTTATGGCCTTACTTTATTGGCAAAATGAATTGAATACAAATTATTTTTTTAATTTTAGGTCAAAGTGGGAAACGTAAGAGTCAAAGTGTTAGATTTTTTCATGATCAAAAGGACAAAAAAAAAGACAGAATTGATGTTGTTACAACAATTCTGTCTTCCTAATCCTAAAATCTAGCTAAACGCCAGTTTTTATGTCTCGATTAGTTTGAGCGGTAGTTACGTCTTTCACCGAAAGAAGATCTTTCGCCGCCGCCAAATGAGCGAGGCTCTCTTCTTTCAGTACGTTCTCTTTCCTGAGCCAAACTTACACGGAGGTTGCGATCACCTAAAGGTTTTCCATTCAATTCTCGAATAGCTGTTTCAGCATCAGAAGCGCTTTCCATTTCTACAAATCCGAAACCTTTAGATTTGCCAGTCATTTGATCAGTAACGATCTTGGCACTCACGACTTTCCCAAAAGCTTCGAAATGAGCTTTCAGATTATCTTCGCTTGTTTTCCAAGAAAGATTACCAACAAATATTTTTTTCATATAATTCTCCATAGGATTGTGTTAACAAGGGGACTTACTTGTGCTTATTCAGCTCCCCTCGACTCTGAACAAGGACATTTTACCTTTTTATTTCTTCAATAAAAAGATCAATTACTCAAACAATATAGTGTAAAAAAGGGGGAAATAAGGTCTCTCGATTTGAGATCGACTGAAATTATAGGGGTGGACTTAGCAATAAATGCTAATTTCTCCTAACAGGGTCCCAAAAGGCAAACTTATGAACCTCTCTGCGCTACACTAACTGTATGCGTAAAGGGTATGTGATAATTCGACTAGCTCCTTCAACTCATATACTACCCTTATTGTAGCATAATTTTCATTTATGTCTAGAGAAATGTTAAAAAAAGAATGTAAAATGTAAAATTTTAGAAATATTATTGATCGTAAGAAGAAAAACTGTCGAACACAAGCATTAAATGTATCAATTATTCTACTTTTTCGCTGCAATAAGGAACTGTTTTATTTATTCATTTTATGTTAAAGTATTTAAAACATGAGATTTACATGAGCCATAATAATTTAAACCTGGATCTTTATTCTAAAAGGACAAGGACAGCCTATGTAATGACCCGGGTCCTTGATACGCCCTTCTGGGCTATTTACAATATTCTTTCTTTTATCCTTTATAAGGATTTACACGCGACCCCTTTTCAAATTGCCGTCATGATTGCTCTAAAGCCGCTCGTTTCCCTTTTATCGATGTATTGGAGCGCTGCCATCAATCAACGACGCGACAGATTGATCTCTAATATTATATGGGCGCGTATTTTGGGTTATCTCCCTTTTCTGGCATTTCCATTTATTTCAAATGTATGGTTTTTTATTGGTGCCTTTGGCTTGTACATGATGCTAGCTGTGGGAATCGTGCCTGCCTGGATGGAAGTATTGAAACTAAATATCCCTTCAAAAACACGAGAAAAGGTTTTTTCGTATACACAGGCATTTGGGTATATGGGAGGCGGTCTGCTTCCCTTTGCAATCGGTTGGATGCTGGATGGCTATTTTCAGGCCTGGAGGTGGGTTTTTCCTTTATGCTCCCTTATGGCTTTAACTGCCTTATACTTTCAAATTAGAATTCTAATCCCTCCTATAATGGATGCTCCACCTGAAACAGAATTAAAACCCCTAAAATTTAGCGACGAGATTTTAAAGCCATGGAAAAGTGCAAGGGATCTTCTTTTGCAGCGGCCAGATTTTAAAGATTATCAAATCGGATTTATGATCTTGGGATCAGGCCTGATGATTATGGCTCCTGCCCTGCCCATTTATTTTGTCGATATTCTCAATCTATCTTATACTGAATTTTTGATCGCAGCTACTTTATGCAAAGGCATCGGCTTTGCAATCGCCTCCCCTGTTTGGTCCCGCTTAATTCATCAAGCAGATATTTATCGGTTTTGCAGCTGGATAGCAGGTCTGGCCTGTCTTTATCCTCTCTGCCTGATGCTGGCAAAAGTACAGCTTTTCTGGTTATACACTGGTTTCTTAGGATATGGGATCATGCAGGCCGGCAATGAATTAAATTGGAACATGTCAGGGCCAATTTTTGCAAAAAACGATGACAGCTCTGCTTATAGTAGTTTGAATATTATTGCTGTCGGCATCAGGGGAGCCGTCATTCCATTAGCTGGAAGCTTGCTTTGCAATGCCACGAACTCGTTTATAGTGATGTTGATAGGAGGCGCCCTTTGTCTTTACGCCTCTAAGCGTTTTCTTACCTATAGCAAGGAATTGAAAACTATTAATAGCGCCGTTGCTTAATCGTTTTACCCAAATAATAATAAACTGAGTGTAGAATTTTTTCTTAATGGGGAGCATGAAACTTGGCAGTTATTTTCTATTTAATCTGAATTTTTAGCTTTTATCGCTGAAAGGTTAAATGAGGCAGGGTGCCTGCATAGGGGGGGGAATTAATTGCGCTTGCTGCCAATTTAGCCACTAAAATTTTAGACAAAAAAAATATTTTTGAGCGTTAAAATTATTTTGCTTATGATTTGAGTCCGAAATTACTAATTCTAAAATTCGGCAGGATGGACCACCCTGCCGAATTATTAAATGTTATGACTTCAAACGAACAAGTATGTTGCATTATGATTCAATGAATTATTACCTGTGCCATTGATCAAAAAGGAAATAAAAATTGAAAGCGCAGCACCTGCTAGTATATTTACCTTAAGATGAGTGTATTGATTGACTACAGCTTGAGCAAGGGCCAGACTTACAACTGTATGTGCAACTCTTTGAAATAGATTTGCAGTATTGCTGCCGATTATTTTTTTAAAGAGCGGAGTTGTTAAAGCATGTACTCCCGAAACTGTGGCAGCCAATGCGCCTACAACTAATCCTGTTTGGGCATTACTTGATAATAAAGTGCTTAAAACGAATGAATAAACTGCACTTTTTAATATAGTGTCGCCAGCATCTCGCGGTATCATGTTTATATAATCATTGATACTTGCTTGGATTGAATTGACCATTTTTTCCCCTTATAAGATTTAAATTTTTCGGAGTTGAGAAATCCTCAATATCCATTTTATTAACTAAACGCTATAATATAGTTAATAAATATTAATGTTATATTAAGAAAACCTCAATAAGCAAAAAAAACTTATTTTAAATCTCTTTTTCTCTTTTCATAAGCATCAAATCTTTCTGCGAATGATTGAGCAATATCCCCAACACAGCCTATAATCTGCTCACCAATTTTATCTGTAGGCCCTACTTGAAGGCTCTTTTTTTCCCAGGTAATTGCTTGAAATGCTAATCCTGCATCTAATATGACCCTTTTTAAAGTGACAGATTCAAATAACCTTCCTTCGCATGCCACAACATAACCCTTCTCAATTGGGTATGCCAGAATTTGAATTTGAAAGGCGGGCAATGGCGGCTCTCCTTGCACAGCTAACGTCACAGGATTAATCTTAACCGCTTTGAATTGATCATCGACTATTTTTTTGAGCTGCTCTTCTGTTAAAGGAAAAGGATCGCCTTCTGGCTTAACTATGGTTACATATACGCCAATATTATTAGTTAGGTTCAATAAATGGTCCCCCCCTTCCCAGGCCCCATTTTGAAAAAAAAGGACGCCAGGATGAAGATAGCTGGCCACTTCTGCTACTAATTGGGGAGAGGGCCTTCCTATTACAGGTACGGAGTGAGCTTGAGCAGGGTGAGCTTGACCAGGGTGAGCTGGCCTGGGACCTGTTAACGGAGTCATAGTATCCATTGGAGCTGCTCCTAAATAACCCTGGCCAAGGATAAGGAAATTAGCACAACTAAAAAAAATTATCTTAAAACATCCATTTGCAAGAAATTTCATATTCCTCCACTTAATTAAAAATCATTTAAATAAAACCAAAAAGTTACATTTTATAGTTTCCTCAGCCAAGAAGCAACTAAAACATCGAATGTATACTCATGTGAACCCAATAAAGCATAAAAAAAAGATGATGACCCTTCGAACTCCGTCTTTCTCTTCGAGTATAAAATTTTATCTTATTCGAGAAGAAATTTTCCAACAACGATGAATTTTAGGATCACGAAAATCAATCGGCAAAGTTTTTTCCGAAATATCCGTAATCACACAATTTGGAAATAACGAATCATCTATACGGAATTTACGTGAATTAGTGCTAAAAAGAATAAAGCCTGTATCGGATAATAGTTTAAGGCCTTGAGAAATTAAAAAAGGGTAATCCACTTGAATGTCAAATAAATTTTCCATTTTTTTTGAACGGGAAATGGTTGGAGGATCAATAATGATAATATCGTATTTGATTCCCGTACTTGCTTCTTCTATAAGGAATTTAAGGCAATCGGCCCTGACAATAGGATTATTATAGTCTGAAGTTAATCCATTGAGCTCGAAATTCGTACGTCCCCATGCTGTGTAGGTATTCGACATATCCACGCTTTTGGTAAATATTGCCCCAGAAGCCGCTGCATGGACGCTGAAAGAACAGGTGTAGGCAAAAAGGTTTAACACCCTTTTTCCTGCTGAAGCATTGGCAATCAAGCGTCTTGTTTCACGATGGTCTAAAAAGAGGCCTGTGTCCAGGTAATCTAAAAGATTGATTTGAAATTTAAGACCATATTCATTGACAGCAAAAAAATCTTTGCTTTCCCCTCTTTTTTCATACTGGCGGGTTTCTTTTCTTTTTGAACGGGTGCGCCAAAAAATTGCATCCCTGCCGACCCCAAAAACAATTTGCAAAGCCGCTTCTGTTTCCTCAACGAATGGAAGCGCAGGATCTTGATTTTCTCCTGAAGAAGAAAAATATTGCACGCATAAAAGCCCTGCATAGTAATCAATGACCAAAGGATATAGCGATACCTCCTTCTCATAAACTCGGAAAGCATCGGTATTGGTCCGTTTAGCCCATTTCCGTAAATGTCGGTAATTATTTCTAATACAGTTAGCTAAAGGCGAAGATTTGTCTTCCCCATTAGCAATTGGAAGAAGAATAGTCATTAGATAGCTCGTTTTTAAGAAAAGGAGCATACTAGCATATTTATATTTAGCCGTGTGATTATTTCTACTGATTCGTGTGCTAAAGCAAATTCCAGAACAAGGCTATTTCTAATAGATAAAGGCCTAGGACAAGCACCAACCCAAGAAAAGTTGTACGTTCTTTGTGCGGGCCTGAGGGTAAGAGCCACCAGGTTAAAAGCCTAATAGCCAAAGGGGTCAAAGGCCATGCCAGCAAAACAACACTGATGGCATTGCTAATAAACATAGCAAGGGCCGGGTTTAATCCACCCGTCAGAAAAGGAAGAAATTTCATTTCTAGCATAACGATAGGGAAAAGAACCAGCAGGATGAGCATAGTCTGCTTCCATACGTTCGGTGTGGCTCCCCCTTTCGTGATGGAGCTAAACCATCCGGCGTAAGGAGAAATAATACGGTGGCTTTCTAAAGATGTGATGAGGGTTTGAGCCTCGTTTAATACATTTGACCTTTCAGAAGAAGAAAGCCAACGGTCCAAATTTTCCTGGGTATCAAACTGCAGCAGAGTAATCCAATTCTCCCCTTCCACGGATGCCGGCGATTGAAGATACATCCCCCGAAATCCTGGAAATTTAGCCTCTTCCTGATGAATTTTTGCAATCCATTTTCGATAGGCCTTTTCCTTGTCGGGGGTCACCCGCGTTACAAATATTTCAGTGATCACGCCTTGAGAAAAAAGTATCCCTGCCGCCTTTTCTTCCACCGAGGGGGGTTCTTGTCGGGGTAAAATTCCTTTTAGGGCCGAAATTAGCTCTCTTCGTTCCGGAGAACTTTTCCACTCCTTAAGCGTCTCAAAATCCTTGAACCTTTCAATGATCGTCCACTCAGGAATTTCCTTGTCTGAACTTAATAATATTTCAAGGCTGACAAATCCAGAATATTTGGCGATAACAGCATTGAGTTCTGCTTGCCAATCAGCAAATGCATTGTTAAATTTAATAGGGACCCGCGCTTTAGTCACTACCATAGTCATTTGATCGAGAGAATTATTCATATTTCTTCAAACCCTTTACCTAAATGCGGCGCCTCGACATTTTAATTAATATTTTGCCCGATCGCTCATCTGTGAAAATTCTTTCCATACTTCCACTGCTTCAGGACGCATTTTTTCTGAAAATTGGATACGCCGCTGATCAGGATTTTTGCGCAATTCTTCCAAAATATCGGTGTCCTGAAAGTCGCCGTATTGCATTGAATCTTCCATTGTTGCCCCATAATAAATATGGTCTAAATGGGCCCAGTAGGCAGTAGCCAGACACATGGGGCAGCATTCCGCACTCGTATACATGACGCAGCCCTTCAAATGGGGTGTGCCTAGCTTTTTACAAGCTTCTCGAATGGCTTCCATTTCAGCATGCCATGTAGGGTCATTATGTCTGATTACTTGATTATACCCTTCAGATATGACCTTACCATCTTTCACGATAACTGCCCCAAATACACCGCCGCTTTTTTCGATGATAGAGGCGCGCCGGCTCAATTCAATGGCTTTGCGCATAAATTGTTCTTTGAACTCCTTATCAAAATCCCTTTTAGGATTTTTTGCTTGATCACTTTTCTCCTGGCCTTTGTTCATGGTATTAACCATATTTCCTCCACATATTTTCATTTTTAAAGTTAGCATTTAACCACATTGAATCAAAAAAAAACTATGTTGTCAATTATACTGATATACGGCCAATATATACCCAAGTGAGTTCAAAAATTCGATTTGGACTAGCTTGAAAGCTCCCGCGGTTGACGGATCTAAAACGACCCCATATTATAATATTGGGTCGTTTTAGATACGCCAACCCCGGGGCTTTGAAGCAGTCCAAATTTCCAATTTTTGAATT
>JACDAQ010000039.1 GCA_013695355.1 Candidatus Protochlamydia sp.
TTCAAAGCCCCGGGGTTGGCGTATCTAAAACGACCCAATATTATAATATGGGGTCGTTTTAGATCCGTCAACCGCGGGAGCTTTCAAGCTAGTCCAAATCCAATTTTTGAGTTCACTTGGGTATAAATGCGAGGTCTATTTAGCCAGGCCAAAACAATGCCAAACTTTTCCATGGTGGCCGGAAAATTCTGTAGAAAGCTGGCGCCTTGCCGCTCAAAGCTGCGAAGGGATCAATCAAGAAGTTCCTGTTGTTCGTTATACTGAAATAAAAAACTCAATTTTAGATGAATTGTAGAACGGAAAAAAACCAACTTTTTATTTTGTATTTTAAGGATGTTGATAAAATATTTTTAATAGTTCTTGATTGATATGTAATTCATCCGAAAAGCTTTCTGCGGCTGTACGTAAATTAGTATGGTTTTTGGCTCTGAAATGAAATGCGTTTTCGGATATATTATCTTTCTGCGCATTCCATTCTTCAAGCGTCCCAATATCCATGCGTTCAGCCGGAAGAGATAAAATTGACCTTTTTTGAAAAAATAATCCAATTAGAACATCATCCGGTAAATCACACTTGTATTTGAGTAGATAACATTTTTCTCTTATTAGCATCTCAACTAAATCAATCGAAAGTATAAATCCGGCTCCAGAAACAAAATTAATAAAGCCTAACTTTGGTGTCCAGCTTGCTGGAATATGCATTTGAAAGCCGCAATAACACTTTTTTGGAGGCAAGTTCCGGATAAAGTTTAGGAGCCTTGGAAATACATAAAAGGACGAAAGATTTGTCCTCAATACAAAGTCGAATTCTTTAAATCTTGGAAGCATAGCTTCCATTGACAAAATAGTTTTGTTTATTATACCAGGAATATAACCTTCCTCGGTTTTAACGAAAAGATCGTCTCCTCTAATTTCAAAGGAGGTAGGCAGATCGGGATTTCCCTTGATAAAATAAACCTCAATATGCTCGGGGCAGGAATGCATATAGGCTTTCCAAACTTTCTGTAGCTCTAAGTAAGCTTCAGTATTATCGGAGGCAATGATCAAAACAAGAACTTTCAGGTTTTTTTTCTGAGGGGATTGGTAGGTTATTTCGTCTTCCTCACCAAATGCTTGCAAGGAACAAAAGACATAATTTGCCAATACCAAGAAAAAAACTAAAAAAATCTCAAGCCTTTTGAAGCATAATAAAAAATTATTCATGCATCCATTTTCAATATTTTTCAAATTATTTAAAAGGATATTGTAAGATTTTATCGTTGCCATTGCTTATAGCAAAGTTATGACTTTTTCAGCCCATCATTTACAAAAGCCACGATAGTTGCTAATACTCCGCCGCCAGCCCCTCCAGCCCCGATGCTTGTTAAAATTGAAGCAATGTCCAATTCATGCCCAGAAGTTCCACCGGCCTGAGTTGTAGCTAATAATCCCAACGCTTGTAAAATAAATTGCCCAGCCCCGCCACCAAAAATTCCGGCAATCGTATTGCCTAATAGACCGATATTTTTTTCCCGCATGCCTGTGCCAGCGATGTTTCCACCAACAGCTCCACTAATTAAAGAAATAATTGACAATAGAAATTCCATGACGCCCTCATTTTAAGTGATCTCATTTGTTGTATTGCCTGCTTCAAATATTGTCAAAATATTTAATTTAATGAGCAAGGCGCCATAGATATAATTCAACCTTAAGCTACCTTTTGCACCTTTGTCTATTTCTATGTAAAAATATCGCAATACTAAAACCCAACATCAATTGCCTCAATGCCATTATATTGTTGAAAAAATTAGTCAAAGGAGTATAACAAAATTTAGATTAGGCTAACTAATTTTTACCAACTGCAATGAGCATTTTTTTTCAGTATGGTTGCTATAGAGCCGTAGGTGATTAGGTAAAAAGCCTTAAAATTGTAACATCCTAGAAATCGTAGGACCGGTTAATATTTCCTTTGCTGCCTTATATTAAATTCAAAGGTCAAATGGTTATTTTGAAATAAAAAAACATGCAGGCCCTCGTGGTCATTGTGCCCCTTTAGAATGAATCAAAACTACTAACTCGGTAGAAAAAATGCGAAAAATACATATCTCTATGTTGGCTTTATTTTGCTCGGCATCTTTATTAGCTACATCCTTTCCCCCAATCGAAAATGAAAATGAGATTCAGGGATCAATAAAGTTTCTTACAAGCGGAGCCGAGCAGGCGGGAAGCCTTTATTATGGGACTTGCGGAGAATTAGAAAAGCGCCTTCTTCCCCTTAGTTTTTATTCTACGCCAGACTATTGGGCTAAATATGTGGGAACACTTCCTGGAAATAATTTGACTGTCGTGGATATCTTTGCCCCCTGGACCCTTACTCCAAGCCCAAATTTAACTACTTCTCCAGGTTCCAATTTACAGGTTGAACGGATCAATACCTTTAATGGGTCCAATATTTACGACGGCGCCTGCTGGCAAATAGCCTTAGCGGTGTATGGGAAAGAAACTCAACAATTGGACATTCTGGAGGTAGCAGAAAATCAAACGTTGCTTTTGACAGCAGGTTATGATGGTAATGCCGATAAAGCTGATGCAAATGTTAACCGTGCGACCACAAAAGGTAAGATATTTTTCTATAACGGGGTCTCCATAACAAATCCACGTGAGGCTTATTTTTTTCGGATGGTCCCCAGAAATTACGTGTCAACCGATCCTTTAATCAATTTTCCTGCAGGCAAGCAATATTTGAGCATCAAAGGAAAGCTTCCTCCAGAACCGACCCCATTTGCTTTAGGAAAAGTTACCTGGATGGACTGGAAGCCGATTACAGGAGAGAATGGATGGGCATTTTTGATCGGGCCCCTACAGCTTGAAAGGATAAGAATGAAAGCTAATTCAAAATCCTGCGTTTCTTTCGATTCTCCAGCCCTGCAAAATGCCATTGATATATTAGTTGCTTTTCAGAATATGCAATCCCCTTTAGGAGGCCTCTATTATGCTTGCGCAGGTTCTTTAGGTAATCAAGGGGACCATCCCGTTAATCCTCATCAAATATCTGTGGAAAATAATTTTTCTGTCCTCGCAGGTCTACTGATCCTCCAGAAATCGCTGCACGAGTGCCTAAAGTATGACAAAGATTTGACCGCTACGCAAAAAGCCCAGGCTACTCAAATATTGAAAGCGGTCGATGTCATGATTTTTGGGGGAAAAACTATTCAGGGTTACCATACAGAAGGATTGCTAGCCTTTTTTAAAGACCATGCCTGGGACAAAAAAAATGGGATTTTCAGGCAGGGAGGGCTGGCCAATCAACCAGGCAAGCCTGAATGGATTCCTGAAGATGGAATAAAAGCTGTTGATGTCAGCACATGGGGAGCGGCTATTCTGGGCCAGCAGATGATCGACGGCTGGTTTGGTTTCGGCAGCGCCTTTCATCTTTGGGAAAATGTCAAAAGCTGGGGAGGATATTATGGGCCGGATAAAACGCTTTGGGGCGTAGGATACTCTGATCAAGATGGTAATGGTAAAGAAGCCGACTACCGTAAAGGGATTAACTCAGGCGAGTGGTCTGCCGGTGCAATTAATCTGCTACGTTGCCTGATCACCCAATATGAAATTGTTTCAGTGTCACCTTTATACCCTGCGGAAGAACAGGATGAAGCCAAAAAATTCGTCCTTTCCTTGCAAGAAGATCATGATTCCCTGTTCCAAAATCTAATGTCTTTAAGAAGCGATAAATATGATAAAAGCCCGGCATATGATGATGTCAGGCCTGCGGACTATCCTTCCCTTATTCCAATGCCTGCAGATACCATTGCTTTTCTTTACGCAAGCAAGCGTTATATGATTCCTTTTGGATGGTTTGCAAACCCTATTCCCTCTACAACATCGACTGCATGGGCAATTATGCTGCATTATAATTTCAACCCTTTTCACCCTGATGGGAATTATCAAGTGCATGACATAGTTAGAGAAGGAATCTAACATGGCCATCAGAAAAATTTTTGTTTTATGCTTTTTTACTGCAATCTGTTTTTCAGGCTGCCAAAAAAACCATAAGGTTGAAGTAAAAAAACAAAATGTCAATAACATCGAGCTGGCTTACTACACAAGGGGAAGCGGCGAACCTTTAGTCATGATCATGGGCTTTAGAGGGACCATGGCCATGTGGGATCCCGCTTTTTTAGAGCAGCTTGAAAAAAAGTTTACTTTGATTTTATTTGACAATCGGGGGGTCGGCTTTTCTTCAGATACTCAAAAAAATGAAATAAACATTCATCAAATGGCCGAAGATACTTCCGAGCTGATTAAGGCTTTAGGTTATGAAAGGGCACATGTTTTAGGATGGTCTATGGGTTCCAGGATAGCCATGATGTTAGCGATCAATCATCCCGAACAAGTGCAAACCCTAATTCTTTGCTCCCCTAATCCGGGAGGAAGTCAGCAGACAAAAAGAAAATCGCAAGACTACGCAGATCTTCTTTCTGTAGACCTCTCTAACGTGGAAGGATTATCCTTAATTTTTCCCAAAACGGAACAGGGCGAAAAAGCATCGTCTGATTTTGTGGAACGTTTACAAAAGGATATTTTAGAAGGAAAAATTCCTTACGACCTGAATGTAAACAGCCGTACTGTTGAACGACAAATAGAGGCGCTTCAACAGTGGGATGAAAATGAAGAGGCGTATGAATCCCTTGCCGCAATTAAATCTCCCTCATTAGTAGCTGGAGGACTAGCTGACGTGCTTGACGAACCAGAAAATGTAGAAAAGGTGGCAGCCAGGATCCCTTTTGCCTGGAAGGCTTACTTTCCTCACGCCGGGCATAATTTTCTTTCACAGGACCATGAAGATTTTGCAAGGCTTGTATGTTTATTCATAGATACTTATCGGGAAGATATAAATTGAGTTCACTTGAGCATTAGTAAAATTTAGGGGGATTTTTTTTAATAAATCTATCGGATTAATTTTCGCTGCCTTTACGGCACAGAAAAAAAGGTTTTATTTTTTGATGAAGCTTTTCCAAATTTTTATACCCTACGGGCCTTCCATTGGTATCATAGGTATAATATTTTTGGTTGAATTTAAATAATGGCCCTAATATCGAAGAGTCTACTATTTGCATAATAGAATAAATTTCTTCGATCTTTTTTCCTGAAAAATTTTCGCATAGTATAAAAGCATAGGGCGTCTTTAGCTGTTTGACAGCCCAAGCGGTTTTGCTCTGCCAATTTTTAATTTTTTGAACCTCCTCAATGATGATTGCATCTGGCGACATGAGTAATTGAATCTCAGAAAAATCAGAACGAATTTGTTCATAATGAACGATAAAGAAAAAAGATTCCATTTTATACGCCTTAAGCCGTTCTTTTTTATTACCAACGACCAATAAAGCAGAAAGCTTGGTCAAGTTGTTAATTTCTCTCTTCCATACACTTTTTTTTGTTGCAGTGCTTATGATCAAAACTTTGCGGATATTTTGATTGCGCCTTAAAAATTCGCATGCAGCAATGGCTTGCATGGTATTGCCAAGGTCTATTTCATCAGCTAAAATTGCCCTGCCATTGAAGGCAAGGTGTAGCATGCCTTCTTGCTGATAAGGATTCAGGGAAGTATTTAGTAATTGCAAATCTCTTGTGCCTGATGAAACGTCTTTTAGAAATTGATCTTTAGATAATTGCGTGCCTTCTTTTTCCCTTAAGTGAAATATCCATGACTTCAAATGAGCAGAAATACGAATTTTTTTTTGCCAATTTAGAGGTGCCATAAATAATGTGTGATGTATCGAGGCCATGCCCCGAAGCGGATCGGCTATCATGAAGTTATCGATTGAAAAAAATGATTCAATTTGAGCTTTAAATTGGAGATTAAGGCGGATATTTTTGGGCCAGGCGATGCAAATTTGATCCCTTCCATGGGCAAGATAAATCTCAACAAAAGGAGAATTTTTAATTGTACTGCTATTGTTTTGATTAAGATGATGAAAAACCCCTTCGATGTGCTTGCAGGTCCCTAAAGTATTGATCTGAAAATCAGGGCAGCTGCATGAATTTATTTTTTCGGTGAGAGACCTAATTTCAACGCTGTAATAGACGCCCATTTGGCCTTTAACAGAATAAGTGACGAAAGGGAAAAAATGTTTTTTCAATGGTTTAACGCTCATCTCTTCATTTTGGCCCCTTTTCTCGCGAAATTCTAATTCATCCGCATGTGAGGTGAAGGCTGGGGTAATGGAAGGGGTAATTTTTTTTGATAGAGGATAGATTTTTTTCATGGAATTGCACCTCTTTTCTTAAAAGATGCATTTTAATGATTTTTGAATTTTCCCCTATATTTTTAATTAAATTTGCTTGCGTTATCAAATTTTTTGGTTTAAACCTGAACTTTTAGATCATTCAAGGAGCTTACCGATGAAAACAGCAACTTTAATTTGTATGAGTTTATTGAGCCTTATTTTTTCAGCTGAGGCCTTTGCTGAAAAAATCATTTGGGAAGGAAAAGTTTCTTCAGATGGCACACCCTCTAAATCAATCCCTTTGATTTTACGTAAAGAATATCAAATTAAAGTCACCGGCTCTGTAAATCTGGGAAAATGGATTCAAAATAGTGAAAAATTGGCGAATGACGCGTGTTATGAATTTAATTCGGAAAAAGAGGTGGCTAAAATTGATGCGCTCAAAAACAGTCAAGGCATCTCTGTTTGCGATGGGACCTATCATCAAGACCATATTTATAAGTCTATAAAATTTGCAGCAAAGCAAAATAGAATTCATTTTTGGGCAAATGATACAGACTATGACGATAATTCCGGCTCGCTGCATGTCGAGATTATTCAATTAGATGATAATTAATGTGCACCCTATTTTCCTTGATAAATATTGCTTAATAAGATAACCTTATTTTCAACCTTTTTTATAGATTTATTCAAATTCGGATCTATAAAAATCAATTTGGGTATACATTCATTCTTAACATGTTTTTTGTTTTGCAGGATTACTGCAAAAAAAAAAGCACATGAAAAATCAAGAAATTTCATCTCATTTCTCTCTAAGCCCTTTAAAAAGACGCCTTTTCATCCTTTTTCAATTTTTTCTGATTATTTTTGTTTATCATACTTTAAAAGATTTAAAGGACTCTTTGGTCATTACTGCCAGTGATGCGGGGGCTGAAGTCATTCCTTTCATTAAAATTTGGGCGATGCTGCCTGCAGCAATTGCGGCCAGCTATTTTTTTTCCAAGCTTTACCAACGCTTAGGAAGAGAAAAGACCTTGTATTTTTTTATTGCTCTACTTCTGGGGACCTATATTGCTTTTGCATTTGTTTTATTCCCTTTTCGCGAGTCTCTCCATCCCGGTCATTTTTCGGACTACCTTAAATTACATTTACCGGAAGGAGCTAAAGGGTTTGTAGCCATGATCTCCTTTTGGTACTTCACGGTTTTTTATTTGGCCGCCGAACTTTGGTCTGTTCTGATCCTCTCTATTTTATTCTGGAGCTTTGTAAACGAAACAACTACTTTAGATGAAGCAAAAAATTTTTACCCACTTTGCATGTTCACTGGAAATTTTGCAGGGATTGCATCTGGCCAGTTTTCCCATTTTCTTTGCCATCATTTAGTCGACCATTTTTCCTGGCAGACAACTTTGCAACTTTTGATCATTATGGTTTCTATTTGCGGAATGGCCATCATGTGGTTAAATAGGCAATTATCAAAAGAGGCGCCTTTAACACCCATAACAAAAACTAAGAAGGCTTCGAACACTTTTTCATTTAAAGATCAGCTGATGTCCATATTCTCGAATAAAAAACTTCTTTGTATTTCCCTTCTAGTTGTCGGCTTTGGTTTGACAACTAATTTAATTGAAGTCGTGTGGAAAGAAAAAGTAAAATATTTGCATCCGACCCCTAAAGCCTATAATGCATATATAAATCAGTTGACTTCTCTCATAGGCATTTTTGCGGTGTGCACGGCGTTCTGTTCACGTTGGATTTTTAGAAAATTAAACTGGACGCAATCAGCGATGCTAACCCCTTTCGCCTTATTTATTACCAGTCTACTGTTTTTTGCATCCCTTTTGATCTCTCATGAGAGTTTGTCCTCCCTTTCATCTTCTTTGGGCATCACTCCTATTCATTTAATTGTGACCCTGGGATCAATTTATTATGTTATTGCAATGACAGCAAAGTATACTTTATTCGATACAAGCAAAGAGATGGCATTTTTATCCATTGATTTAGCTGAAAGGACGAAGGCTAAGTCCGTGATAGATAGTATCGGTTCCAGATTGGGAAAGTCCGGGGCCTCATGTTTTTATCAATTTTTGCTAGTAACTTTTGGGGCTGCTTCCGGGCATGTTTCTATTATTGGAATCATCTGCCTCTGTGTTATTGCCATATCAATGGCAGCAACAAAAAAATTGGGCTCTCATTTGTCTGGACAAGAAGACTTAGAAGAACGCGCTACGCAGCTCACTTGAAGTAAACAGAACTGCATATATGATGTTCTTTGTAAGGAAGTTATTGAAATAGGGACAAATCAAAGAGTTCTCCCTAGAGCAATTGCTAGCAGACTATTAGAAAAAATTCTAGTAGAACGTAAGAGCAAGTTACCGCTTGAAAATCTTTTACTTTTGGCTTCGAAAAAAAATGCAACACGAGGACGATAGGAAGACACAAGAGCAAAGAAGAGATCTTCCATTATCATTTCTTGAGGTGTTCCACACGAAAGGGCATCTGCTCTTCTTAACTCACGTTAAAATTGTTTGCATGGCAAATTGATTGGTCCCTTATTCTGCTACTTTTTAGATTTAATAGCATTTAAATTCTCTTTAGATAACCCCCTATTTCATTTCTCTTTAAGCTTATCCTTAGGAAATTTTGATCATAGGCTAAGACCATACCTTTTTCGACAGTTAGCAATGTGAGTTATAAGTCATTAATAGTTAAATCAGTTGTACTGTTTTGCCAGGCTTTTTCCCATTCGCGCTCGACCCATGAGGCATCTGAATGACGCCCTTGTCCTCTCAAACTTTGCCATAGGCCAAATAAAGAGCGGCCATTCCTTGGGTGCTTTCCGAGATCTTCACGGAAATTTTTTTCCGCTTCCTCAAAATTACCAAGTCTTAGAAAAATTCCTCCAAGCGATTCTTTAATAGGAAAAAGCCAGTCGGGCGGTTCATTATAATGAAGTTTGTCCTGCAGCAGGGCAGCTTTTTGGAGTGCGTGGATCGCCCTTGCAGGCCCTTCTTTCATTTCTGCAATTTTTGATTTTAAGGAGAGGTCGGCAATTTCCATGATCGTTTTGGCTTGATTCCCCCCATAAGCTGCTTCATTTGGAAGGTGATTTTTTCCATCAGTAAACAAGCTTTGTTCCTTTTCAGCGTCGGGGATCTGCTTTAAGGCTGCATAGGACATGGCCCGGGCAAAATGCCATAAAACATTTGTGATCTGCATATCAGCAGGGGGAGGGGATAAAGCTAAGACGTCTTTCCAGCGCTGGAACCTCAGCATTATGAATAAAGAAGTTGGAACGTAAAATTCTAGCTCAGGCATCATTTTAAAATGTGGAGCATAAAAATCGTACAGCTCGTCTCCCGTTCTTTTGGCATCCTCAAAACGCCCCTCTAGGCTGTAGGCACGTGAAAGAAAATAAAGGTTATGACTGAGATAATGCAACGGATAGATGCCGCGCATCCCAAAACGATCAATATAGGCACGGTCGGCAGTCACCGCCTCTTCATTGCAGATGGCTGCCAAATGATAATTTCCTGTAAGGAGGTAAATATGGCCCGGCATGTGAAGGATATGCCCCGATGCGGGAAGTAATTTTCGCAGCCTTTCGGCGCTCATTAGTGCTCTTTCAGGATATTCTGAAGCCTCAATTGCATGGATGTAGTAATGGTTAGCACCTAAATGATTGGGATCCCGCTTGAGAACATTTTCTAAAACAGCCACGATTTCCAATGTGCCCTCAATGGGTTCACCTTGGCTGGTCCATTGTTTCCATGGATTTAAATTTAGGCCGCTTTCAGCAAACAATACCGCGGCGTCCAGATCATCTTGAAACCGTTTTTTCAGTTCTTCCATGGCAGTGAAATAATTTCTGGCAAGCTGCTTTAGGTCAGGCTGAGGATCATTTGTATATCTTTGAGAAAGGGCTTTTATATAGGCCTGTTCATTGTCCGTGGCATTTTTGGATAGCTGAATGGCTTTTTGAATGAGATCATAAGCTTTCTTCTCCCGGACGCCTGTGACTTCAAGATTGATGTTCTGTCCTAAAGCGAGCGCCATTCCCCAATAGGCCATGGCAAGCTGCGGGTCAATTTCAGAGGCTTTTTTAAAAGACCAGTAGGCTGCATCATGATTAAAACCATAAATGAGCGTCAACCCCTGATTGAAATAGGCCTGAGCATCAGGCTGAGAGGTTGAGACAGGATGGTCGATGAGTCCCTGCTGAATAAAAAGGGAAAATTTTTTAGGGGGTTCAAAAGGAAAGAGATCGGCTGCAGGACTACCGATTAAAACGTTACATAGAAAACAGCCGAAAATCAAGCTGCTACAAATTTTTTTTAATGCGTGCATAATCCCTCAGGAAAAATTAATTCAAGGAGGAATTAGCGGGTTTTTTAGATCTTGTCAAGTTCAAAAAGACACCCGTTTTTTAGTGCTCTGTAAATAGTGCTTATACCCAAGTGAATTCAAAAATTGGAAATTTGGACTGCTTCAAAGCCCCGGGGTTGGCGTATCTAAAACGACCCAATATTATAATATGGGGTCGTTTTAGATACGTCAACCGCGGGAGCTTTCAAGCTAGTCCAAATCCAATTTTTGAGTTCACTTGGGTATATAACTTCATTTACAGAGCACCAGGCTCAAAAAATCGATCAAGCTTCAGCCGTAAGGCCGTCTGTCTGATCACGATAATTGATGTCGAATAGAGCTTCAGGAATATACAATATCACATCTCTTACTGTAGCAATGACATTAAATCTGAAGATTGATGAGATCTTGTAGGCGCTAATGTAAACGTCTCTTCCAATATCAATCCCATCAATAGCTGCTTCCCTTCCAGCATAATATGAAACCTCGAGAGATTTTCCAACATAAGTTGGAAAAGGGATATGAAGGTTCGTTCCGGCATAGATAAGGGCTTTAGTCAGATAAATTGCTGAGAAAAAAGGGACGGCGATAGCCCCAGAACTTAGAGCAACCGCACTGCTGACAGGAATATTAAATAAAGAAAAAGAAGTATGCTTGGCAATGGATGCAAAAGACCGATCTTCAGCTCTCTCATCGATGCGATAAGCGCGAGCCGCATTATTAATGCGTGGAAAAAGAATTTGCTCTCTTAAAGTAAGCCCGCTCTCTTTTTCATTGGCCTTTTCAAGACCTATCCAGATCCTTGAGAATACCCAACGCATCACACGGAAACCTTGATAGCCGATATCATAGACGTCATAAAGCAATTCGCCAATATTATTGAAAATTTCAGCGGTCGCTGAACAAACTCTCACGAAAAGCCATTTGGTTCCGGTAGGAAAAGGGAGTTTGCATTTTCCCATTGAAAACAGATTTATGGCAAGTTTAGTCCCCCCGACCAGGGCCATTGTTGCCAGGCAAGCTATTGAGCCACCAACGATACCTGCCGTATTAAGGGGTAAGCAAACGACAGTCATAACTTTATGGGCTACCCAATTTCCACTGGCCTGTATTGTTTTAAGGTCAAAAAGTTCATCCTCCGCTTTTAAATGGGAGTGATGGGATAAATATGTTCTTAATTGATTAAATTCAGCTAAAACAGGAAATTCAGACATATTAACTCCATTATTTTTATTTTCTCATTAATATACTAGTTTTTGTGTATTTATTAAAGGTAAAAAATTTACTTATTTTTTCTAAAATCTTATTATTCTCTTAAAAATTCATTTCTTAATTCCGTTAACTGTGTTTCATTTAATGACCAAAAAGGAATAGGAAATGTACGGATAAAAAGCATGATTTGGAGCCATAATGAGTGGAGTTTTGATGAAACGGGAATAACATGAATTTGAAAGTGGGGTATTCCTAATCCGTTCTTCTCGTAGGTAATATTATTTGAATAACCAAATACTCGGTTGTAAATTGTATTAATGCGTTGAATGACCTCATATAAATCTGCATTTTCTTCCTGTGTAATTTCACTTCGTCTTTCTCTATGTGTAACTGGAATAATAACTAAATGTCCTTTTGTCATAGGCTTATGATCAAAAAGGACAGCCCATGAACGGGATTGAAATAATGTTTGTTTGCGCACAACTTCATGTCCTCTGTCATTGTCGATACAAAATGGGCACGGGGGAGGAACGTACATAATAATACCTTTGTGATTTTTATTAATTATTAGAAGGATATCTAATAAATTTTTAACATTCAAGTGATGAATTTTTTAAACAATACCACACGCTAAGAACCTGTTCAAAATCATCCGATCGAAGATTTTGAATAGGTTCTAAGACTAAAGGCACAAAAGAAAGTATTTTGGTCTGGTGCATGCATTAGTGGCTTTTTGTCTCTGTGAATTAATTCTCTTTTTGAAGCTAAGTATTTTTTAAATATCTGATGGCTCTATTTCTTCTTCCTCTTCCAAAATATCATCGTCAGGTAGAAATCCTCCAGCCTGCATTTCCCATAATTGCGCATAGGGACCCCTTTGTTTAATAAGTTCCTCATGGGTTCCGTCCTCAACAATGTTCCCTTCTTTAAAAACCAGGATGCGATTCATTCCAGATAAGGTGGAAAGGCGATGGGCGATGACAAGCGTGGTATGATTTTTCATGACAATATTTAAGCCCTCCTGAATCTCCCTTTCTGTCACTGAGTCTAAAGCGGAAGTGGCCTCATCCAAAATCAGGATAGGAGCATTTTTCAAAATTGCCCGCGCTATAGCGATGCGCTGGCGTTGCCCGCCTGATAGTTTAGTTCCCCTTTCACCCACAAGGGCATGATATTTTTCCGGCATTTTCTCTATAAATTCATGGCAATGCGCTTTGATTGAAGCGTCTATGACTTCTTCATCGGTTGCATCTAAGCGGCCGTATCGAATATTTTCCATTAGTGTTCGGTGATAAAGGGTCGGTTCCTGCGGAATAATTGAAATTTGCTCTCTTAAAGATTCCTGGGTAAATTTTGAAATGTCCTGCCCATCAATTAGGATACGCCCTTTTTCAATATCATAGTTGCGTAGGATCAAATTGACGAAAGTTGTTTTTCCAGAGCCTGAAAAACCAACTAGGCCTACTTTTTCACCGGCATAAATAATAAGGTTCTTATCGTGAAATATTTTTTGATGCTTTTGATAGCGAAAAGTGACATTTTCAAAAATAATTTCTCCTTTTGTCACTTTGATTTGAGGTGCATCAGGCAGGTCCATCACATCATGAGGATCTTGAATAATAGTCAAAGCTTGACGGCAGATGCCAATTTCTTTGAATATTTGGGGTAGTTCCAACCCTGCAAGCCAGGCCATCATGGTAATATTCCATGTTGTGTTGAAAATAAAAACGACTTCTCCTGCGGTTAGTTCTCCCTTCTGCCAACTATATAACATGTACCAATTCAGAGCGATTCCAGCACCTAAAAAGCTGGCTATGCCCAATATCACTTTCATTTTTTCCATATAAAACAGGGATTGCCAATGCTTTTTCAGTTCATCCTGTTGAAAAATGGAAAGGTAGTTAGCCTCAAACTTACTTCGGGCAAAAAGGCGCATATTAATGCTATTTGAAAGGCTGTCGATAACTTTGCCTGATAGTAAACTACGGGATTCTGCATGGACATTCGAATAATAGTCACATTTTTTTGAAAAAGCCAAAGAAATGCCCATATGCACTGCAACCCAGGTCATTAGGATTAATGCAAAGTTAGAGCTAATGTTGGCAAATAAAAAAGTTGAAATAATAAGGGCTAAGCCGACAGGAATAAATAGATGAGTCATTTGGGTGAGAAGTCGGGTCATGGCTTGAGGCATGTCAGAGATTTTATTCGCAATGGATCCAGCCATATGCGTGCTAAAATAATGATGGGAATGATGAATGACATAGTCAAACATGCCCATTCGGATATCGGCTTCTATCTTAGGTACGAGCCAGGCTGTGAGATATCCGGCAATGCGAAATGAAATTTCAACGGTCAGCCATAAACTGATTCCCATCCAAATGGGTTTGGCTAATGCTTGCCAAACTTCAGACTGGGGGCCTGAAAAATTGGTAATGGTATCAATTAGCGTCATGATAACATAGGGCCATAGTGTATGGTCGAGCGACCAAGCAAAACTAAAGAGTTGAATGAGAAGCAGCCATCCCCAGTATTTTTTCGCATAGTGCCAAAAAAAACCGAAGAGTGTCTTTGGTAATTTAGATGCTGCCATAAAAGTCTCCAAAACTAATGTTCATTAAAACAAATTTTGCTAAAGGCCATGATGCGATGCGATATAAAAAAGGGGCTCTATTGGGACTATATCTAAATTATTGATTTTTACGAGTTAAAAAAATTGTTAGTTGCTATCTCAGAACCTGATCATAGATATTGAAACAAGTTCTTAATAAAAAAAGTAATTTTCCTTCTAACATTCAGGAGGGGAATCAATTTCCTCTCATGTTTTGACTTATTTTTAAACATATGGTAACTTTGCTTTCATCAGAGGTAAATTAATGAATAATGAGACTGAATTGCGGCTTAAGGAAATAGAAGAGCGACTTTTTCATATGCAGAGGTATCTTTGACCTGGCTGTAAAAGAAGCCCGCGTCAAAGAACTTGAGACTTTAATGGAAAGGAGTGCCTTTTGGGATAATCCCGACCATGCGCAGCAGGTAATCAGCGAAATTAAGGAGCTGCGTGCCTGGACAATCCCTTATCAGGAAATAAAAAAACGTTTTGATGATTGCAAAGCGCTTCTTCCCGATGCTTACGAATTAAACGAAGAAGCTTTGATCCAGGAACTTTTAAAGGAACTAAGTGAAGTTGAAAAATTGCTTGGAGACCTTGAAGTCCGCAGGATGCTCGCCGGGGAAATGGATAGCAAAGATTGTTTTTTGACAATCAATTCTGGGGCAGGCGGGACTGAGGCATGCGATTGGGCCCAAATGCTATCTAGGATGTATCAAAGATGGGCTGCTAAAAGAGGCTGGAAAGTAGAGATTGTTGATTTTGTGGAAGGGGACGTTGTCGGATTGAAGAGCATTACGCTGCGTTTTACCGGCAATTTTGCTTATGGTTATGCCAAAGCCGAAAAAGGGGTCCACCGTTTAGTCAGAATCTCTCCATTTGATAGCAACGCAAAAAGGCACACAAGTTTTGCGTCAGTTGACGTAACTCCTGAAATCACGGCGGATATTCAAATTGAGATCCGACCTGAAGATTTAAGGATCGATACTTTCAGATCTTCTGGTGCCGGAGGACAGCATGTCAATAAAACTGATTCTGCCGTCCGTTTAACCCACTTGCCGACTGGTATCGCTGTATCCTGTCAAACTCAACGTAGCCAGGTACAAAATAAAGAGTCCTGTTTTCAAATGCTTCGGTCTAAGCTCTATGAATTAGAAGTGCTGGAAAGAGAAAAAGCCCTAAATACACTGAAGGGAGAAAAATTGGAAAACGCCTGGGGAAGTCAAATTCGCAATTATGTTTTTCAACCCTATACTTTAGTCAAAGACACGCGTACTAAGGCTGAATCAGGAAATATTCAAGCCGTGATGGATGGTGAAATAGATGAATTTGTCAATGCATATTTAAAGGAGTTTGGATAGTGAATGATCAAAATCATAATCCGACCGGGATTGAAGTTCGTTATACTGAGCCTGGTGACGGTAAATATTTGAAAAAATGGCTGATCGAGCCTGAAGCACGTTGCTGGTTTCCTATGGATGATGAAATTGAGATAGACGATGCTGTCATGCGATGGATTGCCTTTTATCGTTATAAATGCAGTTTGACGATTGTAAAAGATGGAATTCCTTGTGGAATAGCGACCCTTTATCTTCAGCCTTATCGCAAGTTAGCGCATCAATGCGAGTTCGGAATCATTGTAGGAAAAGGATACCGCAATCAAGGTATAGGAAGTTATTTAATGAACAGCCTTATTCATTTAGCTAAGGAAAAATTTAAAATTGAACTTTTGCACCTCCAGGTTTACGCAGCTAATCCGGCAAGGAATTTATATAGACGTTTCGGATTCAAAGAATTTGGGGAGCAGAACTCCTGGGTAAGAGAATCAGCTCCATCAGGTGGAAAAAGCCACTATTTAGGTCGCGTCTTTATGGAGAGATTTATTTAATTGTGATGCTTCAAAAAATTCAACACGAAACTTTTCAAAAAAAGCTTGAAAATAGAACTGGTATGAAATTGCAGTTGAAAATCAATGATAACCGTTCAACCCTATTAAGCGTTAAATGGGAACCTGAATTTGCGAAAGTCTCTTTACATCGGATGTTTTTGCTGGCCCCTCGAAATGTGATGCAGGCCCTTGCATTCTATTTAAATGGTGAACATAAAAAATTGGCTGCCAATATCAAAGCTTTTATTGAGGAAAACCTTCATAAATTAAACTATTCACACGAACTCGACTCGACCAAACTGGAGACCAAAGGCAAGTTTCACAACTTGCAATTAATTTTTGCACAACTAAATCGAGAATACTTTAATCAATCGCTTAATTTGAGAATTACTTGGTTTGGGAATTCTAAAAAAAAAGCCCAAAACCGGATTGTTTTTGGATTGTACCATGATCCTTTAAAATTGATTAAAATTAATCGTTTTATGGATCAAAAACATTTTCCTGATTATTTGATAGCCTATGTTGTTTATCATGAAATGCTTCATTATGTCTGCCCGGCTTTTGTGGATTCAAATGGCCAAAAGCACATTCATAGCAAAGCTTTTAAAGAACTGGAAAAAAAATTTAAATTCTATGATTTAGCTAAGCAATGGATTCGCGATAATCAAAATCATCTTTTCAAGTCACCGTAATTAGTAGGTTTTTGTATGGCAGGTCATAGCAAATGGGCAAATATAAAGCATCGAAAAGGCAAAGCTGATGCCAAAAGGGGAAAAATTTTTTCCCGTATCGCTAAAGAGATCATCACTGCTGTCAAACTTGGGGGCAGCGATGCTAAAAATAATCCACGATTGCGGCTCGCCTTGCTTAAAGCCCGCGATGCCAATATGCCTAATGATAACATTGATCGAAATATCAAAAAAGCATCAAGCGCGGATCAAGCAGATTACCATGAGATGACCTACGAGCTTTACGGTCATGGCGGGGTAGGAATTGTTGTTGATGTAATGACGGATAATAAAAATCGCATTTCTTCTGAAATGAGGATCGCAACAAATAAAAAAGGTGGAACGGTAGCAACTCCAGGGGCCGTCACGTTTAATTTTGACCGTAAAGGCGTTCTTCAAATAAGCAAAAAAAATGCCATTGAAGATGAATTGTTTTTAGCTGCATCTGAAGCTGGGGCTGAAGATTTTGAAGCAGCAGATGAATTTTTCATTATTACGACTGATCCTGCGCATCTTTACCAGGTTAAAGAAGCTATTAATCACTTAGGGTTTGCCTGTGAACAGGCAGAACTTGAAATGATCCCAAAATTATATGTTGAATGCGATGTCGAAATAGCTAAAGAAAACTTAGCCCTTATTGATTGGCTGGAAGAATTAGAAGATGTCGATGCTGTGTACCATAATATGAAAATTCCTGAAGAGCTTGAACTATGACAAATTCAAAAGAAAAAAGCGCTATTTCCCCTACAAGAGAGGAAGATTATCCAGAGTGGTATCAGCAAGTGATTAAAGCAGCTGATCTGGCTGAAAACTCACCCGTCAGAGGGTGTATGGTTATCAAGCCATGGGGCTACGGTATTTGGGAAAGCATTCAACGTCAGCTGGATGACCGTATAAAAGAAACAGGGCATGAAAATGCTTATTTTCCTCTTTTTATTCCATTAAGCTTTTTCGAAAAGGAGGCTGCCCATGTTGATGGCTTTGCCAAAGAATGCGCAGTCGTGACCCATCATCGCCTGGAAGAAAAAGATGGGCGCTTGGTTCCTGCAGGGCCATTAGAGGAGCCTCTGGTAGTACGACCGACTTCTGAGACTATTATCGGCGATTCTTTCTCAAGATGGATTGAATCTTATCGGGATCTCCCGCTCCTGATCAACCAATGGGCTAATGTTGTACGTTGGGAATTGCGTCCCCGTATATTTCTTAGGACCACAGAATTTCTCTGGCAGGAAGGGCATACTGCGCATGCAACGCATGAAGAAGCGTTAGAAGAAACCCTTAAAATGGAAGAAGTGTACCGGGCATTTGTAGAAGATGTGCTTGCTATTCCAGTCATCGCAGGGGAAAAGTCTCCTGGAGAGCGTTTTCCAGGAGCTGTCAGTACATTTACTTTGGAGGCTATGATGCAAGATAGAAAAGCCCTGCAATCATGCACCTCCCATTACTTAGGTCAAAATTTCGCGAAGGCATCTGGCATTCGTTTCAGCAATAAGGAAGGACAGTTAGAGTATGCCTATACAACTTCCTGGGGAATGACCACGCGCCTGATCGGCAGCCTGATCATGTGCCACGGAGATGATGACGGCTTACGCCTGCCTCCACGCATTGCGCATAAACAAATTGTCATCATCCCGGTTATTCCCAAGCCTGAATTGGAGAGTTCCATTCTTCAGTATGCCGAGCAAATTGCCGCTGAATTACGCAAGCAAACTTTTTATGGAAAAAACATTACTGTGCATATTGATAAAAGAGACAGGCGGGGAGGAGAAAAAAACTGGGAATGGATTAAAAAAGGGGTCCCTCTGCGCATTGAAGTAGGGCCGCGTGATTTAGAGTCGCAAGCATTGATGATTGCCAGACGAGATAAAGGGCCGAAAGACAAAAAGTCAGTCCCTTTTAATGAATTTATTTCTCAGGCAGCTTCGATATTGGAAGAGATCCAGCAAAATTATTACCAGCAGGCCAAGTCATTTCTTGAGGCCCATATTTATCGGGACATAGAGGACTTTGATCAGTTAAAAGCTTTTTTTACACCTAAAAATGAAGAGAAGCCTGAGATTCATGGGGGATTTGTTTTAGCTAAGTGGTGCGGAGATGTTCAAACCGAAGAAATGCTCAATGAATTAAAAGTGTCCATTCGATGCTTGCCTGGGAATCAGAGTGGAACTATAGGGACGTGCGTACTCACAGGGCGAGAGGCAACTATAGATGCAATTTTTGCCAAATCTTACTAGGTTCGAATAGGACACTTTTCTAGATTGCTAAAATGCGCCAACTACGTCCAATGCATTATATAAGAGATCGGAAATCATTTGAGATCCTGTATTGTTTGGATGAACCCAATCAGGAGAATGAGCCAGGACGGCCGGACCAAGTAGCATCGTAGGATAGCAGTTAAAAGCTGTGATCAGAGCAGAGTAGGTTCCCGCAAGAGCTGTATTATACGCGGGAAAAAAAGAGCAGGTGATCCCACCTAAAATTACTCTTTTACAATTCCCTGTTGCCCTTTTGAATGCATTAGAGAAATTGGAAGTTAAATGGTTTTTAAGCTGTGCATTTGTCCATCCACTCATTAACGCAAGTCCGCAATCATTGATTCCTATAAAATAAATAATATAATCCGGTTTTTCCTGAGTGATTAACGTCATTGTAATTTGAAAAAGAGTGTCTGTATAAGCGCTGCCATACGACCTATTGATTATCTCAACATCCTTACCTTCAAAAGTCAATCTCTCTATTAATTGATCCACGTATCCGTTGCCTGGAGTTGCCCCTACTCCAAGAGAAATTGAATCGCCTATAATTGCAACTTTTATTGTAGCGAAAAGACACATTGGCATTAAAAAAAATATTCCGATTAAAAATTTCATAGATCTCCTAAAGGGTTATTCTTTACCCTACATTAATAGCCAATATTCTTCCAAATGCAGTTTATGTTTTCATCCGTATATATTCCAAAAGCGACTATATAAAAGAGAATTGTTGCGTTTTTTTTATTAAAGGATTTAATAATTCAAAGCGGCAAGAAGTTTTTTTGGATGTGGCAAATGGTGGTGATTCTGACAGTGAGAGAAGTCACTATTAATGTTATTTTCAAAAATAATTAATTCCCATAGGTACACTTGTGAAAAAAAATAAGCCCTTTCCTAAAATAGAAAAGGGCTTTATTAATCTTTTCAGACAATAAGGCAAGCTTATTAATAACCTTGGCGTTCTAGATCCACCAAAATCATCGATGAACAATGTTTCTTTTTAACAATTTGGAAAATTTCAAAAGAAGCATCTTTAATTTTCATTGCGTCATTGAATGCTTCTTGATACGTTTGACTGGAATTAGAATATCTATTATCTAAATATAAATCACTTGCATCAGCGGCTTTTTGGGTTGCACTAAGAGAATTAGACCATGCTAACAAAAGTTCAGTGATCTTATTGTCTGTAAGTAAACTATTTTCTTTAGGTGTAATCTTTATTGTGTCGCCAATTTTAACACCATAATTTTTTAGCGCAATACTAGGACTAATTTCAATTGGACCCATGTTATACTCCTTTTTTTTTAAAATTACAATTTATATTGTATCAAATTTAATGTTTTACTTCAAACAATATAATTTTCACATTTAATTTGAAATTGTTTATTTTACAAAATCAGGAGTATTTATTAAACAAAGAATTTTTCAACTATTAACGCACGTAAATCCAATGATTTTGAATGGCTGCCCGTTCTGAAAGCGCTTCTTTTGCCTTTATAGGGTCTCTGATGTTAGTTAAGGCCAAATTTAATTTTTCATCCAACATTTTCTTTTCACTTTGAAGCTGTTCCCATATAGGCGGAGAATAATTGTTGGGATTTTCAGCATAATCTTGCAATTCCTCGGAAGTTAGGCCCAGCTCTTTTAAAAGTTCCTGGTAATCATCTTCCAACTTTTCCATGCCGATGGATAATTCTTGCATTTTTAGTTGAGTATTCTGAATTTTTTCTTCAAGAGCTTTTTTTAAAGACATATAAAACTCCTAATTAATATATATAATATTTTAAACTTAATTTGAATTACATGCAAGTAATAAACTTAATAGAAAGGAGCAGGGGAATCATGTTTGTAAGCCATTATCCTCATTCTATCTGGCCTTCGGAATATTTTCATCATTTACTAATGGCCATAGATAAGATCCGATAATGGCCAGAGTAAGCAAACTAACGAGTATCCCCAGGGCCAAAATAGTCGGGATGTGGAAAACATTTGCCAAAAGCATTTTAATGCCAATAAAAACCAATATAACAGAGAGGGCATAGTGCAGCAGATAGAACCTTTTCATCATTCCTTCCAGCACAAAAAATAGCGAACGGAGTCCAAGTATAGCAAAGACATTAGAAGTATAAACGATAAAGGGATCAGTCGTAATTCCTAATATGGCAGGGATTGAATCAAGTGCGAATATCAGATCTGCAATTTCAATCAGGAGAACAACCAGAAAAAGGGGAGTGGCGGTCCATCTTTCTCCTACCTGAACAAAAAATGCCTGACCGTGATAATCGGGGGTAACACCAATCGTCGAATGAACCAGGCGGTAAAGGCGGTTCTCTTCCAATTTTAATTTAGTCTCTTTTGAAAAGGCCATTCTCAAACCTGTATACACTAAAAACAGCCCAAAAAGATAAAAAGTCCATGAGAAATGCTCTACCAAAGCAATGCCACCCCATATAAGAAGGCCTCTCATAACAATTGCTCCCAATACACCATAAAATAACACGCGATGTTTACAATCGTCCGGTACTTTAAAATGGGAAAATATCAGTAGAAAAATAAATAAATTATCAACGCTTAAAGATTCTTCAAGAAGATATCCAGTTAAAAAGTTTAAGGCATATTCAAATCCGAACCGATAGTAGAGCCAGCCGTTAAAACATAAGGCTAAAGTAATCCAGCACAAGGACGTTATGATAGCTTCCTTAAATTTTATCGCATGAGGATTTCGATAAAATAGCCATAGGTCAAATGCCAGAAGGAAAAAAATGACGCTGTTAAAAAGGATCCAATGAATAAGTTCTACTGGCACCATAGGGATTACTTCATTTACTTAATGTGGGTGTAATTGCTTAAACGTTTTAAATCCTGAGGTGTTTTTAGCAAAATATAGCGCAAGTTTTTAAGGGAAGAACTATCTCCTTTAATCATAATAGCTACCCGCTTTTTATTCTCTTTTCCCAAAAATTGTACAGCTATTTCTAAGAATTCTTCATAATTTAAGTCGATAAAGCCTTGAATGCGTTTATCAATCCAGTCAAAGTCACCGTCATATTTAAAAGCCAGACGTTTCAAAAGCTCTCCCATGTCATAAAGATTTTGCGGAGCTTTTTTTATTTTTTCAAGAAGGGCTGCCCGGATGACTTCAAATTTTTCCCGGCTTAGGTCATTGGCAGACATTTCCCTCAGAAAAGATTCAATGAATAGTTCGAAGCGAGCAAGAAGGTCTTTTGGATCGTGGCTGTTGGATTGAACTGCAAAAATGGTGAAAAGATGCTTGTCTAGTTCTTCTGCGGTATTATATAGAAGATAGCCTGTTTGCTGTTTAGTCCTCAGGGTTGAATAAAATGAACTTCCCATGGCCTGGGAAAGAATTTGTTGAGCAGCCCTTGTTTTAAATGAAAAAAGCACATCTTCAATGGCCAAAACCAGAGCATGGGCAGGTGCTTCAATATTAACTTTAATTGAATAGGGGCCAGTGTCGGGTAATACCAGGATTCTTTCTACAAACCTTTCTTTTTCAGGAAATATCTGACTCCCTAAGGCTGACTGCAATTTATTCCACAGTTGTAGGGCATGTGATTCTTCATTATTGCCATAAAGGATACCCCTGACGTATGTTTGATTAAACAACAGATCTGCATAAGCTTCATACTGCCTGAAAGTCACAGGCGCCAGAGCTTGAGCTTTCTGCGTGTACGAAGCGTAGGATTGGTGTATCAAACATTTAAATGTTTCTACGGCCTGATCAAGGGCATTTTCTTTGCTAAAATTTTGATATCCTCTCATTAATTGATTTTTATAAAGTAAAAATTCGGGTTCGGAAGGTTTACATGATTTAAGTTTAGATAAAATTTCATCAAATAAGACTTCGGCTTTGTCGCTATATCCTTTTATTGTAAGCAAGATCCCTTGCTCTTCCTGGGTAATCTCATATTCAAGATCAGCTAAAGAGGCGGGGTAATAAAAGGGGTTTAAATTCTCTTCCAGGCATTTCAAATAGAGGTCTGTTAATACTGAAAGAGAAGCACTTTCCTTATTGATCAAAGGGCTCTGGATTTCAAACATCCAAACAATATTAGGAATACGGAAATTTTTATCTTTATCAAAATAAATAAGCCCTTGCTCCGTCTCAATCAATTTGGAAGGATGGGGGATCGAAGGTTCTGCTTTTTGATCAGCTGAAAGCGGCAGAACGGCGAGGTGTTGAGGAATAAAGGGATTGGGAACAGGAAGATGAAGATCGGGGTCAATGGGAGCCTCGTTCCATTTTTCTAATTGTTCCGGAGAAATTTTTTTATGATGATATGAGACTCCTATCCACGCTTCTCTCTTTTCAAGTTCAACTGGAAGCTCGGATGGTTTAGCAATGACCGTAATGGCAGCCTGCTTAGGCGTCAGGTATGAGAGAAAAGTTTGAATGCTTTTAGGGTTGAAAGTAGTAGGAATCCATTTATTTTCCGGAAATGCTGCTAAATCTCCCCGGACGCGCAATCCTCCCATCGTCATTAGATACTCAAAAGGATCTTCCTGAGGCTGAAATTGATATTTTAAAATGGCTATTTTTTTAACTTCGTCAAATAAATAACCAGGGAATTCTTTTTCTTTTAACATTTTAATCGCCTGAAAGCACCTTTCAATCACTTTGTTGACTTCTTTCAGTCCTTCTTCGGTCAGTTCAACACGCATGGTTAGAATCAAGGCCTCTGATCCAAGACGATGCCCTCCGCACATGATACCCTCGGCAAGATGATCTTTTTTTAATGAAGCGAGCAGGCTTCCTTCCCCTTCATGCCCCAAAATATAGCATAGAACCGATTCATTTTTAAATTCATCTTCGGAGTCTAAAGAAGCGGGGATTTCCCAAGTCAGTCGAAGAGAACGAAGATCCCGTATAGGCTCTATATAAGTAAGTTCCTGCTGGATCCCATCATTTAAGATAGGGAGAGTGACTTTTAAAGGGTGCCGTTTGGAATTAGGAATTTGACTGAAGTCCTGAATAGTCCATGATTTTAGTGTGTCTAAAGGAGCTGATCCATAGACAATTAATCGCATTAAGTTGGCGCTGTAGTGGTTATGGTACCAATCTTTTAAAACTGCCTGAGAAACTTTTGAAAGAGTGGCAGAGTTGCCGGCGCTGAAGCGATGATAGGGGTGGCGTGGATTGCTAATTTCTTTCTGGACATAGATCGCCCGGTATTCATCATTGTTGATATTTTTAGCGTATTCCTGATCAATCGCCTGCAGCTCTCTCCCAACTCCCGAAGGATTAAACAGAGGAGCTTTAAAAAAAGAAGCAAAGCGGTCAAGACCTTCTTGAAAGGCTTGATTATTGATTGTGAATAAATAAAGAGTATAGTCATTTGTAGTATAAGCGTTAGATTTGCCTCCATTAGACCTAATATATTGGTCATAGTCCGATTCAATGGGGTATTTTTCTGTACCCAGGAAAAGCATATGTTCAAGGAAATGGGCAAGGCCAGGGTATTCATCGGGGTCGTCCCAGCTTCCGGCCTGCACTGTCAATACGGCACCGGATTGAACAGCCTGTGGATCTGAAATAATATAGGCCTCCAATCCGTTAGCCAGGCGGATTTTAGCAGTTTGTCTTTGATTAAAAGCGGGGGTAAGGATAGGGATTTTGCTTTTTTCTTCAATTTCAACTAACCCTTCCTGACAGAAAAGGGATTGGTGAAATGTAACTGCTATGAAAGCAACTGACCAAAGCCATATTGGTAACTGGTCGCAAAGATTTTTGGCATACCTTCTAAGCTTAAAATCCTGGGCGTAGTATAAAGCGGCCCCTATTGAAAATATTAACTGCCCTATGATGTGCCAATTGCTAGAGTTTTCAAGCTCAAATTTACCGTTAAATTTATTTTTACACTCAAACATGATAATTTTTTCCTGAATGAAATTTAGGTTATTATGCCTAATAAGGAAAAAAAATTATAGAAAATATTTTTATAGCTTTTGTGCGAGAGGGAAGGGCTGTGTTAAAAGAAGTAAGATCCACGGGTTTCTTACAGCCTCATCCCAGAGGTACTGCATTAAAACATAGGGATAAAATTCGTTAGCTTGAATGGGTAGGGAAGGAGAATTAATATTTCTTCTCACTATTGTTTATCCTACCCATCTTGGGCTAAGACCTATTTAAATCACATTAATTAATGCTATTCACCTATTATGTTCAGGCAACGGCATTTTTAGCTTCTTCGTATGAATATAGAGGCTTGGAAACATGATCGACTACCTTTATACCTGAAGCGGCCTCCCTTCCTTGAACCTCTGTTGACCAGTCAATGTTAAGCTCGCTTCTTGGAATAGTAATTTCTCGGCTATAAACAATATACTGAGGATTTGTATCCTTGATATTTTGATTTTGCATTAAATTATCTGTTTTTTCTAATTGGGCTAATGCAAAATCGACTTTAATAGTCAATTTTACCTCATCAGGATCTGTGGCATCAAGACGAAATTCTAATAAATGCTCTGGAAACATGCCTAATCCAAAAACCATTTGCTGATCATCCGAATATTTGGCCATTAAATTGCCTAAAGCATCTGCAAGGGTACCCTGATTCATTACAAGAGAAATATTTTTAAAACCTTGCACTCCTAAATTACTTTCCATTTTTTTGCAGGCATCATATTGAAATTCAGATTTTGTTCTTTCCTCTTTTTTCAATAAGAGCTCCCCATTCCAAGAAATATTGGACCTTGATAAATCCTTATAAAATTGTTCGTTGACGTATAACGTCTCCCCTCCCTTTATAATTGGGACCTCTTTAATGGAGATTTCTTTACCAGATAAGCTATTATAAATAGCCTGTTTGCCGGAAGGACTATCTTTAATATCTACTTGACTCTCCTTGCTTGTAAAAAACGAAAAAATTTTTGATAAAATTTTGGCAATTTTGCTCAAAAAGCCCTCATTACCCCTTTCGAGAGGTTTGGTTGAATTCTCCAAATGTTTTGAAACATTAGAAAAAAATGAACTAATAGTCTCTTTTGTGGACTTAAATAAATCTGAAGCTTTTTCTTTTGAACCTTCCTCAAATTTTACATTGACTCTATGGTTTTTTATGTTCCCTGTCTCCTTAGCTTGAACTGAAGCTTCGGGCAGGCCTTGCTGTTCTAAAGGATAAGATGCACCTGAGTTCACTGAGTTTGAACTTGTTTTATCCATAATAAGCCTTTGTTATTGTTATTATAAATAATATTATAACAATTATCATAATTATTATTTCATTCCTCTATCATGTGCAAAAACTGTGCCAGCTTTAAAAGTGGCCGCAAAGCCCCTTTTATAAATATTAGAGTGTTTCTCTTAAATCCACATAATCTGGAAGAGAGGGTATGTATAAAGGAAAATCCACTAATCTCTGTCTTAATGCAGCATCGCATTGATAAGTGAGGGTTTCTTTGCCATTTTTAAATTGCTCTTTACGCAAATCATATTGCATAGCTTGTTTGCATTGGCTAACTTGAAGGTCATAAGTAATTAAAATATCCGTTTCCATTTGAGTTAAAGAAGAATCTGCAAAGGCTAAGCCTGCTGCGAAGGAGTTTTCATTAAGGCTAGCTTGATAGGCTTTCTTATGTTCTATGATTGTTTCATTGCGTTTTTCCAATGAAATATGGCCATTTTTATAATTTGCATCAATAAGAGAGATGTTTTCTTCCAGTTGCTTCTTCCAGATAATTTTTTGATTAACAAAGACATTCTGATGATAAACATTTTTGGCATGGGCAAGATTATTGTTGCGAATATTGGCATAAGGGACTGTTAGGTTATACAATTCTTTATCTAGGTTTTCGATCAATTTATTACATTGATTGCGGTACTGAAGAAATTGAAGCTTGGTTTGGACTAAAAAAGCCATTTCCTCGTTAGAGAACAATTCTGCTATGACTGCGCGGCTTAAATCATAATGGTCAGCTAAACGAACGATCGATGAGAGGCTGTCTTGGGCATTGATCATTTGATTTAAAAAAAGAGGGCGTCTTTCATAGGGTGTTAAGGTGATTCCTGCGCGATTATTACGGTAGGCATGTGCAAAACCCATTTTCAAATCTTCCTGTCTTTTTTCTTCAACATAAATAGGATCCTTTAAATAGCTGCAGTTTAAAAGGTAAAATCCACTAAATGCGGTGAGGCTACCGGCAGCAAGGGCTACTGGGAGAACGGCCGGTACAAAAGAGATGGTTAATGCAATAGCCCCTATTCCAATAGCGCTTAGTAATGCGCCATAAGCATGACCATTTGAACTTTTGTTGATCCAATTGGGATTCGTTAGCCAAATTTTTCCATCAACGATCGAATAATTTTGATTTGAGTTGACCTGTATATTGAGCAGGTAGTCTCCATCCAACGGGCTTTCCTGATCAACAGGGCTTAGATTTTTATGCAAGCTCATCCACATCTTGTTCATTTGTTTTCCTTCACGAAGAGCTAGATCTTCTTCTAAATTTTGCCGATCTTGACGAATGGAAAAAAGATCGGCAACTTCAGCATCAACTTTAAAATCATTTTTTGGTATCAACAATGATAAATGCATGAGAGAAGGGTGGTACCAGCGAGAATGAAAGGCTTTTACTTCATCATATGTTACCGCTGACAGCTTATGCGCCTTTTCCTTGTCATGCGCTTCATCAGTATCTAAAATGTGATTACGAGCTGCTTCAATAGCATCAGAATCAAGCAAAGGTTCGAAGGCAATCTGTTGAATTAAATGAAGAGCTGCTTGAGTGTGCTGAAAATTTTTTGAGACAAATGAAATCCTAATCACATGCTCCTGCTCATTTGCCGCTGTGATGGCATCGGGATGAATATCCAGGCCTAAACAATCTAACTTTTCGTGAATTTCTTCCCTGGACAATTTCGATGTGCCATAGAAGCACGCCCGTTGTGCTAAAAGCGCAACCGGCCTATTCTCCGTCTCAGATCCAGGAGGAATGGCGATGCTTAATTCAATTGTTGTATAAGGGGTGTGTGAAGGAATAGCGGTATAGATAAGGCCGTTGATCAACTCTATTGATTCTGGTATTGCAGAAGAAGAAATTTCATCCAGGGTTTCGACCGGGTTGGTAGGGATAGCTGCATGAATTAACGGATGGCAGGCCGCAAGGGAGAGGGCTAAAAAGGAGACTGATTTATAAAAAAATGAATGTCTATTCATATTATTCCTGTGAGTATTTTAGTTAACTGTTATTAAAAACCTGATCATAGATTTTTGAACAGGTTCTAAGAGGGTTATTAACAAAACTGGTAATATACCCAAGTGAATTCAAAAATTGGAAATTTGGACTGCTTCAAAGCCCCGGGGCTGGCGTATCTAAAACGACCCAATATTATAATATGGGGTCGTTTTAGATACGTCAACCGCGGGAGCTTTCACGCTAGTCCAAATCCAATTTTTGAGTTCACTTGGGTATACACCTATCCTGCTAATCACCCTGAGCGCCTTTGAATTATTTGTGGCTATGGATATAACCCTTCATCATAAAGGGAAGATAAAGAATTTTAGAAGGAATTATATATCCAATTTTGAATCAATTGGATATAAAAAGATGATAATTTTTTCGAACTGTGTTCCAGATATACTCTGCACGTATATAGCGCTTTGTTTTTTTGTCGACCCCTTCGCTTCCAGGAAAAACATCCATGTCAATTTCTTCTCCGAACGCCAAATGAACTGGAGTAAACTTGGCAATTCTTTTTTCTCCTACCTCTCTTTCAATGTGGCGGGGAGGGGGCATTAATTCATATGTTCTGAGGGAAAGAGGATAAAAATGGGTAGGCTTGCCAGAATGCTGGGCCATAAGGGAAAATAATTCCAAACTTTGAGGGTCAAAAGGGGCCACTTCTATTATTTTATCTGCATTTTGACGATCCCTACCACCACTTGGAGCGACGTAGATGCAACGCCCCCCATCCTTGAGAAGCTCGCCCATTGTTTTCATAGTGCGTTGATTATGGGAAATTTTTTCAGCTTTTTGCTCAATAGGGTGGCCAATATGCTTTTTTGAATAAATGCAAAGCAAATTGCGCCCCATGCTCATAGGAATGGCAACAGGATCCGAAATAACGCGGTGGCCAGCAACAAATATCATTTGAGAAGGAAAAATTGGGTCGATTTCTTCAAGAAGTAGGCTGATGATCTGGGGATCGGGCTCTGTCTGGTGATTGGCCAGAAAAATGACGTTTTCCCCATTTTTCAACTGTTTAAGTAATTTATCAATAAAATGGCGCCCTATAACTTCAGAGGCGGGAAAGTCGATCAATGGGCGAATGAAATCAAGGCCAAATTGATAATAGTCGAAGGGCTGCCTGATGCACTGATGGAAAATTTGGAATTGATAGGGGGCTTTGATCTGTTCGACAATTAATCGGATGAGCAATTGAAACATTGATTCGGCCGCTTCAGGTTTGCAGCTGAAGCGGGTCTCGCGAAGATAGCTATGATAGAAGTCAGTGAGCATTTTTTCTGATGAATGCTTTAAAAGGCCTTCACGGACATATTTCGACAGTCCAAGAGGGTCTTCAGTCATAATGATTAAACCTCAATCCGCTTATTGGTCACAGCTGAAAAAAATTGATATTCATTAAGATGCAGCCGGTCATCGCTTTCAAAAGTGAGCTGGGCGCTCATTTCAGTGGCTAATTTGGATAAATACTGCTTATCGATGACATTCAGGTAACGGTCGAGTTCCGGGTGTATAATCAGTTTTAGAGCGAATTGTTCATGGCAGGCGATAATTTTTTTAAATGAGCGCTCTATTTCAATTGAAAGGCTTTCATGCGATTTAATGACGCCGCTACCATAGCAATAGGGACAGCTGGTAAAAATTGTCTGAAGTAGAGAGCCCCGGTTCCTTTGCCTTGTCATTTCGACTAATCCAAATTCACTCATCCCCAAGATAGTACATTTGGCAGAATCATCTTTCATGCAATCTTTCAACCGTTCAAGTACTCTGCGCTGATTTTTTCGTAAGCGCATGTCGATGAAGTCGCAGATAATCAATCCGCCAATATTGCGCAGCCTGAGCTGCCGTGCAATTTCATCTGCAGCTTCCAAATTGATTCTGACTAAAGATTCTTCGACGTCGGCTTTGCTGCTGCTGCTTCGGCCGGAGTTAACGTCTATTGTATACATCGCTTCTGTACGGTCAAAAAATAAATAGCCGCCGCTGGGAAGCCAAATTTTTCTTCGGAGAGTTTTATCGATTTCACGCTCAACGTTGAAACGTTCGAACATCGGAATTTTATCACGGTAATATTCGATCCGGAGGGGGTGTTCATCGGAATAACGGCTATAGAGCCTTTTACAAGTCTGATAAGTCGCATAATCATCAATCAGCAGCCGGTCATACCTTTTGTCGATCGCTGTGATCACTGCCCTTTTGATAATATCTGATTCTGCATAAAGAAGCGTAGGCTCGGTCGATTTTTTAAAATTTTCCATAATGCTTTGCCAATTATGTAAAAGATCATGGGCTTCAGCGATCAGCATCTCCTGAGTTGCACCGGAGCTTGCAGTACGGCAAATAAGGCCCATGTCTTGCGGCATTTCAAAAGCGCGAATAAGTTTTTTTAATCTTTCCCTTGCAGTACGGTCTTCAATTTTCCGTGAGACCCCCCGATGGGACGAATTGGGTAATAAAACTAAATAACGGCCGGCAATGGAAACATTTGAGGTTAGGCGGGCCCCTTTTGAGCCGATCGGTTCCTTTACTACCTGGACCAAGACAGCCTGGTCCTGTTTCATAATCTGTTCAATGTCCATTTGCTTTTCTTTTTCACTTAGATTTTTGATGTCGTAATCGAGATCAAAATCCATGTCAAAAAGTTGCTCGAATTTTTTAGTGTTCTCAATAATATCGGAGATATGGATGAACCCATTTTCTCCTTCGTTAATATCAATAAAAGCTGATTGGATGTTATGAAGGATATTCCTGACGCGCCCTCTATAGATATTGCCGGTGAGCTGCCGCTCTCTTTTCCTTTCGACGATCAGATCGCGCAATTCTCCGTTTTTTAGCAGAGCATAGCGGGTTTCTTTAGATTCAATATTAAGTAAAATTTCATGCATGTGGCGCCTTAAGATACCCGTATATAAGGGGAGAATTGCCCTGGATTATAAGCCAATGGGAAGGTTCTTTTCCAGTAAAAAAGACTTCTGTTGGCAAAAAACACTAATTCCGCTACAATATAGCTCTTTACAGGAAACATATGGACGATGAATTTAAAATTTTTGTTGATCAGCTCAAAGACGGGCATGAAAAAATCATTCATGAAAGCCTGCCTCCAAACTTTATGGATGTCCATGAGAGCGATCTCGACTTTAAAAAAAATATTGAATTAGATGGTATGGCCTATACGGCTGAAGAAGAGTTGATTTTAAATTGGAACATTCAAACAGAAGCATTGGTCTCTTGTGCAATTTGCAATGAGAAAGTTCCTTTAGCCATCAACATAGACAACTATTACCATACTGTGCCCCTGGCTGAAATAAAGGGGGCTATTTTCAACTTCAAAGATCTTTTACGTGAAACAATTTTGGTTGAAGTTCCGGCATTTGCCGAGTGCAACCAAGGAAATTGTCCAAAACGGCAAGAGGTCTCTAAATATTTAAAAGAACCTTCCGAGGATCAAACGGATGAAGAAGATGGATTCCATCCTTTTGCCGATCTGGATTGGAAACCAAAAAGTTAATAAAATTGATTAGGAGATGTTACCATGGCAGTGCCACGTAATCGTTTGTCGAATGCACGCAAAAACTCGAAGCGTTCGCATCATGCGAAAAAACCAAAAAGTTTGTCCGTTTGCAATAATTGCAAGCTTCCTCGTCTTCCTCATTGCAGCTGCCAAGCTTGCGGAGCCTATGGGGATACGCTGCCTGCAAACAGCCAAGCGTAATTATTTATTTTGAGCCTCTTGCCCATCGGGGTTGACTTAATGGGGAGTGAAAGCCTCCCCGCTACGCTGTTTGAATCCATTATGCATGCGGCTTTTAAGCTCCCTCACGTCTCATTTCTAATTTTTGCTACTTCCCCCGCTATTCAGGAGATCAGCCAGCTAAAGCAATTTCAAGATTTTATTTTGAAAGTCGATTCCCCCGTTAAATTTCATATAATTGACGAGGTGATCGATATGGACGATGAGCCTGTTGCAGCCGTGCGTCAAAAAAAAAATTCTTCTTTGGTCGTAGGGCTTCGATTGCTCAAAAGAAAGCAGCTGTCAGCGTTTATTTCCGCAGGGAACACAGGTGCTTTGATCACAGGGGCCGCCATTTTTTTGCCAAAGCTACCGGGGATTAAGCGGCCGGCCTTGCTTGCCACTTTGCCAACTGAAAAAGGGGAGGTGGCGGTCATTGATGTAGGAGGGAATGTATTGTGCAAAGCCCACCATTTGGCCCAATTCGCGGCGATGGGAGCGGCCTACCAGAGATGCTGCTACGGCATAAAACTGCCCCGAGTAGGTCTTCTAAATATTGGCGTCGAGTCGAAAAAGGGGACATCCGAAGTTCAAAGGGCTTATAAGATATTGCAAGAGCACCATGCAAAGGGGACATCCCGGATGGAATTCGTAGGCAATATTGAAGGCAGGGGAGTCTTTCAAGGGGAAGCGGATGTGCTGGTCACAGACGGTTTTACAGGGAATGTGCTTCTTAAAACCTCTGAAGGGGTCTCAGTTTTTCTTTTGAACCAGCTGAAGCACATCGTTAAAAACACGATGCAAGGGCAGAAAGCGTCGGTTTTTTACGATCTGACAAGCCGGTTTGATTATGAAGAACACTGCGGGGCAATTATTTGCGGTGTTGACAGCATCGTCATAAAGTGCCATGGCAAATCATCTGTCAAAGGATTTTTCAATGGTATTAAAGGGGCTGTAGCCCTGGCTGAAAATGACTTCATTGCCCAGCTAAAGAAACAGCTTGCTGAATAATCAAACGCATGACAACGTGAAAAATGATAATTTTGCAGCTTTTTTATCGAAGGTGTATGACGTTGTCAACCAAGAGTTTGATTTATCAGCCCAATAAGACAGTCTGCAAAATTAGATTTAGACTTTCGATATTTAAATGCTTTAACAACCTGTTTATAGATTTTGAACAGATTCTAAGTGCTAATTGACGATTTTCGATTTCAATTTGTTTGGCATGAAAAAGTTTATTTAAGAATTCATTTATTTCGGAGAGATTTTAAGCATATTTCTTATATCTTTTGGAATGTAACTTGCCCCTTGCTAGTGATGGTTGCTTTTCTTAGCTACATAATTGATACATTAAATCCAGTTCATTTTCCTTACCAAGGGTAAGGAATGTAGAATATTATTACAAGCTTCAGTATTACCTAATCATGTTGCACTTATAAAGTGGTAGTTCTTGCGAGAATCCAAACTGCATGCTAAAATTTGGATGACTAATTTAATCAAGGATTTTATGCCCAGACCTCTTCCGATTGGTATTAGTGATTTTAAGAAAGTGATCGAGGAAGGTTACGCTTATGTCGATAAAACACTTTTTATACAAGAGCTAATCGAAGAGGGAACAAACGTTGCCTTGATTCCACGCTTACGGCGATTTGGTAAAACGTTAAATCTTTCGATGCTGCGCTATTTTTTTGAAAAAACCTCTACCGACACCGGCCATCTTTTCTTTGCTCTAAAAATTTGGAAAAATTCAAAATATAGGGAACTGCAAGGTCAATTTCCCGTTATTTTTATTTCTCTGAAAGATGTTAAACATAGCTCTTGGCAGCAAACTTTAGCTTCCTTTCGTCAATTAATTGCGAAGGAGTTTGAACGCCACAGTTATCTTAATGATTCAGCATTTCTTTCTCCCAGTGAAAAAGAGCGCTACAATAAAATTTTATTCCTTGACGGAGATCAAAGTTCCTACGAGGATAGTCTCCGTTTTCTTTCCGAACTTTTGCATCGGTATCATTCAAAACGAACGATCCTGTTGATTGATGAATATGATACGCCTGCCCATAGCGCCTATATGGGGGGATTTTACAATGAGTTGATATCATTTTTGCGCAATTGGCTTTCTGCAGGATTAAAAGACAACAGTTCTTTGGAGCGGGGAGTGCTGACAGGGATATTGCGAATTGCAAAGGAAAGCATATTTTCTGGATTGAATAACATTTTTACATTTACAATCTTAAATGAGACCTTCCAAGATAAATTTGGGCTGCTTGAATTCGAAGTAAAAGCGCTGCTTGAAGAATTTGATCTTTTAGATCAAATTCCCTTGATAAGAGAATGGTATAATGGTTATCGCATAGGTTCTTGCGAAGGGATTTATAATCCATGGTCTGTTCTATCTTGCATTCAAGAAAAAGGGCGACTGGCGCCTTACTGGGTCAATACTAGCGACAATGCACTGATGAAGCAATTAATTGGTGGCGGTTCAGATGATCTGAAAGCTGATATCGAAGAGCTTTTAAAAAATCAAGTGATTGAAAAAAATATTGAAGATGGCATTATTTTTACAGATCTTGAACGAAGTCATGAATCGGTATGGACCTTGTTGCTTTTTAGCGGCTATCTAGCGTTAACAGAAACTCCTTCGTATGGCAAACCTTGCAAATTGCGCATTCCCAATGTAGAGGTTGCCGAACTGTATCGTTCCACAGTATTGGATTGGTTTAAAAATAGCATTCATCTTTCAAAATATCATCTGCTTCTAAAATCTTTAATTTCCGGAGATGTCGATACATTTTCAAAAATTTTTGCTGATTTTATGGTCTCTTCAATCAGTGTTTTTGACACTTCCCCTGAAGAACCGGAAAAAATCTATCATGCCTTTGTCCTTGGGATGCTCCTGGGTTTGAAGGACAGCCATGAAGTTAAATCCAATCGGGAAAGCGGCTATGGGCGTTATGATGTCATGCTCATTCCCAAAGATAAGAATGAGTTAGGAATTATAATGGAATTCAAAAAAATTACTTCTTACGATCAAATGAATTTGGAAGAGGCTGCAGCCTCTGCTCTTAAGCAAATTGAAGAAAAAAATTATCGTCAGGACCTCCTGGATCGGGGAATAAAAAAAATCCTCTACTTAGGATTGGCGTTCAAAGGAAAACAATGCAAAATTAGCAGTAAAATCCCAGTTTAATTTTTTGTAAAATATTATAACCCCCAATTACTTCCTATTTCACGGCATTTCACTGACTTAGTGGAACTTTCACTTCCAAAAATCATAAATGTAATTAGCTACCGCATCCCGTTTTATATATCTTTTTAGATAGCTTGCATTAACAAAATAAAAATTTTTTAATTTCAAAATTAGGTATTATTTTAAATCATCATAATACATGATTTAAATTTAAATGTGGTTTGTTTGTGAATGTTAATAATTTTCCATTTATATGAAAATAAATCAAAGTCAAACTAAAATAAAATTTCTATTAAAAGATTTAGGGAGACGGCATAAAGAAGTAAAATTTGAAAAACAGAAATTGGTAAGACACTAACCAAAAGAAGTCTGGAACCTTATTAATAATTATAGTTTCCGATTGATCAAAAGACATTCTGTCTAATTAAAAAATAATTTCTTCCCCTAGTTTGCAAGTTCGCACTGACTTGCAAGCCTAAATTCGCAGGAAGATTCCCCAAACGAAGCCCTTGGCTGGGAGGTAAAGACCTCGGCCTCTTTAGTAGCTTGTGCCTTGCCTGTAATCTATTATGGAAATGCTCTTTATCAATGGAAAGTTCAGCGTGAAAATGTTTCAAAAAACTATGCTTTGATCAGCAATTTTTCGGAAAACATCATTTCTGTGGACTGGCTTGAAAAGCTGAATAAGTTAGAGTTTAACCTTGAAAATGGTGAAATGGAAGGATTTACATCTAAATGCAAATCCATCATAAAGGAAGAATTCGAATTAGAATCTGACCAAAAAGGTTAAAAAAGCATTGAGTAGCACTTGGCATAATATTCTAAGGCCAATCTTCAAGGATTGGCCAAAGTCAAATTTTAAGCATGGGGCCATTATTTTTTGGGAGCAAGTCCTTTTTCCTGAAGCAGGGCCGTCATTTCAAATTCAAGCTCTTCAAGTGTGATTTTTGAACTGAGATAATCCTCGCATATACTTTTTTCCCTTAAAGCAAAATCTTCATTTTTTAGAGATAAGAGCTTCTCATTCACAATGCCTTTTAACATAGGTTTAAAGGAAGACTCTGCTCTTATAATCTCTTTGAATTTTTTAGCCTCATCCATAAGGTTTGGAAGAGCGGCTTCCAGGCTTGAAATGGATTCCGGGTTACCGCTTGCTACCGTGGAAACATACTTGTATAATGACGATTCTTTACCAAAATTAGCCTCAATCCGTTTAGACAAGCCACGAGCTTTAAGTTGGTTACGGTTTTCATAAAAAGGTATCTTTCCATTCGCAATGGTCTGAGCTAAAGAATTATCACCTGTACAACCAACGATTGGGCCGCTAATATGAATCATAATTTTAAAGTCTTTGGCGGATAAGCCGCCCGGATCAATGATCCGCACTTCCCTGCCGTTTTTTCCCCGTTCTGTATTATTTCCTAAAAAAATAGTATATTCTTTCTGTTCATGGCCGTCAAACCAAATGCATTTCAGTTGATTAATTCCATAATTTTCCAGTTCGAAATCTTTAATGTTTTCTGAAAATCTTTCAAAATTATTATTATTAGTTTTATTTGAAAAAATATTAGGCAAGCATATGTCTATAGACTTGTCAATTGAATTGGCCTCTGCGAAACTGACGATGTCTGCTACAAATCGAGCGCGTAAATACCCATGTGTCATATAATTAAAAAAACAAATATTATTCGACGAATAGTTATCTAGGTTATCGTCCGAATAATAATTATTAAATAAAACTGATTTTAAATTAGAATTTTTTAGGTCTTGCCAATTATATTCTTTTTCTGAAGGCAAAAAAACTCCAACTGTATTTTCAGATGGGTAAAACCCTGTTTGAATTTCAAAACTTCCAAATGCTTTGCTTCCTCCGGAATCCGTATCATGTTCTTTGATTTTAATGCATTTTTCTTTTATGCTGCTTAAAAAATCATCGGGTAACATATACCCAATAATAGAAACACCCGCCTCAATGACAATAGCTGCTGCTTGCAATTTTTCTTGAATTTTTGCCTCTGGACTAAAGGCATCTAAAGGAATAGAAATAGGATATTCATTCGCATTCCCATAATAAACCAAATCGAGAGTTCCCTCTCTTATTTTCGTGGTATCTAAATTATTTTCCCATTTTTTTGAAGAACTGGCAATAATGCAAATGCCCCGATCAGGGAATTCTTTTTGTAAAGTTTTTTGCTGATGTCGAATGGCTGCCCAGTCTCCTCGTCCGTCTCCTAAGACTTGCCCCGTGATAATAATCTTTTCGTTGCCCTCTACTGGCGGGCATTTTGCCATTAGATTCCATATGGCACGATTCGCTCTTTCCTGACTGGGGGGAGAATTAAGCACTGTTTTGGCAATTTCTTCCACTTTCTGGCTTTTATTAGCTGTTTCCGGATCTAAAATGATTGTTTTTGTTTCAATAAATTGAGAAGATAATTTATCAATATTATTGAAAGTTTCATTAACATTTTCACTTAATTGAAGTTTATCATAGATGGATTTTGGAATAGCAACATTCTTAAAATGAGAACATTGTTGGAATATTGAGATGGCATTTTTGACAATTTTTTGTTCATTATTATCTAGCTGTTTTAAACCGTCTTTTTTCCAATTTGTAATCTGATTATCTAATTGATAAATGAAATTTTCATCCACATAATGATTGGTATTCATAAAATTTATGCCTTATGTTAATTTATCTATATGATAACTATTTTTTTAAGTTATTTGTAAAATATAGATGTTTGCTAATATTTTATCCACCAATTAAAGTAAATAAGTACTCAGACACAGATTTTTGATTGATTTCGACATCAAAATTCTTCATATATCTCATCCCCCCAATTAGTTTTCTGTCTGCCAAATATTTCGCAAGCGGATTGGTACGAATTCCATTGTGAAGGAATGCCATGGAAAATCATCGGTCAAAGACCTTTTGAAATGGACTTAAAGGGGCGGCGGACCTAGCTGATAACGACTTCATTTACCAATTGAAATAGCTGGCCGAATAATCAAAACTTCTTAAAAATTAAAGCTGTTTATTGCTCCTTTGTCTTCACCCAAATTTTATAGGTATGTAATACTTGTAAAGAGTTTTTATATTCTTTATGAATTGATTGAATGTTTTTAGGGATTAAATAAGTAAAATAGAAAGAAATAAAATCGTTGTTAGCCTGGGACTCAACTGTGCAGCCTCTTGCTGCCTGTAGTAGGGCTTTTACCACCTGATTAACAGTACATGCATTTATAGCTTCTAGGTCGTGAATTATTAAATATTTTTTAATCCATTTCTTTAATTCATTAGCGTCTTCTCTAGTTTTAGGAAGTGCTATGATTGACTGATTTCTTACAGTATCAAGGCTTGTTCGATACGTCTCTTCATTTTGATCAATATATTTAACGTTTTTCTGATTAAATAGATTATTAAAACTTAAGGGTTTAAATTCGCTATACCATGTTTGCATATCATCCCTGGAAACGGGAAGGGAAATTCGTAAAGCAATGCTTTCCTTTGAATCAACCACCTGAATTTTAGCATCATCATTAAGAAAAATTTTATCTAATTTTAAAAAATCAAGGATTTCCATGCAAATTTTTTTGACATTAGTTCCAGAAATATAAGCTCCCCTTTCAATATGAATTATTTCGGCAATTTTTATCTCCTTATCAAGACGAATTTGAAAAAAATATTTATTCTCATTATCATCATAACAAGCATTGATAAAATAGTATTTTTGGTTAGATAAAGAGGCTTTGGGATAATTTTGATCGCATTCGGAAAAGCACTGAGAATCGAACACCCTTTCATCAATATTCATATATATCCAGGTAGATTTGGTTGAAAGACATCCTTCGGGTATGTGCAGCCAAAAAACCCAAGAATTTTCCTCCTGCTTAATGCTTATCGACTGTAGTTTTTCGAAGCGTTGCATAGAATTGGCATCAGAGTGTATTTCCAAGATATCTTGGAATTCGTCAAGAGTTAAAACGGGGACATCTAAATCAGAATCAGTGCAAGATTTTACTACTCCAATCGTCGGGTCGATTTCTAATTCATTTTCGTTTTTTTCTTCATAATTCTTTTTTGGTTTTTTTTCTCGGATATTATCCGGAATTAATATTGAACTTATTGCTGTTAATTTCCTTTTATTTTTTAATAATTTATTTTCTTCTTCATGTGAATAGATGGTATTACTGATATCGTGGCCAAAGAACTTACCGTTCATTGTGTTTATTTCAAATTCAAATGCATTATAATTAAAATTTGTATTTTCAATTTGATTGTTATTTAATAATAAATTTGAATTCATAATGTAAGCCTTTTTTAATAGAGAAATTATCCATTATTCGATGATTAAAAAACAATATGAATTAATTTATATTAATAAAATTAAATTTTGATATTACAAAGGAAGCCTATTATAAAAAACAATTACGGAAAGAAATAGCAGCCGAAGATGATGCGCATTAAGGGTGAAATAAGAATCAAAATCTCAGTGCAGAGGCAAGAGGGTAAGGGACTCGATCTTCCAGTCCCTCCATTAATGCAATAGAGTTTGATTCCCGATGCTGCGGGCAGCTTTCCAGCATCAGACGACCCAGCGCATTTTACCACTTTAGCTTCCTTAGCATAAGGAATTTTTCAAAATTATAATGACTTTTTTTTACGATTTTTCTTGTTTCAGTTAATTTTTCTTTTTAGTAAGGTTGATTTTTTTATTGAACATGAAAAGTTATTTAAAGTTTAGAAAATAATTATTTTAAAAATAAATAATTGTTTTCATTTTTATGGGCTTTATTTAATCTAATGGTTTGAATTTCTAATTAGGAGAATAGCTTGAATACTGCACAAATAAATCCCATCGAGGATCCTCGTTTTTTAAATTTTATGAACTTATGCGAGAATGACAATAAAAAGTATTTTGATAAAGTAAAAGAATATGATCATAGCTCCATGAAAGCGGCTTTAGCTAATAGCTCAATGAAATTTATTGAATGTGATAATTGTAAAAGTACTGAAAATACAAAACTTTGTAGTAGATGCCAAGAAGTAAGATATTGTTCAACGGCATGTCAAAAAGCAGCTTGGCAGATACATAAGAAAGTCTGTCAAAGGCAAACGTTTGAAAGTTTAGTTTTGATGAAAGAAGTGCCAAGTTGGATAGCCGATTGTGTGAAGCCATTTTATATTCAAATTGAAAATATCGAACAAATATTTAAGGATAAGGATGCATCTCCTTATATGTATGATAAAATTTCAAAAAAGAGGACTATTGTTTTTTTATCTAATTTTTGTAATCTAACCGGCCATAAGCTTCCATATGGTATTCCTATAAAACTTATACCCTTAACTTTGGAAGCAAAATAAGCCAAGGCCTGAATCCCTTTCCTTAATAAGTGTCGGATTTTAAATTTAGGCACTCTTTTCAAGAGTGCACCTTATTACTTATTAGTTTCCCGGAGCTGCGTAAACCCTTCGTGGTTTGCCTTGCACTGGGCTACCATTCTGATTCCCTTTCAGGAAAATTTGAGTAGGGGTTTTCTTGGGTAAAATATTTTTTTCAATTTAAACCCGACGGACTGCTGTCCCTTTCATCATAAGGGTATCAACTAAGGGAAGCTTCTTTTTTTACTTCTAAACGGTGTTTAAATTTTTTGTACAATACACTCATCCCAAGCAACATTGCGCCTACGCCAATAAAGACCAGGGCACGTACAGGTAGATCAGTTTGAACTGAATCCCAAAGAAGAAGCCTAAGGCTGCTGATGAATAAGGCAAACATAGAAATTTTAATGATTTCTTTAGATCTGAGAATCAAACCCGTACACAAATAAATGCACGTCAATCCTACCCACAAAAGGGTCAAGATGGTTTTTTCGAAATTAACAGCTAACTCGAAAGCAATCGCCAGAAAGATGGGGCATAAAATAGCTAAATTCCACTGACGATAGATAAAGGAAAGACAAGTTTTCACACTAGATGGTTCAAATGTTTTCATGAAATTTTCTATGCTGTTTTGCTTCTTATATATGATGATTGCATAGCATAGTTGAAGAACAATGGCCGGCCATGCAAATTTGGCATGCATGAGTCCAGGTTTTGATAAGAGGCCGACTTGTATTATCGATGCGATTAAGTAAATCCATGAATAAGCAGCAAGCCGTATGGGGCCTTGATAATAAAACGCACTTAGCAGCAAGCCAATTGCCCCTGCAGCTGCTATTAAAGGCGCACAGCCTTCCGGAAACTCTATCATCAGACAGAAAGTGATAAATGCGAGGCTTATATCATTGAGGACATGTCCTAGAAGGCGGGTCGTTTGTCCGCATGCATTTTTGGGAAAATAGGCAGTCCAATATAAAAGTGTAAAAATACCACATCCTTCGGTGATCCATCTAACTGAAATACCATTCCAAAATACGTCGTTATAAAGATTTACAGCAACGAATCGCATGATAAATAAGCCCAGAAAAGCTAAACCGCTACGCGTCATGCTTTCACTAATTTTAAACTTAAGATCGGCGCTGAATTCAAGGGATTTGGGTACGTTACCAGCAGCTCTAAGGGCTATTATGGAATATCCTAAAAATAAAAGTCCGGGAATCAGAGGGCTGGTAGCTATAAAGGTGTATAACGTGACAAACAAACCTAATACATAGATCATGAATGGTGAAAAATTTTTATCCCACAGCCTGAATTGCAGCAAATTACCAAAAATCAAGAAAGTATCGAGCAGCGCCAGACCTGCAAATTTTATACTAAGGAACAAGCCAGGCTTGTGGCCTAAGAACATTTCAAGCAGCATGCCCATATTCGAAAGATGGACCACAATTAAGGAAAGAGTGAAAATGATATTCCAAGTTTGATCTTCGTTCTTCTTTCTCCAAAATCCAACCACCCCGATAATAAGCAGAACGATAGTTTGAATGGCGGCTGATCCAAATCCAAACAAATGAATACTCAGAAAAAATGCAGTACCCATGACCGCAGTAATTGAATAGGGGAGCGCAGCATGTTTTTCGCTAAGAAAGAAGAGCCTAATATCATCGATAGGCCATTTTTTCTTACTTCCTATAAGATGAAAGCCCCAACACATCGCTGTGAGAAGTCCCATCCGCAGATAAATGGGTAATTTATCACTTCCGGGAATGTTTTCGATCGCAATTAGAGAGGTAGACAATGCAATGATGACAATGAGAAATTGTAGGCAATATCCGGCTTTCAAAAGAAAATCTTCTTTTTGCATGATGCAGATAAAATTAAAAAGAATGATTTCGACAAAAAATAGAGTGGACAAATCAAATGAACTTACAGAAAAATTTGCACATGAAGCAATGGCTGATAAGAGGAGAATCTGGGAAAGGAGCGTGTCCGTATAATATAACCAGTGAATTCCTTTCCTCTTCGCATTCCTTGCCAATATGAAGCCAGCCATAGCAATAGTGCCGAGTATAAAGGGGGTGCCACTGAAAAATTGGGCATGTAGCAAAAGGTTCCATATTAATAAGAGCCAATTTAAAATATGGGCGGCTAAGGGCACCGCTTTAAAATGAGGCATTTGATATTTTTTACTATAATGGATGGCTGCCCCTGTAAGGCCAACTTTCACGGAACAAGCAATGGCCAAATAATGCATCAAGGGGGTTAGTAGTAAAGAATATGTCCATACAGTATTTAGGCAAGCAAATGCCAATACAATGAAAAAAAGATGCAAATCCCATCTTGATCGGTAGGCTGTGAATAGGCCGACAATGGAAATTAGAGCTCCAAGGGGAAGTAAAATAATTGTTTGTGGAACAATGCAAAAAGCTATGAGGCTTAAGATGACGTGCAGTGAGGCTATTGATTGGACTGCTGTCGTGCAGGCTAATGATAGGTTAAAGGCTATACCTGCACACAATACTATTAAAGCATACGAAGGAGTCTGAATAAATTTAAGTCCTTCAATGCTACCGGCCCCAAGGGCGGCAAATAATATAACGGAGCCTGCAATCGATCGCAGCCAGCCGCATAATAAAGACCAATTTTTGTACGCATTAATTTTTTGGCTAATTCCTAAAATCAAAAGAGATGCCAGGAATAAGATCCCCACTCTTGCCTCAGGATGCTGCATAATTGTAGAGGTCAATCCGAAAAATACAGCCCCCATTACAAGCGTAAACGAGCCAAATGCCCCCATCCAATTTTCTTTGATCATCCCGAAAAACTTAGAGGGTTTGCGAGCAGCCTGCGAATCTTTTTTTAGTTCAATTATTGATTCTTCTTGCCATAATGCAATCGGTCCAGGGGGTGAGATTAACAGTTCCGCATTTGATTTTTCACATGCAAGCTCGGCTTCGGAAGAAAATGATGCGTTAGCGTTAAGTTCCTGCTGGGCCGGTTGTTCTTCATCTAAAAGAGCTTGTTCTAACTGCTTTAAAATTAGCTCGCATTGTTTTATACGGTTAGCTAATTTACGGCAGTAAATTGTCAACACGATTAGTGCAATGAATAACATAATAAATTCTTTGTTAATTTATTTTATGATACAGAAATGAAATAAATCTGTGTTAATTATCTATTATTTTATTATTAAGATCAGGCTTTTCTTTATTTATAAAGGCAGCTTTGCTAAAATAAACCAACTTATTGATTAATTAATTTAAAGGAGCTAATATGATTAATGAATTTTGTGGAATTTTTTCCTGTTGTTGTGGTTCTCAAGACCAATATGAAAATTCCGAGAATTTTAAAAATAAATTGGAAAAAGAATTAGAACTTGCGGGAGCAAAGCTTACTCAAGAACAAAGGGATCGTGCTGATTTATTGGTAAATAATGTCATGGAACCAATATTAATTCAAAATTTAACCGGATAAAAAAAATTAAATTCCAGCATAGTAAAGTTACTCCATACTTTTTATTGGAGCCTTTTCAAATTTCTTTCGTCTGGAAGGCGGTCAGCTGGTAAATGCCATTTTCCATGCCTGACCCCTTTTTAAATTTTAATAATTACTTATGCTGATCTTCAAATTAGGACGTTCATCGGCAATTATTTTGATTACTTCACTGATTTCTTTATCAATTAAAATTGTTTTTTTTAATTGAATTTCAATAAGGTTTTTTTTGTTTCTAATAAATGCTAAAACGCTTTCTTTGCTAATTTTAGCGTCATGAAGAGTTAGCCGAGATAGGCTTTCACAATTAATGAGCTCAAGAAATCCTGCATCGGACACCATAGATAAATTAATAACTAGTTCGCGTAAAGTTTGGCTTGTAGCAAGTGCCTTAAGACCAACATCTGTTATAACTGACCTTCTGATATAAAGTACTTCTATTTTAGAAAAAGGAAATTCTTGCGCAATTTTATCAGTGAAGTGATTACCAAGATAATCCAACTTTATTAGTGTATTATTTTTTATAAGTGCTGAAATACCTTCTTCCGTAATAAATTTATCATTGCCTGAGAACTTAATTACCTGAAGATTTTTACAATTGGCTAAATCAAAAAGAGTATCATCATCAACTTCAGAACTAGTCAGGTCGATTTCTCGCAAGGTTTTGATTTTGCTAAAATCTTTAAAGCCTCCACGACCAAGGTTGAGTTGAGTAAAACTAACCACTTCCAGGTTACTGGAAACTAGGGACAAAATCCCTTTAGCACTTATCTTATGATTACGGGTTGAATCACAAAAGGTAAGTTTCCTTAATGTGGAACAAAGCGCTAGAGCCGCAAGTCCTCTATCTGAGATGGGTGTACCAGAAATATCAAGTTTCTCAAGGGAGCTACTTTTAGATAGATGGATTAAAGCTTCATCGGAGATGAGCGAATGATTAAGCTTTAGCTTCCGCAGGTTTTTGCATAAATATAAAGAGGAGATTCCGTCATTGCCCACTTTTGTATTTTCAAGATTTATTTCCTCAATGGTTTTACTTTTAGCAAGAGAGCTAAGTTCTTGATCTGTTACTAAAGTCCCCAAAAGGTTCATTTTTCGTAGTTTAGGGCTATCTGCAAAGAATGCTATTGCGCTAACTTTAACTGCCTGCAGATTAATTTCCTCAAGATTTGGGCATTTGGCAAGTTCTTTAATGCCATTATTATTTATATAGGAAGCTAATAGACAAATGTTCTGCAATTTGGTGCAATTTTTGGCAAGATCGGCACAGATTTTAGCTGAAGGGTAGCCTCCAAGCTTAAGAGTCTTAAGGGAAGGCATGACGGGCCACTCGGTTATTTCTTTTGCTTGCTTTTCTACGGGATCGAATCCCCATACATGCGGTTGAATGACAGATAAGCAGCAAAGATTTGTCACTTTTTTGATTAGTTCTTTGAGATGGCGATCTTCAAGATTATATTTTGTAAGATCAAGGCCTAAAATTTGATGCTTTCCTGCAAACTCAATTTCCGAATCAGCTGTTTTATGCGACCAGCCACACTTGTAAAGGAAAGGCGCATCGATCATTCTTTTTTTTGCACACAAATAGGCCGCTTTTTTCCAACCCTTACATACGCGTGAAACAACCGTGAGCAAAGTTTCGTTACTACACAATTTTGAGGGCATGACAGCGCAAAAATCAAAAATTTCAGCTAAAATGTTCTCATGAATGCAAACAACTTGATTGACTTGATTTATATTACCTTGTTCGGCTTCTTCAGGATAATAACAATATTCTGAAATAATATTTGTACTCATCATTCTTTGATCCATAAAAGTCCTTTTTAATTATTAAATTTATGAAATTTTATTGCTTTTATTGTTTTTTAACAAGAAAAATTACGATTTGATTTTATATATTTCGATTTGAAGAGAAATAATTTCCATTTATTAATGACTTTCAATTAAAGCATTTTCTAAAGAACGTATAACCACGTTCACTTTATAAAAGTGCTTGCTCTAGTATTTGCTTGGCTTCCGGCAAGGTTTTGCCTTCATCCATGCGAAGGGGAGCGTGGAACGAAACTGTAATTATGCTAAATGGCTTTGGGAGCCTTAATTTATCCCAAGTCCTCAATTCCCAGAAATTGGATGCGGACCATTTCAATGGAAAGACATAGGCTTGGGTTTGCATGGCTGCCAGCGCAATTCCGGGTTTCATTTTATAACGGGGCCCACGGGGGCCGTCAGGTGTAATGACTACAATCGATTTTTTCTCTTCAACTTGCCGGATCATTTCCCTCAACGCCTGGTGGCGGGAATGGTGCGGGACTCGTATGGTGCGGCCATTTTTATAGGAGCTGACAATGCGGCTAATGAGGTGGCCATCGCGGCTATTGCTCACAAAAGCGGTAAAAACCAAATGCCCGACATAGCGGTGCAGAATAAAGGGAGCGAGAGCCAGTTGATTATGCCATAGCATGAGCAGGCATTTTTCCTTCGAGGCAATTAGGCGAAAATGGTCTAGCCCTTCGATCTTCCAGCGGCAGGTCAGAAGGAGGGCCTTCATGGCTTGCTTACCCACTGTAGCGATCAGGAATGCGGACAAGTTGTAAATGCCATTTTTCCAGGTCTGCTTCAATTTTGCTAACATAGCTCCCTAATTAATTGAGAAGCTTGAAGGGAAGTCGAATAAGTGCCTAGCATTTTCTGAAGGGAAGCGCACTCCCGTTCGATTTTGGAATAGGCCTCTTCATTGCTCATCAGTCTGTCCAGGTGTTGGAACAATGCCTTTTCATCTAAATGGGTTTGAATGAGCTCAGGAAAAATTTCCTTTTGGCCTAGGATATTGACAATGCAGTAATGGGGCAGATTTAAGCGGAGGAAGTATTTGGCGATCAGGTAATTCAATTGGGTCGGCGAATAAATAATGAGGCTTGGTTTTTGGTGCAGTGCCAGTTCCAAGGCCAAAGTACCGGATTTGGCCAAAGCGAGTTTGCACTCTTTCATTAGCTCGTAGCTGTATTGACGGGGTACTAAAAAAATATCCCGGTTTAATTCAAATGGGGCGCGCTCAACCTGCTCCTTCAATAGTGGGTAAAGATCTTCATGAGCACAAGAGAGGGCGAAAATGAGCTCGGGATGCTTAGCCTTAAGCAGGGCTGCGGCATTAAGTTGGGTGCGCGTGTGCCTGAGAATCTCTCCATGCCGGCTTCCTGGAAATATTGCTATTAACGGTCGGTCCGGAAGGTTTAAGTCTTTTTTCCAATCGGAATGGTAATTATACTTTCTTATGCCCTCTACTAGAGGGTTCCCCACATAGGCCGCTTTTAGGGATGTATGAGAAAATAATTCAGCTTCAAAGGGATAAATAGTCAAGAGCAGGTCTAAAGAATTGATCATGGTCTGCATGCGCCCTTTTCCATGGGCCCATACCGAAGGGCAAACGTATTGAACTACTTTACCCTGATACCCTTTTTTGCGTAATGCTTTTGCCAATCTTAAATTGAATCCAGGATAATCAATTAAAATAACGCACGCAGGTTTTTTTTGAAGGATATGATTGCGGACTTGGTAAAATTTAGTCCACAGCCGGGGAAGAGACCTTAACACATCGGTGAAGCCCATGACTTGAAAATCTTCCATGGGAACAATGCAATTAAGTCCTTCATGGCGCATGAACGGTCCACCTACGCCTTCAAAAGAATATTCCTGAAGGGCGTGCATGAGATGGCTTCCATGCAGGTCTCCGCTGCTTTCGCCGGCGAATATAAAATAGTTTCCTTGCTTCATGAGATTTTCTGGGCTTTTGATCGCCTTATCAGCATTAAATTTCGTATATAAGGAATTAAACCTACCAAAGGTCCGATAAGGTTGACAGTGTCTTGAATATGTGAAAAATACATCATTGAGAGGAGGGCCCCAACCAGGCTGATCCACCAAAAAGAGAGGGGAAGCTGGCTAGCCTGGGCTTTTTCTGCCAGCCACCACTGGATCCAAAAACGGCTTGAGAATAAAATGTAAGAAAGCATACCTAAAGCATGCCAATATAAAGAGCTTTCATGAGCAGGGCCGGCCTGCCAAGGAGAAACGGGAACTCGGAACCAATTCCCATCTCTCATGATAAGATAATCCTGCAGAAAAAACAGACAGATGGTTAGGCCTAAAACGCCCCCGAGCAGAAAAAGGACCGTTTGAAATGAAAGTTGGCTACAGCGGGGCTGCATTAAATTAAGATTTCGCCAGGCTATCACTCCGTTGCAGGCCTGCACGGCGCAAATAGGAAATTGGATCTGGATGAAAGCATGCAAAGCCAAGAGGCTGTTGCCGACTAATGAAAGGACCCAGAAGGAAGCAGGCACAATGCTTTGATGCTGCCGTTCGCTTTGAAGCCACTGGACAATAAATCTTGCTCCAAAGACTAAGGCAGATACCAGTCCTAAGGGATAAAGCAGGATCCTCCACTCTTCCATTAATGCCCCGTTTTAGGCGAAGCGGGGATAATCTGATAGGTCAGCTGCCTTTTTTTCATCCAACGAACAGCCCATAAGTCAGCTAAAGTATTAAGCGAACGGTTAAAAATATTATAATTGCTTTTACCCCTTAATCTTTCCCGATGGTTGACAGGGAGCTGATGTACGCGGAAGCCTTCTATTTTGAATAAAGCAGGCAAAAAACGGTGCATGCCGTTGTACATTTTTATTTTCTTAAGGCAGCTTGCGCGGTAAATTTTCAGTGAACAGCCCGAATCCTGAACCCCGTCTTCGCACAGGCAATTCCTTAAAGCATTGGCAGCTTTTGAAATGATCCGCTTGGCCCAAGTATCTTTACGGTGCAATCGTATCCCACAAACCAGATCATTTCCATTAAGTGCTCCGATCAGCTTAGGTATATCAGCTGGATCATTTTGTCCGTCCCCATCTAAAGTGATGACATACTCTCCCTTAGCAGCCCTAAAACCTGCATCAAAAGCGCTAGACTGGCCGTAATTTTTTTTAAAAAGAAGAATTTTTAAATAAGGCCTGCTTTTTGATAGCTCTTCTAAAACATGTCTGGTCCTATCTGTTGATCCATCATCAATACAAATGAGCTCCCAATTTCCTATTTTATTCATGACTGGTTCTAATTCTTGAAGAAGATCTGGTATATTTTTGTCCTCATTTTTAAGAGGAATGACAACAGAATAAATAATAGACATCATTTAAAGGGTCCTTGATTTTAAGAAGTGCGGGACCTTGTCCGTCGGCGGTGAGATGGCTTTTCATGATCAGAGTGATGGCTCGGGCGGTGGTCCCCATGACGGATGAATTGACGGTATTGATCGCGAATGGATGCATAGATCTCAACATATTTTTCATTTACAAGCGCGCGCAATTTCAAAAATTTTAAAGCTAATTCAAAATCCTTTTGCCTGAAAAGTTTTTCACGATAATGCCTTTTCCCTGATAAGGGGGTTAATCGGTATTGCGCAACTAATATAGAGAGTGTTGTGGATGTAATTCTTCGAGGAAAATGTGAAAAGGATTGGGTTAGCAATTCCTTGATCAAAGTCGAGGCAACGAGGGTGATCTCGCCAATATGAGGAATGTCATTTTGCCTTAAATACTGCCTGTCTAGCTCGTATTCCATTACAGGAAAAAGTAAGCAGGCTGTTAGAACCGAACGGTCCAAGACATTTTTTCCTTTATGGTGATATAGCTGATCGGCGCATGCCAGATAATGAAAAATAATTTTTCCTGGCGAAGTGCGTAAAAATTGCTCAAGTGATGGAAAGAGGAGAGAGAAAACTCCATACTCGGCTAATAAACGGATAAATGGCGCGGAGGCTCCAGATTCCAGCATCCGTAAAATTTCTTCAAGAATGCGTGCAGGTGAACTTTTGACAATTTCCCCCCTGCATAAATGAATGGCCTTTTCGGTTACAGGGTCCATATTGAAATTAAAGCGGGCGTGAAATTTTAGGAAACGAAGAATTCTTACGGGGTCTTGCTTAAAACGATTTTCAGCTTCTCCAATTGAGCGGATGACATGTTTTTGGATATCTTCCCAACCCCCAACATAATCTATAACGGATTGATTTGATGAGTCATAAAAAAGACCGTTAATGGTAAAATCTCTTCGCAAGACATCCTGTTCCGGAGTTCCCCATTCGTTATCCTGCTGGATTAATTCACTGTCATTTTCTCCTGTCCGAAAAGTAGAAACCTCAAAAATTTTATGCCCAAATCGAATATGGGCCAACCTAAAACGGCGTCCGATCAAAATGCACTGTCTTTGAAATATCGCTTTAATCTGCTCTGGGCGTGCTGATGTTGAAATATCAAAATCTTTAGGAATTTTTTTGATCAAAAGATCTCTTACGCTTCCACCTACAAGGTAAGCAGTAAAGCCCGCCTTATGCAGCCGTTCCAAAACGATAGTGGCATCGGGATCAATTAAAGCCAGATCAATTCCATGCTCATTGGCGAAGTAAATTTTTGGTTTCACAAACTAGAAGCTCCTGACAGAAGACGAAAGTTGTCAAAAGAAAAAAATAGGGGAAAAACGGGAAAAAGTCAATTGTTTATTCATGGCTCTTTTTGAGTTTTCAGCGTTACCGGTGGTTTGTCCTTAATTACAACAAAATTAAAAAAGAGGGGGATGTCAACCAACCAAAGGTGCCATTAGGCGATGTACGGCCGCTCTAAAATATTCACTAAATGTTAAATTGAAATCTTTAATTTTTTCAGAGTGGCACATATCTATAGTGCATATTTTCATGGTTTCATCAGCAAATTGCGCGGAACGGGCGAAGAAATTAAGCTCATGATCAGATGTTGTGACTAAGCTTTTATAGCCCAGATTACTGCTTCCTGCAATGACGCAATCATCGACAATGATCACTTTCTTATGATTGCCTGTATTTTTTTGCTGATATTCGTAAACCTCTACATTGCTTTTATATTCTTCTGGCAACGAGTTAATTAGATAAGAATAATTATATTTATTCCGGGGTCCGAAAGCGTAATGGGAAAGCGGGCCATCTTTATAAACATTCGTTGTTATAATTTGAACTTTTACCCCCCGTTTGGCAGCTCCGATCAAGGCTTGCATGATAGCGGAAGTAGGATGAAAATACATATGATTGATCACAATATTTTTTTCAGAAGACTTGATTCTTTTTTCTAGTTTTTTTGCAAATTCACTTGAATTATGCTCTGGGCCTGAAGCAAAGACTTTAAAGGCGACATTTTCCCCTTTTTTTGCATTTTGATCAAAGCTAGGAACAGTTGTTTTGATGCTTTTCCATTTGGGCACAGGCGTTTTTAGAAGTCCTACCACCACGCTATCATTTGGATCAAGCCTGTCGGCCGTGTTTGTAAAAAGACCTAAGTTATCAACGGTGAATTTTTCTTCAAAATTTTCCTTCCTGATCATTTTATTGTACTGTTCCCAACGATAGCACAATAAAAGCATTTGCTGATAAACTTGCTTCCCCGCAAGATTTTTGCCATTTTGGGTTTTAAAAACAAAATCCATGTCCCTGAAACTTAATGGGACTAGCCTTCCTAGAAAACCATCCTCCACATTATTATCACTAGGGTCAGTTGTTTTGTTCAAAGGAAGGGAAAGAGATAGATTTGATTCTAATTTTCTTTGATCTTGAAATTCTTTTTTTGGAAAGTGATCTAAGCCGGTTTCGGCAAAATTATCTTTAATCCCGCTTCCTCCCAAAATAAAATATTTTCCATAATCGATTACTAAGCATTTTGTATGGTTGGTCGTTTTTTTGATCCCTGTGGAAACATGCCAAATGTCGTCGCTCTCAATCAAAGAAAAATTAGCAGGATATTTTAGAAGCAGCTCATCAATTTTCGTTAAATTGCCGCTTTTAATAAATCTGGGGGAAGAAATAATGACAACTTTCAAATTTGAATTGTTATCCATTTGCTTTTCAAGCAGGGATAATAATTTGGCAAAGCTTTTGCCGCCGCAATAATTGCCTGATAGAACGATGTTATGCTTCGCTTCTTTGATCAAATCTTCTCGCCATAATTCTGTATCGGCGCTGTGCTCTGTGGGAAGGGCTTCGCATTGTCCGCTAACACCCGAAACTTCAAATTTTTTTACTTGCTCCGCGTTGCGAAATACAATACCGGCAGTTTGGCAGATCTGTTTGTAATTAAAATATTTACTAGAATAATAAAAAGAAGATGCGCCTACAAATCCGGCGGCCCCTATGATGAGTCCGGATAAGGGGGCGAGCCCAAGGGCTGTGACAATCCCTAAATTGACCAGACCTACAAGTGCAACTTTTCGAATCAAATCAGCTACTTTCGTTATGGTATGGGTTGTGGACAGATTATTTTCACATTCTCCTGCAGAAGCTGAGCAATGGTAGCCAAAAGATCTGTCTTTTTGTTCTAAATTAGAATTAAAACTCATCTATACCGCTTTTATAATAATAATTACTGTGGTTAATAATGAATCAGCATAAAATTTAATTATTTATTTTATATTAATTTATAAACAATAGAAAATAAATGAGATTATAATGAGAGTTTAAAATTATTTTTAATGTGATTTGCCAATAATCACTGCTTCAATTTAATACTGCCTAATGTTATGATCCCAGTCTTTTTAAACGGCTGGTATAGTCTATGAAGCAAGAGAGACCTTTCAAGATTTTTGGTACAGATGGCATTCGAGGCAAAGCTAACCAATTGCCGATGACACCCGAAATTGCCTTAGCATTAGGGAGAGCAGCAGGAAAATTACTGCGCCGTACTGGAAAAGCGCGGGTTGTGATAGGAAAAGATACGCGCCTGTCCTGCTATGTTTTTGAAAATGCCCTGATTGCCGGCCTCTGTTCGATGGGAATTGATACTTTAATGGTTGGGCCTTTACCGACACCAGGAGTAGCTTTTATCACGCGGGCCTATAGGGCAGATGCAGGCATTGTCATTTCCGCTTCCCATAATTCTTTTCAGGATAACGGAATTAAAATTTTTGATTCCAACGGTTTTAAATTACCTGATTCATGGGAAGAAAAAATTGAACAGATTATCTCACTCAATGATTTTCAGGACAGTCTTCCAAAAGATGACGATCTTGGGAAAAATACCAAGATTATCGACGCGGATGGTCGATACATCGAATTCATTAAGGCAACTTTTCCCAGGCAATTTTCCTTAAAAAACTTAACAATTGTTCTGGATTGCGCTAATGGGGCCGGCTACAAGGTGGCGCCTCTGGTTTTTCGCGAGCTTGATGCCAAAGTGTTTCTATATGGCGCTAGTCCCAATGGTCTGAATATTAATCATCAATGCGGGTCGATGTACCCTGAGACAGCTCAAAAGGCCGTGATCGATCATAAGGCCGATGTTGGAATTGCCCTGGACGGGGATGCTGACCGCGTAGTGATGATCGATGAAAATGCCCAGATCGTGGATGGTGATAAAATATTAGCGATTTGTGCAAGAGACATGCAGAGAAGAAAAGTCTTAAAAAATAATCGTGTTGTGGGAACCGTAATGAGCAACTTGGGTTTTATGCACGCGATGAAAGATCTTGGCATTGAAGTGATCCTGTCGCAAGTTGGAGACCGTTATGTTATTCAGGACATGCTTGAGCATGATGCCAATTTAGGGGGAGAGCAGAGCGGGCACATGATTTTTTTGGACCATAATACAACCGGCGATGGGCTGGTCTGTGCTTTGCAAGTCCTGAGGATTATGATTGAGACAGATTCAAAATTATCCGATCTGGCAGCCTTTGTGCAACGCTATCCTCAAATATGTGTTAACGTTAAGGTCTCATCCAAACCACCGCTTGAAAGCATTGTACGTTTGAAAGAAGCGGTCTCTGCAGTTGAAAAAACTTTAGGTGAAACCGGGAGGGTCCTTATCCGTTACTCAGGGACAGAGAATACTTGCAGAGTGATGGTTGAAGGTGTAAAATTAAGTCAGGTGACTAAAGCGGCAAATGCTCTGGCCCAGGTTGTTGAGGAAGAGATCGGATAATAATAGAGGGCTTATGTGTGGAATTTTTGGTTACATAGGGAAAAAAAATCCTGTTCGAATGGTATTAGATGGCTTAAAAAAACTCGAATACCGTGGTTATGACTCGGCCGGGCTGGCGGGAGTGCAGGAAGGGAAAATAGTCTCCTGTAAAGAAGTGGGCAAAGTTTCGGTTTTAGAGAAAGAGATAGGCAAACTTGATCTTAAGCCTGAACTGGCCATTGCCCAAACCCGCTGGGCTACGCATGGAACAGTCACTAAGTTGAACGCCCATCCCCACTATGATACAGAGCATACGTTAGCGCTTGTTCATAATGGGATCATTGAGAACCATGAAATATTAAGAAAAAAGTTGCGCGAAAAAGGGGTGCAGTTTGTTTCACAAACAGATACTGAAGTGATCGCTCATCTGATTGCTCATCACTATGAAGGTGATATTCTAAAAGCTGTCCAGAGAACAGTTTTAGAGTTGAAAGGAGCTTATGCTGTTGCCCTGGTGCATCGCGATTTTCCAGACCAGATTATTGCCATTGCCCATGAATGTCCTCTTGTGATCGGGATCGGCAGCCACGAAGCCTTTCTTTCATCCGATCCACACGCATTTGCTTTTTTTACAAGGCAGGTCATCTATCTTTCAAATTCTGAAATCGCGGTCATTAAAGCGGACAGCCAGGAAATTTATAATGCCGAACATCAAATTATCAAAGAGCAGCATCTTATCGAAGGGGCGGCAGATGAAATTTCTAAAGGGGACTATGAGCATTATACTTTAAAAGAAATTCACGAACAGCCTCAGGCCATTAGAAATGCCCTTCTCTCCCGTATTTTACCTGAATATGGGACCGCCCTTTTTGAAGAGCTTAACATTGACACAACTGAGCTGCTGACGGTTGAAAGGATCCTTATTTTAGCATGCGGCACATCATGGCATGCCGGTTATGTGGCCTCCTATCTTCTAGAAGACAAGGCGCGTATCCCCGTGCAGGTTGAAATTTCGTCGGAATTCCGCTATAAAAACCCTTTGATCCCTCCAGGAACATTGGTGATCGCGATCAGTCAATCAGGAGAAACTGCCGATACGATCGCAGCCGTTCGAGAAGTAAAGGCCAAAGGGGCAAAAGTCCTTGCTTTATGCAATGTTAGCGGGTCTACTTTAGCGCGTGAGGCTGACAGTACGATTTTTTTAAAGGCAGGAGCTGAGATCGGGGTCTGTTCAACTAAAGCTTTTACCAGCCAGGTGGTGGTATTAGCTTTATTTACTCTGCTAATGGCGCGCATGCGGCATATGAGCAAAGGTGAGGGGCAGGAATTTTTAAATGCTATTCTCAAATTACCCGATCAGGTCCAGATTATTTTAGATCAATCCAAATCGATTCAAGACATTGCCACTAAATATGCAGGGTTCGATAATTTTTTCTATATCGGCCGCCGTTATATGTTTCCAACCAGCCTGGAAGGGGCCTTAAAGCTTAAAGAAATTTCTTATATCAATGCCAATGGCTATGCGGCAGGCGAAATGAAGCATGGACCCATTGCCTTGATCAATGAAAATTGCCCTACAGTGGCCTTATGCGCCAATAAGATGACATATGATAAATTAATGAGCAATTTAATGGAGATAAAGGCCCGTAACGGGAAGATCATTGCCATTGCTGAAGAAGAGGAGGGGGATATCAAAAAGATTGCGGACGACCTGATATTCATTCCTTCTACAAGCGATGAATTGGCCTCTATACTTACAACTGTTGCCACTCAATTATTGGCCTACTATATCGCTAAGGAAAGGGGAGCGGAGATCGACCAACCTCGTAATTTAGCAAAATCTGTCACTGTTGAATAAGGAAATTATGGAACATCGAAAAGGCACCCTTTTAAGCGGCTCTCTTCTTGTTGCGGGAACCTCAATTGGCGGAGGAATGTTAGCCCTGCCTGTCTTGACCAGTCTGGCAGGTTTCGTACCTTCCATCATCGTCTATCTCCTTTGTTGGCTGTTTATGGCTAGCACAGGCTTATTGTTTTTAGAAGTTTCCCAATGGGTCAAAGGTGAATCAAATATTATTACCATGGCTGAAGTGACCCTTGGCAGAAAGGGGAGGTATTTCGCCTGGGTCCTTTACCTTTTTCTTTTTTACTGCCTAACAATCGCTTACATTGTAGGTTGCGGCAGTCTGGTTGTCGAGCTATCTCAATATCGTATTCCTGATTGGCTGGGACCAATTATTTTTGTTGTTCTTTTTTCTCCGCTTATTCTTATTTCAACGAGCCGGGCAAGCCGTATGAATATTTGGCTTGTCGCAGGATTGGCCCTTTCCTATTTTGGATTTGTTATATTAGGCGCACAATACATTAATTTCGACCTGCTCAAGCAGCGTGACTGGTCTTATTCTTTTATGATCTTACCGATCGCTTTTACATCTTTTGCTTATCAAGGGATTGTGCCTACTTTAGCCTCTTATATGCATCACGACGCTCCAGCAATTCGAAAAGTGATTTTAATTGGAAGTTTTATCCCTTTTATTGCCTATACCATTTGGGAAGCCTTAATTTTGGGCATTGTTCCCGTGGATGGAGCAGGAGGATTGGCAGAGGCTTTAATCAAAGGAGACAATGCCGTTTATCCTCTAAAACATTTTATCCAAAATCCCATTGTTTATGTTTTAGGCCAGGCCTTTGCTTTCTTTGCCCTAGTGACCTCTTTTTTGGGAGTAACTCTTGGGCTGAGAGATTTTTTAGCAGATGGGTTGAAAGTGCGTAAAGATGCCAAGGGAAAAGCGCTTTTGTCACTTCTAATTTTTGCATTTCCTTTGATTATTGCAGTAAGCTACCCGCATATTTTTCTCCAGGCACTGGATTATGCCGGTGGATTTGGGGTCGCTTTGTTATTAGGATTGCTTCCCATTGTGATGACATGGGTAGGCCGCTATCACTTTAAATGGAAAGGGGAGCATCAACTTCCGGGCGGGAAAATTGTCCTTGCTGGGCTTGGTTTATTTGTAATTGCCGAATTATTGAATGAAACCAGTGCTCTTTTACAAAAAACATTTTATGGTGTTGGTTAATGTGAAAACTTCTCCCATTCCAATTCATAGCCATCCATGATCCTTAAAAAAGTTCTTATTGGCACCCCAATAATAGATCGGGATGTGGCAAAATTTTCTCTTTATTTTAAAGCTATCGAGGAATTGCTAGCCAATACACAACACCTAATCGATATTTTATTTGTGAATCGCTTGAGTGATAAAGAAACAACCCATTTTATTAAGGAAAAGCAAAAAAAATATGCGAATATAATTCATCAGCAAATCCCTCACTACGATATTGATATTCGACACAATATGGAAAAGATTTGTGAAAAACGACAAATGATCATGAATTATGCAAAAGAACACCAATATGATTATTTATTTTTTGTAGATGGGGATATTTATGTTACTCCCGATACTTTAAAAAAACTAATGGCTTTACATGTCGATTTAGCCTTTGTACCTTATCGTCAATTTTGGCAATTCTGGTCAAAAGTTCCAATAGTTGTTTACGTTGAAAATCAAAAATTCGTTGTCTCTACACCAGAACAAAAAGATATGTATCCAACAAAAAAAATGGCCGGAGGATTTGGTTGCATTCTTATTAATAAGACCTGCTTTGATATCCCCATTGAAATCAAATCCATTGAAGTAATCAATACAATCACCAATCAAACATATAATGTTATAACGGAAGAGGTAGGTTATTTCTCCAATGCATTTTTGAAAGATGCTACCTCTGATTTCGTTGTTTTAAACGTCATTCACGATATTTAAGTTATAAAAACACAAAAAATAACCCGAAGAAGCCCGGATCTTATACACTGGCTCTTCGGGTTAGTCGGCAGATTGATTAACTTTAATTCAATCTGCCTTAGCTGAGCTTTGATTTCTATTCACTCAAAACTCAGGCTGCTATCCTTTGGAAATTATCAGCCCCAATAGGGGGGCTTCAGCGATTTATCTATAATAAATTCCGCCACCTCCATAATTAGGATAGTTGTCGTAATAATATGAGTCACTTGAGTAAGGGTAGCCGTAGCCGCTATTATAATAACCGGAAGTAGAATAAGGACTATAGTAGACGCCTACGCCGCCAGTTCCTAATCCAAACCCAACGCCGCGACTTCCTAATCCAACTCCCCAATTCCCACGCCCACCCCAATCTCCATGATGACCGCGGTCCCAGTTACCGTGATGGCCGCCACCATGATGACCGCCTCCCCAATGACCGTGGTGTCCATGTCCACCTCTAGCATAGAGAGAAGCACTTGGTAAAGCAACAAGGGCAAATAAGAAGGTACTGAGAACTAAATTTTTTATGACTCGGTACATATAACCTCCTAAACAAAAATGACCACTTTCTTAGCCAAGCTACCTACTTGCTACTAAAAAAGCTGCAACAAGTAGATGCAAAAAAAGTGCCAACTCCTAGATGAAAGAAACCTTTCTTCTAATCATTAAAAACTTCAAAGCTAAGAAAAGTGGTCACAAATTCGATGTTTGAGAGGCGAATGTGGGTAGATTTAATATTATTTAACATACTTTTTTAGTTTGGACCTTCAAAAGTATTTTATGTCCTTTAAATCTACCCTTTTTCGCCTCTCAAGTAAACTTTAACTTACTTATTTAATACCCTCTTACCTATTCTTTGTTAAATAACTTCCTCCTATGTTTTTATTATATAAATTATAAATAGTTTTGTCAAATAAAATAGTATTATAATTTTTAACTAACGTTAATATAACAGAAATAGATATACCTAAGTAATGTCGAAAATTGAAATAATTCACAAACTTCTTTCTCTCTCTGTGAACTCTGTGGGCTCTGTGGTTTTATAGTTTTACCACAGAGCCCACAGAGATCACAGAGAGAGGGAAGGGGTTAACCTTTTAAAAATTAAAAATTCCACTTTTAGAATCATAAAAGAGTTAAGCGCTGAGTTCCGAGGTACGAATGTGCGGAAAACCCCACGCTCGGTATGTTCCCTGCTTTGTTCAATTATTAGCTAGGCTAGCGTGTTCAACCATTTGATTTAGGGTGTAGCGGGGATGCCATTCTAACTCCAATAGAGCCTTACTTGAATCGGCAAGTAAGATCGGGGGGTCCCCCGGGCGTCTATCTCCCTCAATGACTTTTACTTTTTGATTTAAGACCTTTTCAACAGCTTCAATCACCTCCCGAACGCTGAACCCTTTTCCATTTCCAAGATTGTAGTAGCTGGAAGCCTTTCCATTTAAAAGGTGTTTTAATGCGCTCAAATGGGCAGCCCCTAAGTCATGTATATGAATATAATCCCTAATGCAGGTCCCATCGGGAGTTGCGTAATCTGTGCCAAATATAGTGACAGGCTGATTTGTTTTTAAACTTCGAAGTATAATCGGAATTAAATTGCTGGAATATTTTTGAAAATTTTTAGTTTCTGCTTTAGGGTCGCCTCCCGCTGCATTAAAGTAGCGTAGACACGAAAATTTAAGCCCATAGGCCATATCGAAGTCCCGCAGCATTTTTTCCACCATCAATTTTGATTCCCCGTAAGGATTAAGGGGTTGGCAAGGATGTTCTTCATTAATCTTAGGGTGGACCGGATTACCGAAAATGGCGGCGGTAGAAGAAAAAACAAAACGCTTGACCTGGTGGCGTAGCATTACAGTCAACAGGTTAAGAGTATTGACGACATTGTTTTGATAATATTTAGCTGGATCTCGAACTGATTCACCCACATCGATGAAGGCTGCAAAGTGCATGACGGCATCAATAGGATAGGCCTGAAACAGGCTGTCAAGAAAGGGTTTGTCGGCCAGATCGCCTTCGATAAATGTGCCTTGCTTGACAGTCTGCCGATTTCCGCGACTCAAATTATCGAGCACAAGTGTGCGGTATCCTGCCTGATTGAGCATTGAATTGACATGCGAGCCAATAAAACCGGCTCCGCCGGCCACAAGGATCGTTTGTGAAGACATATGTTCCATATTTAAAATAAATGTATGTTACTAAATTTTAACTTTGAATTACAAGTTTTTTGGGCATCAATGTTTTGCAATAATGTATGCGAGGCCTACCTCTATATCAGCAATAAAAAAATTGAATTGAGTTTATCCAAAATTATATTTTAATGATATGCGGTCATAACTCTAAATTCATCTTTAAAAGTGTATTTTTATTTGGGCCTTCATATACTACTACACAATAATAAAAAGAGGGTAATAATGAGAATATTTGAAATAGGAAAGAATTTTTTATATACCCTTCCAGAAACTCTCAGTATAAAATCAGATAATAAGATCACACCTTCTGGAATTTTAAAAATAGTATCCTGCTTTTTGTGTCTGGCCGGCCTCGCTTATGGTGGTTACTCTCTAGTTGGAAGAGTTAGAAAATATCGGGAAGCTCAAAGAGAAAATTTAGCTTTAAGATTACTAGCCGATCAAGGAAATGTCCAGGCCCAAAATGAACTTGGACACCTCTACCTAACCGGCCAAAGAATTTCACAAAACTTTGAGCTTGCCCGCCACTATTTTCAACTTTCTGCCGATCAAGGCAACGCTGAAGGGCAATTTAATCTTGGAGAAATGCATTATAAAGGTCAGGGAGTTCCGCAAAACCCTGCGCAAGCTTTTCATTATTATCAGTTAGCTGCTGGTCAAGGAAATCTTTTGGCACAAGTTCAAGTGGGGTGCATGTATCAAACCGGAAATGGGGTTGCACAAAATTTTATGCAAGCTTTTCGCTATAATCGAATAGGTACAAATCAAGGAAATGCCCGAGCACAAAATAATCTTGGGGTCCAGTATTTTAAGGGGCAGGCTGTCGGGCAAAATTACGAACAAGCCTTTAATTATTTTCAATTGAGTGCAGACCAAGGTTGTGCCAGTGGACAAAGGCATCTGGGGACCATGTATTATAATGGATTTTACGTCGCCCAAAACTTCGAACAAGCCTTCCATTATTTTAAACTCTCTGTTGACCAAGGAGATGCCCATGGACTTTTTGGCCTAGGAAAAATGTATTATTTGGGCCAGCATGTTGCGAGAAACTATGAACAAGCCTTCCATTATTTTAAACTGGCTGCTGATCAGGGAGTTTCTACAGCACAATATAACATTGGAATAATGTATGAAGCCGGTCTGGGCGTTAGGAAAAACAAAAATCAGGCATTCCATTATTTTCATCTAGCAGCCAACCAAGGCCAGCTTGAAGCACAGTCTAAGGTCGGCCTCATGTATTTAGAGGGCGATGGCACAGGGCAGAATTTTGCTCAGGCCTTCCACTATCTTAAGCTAGCTGCTGATCGAGGCAGTCCGTCAGCACAGATCCATCTTGCCAAATTATACTTAAATGGACAGGGCGTAGTGCAAAATTACCATCAATCTTTGCATTATTTACAGCTGGCTGCTGACCAGGGATATGCTGAACCTGTTAATTAATGGATAATCTTTATTTTTTTACTCAAGATTTTTTCATTAAGGGCTTTGATCCCTTCATTTGTAATTTTGTTATTATGTTCAATATTCAAAAGTTTTAAACGTGGCAAAGCATACAAATATAAAATGCCTTTATTAGTAATCTGCCTACAAAAATGGAGAGCAAGAAATTCCAAATTGACCAAGCGGGCTAATGATTTTAAATGTTCGTCTTTTATGTGCTCAGAAGAAAAGAGTGAAAGGGATTGCAATGGTTCAAATGTACTAATATTAAAAATTCCAGACTGTGTAATTCCGCAATTATTTAAGTGTAGGACCTTCAAATTTTTAAGTTGAGGTAAGTAAACAAAGCCTTCGGCAGTAATTTCTTCGCAATTTTCTATCTTTAATTCAGTTAAATGTGTCAGACAATTAATGTAATTGAAAAATACATCGGTAATTTCTGGACATTCAACGATACTCAAATATTTTAAATTAAATAGTTTACCTATATAAGCTGAGTCATTATCTGTTATTTCGCAGTTTGAGATTTCAAGATGATTTAGGTTAACCAGATGAGTAACGAGACGAAAATTTTCATTATTATTTTCTTCGGCATCATTTAAGCTAGAAAAAATAAGTTTTTTAAGTTGTGTAAAACTTTTTAAATAAATAAATAAATCAAATGTTAGTTTAGCGCATTCTTTTATATTTAATATTTTCAAATTTACAAGAGATTCTAAATTTGAAAAATTCTCATCCTCTAAATTATCACATTCTGACAAATCAAGACTTTCTAAATTGGTTAAAGGATTCAAAAAATGCAGATTTTCCATTTGATGGGTTGAAAGAGAAAGGACCTTTAATTGAATCAGGGAAGAAATATGAGAATCACCCTCTTCTGTCATTTCTTCGCAACCGGAAAGATCAAGCTGAGTTAAATTTGTAAGGACGCTGATGCCAGCTAACTTATGTTGATAGTCAGGGTTGATGTTTTCAAGTTGAAGCTTGCATAATTGTGTGAGTCTAAAAATAAGTTTTAAATTAATTTGACCGCAATCTATCAAAAGATTACTTGCATTTGGAATGTATTTTATAAATTGCTCTTTTAAAATATAACCTCTTAAATCGATATGATTCAAGTAAGGAATTAACACTTTAAATTTATCAAGTGAGCGTAAGTCCTTAAGTGGGATTTTATTATTATCAATCCAGGTTCCTAATAGTTGCGGCCTCTTTGGATAAATAGTCAATAATTGTTCGAATGACGTTGTGATATTTAATGGGCTGTCTGCTGAAAAATATTTTAAAATTTCAGAATGAATATTGAAATTTATTTCTTCGTAAATTGAAATAAATGGTGTACATTTAATAATAAACTCATTGGTTTTTGTTAATATTCTTTTAAGTTTGGCTGTCTTTTCTGTTTCTTCATCTAACATCATGGAAATTTTTAATATTCGTTCTGAAAGAAGGATATTAGCATCGAGATCTTCACGCAAATTATTACTTGTAATTTGCCAAATTCTATTTGTCAATATAGTAAATTTTTCTTCTAAATATTTAGTTTCCATTTTTTCATCCCGATCAATAAGAATGGACACAATGGCTTCACTAAGAGTGTTGCTTTCATTTTTTAACACATCCAGCAAAAAAAGAAATTTAGTATTTTGTAGGATTGGATGACCCTGAATTTGGGGAAGATTTAAAACTGTTTCTTCGCTCTCAGAAAAGATCCTGGCAGAGACAACTCCTACATGAAAGAGGTGGAAAATTTTTTTTTGTTTTGGATGGCGTTCATCTAAAAAATTAGAATGGTTAGTTCGTTTGAAAATTGGATTTGTCATTTTTACCTTTTAATTTCTTTTTGAGTTTTAAATAAATAAATGCAAGGTTACATTATTACTCATTACATAAATGGAGCAGATTGAAATAAGCAATTCTTTTGATTCAATTAAGATCAAAAATGCTCGCAATATTAGTAAAATATTGCTGTGCTTTTTGAATTAATTGATTTTTCAAAGTCCCTTGCTTCTTCATATTGCTCTTTTTGCGTAAGGTGAGTTATTATTTGAAATAGCATTGTTATTGGAAATATTTACAAATTAAATTTTCCATCCACTTCGCTTTTGAAGCGACGGCTGGCTTGAAATTGCTCAATTACGGGTTCCCCTTCATTTTTCATCAAATCAAAAATTTGACAATAGGAAGGAGGGAGCATTTCAATTTTAAGAGAGAGATCCTGGGATTCCTGTACCACATATTGGAGGACCTTTTGGTCCCAAATGTCAGGGTTTTCGAAGCAGCAGGCAATCCATCTTTCGATCAGTTCGAAAGTTTTGCCATTATTAGCAAAATAAAGTGTGCTGCCTATGAGTTCTTTATTATGCCAATAAAATAATCCCAGATCAAATGCGGCTTGATCAAATAAAGATGGATATTGCTGGACGCGAGCGTCAGCATCCAGATAGAGAAGGGCACGGGGAAAATGCCTGATCATCATTTGTTTGATAAAATAGGGTTTATAGTGGGTATTTGCCTGCCAGCTTCCTTGTGTCGGCACGCCCACTATATCCATAGGAAGCTGAAAACGTTTCAGGCTGGCAGTTAGATTTTGAACCTCTTCTGCATAGCTTGTCTTTTCCGTAAAATAAGCCACCGAGACAAAAGCCATAATTGATCCTTATTCGAACAAGTTGGATACAAAGGCTTCGGCATTAAAGGGTTGAAGGTCATTAACTCCTTCACCCAAGCCGATAAATTTAACTGGAATGGCTAATTCACGCTGGATGGCGACAACGATCCCTCCTTTAGCTGTCCCATCTAATTTTGTCAGGATGAGACCTGTAAGGGGGGTAATTTTATGGAAATGCTTGGCCTGATCAATGGCATTTTGCCCAGTGGTCGCATCTAACACAAGTAATGTTTCATGCGGCCCGCTTCCGGATGCTTTTTGGCATGTGCGTCTGATCTTTTCCAATTCCTGCATGAGGTGTGTTTTGGTATGGAGGCGGCCGGCTGTATCTATTAGCACCACTTCACAATGGCGCGCTTTGCCCGCCTGTATGGCATCAAATGCTACTGAAGCAGGATCGCTTTTTGGCGCTCCTTTGACAATATCGACTTTCAAGAGCTTGGCCCATGTTTCCAATTGTTCGATCGCAGCGGCGCGAAAGGTGTCGGCTGCAGCCACAAGGACCTTATGCCCCTTTTCATGAAAAAAATGAGCTAGCTTGGCCACCGAAGTGGTTTTCCCATTCCCATTTACGCCCACGATCAAAATTACCTGGGGAAGATGCGCAGTATCAATAGGCATAAGCGCAGGCGAATACTGAGACAGGACAGCAATCAGATGTGAGCGTAAGGCATTCAGATAATCTGAAGTTTTCAAAGTAGGGTTTGTCTGATGGAGCTCCCGGACTTTTTGCGTCAGTTCTGCAGCCGTGGCCATTCCGAAGTCGGCTTCATATAATAACCTTTCTAGCTGCTCAAGCGTATTTTCATCAATTTTTCCCTGAAATAAGGAGGAAAGTTTTTCGCCTAAAAGAGAGCGTGCCCGGGAAAGGGCGGATTTCATTTTGGTAAGGCCAGACTTTAAAAATTGCAAGACCATTGAATTCCTTCTATTTTTTAAAAAAAGCTTAGCAGAGAAAAAGAAAAAAGGCGAAGATAAATTATATACCTATTGCACTGTAAAAAAATTTTTAATGATAGATTTAGCTTAAAATTTTTGTAGCCAAGCACTAAAACAGAGTTGATGGTAACCCTTAGCAGCGTATTATTCCTCATAGTAAAGAAAGGAGTTAAACCATTTTAATTCTTGGCATTTTTGCGTTTCAATTTATTTTAATAAGTGATTAGACATGAACATTCATGAGTACCAAGCCAAACAGATCTTGCAAAAGTATGGGATTTTGGTGCCCGAATATTATATTATCTCCTCGGTAGACGAAGCAAACGCCCTTTTGAGCCTCCATAAATGGGAGGCTGCCGTGATAAAAGTGCAGGTCCATGCCGGCGGAAGGGGAAAAGCAGGAGGGGTTAAATTCGCCAAAAATCCACAGGAAATAATAGAGTCGGTAAAAGAACTTCTTGGAAAAAAAATAGTGAATGAACAAACCGGGCATGAAGGCATGACAGCCTATCAGCTTCTAATTTCCCCCCCTATAGCTATTTTTAAAGAATATTATTTAGGAGTCACAATTAGCCGCGAAAAAGGGAAATGCGTTATGATTGCTTCTCCAGTAGGCGGCATGGAAATTGAGCGGACTGCTAAGGAGCAGCCTGAGAAGGTTCTTGTTCTTCCCATTCCAATGGAAGGGACTTTTCGCAGCTATCATTTAACGCGCTTTGCCAAGTTCATGGGATGGAATGGAAAAACGGCGCAGCAGGGAAAGGACATGCTGAATAAGTTGGTGCTGGCTTTTCAGGAAACAGACGCTTATTTGTTCGAGATCAATCCTTTAGTGGAAACACCCGATGGGGCCCTCTATGCCCTTGACGCGAAGCTTGTCATCGACGATAATGCTTTGTTCCGGCAACCTGCAATCAAGGCTTTTTATGATCCTTCCCAGGTCTCTTCCAATGAAGCCTTGGCCCAACAAAATGAACTTTCTTATGTTCCTTTGGATGGTGAAATTGGTTGCATGGTAAACGGGGCTGGGCTAGCTATGGCGACTATGGACCTCATTCAATACCATGGAGGGAGGCCGGCCAACTTTTTAGATGTGGGCGGCGGAGCTTCGAAAGAAAAAGTAGCTGAAGGTTTCAAAATTATTCTTTCAGATCCAAAAGTAAAATCAATATTGGTAAATATTTTTGGAGGGATCATGAATTGCGAGACCCTTGCTTTAGGAATTACTGAAGCGGTGAAAGAACTAAAGCTGCATGTTCCCTTGATCGTCAGGATGGAAGGCACTAACGTTGAGCAGGGAAAAAAAATCCTGCACGATTCTGGCCTGAATATCCAAATTGCCCATCATTTGACCGATGCAGCGCAACAAGCCGTCCAGAGTATAACCAAGAGAAATTAGCATGCCGATTTTAGTCAACAGCCAGACCAGGGTGATTACCCAAGGGATCACAGGAAAAGCAGGAAGTTACCACACGGAACAAGGCATGCTTTATGCCCCTACCTATGTTGGGGGGGTTACACCTGGAAAAGGTGGGGGCACGATATTCGGCCTTCCCATTTTTGACACAGTACTTGAGGCCAAAGAGGCTACATCCTGCGACGCATCCCTTATCTTTGTTCCCCCTCCTTATGCTGCAGAAGCTATTTTGGAGGCGGAAGATGCCGGGATCAAGCTTATCATCTGCATTACCGAAGGGATACCAGTACAGGATATGTTGAAAGTAAGCCAGGTAATGCGCACAAGTTCGACAAGCCGCCTGATCGGCCCAAATTGCCCTGGGGTGATTACACCAGGAGAGTGTAAAATGGGGATCATGCCTGGCTATATCCATCGCAAAGGCGAAATAGGAATTGTATCCCGTTCCGGTACGCTTACTTACGAGGCGGTCTGGCAGACAACTCAAATGGGATTTGGGCAATCGACCTGCGTCGGTATTGGAGGCGATCCGTTAAATGGCACAAATTTTATTGATATTTTAGAACTTTTCGAAAAAGATCAGGCGACGAAAGCTGTATTGCTGATCGGAGAAATAGGCGGGCATGCCGAAGAAGAGGCGGCTGAATGGATTAAGCAGTTCAGCACAAAACCCGTCGCAGCCTTTATTGCAGGACAGACAGCCCCTGCAGGAAGGCGCATGGGGCATGCAGGCGCGATTATTTCTGGAACGCAAGGGACCGCGGCAGGAAAGATCGATGCCCTCCGCTCAGTCGGTGCAATCATTGCCGAAACCCCGGCTGAAATGGGAACTGCTATTCAAACCGCCATGAAAGGGATGAATTCATGATAGACATACCAGGAAAAATACCCATTCGCATTTTTCCTTTTTTTTGGGTATTGATTGCCATGATTGGATGGCTTAACAGCCAATCGATTACCGGCACAGCCGTTTGGTCGGGCGTTATTTTAATTTCGATTCTCGTTCATGAATTTGGGCATGCCCTAACGGCTGTGGCCTTTGGTCAAAAAGCGGAAATTAATTTGGTGGGTTTAGGAGGGGTTACAAAGCGGGAAGGGCCCTCTCTTCCCAAATGGCAGGATTTTTTAATCGTTTTGAATGGTCCATTGGCCGGCCTTCTCTTATTTTTCCTGGCCTCTCAGCTGGCACCCTTCGTGCCAAAAGAAAAGTTTTTTCTTTATGCCTATGCCCTTGATATAGCCATTTTGGTGAACCTATTTTGGACCTTGCTTAATCTGCTTCCTGTCCTGCCTCTAGATGGAGGACAATTGGTCCGTATTATATTAGAAGGAATATTTGGTTTTAAAGGGCTAAAATTGTCACTTTTTCTAAGCATTGCCCTTGCCGGAATTTTTAGCGTTTTTTTTTTAGTCAGCCAGCAATTTCTGGTCGGAGCTCTTTTTTTGATGTTCGGATTTGAAAGCTATCGCGCTTGGGAAGAAATGAGGCATGTTACGCATGATGATGCTGATGAACATTTGCAAAAATTATTGGAAGAGGCCCTTGAAGAGATGAGGATTGGGAAAAGAAAAGAGGCCCTTGATAAATTCATGCTGCTAAGGGAACAGTCTAAAAGAGGGTCGATGCATGTGAAGGCCACTCAATATATGGCCCGATTGTTAGCCGAGGAAGGACATTACTTGCAGGCCTATGAATGGCTAATGACTATCAGAAAATTTTTGACCAATCAAGATTTATCTTTGCTGCAGCAGCTGACTTTTAAGCTTCATAAATGGGAGGAGTCAGTTCAAACAGGCCAAGAATTCTACCAAAAAGAACCTAGGCCGGAAGCAGCTTTATTGAATGCAATGAGCTATGCCATCATGGGCCAGGCAAGGCCTGCGGTCGGCTGGCTACGTGCCGTGCAATCTGGAAGGGCTGATGTTTCCAGTGTTATTGAAAAACGTGAGTTTGATGCGATCCGGGAAACTCCAGAATTTCAGGCATGGCTTAAAAGCCTCTAAGAGCTTTAAGCTTTAAAAGAAAATAGCGAATAATGCATAAAAACGGGACGTGCTTTTTTCTTTATTGTGGTTCTTCGTGTTCTTTAGAGGTAATTAAACAAATTAAGCAGGAAGGTTGCCAAGGGTATTTTATTATAACCCTGCTCCGTACATCTGGTCTCCGCGATTTGTCTTTCAATTAGAATAACCAGCCACACATTTACTTTGGTATGGTTCTTCATGTTTTTTAGGAGTAATTAAACAGAGAATTAAGTAGGAAAGAATAGAACGCGGAGGCAAGGAGATAGCAGAGTTCGGGAGGTTATGAGCTATATAAAGGTATTTTATCTTCTCCCTGCTCCGCACCTCCGGTCTCCGCGTTTTTCTATTTATCAAAGAGAGCAGAGAAAAGAGAATTTCTTTTGGTATTCTCAGTGGCTTTTTAAAACAAGTAGGTGGGGGGTAGGTAGTTTTACAAGGGTACCTTATTTTCTCCCGACTCATATGCTACCAGATTATCTTGCGAGCAACCGAGATGCTTTCCGAAATTTCCTAACAAAATGCATATTCTTAAAAGCCTGAAAATGATCCCTGAAATTTTTCCCATTCATGCTTATCAAAATGACCTTCTGACGCAATGTAAATGAGGGTGTAAAGAATGCTTCCCTTTACGGCAGCATGCCCCTTTAATAGACGTTTATCTGCTTTATCTTGATAGGAAAACTGGAATGCCAACCCCTCTTCTTTTTTTGAAGCCGAATAAGTTTGCTGCTTTTTGAATAATTGAGGATAATAGAAAAGACGGGGAACGAGGTGAGCTTCAAATGTTTTTTTAAAAGTATCCTTTTCTAATGTTTTTTTATCTATATTTGGTATAGATAACGCGCATAAGAGATAGACTCCAGTTTTTGTCGCACATGAATAAACATGCAGGCGTCCTTGAGCGGGAGTATTTTCAAAGGGAATATCAAAAGACATTTCGATGGGGGCATGCGGAAAAGCGGCTTCCATATGGTATTTAGAGTCTTTTATCGGTACCCAGGGTTTTTCGGCGGCTTCTCCCATAGAAACTCCTAATAGTAAAATGCAGGTGGTTAATCCTTTAAATAACGATAAGGCGATTTCTTTCATAGTAAATCCTTTCTGGATTGAATCGATAATTGAGAATCGTCCCGAGTATAGGTAACCTAAACCTCGAAAGCAAACTGAATTAAATATTACTATTTATACAAATTTTATATCCTAAGATTCAACACATTATGCGACGCTATACTTTTTATTTTTTATTTATATTGCTATTTTCTTTTACCGGTTGCGCCACAAGATTTAGCGTTCCGGCAGAACCAAGACCTGTTCCCAAATGCCTGTTTCCCTCTTGCATTCGGCTGGCATTAGTTTTGGGAGGCGGGGGAGCAAGGGGAATGGCGCATGTGGGCGTTTTAGAAGAATTCGAAAAGGCCGGAATTCCCATTGACGTTATTGTAGGATGCAGTGCTGGAAGTGTCGTAGGAGCCCTTTATGCAGATTGTCCTAATGCAGGGACAGTCAAATCCCTGCTCAACCCTTTAAAAAAATGGGATATTTTAGACCTTGATTTTTCCCGCTGCCGTTATGGACTAGTCCAAGGGAGATCTTTCACACGTTTTTTAGAAAAAAATTTATGTGCCCATAGTTTCGAAAAGCTTCGCATTCCTCTTTGCATTGCAGCTACGGATCTATTGGAAGGAAAGATGGTCTGCCTCAATTCGGGCCCTCTCATTCCCGCTGTTCACGCTTCTTCAGCAGTTCCTTTTGTTTTTGCACCTGTGCAATTGCATGATCGTCTTTTGGTTGATGGGGGGGTGACCGACCCGGTACCCGTATGCATTGCAAAAAAATTGCATGCTGAGATTATCGTGGCAGTTGATTTAAGCGAACTTTTACCTAAAACTTGCCCAAGCAATTTATTCGGTGTGGCAAAACGCTCCGCTGAAATTAAGTTTCTGCTTCAAAGCGAAAGTTGTGTCGATGGGGCTGATGTGGTCATACGTCCAGAATTAGGTGGGGTTGGTTTATTTGATGATCGAAACAATGAGCACGTCTACGAAGCGGGGCGCAAAGCAGCCCGTGAAGCCATTCCTAAAATTATTGATCTACTTGAGCAAAAAGGTTTTTGGTACACTACCTGCTTTGCCAACGAATAATAAGTCGTAAATTCACTTGAGTACACATTCTATTTAATACATTAATTAGCTTTAAAACAAATAATTTTACAAAAAAGTGATATATTGATACTATTTATATGATATATAAAAAGTAAATCTATTTTATTATTATAAAAATAATTAAAATCTTAATTAAAAAGGTTGATGAATGAATTGTAACAACTATGCGTCAAATCCCTATAGTATAATATGGGATTCAAAAAATAAAAATTATAAAGCCGATTCTGAAAACATCTTTAGTTCTCTTGATCCGGCTGTTTTCCCTGAAGAAAAGGTATTTACTTTGGCTTCAAGTTTTAGCATTTTACCAATCAAGGGGCAGGGGCAGTTTCCTCTTAATATGCCTTTTTTTAAAATGTCATGTGATGTTGATATTTTCAAGTGGCCTGGTTTAGCGCATAGGTCCCAAAAAAGGAAAGACCAGCCTCAAAATATAGAGCATGTCAATAAAAAAATTCGGACTGTTGCTAACGGAGCTTTACCGTTGGTAATAAGATTAAAAGAATGGCATTTCATTTATCAATAGACCCCCCCTAAAACTTAGCTTCGCCCTTTCTCTCTTCTAGCATATATCTATTTGATTTTTTAGAGCGAAAGGGCAAAACTAAGGCACGTTAGCCCTTACTTGCAACGAGATACACAAGCTTGAGTTTTTGATATTTCTATTCCTCGCGCAAGGAAACAAAGACGTAGCTATCCCCTTGTTTGATTTGCAATAAAACCGGACGCCCTGCGGTTGATTCTTTCAAAGCCGCATTAAACTGCTCCACGTTTTCCACCTTTCTTCGGTTGACTCCCATCACTAACGCTCCTTTTTTCAGTCCCGCTAAACGGGCAGCCGAATTGGGATCAATTTGAGTAATGACAACACCCTGTTCTTGCGTGTATCCAAGCGAATGAGCTAAATCTGGAGTCAAATTTTCAACTTCAATGCCTAAATGATTATTTTCTTCTTTAAGGGCAACCGCATCCTCTTTTGCATTTCCAACTTTAATGGGAACCTGGATGATATTTTCTTTACGTAATATAGTAAGGTTTAATTCAGTTCCGGGCTTCATCATTAAAATGGCATTGCGCAAAGCTGCTGCATTCTTAACTGGCCGGTCATTATATTTGAGAATGATATCTTCTACCTGAATACCTGCCATATCGGCAGCAGAATTTTTCACCACATTTGCGACGAGGGCTCCTTCGACTTTATCTAGACCGAAGGATTGAGCCAAATTATAGTCCATCGACTGCAAAGCTATACCCAAAAATCCATGGGTAACTTTTCCGTTGGTCAGAATCTGATCCATTACGTGCTTCGCCATATTGCTTGGAATGGCAAAACCTATTCCCATGTAGCTTGATGATGCATTCGTGGCAATAGCTGTATTGATCCCCACTATTTCTCCGTCCAGAGTTAATAGCGGCCCACCTGAATTGCCCCGATTAATGGCTGCATCCGTTTGAATAAAATCTTCATTCGGCATCATGTCTAAGTTATTGCGGCTTTTTGCGCTGACCACTCCTGCTGTCAATGTGGCTTGCAGACCAAAAGGGTTGCCGATTGCCGCAACCCACTGACCTACCTCCAGATCATCCGAATTGCCAAGGGTTAAATAGGGAAAGTTTTTTCCTTCAATTCGGATCAAGGCTAGATCACTATTCGTATCTTCCCCTAATACTTTTGCCGCAAATTCCCTGCCATCGTTTAACTGGACGAGGATTGTATTCATGTCATGGACTACATGGCTATTTGTAAGGATATAACCGTCAGGACTTACGATGACACCCGAAGCCTGTCCTGAAAGGGAGTCCGAGTCGGAATCTTTACGGGGTAGCCCAAATAGGTCCCAGAGGTCATCGCTGCCAAAAATATCGTTCGAATCTTGGCTCTTATTGCTTCTTCCGGAAGAGCGGGATTTTTTTTTGGTTTGAACGCTAATTGAGACCACTGCGGGCACGGCCTTTTTAGCCATTTCCCGAAAATCGACAAAAGCATCTTTGCCAGAACCCTTTTTGATTTCTTCCGTACGGTTAACCTCTTGAGTAGATGTAGAATTTCCATCCGCTGACATGAAAGAGGAAGAGACGATTCCAATTCCGCAGCTGAGCAGGGCTAGTTTGAAAAATAATGATCGTCGGTCAGTCATGATAACTCCTCGGTAAAAGTCAAATTAATAGTCTTATCTTTTACGTTTTTTGCTGTCATTTGTCAAGAATAGAGGAATCTATATCCAAGTTGAATTCATTTTTGAATTCACTTGGGTATAGGTAAAAAACACTTTGATTAAATCTTTATGAATTATTTATTCCATTATTAATTTAAGTATGTAAAGTATCTATAAATTAATCAAAAACAAGGAAATAGAAATGTATTATCCAACTTATAACACAAATTATAATCCGAATTTCAACCAAAATTATAATTCAAATCAGATGCCCTATCCCATTCAATATCAGCAAATGCCTAGTTTAACCCAAGCTGCGCATCTGGACACTTTAAAACTTATTGATAAAATGAAAGAGGTGGTGGGAAGTGTATTACCTGCGGCAACGCCTAACACTAATTTTAATTTAGTGGCAAACCAAAGAATGGAAACTCCTACGTTTGCCATCAATCCTATAAATTTGGATTTTTCAAGAAGGGAATACAATCTTTTTTCGAGCAAAGAAATACACCATCATCACGCAACTCCAATAAATCATACAACAATAAATGAACAGCAGGAGCAGGAAAAGAAAAATCAGGCCAACAAAAATCTTTTAATTGGAATTCTAGGGTTTGGGATTATGGCTGCGACAGCCTATTTTTTAGGAAAAAATGATGCTCAAAATGAAGAAGCGCAGCAAGAAGAAGTTTCTTTTGAATCTTTAAAGAGAAAGTGGTCCTACAATAAAAACGCTTATCAGGCCCAAGGGGTGAACGTGTCAGGAATCGAAGATTCAATTAATAAAGTTGTAGGAATTTTGAACAGAAAGGAAACAGAAAGGACCCACCGCACAGCCTTATTGCTTTTAACTTTTTCGGCAGGCGCCTTGCTGGCATTTGGGGCCATTGGCGGATCGGCTTTGCTCATTCACTCTGGCTTGGGCATAGGAGCAGGAACTGCAATTTTTGCTTTATATAAACTAGGTTATGCTCATTTTAGTAACCAAAATGCAAAGGATGCGAAAATTGTAGAAAACAATTTAAATACTATGCGCTCCTCCATACAAAACCTCGTATTGACCCATTAAGAAATGAACCTATTCCACTCAAAGAGTGGGATAGGTTGCTTACTCCAATAAATCCAATGTTCGCATAATGACCAGCATTCCTTTTTCAAGGCGGTCTACTCCAAAATGTTCATTTGGCGCATGGATCTGGTCTGTAGCCAGGCCAAGCCCCATGAGAATCACCTCGCCTCCTGCCGCAGCAGCCAGTTCAGGAATAATTGGGATGGAAGCTCCTGTAAAAATATATTCGCATGGGACTCCAAAAACATCCTGAAGAGCGATTGAAACGCATTTGACAATTTTAGAATTAAGATTAACCCGTACAGCCCGGCCTTGTCCCGGATGGACATTTACATTCACCTGAACTCCTTGGGGCGCAATTTCTTTAAGATGTTTTTTGATCAATTCCCCAATTTGTTCCGGTACCTGCCGTGGAACAAGGCGGCATGAAATTTTGGCAAAGGCTTTAGCCGGAATGACCGTTTTAAATCCTTTTCCACTATATCCTCCGCTTATTCCATTGATTTCCAAAGTGGGCCTTACCCAGGCCCTTTCTAAAGCAGACCGATCTTTTTCGCCACCAAAAGGGTAGGCGCCGGTCAATCTTTGGTATTCGGCAACATCAAATTGAAATGAAACGGAAGAGCGCTCTTCAGCTTGCATTTCTTGGACCTGGTCATAAAAGCCAGGGATGGTGATTCTTCCTTCGGCATTGCGCAGGGATGCGAGCATTTCAACCAGTACGTGGATCGGATTCAGTGCTATGCCTCCATGGGATCCCGAATGGAGGTCTGTATGAGAGCCATGAACTTCGAGATCCATGGTGATAATGCCGCGAGTTCCCAAAGTGATAGCTGGGACTTGAGGTGCCCTTAAGCCAAGATCAATAATGGCAATATAATCGGCCCGGAATCTCTCTTTTTCTCGTTCCAAAAGCATGGATAAGCCGGCGCTTCCGGTTTCTTCTTCACCTTCAATGCAAAGTTTAATATTAAGGGGGAAATTACGCTGCATAAGGTAAAACTTTAAAGCCTGAAGAACGTAAAAGCATTGCCCTTTATTGTCCTGAGCGCCCCTTGCATAAACCTCGCTGCCCTTAAGAGCAGGTTCAAATGGGTTTGATTCCCATTCATTCAAGGGATCGACCGGTTGGACATCATAATGGTTATAAATTAATAAAGTAGGTTTTTGAATGTCCACTTCATAGTGAGCAAAAATAACAGGGTGTCCCGATGTTTCCAAAAGCTCCACCCTAAAATCAAGCCCTTTTAACAATTCAATGATCCAGTTGGCGCAAGCCCGCATGCCTTCCTTGTATTCCGGCTCAGAACTCACGCTAGGGAAACGCAAAAAGGTGTAATAGTCTTCAAGCCATTTTTCCCGGTTGTTATCTATTAACTCTTTGAAAGCAGCGAGGAAAGAGGGAAGCGGGGCCATAGGAGAAATCCGTGATTGTGTTTATAAAAACTAAGCTTAACAGTGGATTGGCGAAGTAATCAAGAAAATAGTATAAGATGCAGAGGTTTGTTAAGTTGCATCTAAAATAAATTGGCAATAGGGGCGTAAACTCAAATATGGCAGCTTTTAATATTACTATAATTCTATATAAATAGTTGACAGTCTGCCGGCGCATAATCAATACTAATTAAGATTTTCATAACCAGGAAAAAACAGTGATTCCAATTGCCGATTTGCATTGCGATCTTTTATGTTATTTGGAAAACGATAGAAAACGGACAGCTTGGGATCCAGCTGCCCGGTGCGCTATCCCTCAGTTAAAAGCGGGCAATGTAAAATGGCAAACATGTGCGGTTTTTACACATACCGATAGCCATTCTGTAAGAAAGGGAATGGCGCAGATAGAACTCTTTCAAAGTCTTCCCGCACACTATCCGCATGATGTTTATTTATACCAGAACGGCCCTTCTTCCGAAAATTGTACTGCTCTATTGTATGCTTTTGAAAACGCCTCTGGTTTTTGCAATGAGCTGGAACCTGTCGGCAATGGTTTTGATCGTCTTAAATCTATCATCGATAGGGTTGGTAAACCGCTTTATATTAGCCTTACCTGGAATGAGGAAAATCGGTTTGGGGGTGGCGCTTTAACAAAAATAGGCTTAAGAGAGGATGGCAAAAGGCTTTTAGAGCTGATGCATGAGAGAACTATCACTGCCGATTTAAGCCATGCTTCAGACTTTTTAGCTTATGAGATCATCAATTACATGGAAAATAAAGGACTTCATTTCCCATTAATTGCAAGCCATTCCAACGCCAGGCCTGTTTTTTTTGCCCCTCGAAATTTACCTGCGGACATTGCCAAAGAGATATTTCGCAGGGAAGGTGTTGTCGGCTTTAACTTGTACGCCCCTTTCCTAGGTGAATCCGAAGAATCTATCTTGGATCACATTGCTTTTTGGTTAAATCTAGGAGGGGAAAAACATTTATGCTTAGGAACAGATTTTTTTTATGAGGCTGATTTTCCAGCTTTGAAAAGAAAGGGAGAACCCTTTTTTAAAGCCTATGCCAATGCTTCCAGCTACCAGGATTTATTAGCGTTTATCTCGGATGAGTTAAAATTGAAGGATAGGGTTATCAACTTATTGGCTTATGAAAATTTCTTAAATTTCATTAAAAAAAATGAAATGAGTTAAGAGAGGGCGGCAGCTCTTACGTATGCCTGCCATATAGAATGATTAAGTGAGTTCGGTATCGACCCCAAATATGAGATTATCCTTAGGACTGATCGTTGAGACAAACATTTCTTTTGTAATTCCCTTTTCGGCGGGGGCATTCACGCTTACAGGCTTGGCGATGAAAAGAGGCAGAGTGTTTTTATAGACATCGGTAATCACGTCTTTTTGATATTTCCATTGCAATTGCGTGGGCGGCAAAAGAACTTCCCTTTCGCTATCGCCAAATTGAGAAAGAGGAGTAATCTTTTTACCTTTCAAATTTTTGATCATCACAGCGGATGATGTATGCTCTCCAAAAAAGCCCTCTGCCGGCTTGGAAAAGGAGGTGCTGATGAATCCCATTTCAGTCGTAATCTGCCCTCCGTTCAGTACGGCCCATTTCCGCTGAGCTAGGACACTTTCCGGCAAGCTCCCTTCACTGCGGTAAAGATATTTCTGGGGTTTGCCATCGATGCCTGGAGAAGGGACAAAATCTGGAAGTTTATTCAGGCCGGACACTGCAACGATAACGTGAAGCAAAGTTTCTTTAATGTTGTGATTGGCCTGCTCTTTGACTGTGAAAAAAGAGGGAGCGCTTCCCCATTCAATGGCGTCATCAATATTTCCGCGCATCAAAGAATTCATAGCGCGATAATAATGTCCCGTGTAAATATTAATCGCTTCTTTTTCGGCAAAGGAAATATTTTTGCAAAGTCCTTGAGGATCCCGCGCTTCAAAATCTAGTGCTGTAGGCTTGCCTGTGTTTAAATTTGGCTGTTGGTACAGTGTTTGGGTATTTAAAAGTTTTTGATAAGCTACCAAATCTTTATTTGTCAGTACGATTAAATTAAAATTTGCCTTTTCGAGAATATTAGAAAATTGATAAAGTTTTCCATGACAAATTGCTAAATATTTATTGTCTTTCTTAATAAATTTAACGGAATTGAAATCGTTTAATAAATTTTTTATTAAAGTTTCCATTAGTTCAGTTTCAATATTTTTTGTTTGTTTTTCAGACAGAATTTTATTAACCTTACCCTCATTTCCCAATTTGATGAAGCTGGCAATGGCCCTTTCAAAACCCTCTTTAAATGCTTCATAAGGTGTCAGCATTCCGAATAAAATGGGCAGGCATTCATTTAGATGCTTTTCATGTTTTTCAACAATTTTTAACTCATTTGAGGGAGGAATAAGGGGATTAATCAAAATATTACTTACTAATTTATTTTGATTGATAGATAAGTTTTCCATTTTTAACTTTTGTTTTAATTTAAAAAGTTTAACTATATGGATTATTGATTAAGAAAGTATAAAACATATTTAAATAATTAATGGAAAGAATACGTTTTTATCATTTCTCTCGTGAGTCATTTTAAATTGAGTTAAAAAAGGATTCATTCGGTATAAGAGGAAAAAGACCAAAAAAGGAAGTGAAGCATGAGCCAACCTATTTTTTTGATTAAGGAAGTAGTTAGAATGGCCTGGGAAAGATTTAAGGAAAATCCCTGGCCCTGGCTGGGAGCTTTGCTTTTAGTATTTATTATTACTGCCACTGAATCCATATTGAATGGTTTATTTTTCCAGAAAGCTGCCCGCATTCAGGAAGCGATCATTTATAATGACAGGGGAGAGTTGATCGATGAATTACAAAGGACAACTGTGCCTTTTTCCTGGGCACAGCTTTTGACTGCTCTAGGTTATCGCTTGGTTTTAGCGGGATTTAGTGCAGGCTTTGCTTATATGGCTCTTCGTGCTGCAGATGGGTTAAAAGTAAAATTTGAAGATTTGTTTGCTCGATTTGACTGCTTTTTTAATTATTTTCTCTCTTCCCTTTTGTATATAGGGATCGTGACAATTGGACTCATTTTATTTATAGTCCCTGGAATTATTTGGGCAATCCGTTTTGGGCTTTACCCTTTTTTTATTGCCGATCAAAAAGCAGGTCCTGTGGAGGCTTTAAAGCTAAGTTCTAAGGCTACTTATGGATTTAAATGGGACCTTTTAAAATTTTTGCTCCTATTAATCCTTGCCTGCATTGTTGGAACATTATTATTTTTTGTGGGTTTGCTCGTGGTATTGCCCGTCTTCACAATCGCTTATGCAATCATCTACCGCCGGCTGACATCAAGCGAATCCTATCTGTCCATGCAAAAGGAAAAAGGTCTTTAACGAAAAGTATCTAACCATGCGAACCCTTAATTTTATTGCTTTTTTTTTGCGCCCCTATTGGCGGCGTATTCTTTTTGTCATTGCTTTGTTAACCATTGAAGTGGCCTTTTATTCTTTTTTTACTTATAGCATCCAATTTATTATTTCAGCCCTCGCTAACCGGCAGATCGAGAGGCTGACCTATCTTTTTTATTACCTTTTCCTGGGATCCATTCTAGCTGTCGGAAGCTCGTTATGGCGCTGTTTCTTTTATTCCAATCTTTCATCCGATATTATAGGCGATCTTAGAATGAAGGTCTTTACGGCCATTCAGCAGCTTTCTATTGGGCAGCTTGTAGAAAGAGAGGCTTCAAAGCTTTTGGTCCGATTCCAGGAAGTTGATTTTGTGGGGGCGGCTCTTGCAGTCATTGATAAAACTGTGATTTATTCGTTGCTTTCTTTTTTTTCCAGTCTGTTTTTACTATCAATTATCAACATTGAGTTGACTGCGGTCGCCCTTATGCTGGTCCCTTTCTTATTCCTTGTCCCCAAAATCGTTGTGCCAAAAATCAATTCACTTGGCGATGAGCGGGAGACTGAAGAGCACCTTTCGGCTTTCGCTCTGGAAAATATTTTATTACAGCCGATCATTCGAATTTTTGGTTTGCAAAAAAAGCAAAAAAAAATTTTCGAGGCCAAAAACCTGCAGGCGTGCAAGAAATATAGCCGCATTCAGTTCCTTAATAGTTTGGCTTCTTCTTCTGCAGATATTATGCCAATTGTCTTACGAATTACCGTTTTTGCCATAGGAAGTTATTTTGTATTTTCACAAAATTTTAATATTGCAGCTCTAGTGTCATTCGAATTTGTCTTCAGTCAATTGATCTATTCCATTATTCGAATTTTTTATAGTTTGCCCACGGTAACTTTAGGTTATGCTGCCTTGAAGAGCGTGCAAAAAATTTTAAATAAAAAAAATGAAAATGAAAAAAAAACAAAAGTAGTTCAGTCCAAAATTACATCTCCTAATGTCCGCTTTAAAAATGTTTTTTTTGGATACGATCCAAAAAATTTAAACATTTCTAATTTGAATTTTGAAATCCCTTATAAGTCCCAAGTAGCATTTGTAGGCTCGAATGGATCAGGAAAATCAACTCTGATCAACTTGCTATTGAATTTTTACACGCCTTCAAGCGGTTCGATCGAAATTAACGGAATCAATTTAGAGCAGTTAAACAAAGAAGATCTTTATAAAGTCATAGGATACGTTTCTCAGGAAGCTCAGCTCTTTGATACCACCATCAAAGAAAATATAAGGTTGGGAAAGCCTAATGCGACCGATCAGGAAATTGAAATAGCCGCAAAAAAAGCCGAATTAGACCACGCCATTCACCTTATGCCCAATAAATATCAGACCGTAGTGGGTTTTAGAGGGTCTCGGCTTTCAGGTGGTCAAAAACAGCGCGTAGCCCTGGCAAGGGCCCTCATACGCTCTCCGGAAATACTATTGTTAGATGAAATTACAGCTTCTCTAGATCCTGTTTCAGAAGCTGCGATCAATAAAACCATTGAGGAAATAGCTAAAGATTGCACTGTCATTGTTGTCGCCCATCACCTTGCCTGCGTGATGAATGCTGATTGCATTTATGTGCTTGATCAGGGAGCCATCCGGGAATTTGGAACACATCAACAGTTACTCGATAAAAAGGGAATTTACCAAGGCATGTGGAATAAGCAAAATGGTTTCATTGAAGGCAAATTAGATTCCATTTTAATTTCGATTGAAAGATTGAAAAAAATCCCTCTTTTTTTTGGAATACCTGAGGATTCGTTGGAATTGATCCGTCATCAACTAAGAATGATCACTTATCCCAAGAACATGGTTATTTATAGACATGGAGATATTGGGGATATGTTTTATATTCTTATTAGAGGAAGCATTGAAATTATAAAAGTTGATAAAGAACAAAAAAAAAGCTGGGAGGTTTTAGAGGATGGTGATTATTTTGGCGAAAGAAGTATTGCCTCAAGAACTGCAACAGCAATGACGATTACTCCCTGCCTGGTGCTTGCCTTTTCTGTTTTTGATTTGAATTCTATTATCGATTTAAACCCTCTTGTTAGAGAGAGGCTTGAAAAACGAATGAGCCAGTAAAAAAATTAAGGTGCTAGAGAAACGGGAATGATTTTTCCATTAAAATAATGATGTCCGTTAAGGGCAAATTGCGCAATGTATTCACCCATTTGTTCGGCTGTGACAGAAGCTTTATAATGTGGAAAAGCTTTGGCCAGCATCTCAGTTCGAACGGCTCCGAGAGCCAGACAATTGACTTTAATATTGACCTCTGCCAGTTCTACAGCCAGACATTCGGTTAGGCAATTTAGAGCAGCCTTGCTTGAGCTGTAAGCCGCTATACCCGGAAATTTTGAACTCCCTTGAAAACCTCCCATACTACTTATATTTACGATATGGGCGTTCCTTTTGCCCATTAACGGGAGCAGCAGACGGGATAACTCCGCTGGTGCGAAAACGTTGACTGCAAATGTTTCGGAAAAATCCTTTAAATTCAATTCTGCAAAATGGGCTTTTTTTAAAAGGCCGGCGTTATTGACCAAAATATCCACAAAAGGAAGCAGCCGGGTTATATATTCTAAAAGATTATTCCCTGTTTCAGATAAAAGCGCCAAATCGTATTCGACAGTAAAAATTTTGGCGGAAGGATTTACCTTGAGGCATTCGGCCTCTAAATGCGCCAGGCGCTCACCACGGCGGGCTATCGCGACAACAGTGTGGTTCTTTGTTGCCAAGGCTTTAGCGATTTCAAAGCCAATTCCGGAGCTTGCGCCGGTAACTACAATATTCATAACTTTCCAGATACCAAATGCATAAATTCCTCCCGCGTCTTGAAATCTGTTAAAAATTCTCCAGACAAAGCAGAAGTCACCGTGGTTGATTGTTGTTTTTGAACACCCCTGACCATCATGCACATATGGCTAGCCTGGATTAAAACGGCCACTCCTTTAGGCTCAAGATGCTTCTGAAGAGCGTCTTTTATCTGCATGGTCATTCTCTCCTGGATTTGCAGCCTTCTTGCATACAAATCCACTAGCCGTGGGATTTTGGACAAGCCAATGACCTTTCCATCCGGCATGTAAGCTATATGCGCTCTGCCAAAAAAAGGCAACATGTGATGTTCGCAAAGAGAATAAAATTCAATGTCTTTGATCAATACCATTTCATTATATTCGTGCGTATATAATGCGCTAGAAAGCAAAACCTCTACCTCTCTTTCCTGGCTGGATCCCATAGTTAGGTATTCGAGAACTTTTGCCACCCGGGTAGGAGTTTTCAATAATCCTTCCCGATTCACATCTTCGCCAATCAATGTCAATATTTGTGAAATATGTTCAGCGATCTGTATGGCTTTTCGATCGTTTTCCATTTCCTCAAAATCAAACATAGATGCCCCTTTAATTTAATTCGCTATACTCTGCGATATTATTTTCGGTTTCATATAATCTAATTTTATATAACTTTCCTTTGCTTATTTTGTTTTTAATTCTTTTCCAAAAGGCAATGACAAGGTTTTCAGTTGTGGGAATGACGTTTTTTAACCATGTAACATCTAAGTTCAGATTTTTATGATCGCATTCCTGAATAATTTCTTTATCAATAATCGCCTTTAAATCACTAAGATTGATAATGAAACCAGTCTCCGGATCGATAGAGCCCTTAACATAAATTTCAATCACATAATTATGTCCATGCCCATTTTCATTATTGCACTTTCCAAAAATGGCAAAATTTTTTTCATTGGAAAATTTAGGGTTATAAAGTCGATGCGCGGCGTTAAAGTGCATCCTACAGATGATGCATAAATCGCCTGATAGCGAATCATTTAGCATGAAGCAATAAGTGTTATAAAATTAAAAAACATAATATAAATACCTCCAATTTTTAGTATTGCATAGTTAATTAAACTTATCAATTAATTTTTTTATTAATAACTAACTTTTAAAAGTCTTCGGAGTCATACAGTTATTCTCAGGTATTTCAAAAAACAAAAGAAGCATGTAAAGTTTGGAAAAAATAATCGTTTTTTCTTTTTCCAATCTTCCGGCTGTGCTACACTGATTTTCACAATTGACCTAAAATTTTAATTGATTATTAATTGGTTCCACTATGCGCATTCCTTTGTCCTGGCTTAAAGAATATATTGATATTAATCTACTGCCTGAAGAGATTGCTAAAATTCTGACGATGGCTGGGCTTGAAGTCGATAGCTACGAAACAAGTGGGGCTGATTTTTCAGGGGTTGTTGTCGGCCACGTCATCAGTGTGGAAAAGCATCCAAACGCTGACAAGCTAGTGGTCGCATCTGTTTCAGATGGCGTCGAGACGCACCAGGTAGTATGCGGGGCGCCAAATTGCCGCGCAGGCTTAGTGACCGCTTTTGCACCCCTTGGGGCTGTTTTGATTGATGAAGGCAAAGAATTTAAGATCAAAAAATCTAAACTTCGCGGCGTGGAATCGAGCGGCATGCTGTGCTCAGGCAAAGAATTGCATTTAACGGGTGAAGATGAGGGAATTTTAGAGCTCCCAGAGAACTTCGCTGCCGGGCTTTCCCTGACAGATATTTATGCAGACACAATTTTTGAAATTTCTTTGACCCCGAACCTCGGGCATTGCTCTTCAATTATCGGTGTAGCGCGTGAATTATCTGCTGCAACTGGTCTCCCATTCACCATCCCTTCTACGCGCTTAGAAGAAAAAGGAGAGCCTATTACAGCCTCGCTTTCTGTTGCAGTTCAGGATATGGATAAATGCCCACGTTATGCCTGCCGAATGATAAAAGATGTGCAGGTTGGGCCCTCCCCTGATTGGCTTAAGGTAAGGCTTGAGAAATGCGGCTTGCGAAGCATTAATAATGTCGTTGATATCACTAATTATGTTTTATTAGAGCTGGGCCACCCCTTGCACGCCTTTGATTATGACCGTTTATTTGAGCATAAGATCATTGTCAAAATGGCTAAGGAAGGAGAAATTTTTGAGACGCTGGATGGTAAGCAAAGGGCGTTGAAAGAATCATTTTTGGTAATAGCAGATGCCAAAGAGTCTGTTGCCGTCGCTGGAGTAATGGGCGGGGCTAATAGCGAGGTCCATTCTGAGACCCGCCATATTGTTTTAGAGTCGGCTTACTTCGATCCAGTAAGCATTCGTAAAACAAGTAAGGCGCTAGGGCTTCAATCGGATGCTTCAAAAAGATTTGAAAGAGGGACAGATCCGAATCAACTTGTTGCTTCACTGGACCGTGCGGCCTTTCTGATCCAGGAAGCAGCCGGAGGTACGATTCAAGCCGGAGCAATTGATGTGAAGATAAAAGAATTTCCTAAAGTCACAATTAGCTGCCGTTATAGCCGTATCAACCAGATTTTAGGTACACAGCTTAGTGTGGGAGAGGTAGAAACAATATTCAAAAGCCTCGATTTTCAGTATGAATGGGATGGGCAAGATTTTTTTATCGTTAACACGCCTACCTACCGTACCGATCTTAAAGAAGAAATAGATCTGGTTGAAGAGGTTGCCAGATTGTACGGTTACGACCATATTCCAAGAAATGGAGGGGCCTACCGTTCATCGCACATTCCTCCGCCTCCTATTTACTTGCTTGAAAAAGAAGTCAGAACCCGCTTGATCGCTCAAGGGTTGCAGGAAGTTTTAACTTGCGATCTCATTGGACCTACCCTGCTCGGCATTGTTCTTGACCATACAATGCCACCTGAGTCTATAATTAAGGTTTTGAACCCCACATCAATAGAACAATCGGTTTTGCGTACGTCACTGCTGCCTGGGTTACTCCAGACAGTTAAATACAATATTGATCATCAAAATGATCAGATCGGATGCTTTGAGGTGGGGAAGATTCATTTCAAAGCCAATGAGCACTATGAGGAGCAGTCTGTAGCTGGAATTATTTTATCCGGAATTTCCCGCCCGAAATACTGGGATGGACCTTCAAGGGAATATGATTTTTTTGATCTAAAAGGAATTGTAGAAAACCTTCTAGCCGAACTAGGAATTCGCCAACCATCCTTCAAAAACTTGAACCTAAACACCTTACATTCCGGAAGACAAGCCTCGGTTTTCGTGAATGAAATTGAAATTGGATCTTTTGGAGAAGTCCACCCTGCGATTCAAAGACGTCTGGACGTTAGTCAGCGCATTCTTTTTGGCGAATTTAATTTGCATGATTTATTGCAGGTCTCTAAACGGCTTGATAAAATTACACCTATAGCTATTTATCCCGGGTCAGATAGGGACTGGACGATCACTCTCTCCAAAAACATTTCTTATGAACAACTTATAGAAGCTATTCATGCCCAAAATTCTAATCTTTTAGAAGCGGTTACCTTGTTAGGAATATATAGAAATGAGAAATTGGGCGCAGATCTGCAAAATATTACGCTTCGTTTCTTCTACCGCGATCCTTCGAAAACCATTGCTCAAGAGAGCGTTGAAGCAGAACATCAGCGTTTAACGGCAGAAGCCGTAAAACAGTTAAAATTGGAGTGCACCCTATGAAAATGAACCTACTTAAATTTTTTGCTTTTACTTCCTTATTGCTTGCCTCATTTGGATGTCAATCCAAGCGCTCCTGTGATGATGTCATTTGCCAGACCTACGTCCATCGCTATGGAGTTCCGCTTGATCCGGACGAATGGTCGGAAAGAGGGCGCCATGGAAGAGTTGTTTCGACGCGGCGAGATGGCGTTGTGGTATCCAACTCCTATGAGGGGGGTGTGCTACATGGGGAAACCACTTATACTTTTCCTCATCGCGAAGTGATTCAAAAAAGAGAAAGCTACTGCCAGGGGCAGCTGGAAAAAGAGATGTGGAACTATCAAAATGGGATTCCGCAAAGACAGGTTATTTACGATGAGCCTCATCGGCATACAGCGATCGTTTGGTACGAGAATGGAGCTCCCCAATGCAAGGAAGAGTATCACCAGGGGAGGCTGGCCAAAGGGGAATACTATAATTTATCTAACGAAACAGAATCCCGCATTGACGACTGTGCTGGAATCAGGATGCAGCGCGATGGATATGGCAATCTGACCTCTATCGATGAAATTAACGATGGGCAAATGGTGCTGCGAACGACTTATCATCCCAACGGCTTGCCTGAAGCTTTGACTCCCTATATAAATAATGAGGTTCAAGGACAGCGCCGGACCTACACACTTGGCGGCGAGCCAGCCACAATAGAAGAGTGGAAAGGCGGTCGGCAGCATGGAAATACGATAATTTTTGAAAATGGAGAAAGGCGTTCAGACCTTCCATACGTCAATGGCCAGCCGCATGGAATTGAGCAAAGATACCGTGAAGGGCAAATCCTGGCTCAACGTAATACCTGGGTAAAAGGGGAAAAACATGGCCCATGCCATACGTATGTAAAGGACATCACTCAAACTGACTGGTATTTTCAGGGTAAGCTGGTAAACAAGCCGACTTTTGATGCATTAAGCAACCAATAGCTAGTAGGTCAACTACATTGATATTGAACAGGTTCTTAGTCAAAGCCCTGGGTTGGCTATCTTAAAAGGGTCTATTTAACTAATATAGACCCTTTACGATACGCCAACCGCATAGGCATCAACCTAACTGAAAGATAGCCCATAAATTAGGTTAATATCAAATTAACATGATAAGCAGGGTAGCCTTCAGCTTCAGAAGATAATAAAAAAATGGTAAAAAAAATTGTCAATAACCATTTAATGTTGCCATATCCTGCATCATCCTGCCGCGTCAGCGATCATGCTTATCTTGTTCCAACGACTGTAAAGCTTAGTTTTTAGGTTGATGCCTACCAATTGATCCACTAGTCAACCACTGAGAGCACCGAGCATACAGAGAGAGAGAAAGATTTCTGCGAGCAGCTTTCCGATCTCGATGGTAAAATATCGTTAAACCGCCGCGAAGTTCACTTCATTTTAAGAATTTTATCATATTACAGCCTTGAGGTACTCCATCATCATTATAATAGGTATAGAAGATTTCATAACCCATTTTTTTATAAAGTCCAAAAGCCATTTTATTAAAATCATAGACATTAAGGCAAATATCTTTTACCCCCCTCTCTTTTAAAGAGGCTTCCAAATATTGAAGTGTTTCCGTTCCAATTCCGCAACCCCGATACTCTTCTTCGATATACAAACCATATAACACAGCAGCTCTGAACTCTTCGTAAAAATAAACAATAAGATATCCGTATTGAATTTCTCCATCAACTGAAGAAATGTAAGCGTAATATAAATGATTCTCATTATTTTCAACAAGTTCATCCAATTCTTTGATTGCATAGTCTTTTGCATTTTCTTTATTTCCAAATTTGCCTGCCTGAACACTTTGATCAGCCGCAAACTCATAAAAAGAATTTTGAATTATTTTTATTTCATGGGATGTTGGTTCTTGAAATAAAACTTCTCCCTGCAAAGAACCTAATAAAAATAGTAAAAAAAAGAATAATCTCATGACGACCGCTATAAAATATTAAAGAACAATAACGCTATCAAAAATGAATAGATTACTTCAATTGTTCTTATTAGATAAATCGTATAATTATCTTTTTATTTTTCATTTACATAATTGTTACATCTCCCAAAATGGAGCACTGGCAAGCAAGGCGATAGGAAGGACTAAGTTTTTTTTTGCCAAGAGTGGCAATCTCTGTCCTGGTTTTTTTGGATAGGTTGCTGTTACCTTCGATCACATTAATTGCGCAGACGCCGCAATCTCCTTGCGTACAGCTAAATTTGAAGGGGAGGGCTGAGTTGCATCGGAAGGCCTGCAAAAGCTCCATCCCGGTCTTTATTGGGTATATTTTTTTTTCATGCAATGATGTGAGCTGTGCCATGGTCCCATTCTTCAGTTATTAAAGCGCTAAATTCACTCGTTTCACCGTCCCACGCATAAGTTTTTTTCATGACTGGACGATTTTCCAGATCAAACAAGATGACGCCGTTAAAGGAGTCACCCTTACTTTGATAATAGAGATGTTGAGTCGCAACAAGCAGGCGATGGATTGAGAAAATTTCACATTTGACGCAAAGATTTAGCTCAAAATAATGCTTTTCCAATAATATAGCACGATCATCCTGGTTGCGAAGCAGGCAATGGATCTGATTCCCTTCTTCTTTCAGTCTTTCACGTTGCCAGGCTGTTTGATGCATGGGAGTCAGATGGCGGAAATCCAATAATAAAGAATCATAAACGACTACGTCAAAGGATCCATTGCTATATTTTTCGACTGAATATCTTTTGCCATAAGGATCTGTAAGGATGCGATAAAAATGGGTTTTATTTTCAGTTCCTCTGCCGCATGGTTTGCCAGCCTTCCAATAATAGTCCTGATAATTTTTAATCATAGGAGATAATTTTTTAGTCTATTTCACCAAAGGTAAGGCATAATGTCAAACAAAGAACTAACATTAAATAAGAAAATGTAAAAAAAGGCAATCTAGGAACTTATACCATTTATCAAAAATAAATTTTAGTGCATAATCCTCCGATTTATGGATATCATCGGAGTGTAAAATGGACGCATTTCAAAAAGAAGTAGATCAGCTGACAGGCACGGATTTTTTCCAACTT